>NZ_BAUA01000150.1 GCF_000710915.1 Nocardia brasiliensis IFM 10847
TGTGCGCGGTGATCATCGGCGTGCCGTTCGGCCTGCTCGCCGGGTACTGGCGTGGGTTCGACATGGTGCTGTCGCGGGTCTCCGACGTGCTGCTCGCGTTCCCGTTCGTCATCCTGGCGGTGGGGCTCACCGCCATCAACGGCGGCGGACTCACCGACGCGGCGATCGCGCTCGGCATCGCGCAGGTGCCGGTGATGATGCGGGTCGTGCGCGCGGAAACGTTGCGGCTCAAGGAAACCGACTTCGTGCTCGCCGCGCAGGCCATGCACGTCGGGCCGCTGCGCATCCTCGGCCAGCACATCCTGCCCAACTCGCTGGCGCCGATCATCGTGCAGGCCACGGTGATCATGCCGACCGCGGTGCTCGGTGAGGCGATCCTGTCGTTCCTCGGACTCGGCATCAAACCGCCCGCGCCCAGCCTGGGCATCATGCTGTCGGACGCGCAGCAGTACCTGCTCCGCACGCCGTGGCCCGGCATCTTCCCCGGTGTGGCACTGGCGATCATCTGCTTGGGATTCAACCTCTTCGGCGACGCCCTGCGGGACGCGCTCGACCCGAAGACAAGGCGCTGAGGGAAAACGACTATGACAACAGCATCGCGAAGCGATTCCGTGAGGGGCGGCGGTCGGGTGACGGGCGGGCCACTACTCGAGGTCAGTGCACTGCGCGTGGCCTTCGGGGACACGACCGCCGTGCACGGCGCGGACCTGGTCATCCAGCCGGGCGAGCGGGTCGCCGTAGTCGGCGCGTCCGGCTCGGGGAAATCGACACTGGCACACGCGATCATGGGTCTGCTGCCCGGCGCGGGCCGAGTCACCGGCGGCACCCTGCGGTGGCGCGGCGAGGACATCACGAACGCGGACGAGAAGCGACTGCGCAAGCTGCGCGGGCGCGAGATCGGCCTCGTCCCGCAGGACCCCATGTCGAACTTGAACCCGGTGTCGCGGGTCGGTCGCCAGGTGTCGGAAACCCTTCTGGCACACAGGCTCTGCTCGCGTCGCGAGGCGAAGGGGCGGGCCATCGAACTGCTCGGCCAGGCCGGGCTGCCCGAACCCGCGCGCCGCGCCCGGCAGTACCCGCACGAGTTCTCCGGCGGTATGCGCCAGCGCGCCTTGATCGCGATCGGCCTGGCTTGCCGGCCGGATCTGCTCATCGCCGACGAGCCGACCTCGGCCCTGGACGTGACCGTGCAGCGCCAGATCCTGGACCACCTGGAGAAACTGACCCAGGAACTCGGCACCGCGCTGCTGCTGGTGACCCACGACCTCGGCCTGGCCGCCGAGCGGGCCGACCGGGTCATCGTGATGTCGGACGGGCGGATCGTCGAGACCGGACCGGCCCGGCAGGTGCTGACCGAACCCCAAGAGGAGTACACGCAGCGATTGGTCGCGGCCGCGCCCGCGCTGATCGGACCGCGGCGCGATGAGGGCGTCGCAGTCGGCAGCGTGGACACCGACGAGGCGGCCGAAGATACGGCGGCCGCGCTCGCCGACGGCGAGACCGCCTCCCGCAACGGTGTCGCCCCAACCGGCAAGTCCGCCAAGAGTTCTCCGATCCTGGAGGTCTCGCACATCAGCAAGGAGTACCGGATCCGGGGGCGCGGCGGGGTGCTCAAAGCCGTGGACGACGTGTCGTTCACGATCGAGCGCGGGCGCACCACGGCGATCGTCGGCGAATCGGGGTCGGGTAAGACCACGACCGCGCGGATGGTGCTCGGCCTGGTGCCGGTGACCGCCGGCACCGTGCGCTTGGACGGCGCCGAACTGGGCGGCTTGCGCGGTGCGCAACTGCGAGCGGCGCGGCGCGCCATGCAGCCGGTGTTCCAGGATCCGTACGCCTCGCTCGACCCGATGTGGACCGTCGAGAAGCTGATCGCCGAGCCGCTGCGGGCCTTCGGCGTCGGCGATCGCGCGTCCCGGCGGGCGCGGGTCGCCGAGCTGCTCGAGCAGGTCGCGCTGCCCGCGGTGGTCGCACACCGCTATCCGAACGAGCTGTCCGGCGGGCAGCGCCAGCGCGTGGCCATCGCCCGCGCGCTGGCCGTCGGATCGCCGCTGGTGGTTTGCGACGAAGCCGTGTCCGCGCTGGACGTGCTCGTGCAGGACCAGATCCTGACCCTGCTGTCCTCGCTGCAACAGCAGCTCGGCGTCAGCTACCTGTTCATCTCGCACGACCTCGCGGTCGTGCGGGCCATCGCGCACGACGTCCTCGTCATGCGCAACGGCAAGGTCGTCGAACAGGGCCCGGTCGAGAAGGTCCTCTCCACCCCGTCCGACCTCTACACCCGCCAACTTCTCGACGCCATCCCCGGCGTCAGCCTGGTCGAGGACATCGACCTCGGCGAGCTTCCCTCCCTCGAGGCGGCTGCCGCGGCGGTCGTCTCCGAAGAAGCGGTGGACGGAGTGGACGCTGCCGCGTTCTCGGCGGAAGAAACTGCCGCCGAAGCGGATTCGGGGCAGGATGCTGCCGCGGTCGCGCCGGAAGAGACTGTCGCCGAGGTGGATTCGGTCGCGGTGGGGCCGGACGAGGATGCCGCCGTTCCTGCGGCCGCGCCCGTCGCCGAGGTGCAGCCCACCGAGGCATCGACCGCCGTGACCGAAAAGGTCGTCCCCGAGGTCGATTCGGCCAAAGCCGCCGCCCTCGCCAAACTCGAAGAAGCCTTCGCCGAGGACGTCCCGGTCGACGCCGCCACCGCCGAGCCGGAAGCCGCTGCCGCCGAAGACGTGTCGGCGGCTGCGGCTTCCGCAGCCGAGCCGACGGAAACGGTAGCCGTCGCACCCGAAGCAGCTGTCACCGAACGTGTGTCGGCCAACGGCACCGCCGGGCCTGATGTCGCAGTGACTGCGTCGTCCACGGTCGGGGCGGAGAATGGTGCGAGCTCGGCCGAGTCGGCTGCGACTGCCGTCGCGGCTGACCCCGCCGACGAGGTTGCGACGGAAACTGGCTCGGCCACCGTGGCCGAGCCCGGAGTGGCGGAGAACGGGGTCGGCGTCGCTGAGACCGGCACCGCCGCCGATGCGGCTGAAGCTGTTGTCGCTACCGGGCAGAACGCGGTGGACACTGCGGAGGCGGCTGTCCCCGCCGAGTCCGGCGCGGAGGCCGTTTCGACGTCGGTCGTTGGTACCGATACGCCCGTCGCGGCGGAATCCGTCGCGGTGAATGGTGACGCGGCGACTGAGCCCGGTGCGGCGACAGCTGCCGTGGCCGGTGGTGCGGCTGCGGCGGTCGGTGGTGCGGCTGCGAAGAAGACTGCGGGCGCCCGCGCCCCACGAAAGGCCGCCGCAGCGAAGAAGACCACGGCGACGGGAACTGCGCGGAAGGCGACCCCGGCCAAAAAGACTGCCGCGGCGAAGAAGACAGCGGCGAAGAAAGCCACCGCGACAGGCGCCGCCCCGTCGGCGGACGCATCCGGCGCAGCCGCGGCACCCTCCGCGTCCGAGTCTGCGGTAGCCGCCGAATCGGCGGCGGCAACCGAGTCGACCGGCGCAGCGAAGACGACTGGTGCGGTGAAGAAGACCGCCGCAGCGAAGAAGACCGGTGCGGCGAAGAAGTCCACTGCGTCAAGTGCGGCCAAGAAGACCGCCGCCGCCAAATCCGCCGGTGCGACCAAATCGGCTGGCGCAGCAAAGAAGACCGCCGCAAAGAAGACCGCCGCGGCCAAGAAGACCCCCGCGAAAAAGGCCGCAGCACCCGCAACCGAAAAGCCGGCTTCCCCCGGCGACCCTAAGGAGGCTGCCTCCCCAGGCAGCGGGTCGCCCACGGAAGCCTGAGGGCCGGACCGGTCCGACCCGCGCACGAGCGGGTCGGACCGGTCGGGTCGGCAACCGAGAATGTCCCGGCCCGAGCGTGTTCGACAGCTTTCCAGGGTGAGGGTCGGCCCAGGTGCTGGACCGGGCGTGAACTCCACTGAGATGGCAGGCTGACTGGGTGTCTTCTTTCACGCTCGATGTGATCGAGCAGGCTTTGCGGAGCAGCTGGGCTGCTGATACGTGTTCGCCCGACGACGTGGCCAGAGCGGCTTGGGATTTCGGCAATCCGGCATGGGGGCATTGCGATATCACGGCCCTGGTGGTGCAGGATGTGTTCGGCGGCGACCTGATGCTCGGCGACGTGTATCTGGTCGAGGAGCAGCGCGGTTACCACTGGTGGAATCGTCTGCCCGACGGGGCGGAAGTGGATTTGACCCTCGAGCAGTTCAGGCTCGGGGAGACCGTCACGAACGCAAGGGTTGTCCGTCCTGTCGGACCGCTGCGGCGCAGGGTCGAAGAGTACGAGTTGCTGCGCCGTCGTGTCGCCGACCACGTCGGCAGGGCACTGCCCGTTTGTTCGGCTTTTCCTCGGTACTGAGATCGCCTCAACAGATCAGCGACCGCTGAGAGTCCTATCCGGCTCGACCATGTAAAGCTGCGGGCAGGTCCGGCTCGACCGGCGGGGAGCTGGTCGAGCCGGACCCGGGGACCCTACTCCGTGACGATGGCGATGGCGTCGATCTCGACCAGCATCTCGGCGCGTGGGAGACCGGTGAAGACGGTGGTGCGACTGGGGAGCACGTCGCCGGTGGTGTTGGCGGTGACGAATTCGCCGTACGCCTCGTTCATCGCGGCGAAGTCGTCGCGGGTGGTCAGGTAGACGCGCAGCATGACTACGTCATCGAACGTCGCACCGCTCGCGTCGATGATCGCTTTCACGTTCTGCAGGGTCCGGATCGTCTGTGCCGCAACGTCGCCGGGGAACAGGTATTCGTTGCTGACCGGGTCCACCGGACCCTGTCCAGAGACCTGCACGAACGGCCCCTTGCGCACACCCTGGGAGAAGGTGTGCGCGGGCGCGGGCGCGTCGGTGGTGCGGACGGCGATCTTTTCGCTCATGAAATAACTAGCCTTTCGTTGCGGTGTGGGTGCGGCTGGGTGCCCAGCCGAGTTCGGCGGAGATGGCGTCGGCGGCCGCGCGCACACGCGGCAGTTCGGCCAGCACCTGGTCGTGGTCGAGGAGCATGTCCGGCACCGACATCGAGACCGCGGCGACGACCGCGCCGGTGCCGTTGCGCACGGGCACGCCGATGCAGTTCACGAAGCTCTCGTGTTCTTCATGGTCTTCCGCATAGCCCAGGGCGGCAACCTTTTCCAGTTCGATCAGGTAGCGCTCGGGGGTGCGGATGGTGCGTTCGGTGAACGGGTGATAGTCGAGTTTCTCGGCGATCACCCGCCATTCGGCGCGGGGCAGCGACGAGATGAGCACCTTGCCGACGGCGGTGCAGTGCAGCGGCGCGGGCCTGCCGACCCGGGAGTACATCCGCACGCTCTGGGTGGCGTCGAGCTTGTCGATGTAGACGACCTCGCCGGATTCGTAGGTGGCGAGGTGGATGGTCTGCTTGGTGTCGGCGTTCAACGCGCTCAGGTGCGGCCGCGCCAGGGTGCGCACGTCGCGCTGTTCCAGTGTGCGGTTGGCGAGTTCGAACAACCGCGACCCCAGCATGTAGCGGTGCTGGCTGTCGTGGGTGACGAAGCGCTGCGCCTCCATCGTCTGGAGTAACCGCAGCACGGTCGACTTGTGCACGCCGAGCTGGGTGGCCAGCTGGTCCAGCGACCGCGAATCCTCGCCGAGCGCAACCAGAATGGTCAAGGCACGCGACAAACTCTGACTCATGACGGCGTCTCACAGACTCTAGGGTGGTTCACAGGACCACATTCTCGATGACGGTCTCGTTGTAATGCAGTTCGGCCCAACCTTTTTCGTCCAGGGCGGCGAGCCGTTCCAGGACCGACGGGTGGGGAAGTTCGGCGCCGTCGCCGGTGCCGGTGAGTGCGGCGGCGGCGCACAGGTGCCCGAAGCGCAGCCGCTGGTCCAGCGGCCTGCCGTGCAGCAGGGCCGCGAGATAGCCGCCCGCGAACGCGTCGCCCGCGCCGATCCGCTCGGTGACCTCCAGTCCGAGCGCCGGCACCTCGACGTGATCGGCCCCCGCGAATCCCGTGACGGTGTGTTCGTCGTTCTTGACGATGAGCTGCGCGGGTTCTGGAAACAGGGCGCGCAGTGCGCCGGGATCCCCGGTGCCGAAGACGGCGGCAGCCTCGTCGGCGCCGAGAAATACCACGTCGCTCCCTCGAACGTGCCGCGCGAGCACGTCCGCAGCCAGCTCGAGTCGCTGCGCCCACAGTGCGGGACGGAAGTTGAGGTCGAAGCTCACCAGCCGGCCGTTGCGGGGGAGGGCCAGCAAAGCCTCGGTGAGCTCGGTCGTCGAATCGGACAGCGCCGTGGTGATCCCGGTGAAATGCACCAGGTCGCAGCGGGCGAGCAGGGCGGCCGCGGCGGTCGCGTCGAGGTCGGCGGGCGACATCGCGCTGGCCGCGGAGCCGGTGCGGTAGTACAGCATGCGGCTGGCGCGTTCGGCGAGGTCGGTTGCTCTACCGGAACCACTGCCGCGCTCTTTGACGTACACCGCGGTCGGCCGGGCCGGATCGGTGACGACCGCCGACACGTCGACGCCGCGTGCCGCGAGGTGGGCGATCAGGTATCGGCCGAAGCCGTCGCTGCCGATGCGCGACAGCCAGGCGGTGTCGACCCCCAGTTGCGGCAGCACGGTGGCCACGTTCGCTTCGGCGCCGCCCGCGGTCCGCTCGAAGGTGTCCGACTCTTCCAGCGGACCCGGCTGTGCCACCAGCACAGCGAGTCCCTCGCCGACGGTCACCGCTCGTGGGCGGGTCGACGTAGGCCACGTCACACCGATCTCCTTCCTGTGCTTGCGGCCAGAGGCCATCCCGTGCAGAATAACCACACGAAACACGATGCGCAACAAGCATTGCATAATATGCAATAGCGAGAAGCTATGTAGATGGATGCGGGAAGGAACGCCGTGGTGATCGACGACGACGTCGTAGCAGCACTCGGAGACCGGAGGCTCGGTCCCGAGCACAAAGGGCTGCCGCCCGCCGCCTGGGGGCACACCGTGCGCGAATTCCTCGCCACCGCACCGACGCTCGCGCAACTGGAAACCCCGGTGCTGACCATCGACCGCGCGGCCGTCGAGTCGAACCTCGCCCTGATGGCCGACTGGGTGAGCGCCGCGGGCGTGCAACTCGCGCCGCACGGCAAAACGACGATGGCGCCGCAGCTGTGGGCGCAACAGCTCGCCGCCGGCTGCTGGGGCATCACGCTGGCGACCATCTGGCAGGTCCAGGTCGCCCGCTCCTTCGGCGTGCGCCGGATCCTGCTGGCCAACGCGCTCGTCGATCCGGTCGGATTGCACTGGGTGGCCGAGGAATTGGCCAACGATCCGGCGTTCGAGTTCGTCTGCTGGGCGGACAGCGTCGAGACGGTCGCCCTGATGGACCGGCACCTGAGTACCGCGCCCGGTGCGGCACGGGTCCGGGTGCTGGTCGAACTCGGTGGGCAGCACGGCCGTACGGGTGCGCGCACGGTCGAGCAGGCGCACGCCATCGCTGCCGCCATCGCCGACGCGCAGCGGCTGACGCTGGGCGGGGTCGGCGGTTACGAAGGCGCACTCGCGCACGATCGCGCCCCCGAGGCAGTGGACATCGTGCGGCACTACCTGGACGAGCTCGCCCGCCTGCACCGCGAAATCGCCGCCGCCGGCGGGTATCCGGGCGAGGCGATCATCACCGCGGGCGGCAGTGCTTACCCCGACCTGGTGGTGGAGCGACTGGCCGGATCGGCCGACGAACAAGGCACGCAGGGCGTGCCGACCACCATCGTGCTGCGCTCGGGCGCGTACCTCATCCACGACGACGGCTTCTACGCGGGCATCTCGCCGCTGGCGGCGGCGCGCAGCGACAAGCCGCTGCGCTCGGCCATGCACGGCTGGGCGCGCACCATTTCTCGTCCGGAGCCGGGACTGGCCCTGCTGGACGCGGGCAAGCGTGATCTGCCCTTCGATGAGGGTCTTCCGGTCCCGCAACGCATTGCGGGACCGGAAGATACGCCGGTCGACCCGGCGGCACGGACGTCGGCGCTCAACGACCAGCACCTGTTCCTGCGCCTGCCCGAGGGGGCGGACCTGCCGATCGGCACCGTCGTGCGGTTCGGGCTCTCGCACCCGTGCACCGCGTTCGACAAGTGGCGGCTCGTCCCGGTGATCGACGACGCGGATGCCGCGTCGCCGCGCGTGGTCGACTTCCTGCACACCTTCTTCTGACGAGCCGGACCCCATGACGGACATACTTTTTCGCGAGATCGACATCATCGACGGCACCGGTCTGCCGCGCTTCCGCGGCGACGTGCGCGTCGCCGACGGTCGCATCACCCAGATCACCGCCCCCGGTTCGTTCGCCGAGGCCGACCGGGTGGTCGAGACCGGACCCGGTGCCGTGCTGTGTCCCGGCTTCATCGACATGCACGCGCACTCGGATCTGCATCTGCTCACCGAGCCCGGGCATTTCGCCAAGATCAGCCAGGGCGTGACCACCGAGGTGATCGGACAGGACGGGCTGTCCTACGCCCCGATCGACGACGTCACCCTCGATGTGGTGCGCCGCCAGATCGCCGGGTGGAACGGCAATCCCACGGATCTCGACTTCTCCTGGCGCAGCGTGGCCGAGTACCTGGACCGCCTCGATCGCGGAATCACGCCCAACGCCGCCTATCTCGTGCCGCAGGGCACACTGCGGCTGCTGGTGGTCGGCGCGGACCAGCGTCCCGCGAGCGGCGACGAGATCCGGCGCATGCAGGAGCTGCTCGCCCAGGGATTGCGGGACGGCGCGGTCGGCATGTCCAGCGGGCTCACCTACACGCCCGGAATGTATGCCGACACCGGTGAATTGGCCGCCCTGTGCGAGGTGGTCGCGGAGTTCGGCGGCTTCTACGCGCCGCACACCCGCTCCTACGGTGCGGGCGCGCTCGAGGCGTACGCGGAGATGATCGGCCTCGCCCGGCGCACCGGCTGCGCGCTGCACCTCACACACGCCACGATGAACTTCCACGTGAACCGCGGTCGCGCACCGGAATTCCTGGCGCTGATCGACGAAGCCAGGGCCGAAGGTTGCGACATCACCTTGGACACCTACCCCTACCTGCCCGGCGCCACCACGCTTTCGGCGCTGCTGCCGAGCTGGGCGATGTCCGGCGGTCCGGACGCGGCACTGGCGCGGCTCGACGATCCGGCGACGCGGGCGCGCATCGCCGAGGATGTCGACGTGCACGGGTCCGACGGCTGCCACGGCGTGACCGTCGAATGGGAGACCATCCAGATCAGCGGGGTCGCCAACGCGGACCTCGACGAGTACGTCGGCAAACGGATCGACGAGATCGCCGCCGAACGCGCGGTGGCCCCGGTCGAGGTGTTCTTCGAACTGCTGCAACGCGATCAGCTCGCGACGGGCATCCTGCAGCACGTCGGGCACGAGGAGAACGTGCGCGCGATCATGGTGCACCCCGGGCACATGGGCGGCAGTGACGCGCTACTCGCGCCCGCCCGGCCGCACCCGCGCGCCTGGGGCACCTTCCCGCGTTACCTCGGCCGGTACGTGCGCGAACTCGGCGTGCTGGAGCTGGAGGACTGCGTACACCACCTGACCGGCCGCCCCGCGCAACGCCTGCGACTACGCGACCGCGGCCTCGTGTCCACCGGTTACGCAGCCGATCTCGTCGTGTTCGATCCGGCCTCGGTGATCGATACGGCTACCTTCGACGACCCCAAACAGCAGGCGCGCGGCATTACGCACGTGCTCGTCAACGGGCGCTTCGCCATCGACGACGGCGCACCCACCGGCACGCTCGCCGGGCGGGCGCTGCGCATGGACGCCGCGCGAAAGGAGACAGTCTGATGACCTCGGGCAGTACCGCCATGGCGGCCATCCGGGCCGACCGGGTGCTGAGTGTGGTTCGCGCGCCGGAGATTCCCGATCCGGTGGCACTGGCGCAGGCGCTGGCGTCGTCCGGTATCCGGGCGCTGGAACTCACCTTCACCACGCCGGGTGTGCTCGGCTATCTCACGGCCGCGCGGTCCGCCGCGCAGGCGGTACTCGGCGTCGGGACCGTGCTCACCGGTGAACAGGCCAAGGCCGCGATCGACAGTGGTGCGCAGTTCCTGGTCACGCCGGGCCTGCGCACCGAGGTCGCCGAGGTGGCCGCGCGGCACGACATTCCGGTCGTGATGGGCGCATTCACGCCGAGCGAGGTGCTCACCGCGCTCGATCTCGGTGCGGCCGCGGTGAAGATCTTCCCCGCGCGAGCCCTCGGCCCCGGCTACCTGAAGGACCTGCGTGGTCCGTTTCCAGATGTTGCGCTCATCCCGTCGGGTGGCGTCAACGCGGGCAACGCCGCCGAATTCCTGGCCGCTGGCGCAGTCGCCGTCACGGCAGGCACCGATGTCGTTGCCCCTTCCGATGTCGCGGCGGGCCGGTGGACCGAAATCGCCGACCGCGCGGCGTCGTTCGTTCGATCCATGAATTGAGAGGTCTACCCATGGGCGCCACCGTAGATTGGCTGCGCACCAGTACCCCGGGGCTGCTCGTGCTCTGCGGGCTCGCGATCGCAGTGCTGCTGTTCGCCATCATCAAGGTCAAGCTGGAGCCGTTCATCGCGCTGCTGCTCACCGGGCTCGGGTTGGCGCTGGCCGCCGGCCTGCCGGTGTCGAAGATCGTCGGCACGGCGATCAAAGCCGGTGATTCCTTGCTGGAGACCGGATTCGGCGGCATCCTCGGGCATATCGCCGTCATCATCGGGCTCGGCACGGTGCTCGGCGCGATCCTGGAACGCTCCGGCGGCGCCGACGTGCTCACCGGCAAGCTGCTGAACCTGTTCGGCGAGAAGGGCGCCCCGTTCGCGATGGGCCTGCTCGGGCTCATCTTCGGTATCCCGGTCTTCTTCGATATCGGCATCTTCGTGCTCGCGCCGCTGATCTACGTGGCGGCCAAGCGCGGCGGGCGCTCGTTGGTGCTGTACGCGATGCCGATGCTGGCGGGTCTGTCGATGACGCACGCGTTCCTGCCGCCGCACCCGGGGCCGGTGGCGCTGGGCGGCCTGCTCGGGGTGAGCCTCGGCTGGCTGATCCTGATGGGATTCGTCTGCGGTCTACCGGGTTTCGTCGCGGCGGGCATCGTCTGGGGTAGCTACATCGGCAAGCGCGTGCACGTCGAGGTGCCCGACGAGTTCCTGGTCACCAAGGAGAAGGAAACCGCTCCCGATGAGGGGGAGCGGATTTCCGACGGCACCGGCGGCGGCACCGGCACGGCGACCAAGACCGTGACGGCCACGCCGCCGTCGGTGGGCCTGATCGGCGCGATCATCGCGATTCCGCTGGTGTTGATCCTGGGCGCCACCTTCGGTACCCAGTTGCTGGACAAGGACTCTCAGCTGCTGCAGGTGCTGACCTTCTTCGGCACGCCCGCCGTCGCGTTGCTGATCGCGGTGCTCATCGCGTTCTACGTGCTCGGCGTGCGCCGCGGTTCCACCGTGCAGGAGCTCAGCGAGCTCACCGCCGAATCGCTGCGGCCGGTCGGCATGCTGCTGCTGGTGGTCGGTGCGGGTGCGTTCTTCGGAAAGGTCATCTCCGCCACCGGGATCGGCACCGCGCTGGCCGACACCATGTCCGCGGCCGGGCTGCCGGTGATCGTGCTCGCCTACATCATCAGCTGTGGTCTGCGCATCGCGCAGGGCTCGGCAACGGTCGCCATCGTGACCACCGGCGGTATCGTCGCGCCGCTGGTGGCCGATCACGGCTACTCGCAGATGTCGATCGCGCTGATCGCCATGGCGATCGCCGCGGGCTCGATCATCCTCAGCCACGTCAACGACGGTGGTTTCTGGATCATCGCGAAGTTCTTCAACCTGACCGTCAAACAGACCCTGCAGACCTGGACCGTCCTCGAAACCATTCTCTCGGTGGTGAGTTTCGCGGTCGCCGCGGTGCTGTTCGCCATCGTCAGCTGAGCAGCAGCGCGCGGACCAACCGGTCCACCACCCGCTGTGCGTCGAACTCCGTTGCGGGGCCGGCCAACTGGTGTAGCACCACGCCGTCGAGACAGTCGACGAGCAGCTTCGCCACGTCCGGCCCCGCGTCGACGTTGCCGAGCATGGTGCGAATCCAGTCCGTCAGTCGTTCGTTTCCGCGCCGCACCGCGGCCTGCGTTGCCGGGGAGTCCTGTGCCTCCAGGAACAGGGCGTACCTGGCGAGGGTTCGGGTGCGGTCGGTGGTGATCGCATGCGTGACGAACAGAGCGATGCTCTCGACGAGCTGGTCGAGGGTGCTCGGCGCCGGCACCCGGCTCAGTGCGTCCCAGTCGGCGTAGTCGCGCTCTTCCAGGCGTTGGGCCACGCCGGAGAGCAGGGCGTCCCGCGACCGGAAATAGTTCGAGGTCGAGCCGGTGGGCATCCCCGCCGCCTCGTCGACCGCGCGATGGGTGAGCGCGCGAGAACCACGCGATCCCAGCAGCTCGATCGCGGCATCCAGGACGATTTCCCGCTTCGTAGGCACGCTGAGATACTACACCGGTAGTGAATTGCACTACAGAAGTAGTTTATGGACTACATATGTAGTAACTTAGCCGTCAGCTGATAGCGGGAGGAGTCGGACGATGGCAAAGGTGATCATTGTCGGCGGTGGCATCGGGGGACTGGCGACCGCGGTCGCGTTCACGCGGCAGGGGTGGGACGTCGAGGTGCTCGAACGAGCCGCCGCTATCACCGCGCTCGGCGCGGGACTTTCGCTCTGGCCCAACGCTCTTCGTGCGCTCGATGCGCTGGGCCTGGGCGCGCAGGTGCGATCACGGGCGGTCGAAGGGGGTTTGGCCGGGATCCGGGACAGCAGGGGAGCCTGGCTCTCGCGCGTGGACAGCGCGGCGATCCGGGCGCGCTACGGCAGTCCGATCATGCTGCATCGCGCCGACCTGCTCCGCCTCCTGCGCGCCGAGCTGCCCGAAAAGGTGCTGCGCACCGGCATTTCGGTGCGTGCGGCGCGTCCCGACGGTACCGTCGTGCACGACGCGGGCACTTCGACGGGCGATCTGGTCGTCGGCGCCGACGGAATCCGCAGCGTCGTGCGGCGCGCGGTGTGCGGCGACGTCATGCCACGCTACAGCGGCTACACCGCGTGGCGGGTGGTGGTGACGCCGACCGAGCCGATCACGGGTATGGCCGAAACCTGGGGACGCGGTGAACGTTTCGGCTACGGGGCGCTGGCCGACGGCCGTGTCTACTGTTTCGCCACCGCCGATATGCCGGCGGGCACACCGGGTGACGGACTCGCCGAACTCCGCCGCCGATTCGGCGACTGGCACGCACCGATTCCGGAACTGCTCGCCGCCGCAATGGAATCCGCCGTACTGAAGCACGATCTATACGACCTGCCCGCGCTGCCGGCCTTTGTCGCGGGCCGCATCGCGTTGCTCGGTGACGCCGCGCACGCGATGACCCCCAACCTCGGTCAAGGCGCCTGTCAGGCGCTGGAGGACGCGGTGATCCTGGCCCGCGTCGCCGCCGCGGATACCGGCCTCGCCCGGTACGACCGAGAACGCAGGCGGCGCACTCAGATGATCGTCACGCGCTCGCGCCGGGTCGGCACCGTCGCTCAACTGTCCTCGGCGCCTGCGGTATTCGCGCGCAACCTGCTGCTGCGGCTGACGCCCGCGGCGGTGCAGACGAAATCGTTCGCCCCGGTGCTCGATTGGACCTGCTGACCCGGTTAGGACCAATCACGCAGTGCGTCGGTGCAACGTGCGGCCTGGGTGCGCAACGCGGTGACCAGTTCCGGTGGGCCGCTGAGCAGCGTGAAGTCCAGGTTGCTCGAGGTGATCATCCAGACCAGGTCCGCCGGGGTCTCGGCGCCGACGAGCAGGCGACAGGAGTCGGCGTCCACCGGTTCCAGCACGCCCATGCCCGGCCAGATGCGATCTGCCGCGGCCGCCGCGGAGCAGTGCAGCAGTACGGTCGCCCGGCACGGCCAGGAGTTCGTGGACAACTGCCGCGAAAGATACTCGGCCACATCGCCTTCCGGTGGTTCGCGGGGGGTGAAGCGGGGACCGGTCGGGATGCGCGGGGTGAGGCGGTCGGCCCGGAAGGTGCGCCAGTCGCCACGATCGATATCCCACGCCACCAGGTACCAGCGGCGACTGAAATGCACCAGGTTGTGCGGCTCCACCTTGCGGATGGTCGACGTGCCGTCGTGCGCGCGGTAGTCGAAGCGGAGCCCTTCGTGCCGCTGGCAGGCCTCCGCGATGGCCATCAACGTCTCCGGCCGCACCGCCGCGCCGGGCGCCCCGACCCGTACGGTGGCCGCGCGCAGGGTGCGCACCCGATGCCGCAGTCGCGGCGGCAGCACCTGTTCCAGTTTGGTGAGCGCGCGCAGCGAAGATTCCTCGATGCCCGCCACCGTGGCGTCCGAGGCGCTGCGCAGCCCCACCGCCACGGCGACGGCCTCCTCGTCGTCGAGCAGCAGCGGCGGCAGTGCCGCGCCCGCGCCGAGCCGATAGCCTCCGGTGCCCTGTGTCGCGTCCACCGGATAGCCGAGCTCCCGCAGCCGCTCGACATCGCGGCGCACCGTGCGCCCGGTGACGCCGAGGCGCTGCGCGAGTTCCGCACCGGTCCAATCCCGGTGCGTCTGCAACAGAGCCAACAGTTTCAGCAGCCGTGCCGACGTCTCCAACATTGCTTCACCCTGCCACCGACTTAGGAACGTTACGGTCCTAACCCGAATGGTAGCGGGCGTGCATGCGGGCGGCGGTCTCGGCCAGCCGCGCGCGCAGTTCCGGCGGGTCCAGCACCTCGATGAACTCGCCGAGCGGCAGGATGGCGTGCGCGAGCACGTCCCAGGCTTCCGAGGCCAGGGTCAGTTCGACCCAGCCCTCGGCGTCGGGTTCGGTCGCCGAGGCCAGCGCCTCCGCGACCGCCGCGGGTTCGTGCCACAGGCGCAGCAGGCGTAGGTGGGTCGCGGCGATCCGGCAGCGGGAGCGGACCCGCAGCATTGATTGCGCGAAATCTTCGGCCGCCGCGGACCAATGCGCGGACAGGTCGAAATCGGCCGGCCGCGTGAAGGATTCGCCGTTCGGTTCGGCCGAGACGATGCGACTGACCCGATAGGAGCGGACCCCGGCGCCATCGCGCGCGACGAGGTACCAGGTGCCCGCCTTCATGACCAGACCGAGCGGGTCCAGCAGGCGCTCGACGACCTTGTCCTTGCGGCCGTAGCGCAGGTGCAGGCGGCGGTCGTGCCAGAGCGCGTCGGCGACGGTGTTGAGGGTGGGCGTTTCATCGGGGCGGTGGAACCAGCCCGGTGCGTCGATGTGGATACGCTCGGCGATTCTGGTTGCGCGGCCGCGCAATTCGGGTGGTAGCGCGGCGAGCACCTTGAGCTGTGCGGTCGCGAGCACCGTACCGAGGCCGAGATCGGCTGCCGCGCCTGGTAATCCGGTGAGCAGCACGGCGTCGGCCTCGTCGGTGGTCAACCCGGTGAGCCGGGTTCGGTAGCCATCGATCAGTTGCACGCCGCCCGCCCGCCCCGGCTCGCTGTACACCGGCACGCCCGCCGCGGACAGCGCCTCGATATCCCGGTACACCGTGCGCACCGACACCTCGAGCTCCTTGGCGAGCGCACCGGCGGTCGATCGCCCCCTGGTCTGCAAGAGCAGCAGCAGTTGCACCAGTCGACTCGCGCGCATGGATCCGAGAGTAACCGGAAAAGTTGACAGAAGATGGCAAGAATTGACCGTATTGTCCAGTGCATGACCACTTGGAGTGATTTCGCCGAAGAAGCACCGCATATCGCCGAACTGTTCGTGCGCCGGCACACCGCGACCGGCAACCTGTGCATGCTGGGCACGCTTCGCTCGGACGGGTTCCCGCGGATCAGCCCGGTGGAACCGCGGTTCTTCGAGGGCAATCTGGTGATCTCGGGGATGCCCGGCACGACGAAATTCCGTGACCTGGCGCGTGATCCGCGGTTCTGTCTGCACACCGCCACGGTCGACACCCAGGTCAGCGAGGGCGACGCCAAACTGTTCGGCACCGTCGTCGATCTACCCGACCGGCAGCTGCACGAGCGGTTCGCCCAGCACCTGTTCGACGAATCCGGGTTCGACATCCGCGGGCAGAAGTTCGACCACTTCTACATCGCCGACCTGAGCAGTGCCTCCACGGTCCAGGTGATCGACGATCACCTGGACATCACGATCTGGAAGCCGGGGCAGGGCGAGCGGGTGGTACAGAAGCACTAGAACCGCGTCATTCGCGGTGCGGCAGCCTGCCGAGCACCTCGTCGGCGAGCCGGCCGCGATTCACCTCGAGGGCGTCGAAAGCCGGGCGCACCACGTCGTCGTCCAGCGTCAGCAGGCCGAGCAGCAGGTGTCCGAGATCGACAGTGCTGCTACCGGTTTGCTGCGCGTGCACCTTGGCGACGGCCAGCGCCTCGAGCGCCTGCGGTGCGAACTGCGGCGTCACCGAGGCGGCGGCCCGCGCCGCGGTGCCGGCCCGCAGCGCCGCGCGAAGGTTGTCGTGCGAAAGTTCCAGTGCCGCGATGGCGGCGCCGATGGGGGTTTCGGGATCGTTGGTGGCCGCGCTGGTCAGGGCCAGGAGCAGATGGCTCGGGCCGATATGCGCGTCGTCGAGTGCCTGCGCTTCACGCAGGCTGTTCTCCAGCACCTTCCTGGCCTGTTTGGTGAACGGAATATAGCCGGACACGTTGTGGTCGCCGGGTCCCGGCGGCAGCGCGATCCGGGCCAGCGCCGCCTTCGGCTCGATGCCGAGCTGCGCCAACGCCGCTGTGGCGCCGAGCGTCGGTTCGCGCTCGCACAGGTCGAGGACGGCGAGCAGCATGTGCTCGGCGCCGATGTAGTCATGGTGTAGATCACGGGCGGCTTCCTGCGAGAACACCACCACTCGCCGAGCGTGATCGGAGAATTTCTCGAACATCGCGAGCCCCTTTCGGCCGTCGGCCGCTGGCTTCAATGGTAGTCACCCCCGGCACTTCGACTGTCCGATATGCGCGGTTGACCACTCGGCGCTGAGTCACTCTCGGCGTTCTCACTCGGTGAGGGCTTGGATTCGAACGTAGGGCGGGGCCGCGGTGGGCAGGGGGGTGTCGGCGCGAACCGCTCGGGCGGCGTCGACGGCTGCGGCGAGTGCGGTGCGATACAGCAGTGAACCGGTGCTGATCCGCCGGACGCCCAGGGCGGCGAGGGTCGCAAGGGACGGGCCGTTGGGCGAATAGAGGATGTTGACGGGCAGCGGGACGGCGGCGACGGTCCGTTCGATCGCGGTGGGATCGGTGAGGCCGGGGACGAAGATGCCGTCGGCCCCCGCATCGGCATAGCGCGCCGCCCGGTCGAGCGTGCTGTCAGCGTCGAGGTGCAGCCAGTGCGTGTCGACGCGCGCGTTGACGAAGAGCCGGGGCGCGTGCGCTTTGATCGCCGCGATGACTGCCGCCTGGTGTTGCGGTGCGGCCAGCGAGTTTTCCGTACGGCCGTCTTCCACATTGATTCCGGCGATACCGATCTCGGCCAGTCGCGCGACGTATTCGCCGACCGCTGTGGGGCTTTCGCTGAAACCCCCTTCGATGTCGACGGTTACCGGCACCGGCAGCCGGGCGAGTAGCCGAGCCAGCGCCATGGTGGCCTCGGCGGTGACGCCGGTGCCGTCCGGCAGGCCCGCCGCGACCGCGACACCGAGGCTGGTGCTGCCGATCGCCGGAAATCCCTCGGCCGCAAGCAGAGCCGCGGAACCGAAGTCCCAGGCGTTCGGCAGCACCAACGGCTCGGCACGGTGGTGCAGTCGGTGGAAGGTCTCGGTCTTGTTCACGCGGATCCCTCGATAATGCCTGCGGCGAGTGCGAAGGCGTGCGCCCGGCCGGGGCAGGCGTGCGGCCCGGCGCCGAAACCCAGTCCAGGGTGGCGCATGTCGAGTTCGACCAGTTCGCCGTCGATCACCCGGCGGGTCGAACGCAGCGGCGGATGTTCGTCCATCGTGCGTGCGATGCGTTCGTCCACGCTGCCGCCCGGGTCCAACTCTCGTACGTGGTCGACGAGGGCGGTCGTCGCGGCACAGGCCTGTACCAGCAGGCAGATTCGCGTCGCCGTCGCGTCGTCGGGTACACCGCCGCAGGCGTCGACCAATTCCGCTACTGCCGCGTCGGCGGCGGCATCATCCGGCTCGTGCGGTTGATAGTGGGCGGCGACCAATGCCACGGCCTCTTCTGAGACGCCTTGCAGCCCAAGCGCTTGGGCCAAGGCGCGGATATGCGGCAGGGTGCCGCCCGTCGCCCGCGCCCGTGCACGCAGGTCGGCGGGGGAGAGGCGGTCGAGTTCGGCCTCGACCAGCGCGCGCAGCCGTCGGTGCTCGGCGCCCTCGCGGAACCGGGGTACGTGCGCGCGCAACCACGCGACACCGATGGGTGTGTCCACCTGCGGCGCGACCGGTACCGGTGCGTCGATCAAGGCTTGCCGCACCTGGTCGGGGTCGGTGCGCATAGGCGGTGTCCGAGTCATGGCGTGACCGTATCCCCGCGACATTTCGGTCGCCGCCGAAACGATGGCGCGCCATGATGGGGTGGTGTCATCCCGAGGAGCCGAACTGGCCGGTCTCGCCGCCTTGCTCGCCGACCGGACCCGCGCCGATATGTGTTTGGCGCTCGTCGACGGCCGGGCATGGACGGCGGGCGAACTCGCCCGGCACACCGGGGTGGCCGCATCCACCGCGACCGAACATTTGAACCGGCTGCTCGACGGCGGGCTGTTGGTCGAACGGCGTCAGGGCAGGCATCGCTATGTGCAGTTGGCCGGGCCGCAGGTCGCCGAGCTCCTGGAAACGATGGCCGCCCAGTTCGAGCCGGCGCGCCCGGCCGTGACGAATCTGCGAACCGCCACTGTCGCAACGGCTTTGGCGCGCGGCCGGACCTGCTACGACCACTTGGCCGGGCGACTCGGGGTCGCGATCACCGACGCGATGACCGCGCGTGGCCTGCTCGACCAGGACATCGGCTTCGCCCTCACCGACGCCGGCCTGTCCTGGCTCACCGGCCCGCTGGGCGTGCCGCCCACCGCCTTGCGCGGGACACGTCGCCCGCTCGCCCGGCCCTGTCTCGACTGGACCGAACGGCGCACCCATCTCGGCGGCACCGCGGGCGCGCAGATCTGTCGTCGCCTGCTCGAACTCGGCTGGATCGCCCGCGTCGGCAGTGGTCGCGCCGTCCGCGTCACCGCTGACGGCGAAACCGCCTTGCGCACATTGCTGGCGATCGATCTGTCCGCGTTGCAGCACTGATTCAGATCGGTTCGCGCAACTGCCGCAGCCGATAAGCCACCCGTGTGATCAACCCCGCCAGCATCCGCGCGGCAGCCTCCAGTCGATCCAGCAGGTCCGACAACTCCTCTTCGCTACCCCGCGCCACATCGAGGCCCCGCAGCCCAGCCAGCGCACCCTCCAGCGCGCTGAGCTGCTCTTCGTAAGCTCCGTTCGAACGCATGTTCTAATGCTACATCAGTCTGTCGCGTCTCGATACGCGCCGGATTACGTGACACGCTCCGCACGGTGCTCACTCCATCGCCGTAGTTCGCTGCGTTGGCTACCTTCAGTTGCACAGGTCCGGGAGAATGTGCGGGTGATCCGGTCCCGGTCGATTCGCCCGGCGCGGGCGCGGCGGCCGTCGTGATGGTCAGCCGAACGCCACGCACCGGCATGGGCTGTTCGTCCGCGAGGCAAACGGACCGGGGCCGAGTCGGCGCGCGGTAGAGTCGGCGCACATGATGTCGGGAGTGGTGTTGGTGACCGGCTCCTCCGGTGTCGTCGGTGCTGCTGTCGCCGATGAAATGCATTCCGCGGGTTGGCGAGTGCGGGGGTGGGATCGGCGACCGGGGCGTTGGACAACCTACTGCGGTGATCTGCGTGATGAGGGACTACGAACATGTGCCGTCGCCGGTGTGGATGTCGTGCTGCACGTAGCCGCCTTGCATGCCCCGCATGTCGGTTCGGTTCCCGATGGTGAGTTTCGCGCGGTGAATGTCGATGCCACCGCGCAGTTGCTCCAGTCGGCAGCTGAATGTGGTGTCAGGAGGGTGGTTTACACCAGCTCCACCTCTGTGTACGGGCATGCGCTGGTGCCCGATGATCGTGCGGTCTGGGTCGACGAGTCGCTGCCGGCTGAGCCCCGCGATATCTACGACGAAACCAAATTCGCGGCGGAGGCTCTCGTCCCGGCCGATCACCCGTTCTCGGCGATCGTGTTGCGTATCGCCCGCTGCTTCCCGGAGCCGCCTGCAGTGGCAGCCGCGCATCGGCTCTACCGCGGGGTCGACGTCCGCGACGTTGCCCGTGCCCACCGACTGGCCGCCGAACACCCCGACGTGACGGGCGTGTTCAATATTTCTGGTCCAATGCTGTTCCGCCCCAACGACACACAGCAATTGCTGATCGACGCCACAGCACTGTTGGCCACCCGGGCGCCGGCGATAGCGGCGCTGTTCCGGAGACACGATTGGCCGCTACCAACACGGATCGACCGGGTATACGACTCGAGCAAGGCTGAGCGAGTGCTCGGCTACCACCCCATTCACGATGTCGCGGCGCTCGCGGCGACGCACGCGATGTAATCGGTCGCGCCTGGGTTGGCAACATCCGGAGATGCAACCGTCTGTGGCTCAAAGCGCCGTGCGCTACGGCGGCACTTGCCGCTCGGCTCAACGCGCTCAGCGGCATTCTCGCTCACTCGTGCTGACTGAAGTCAGCGCAGACGCGGACTCCAAGACCGCACCGCCTCGAGCGCCGAAACGGCAGCGGCAGTTGGAACTCGTGCTGATCGGCGGCATCGCACCTAGGATCCGCCTCGTGAACGCACAGCGGCAGCTCGACGACTGGGTAAACGGCGCACACCCACGGGTCGCGGCCCTCGAGGACCTCTTCGCCGTCGGCGAGGGGATCGAAGGCCCAGGCGGTGCCCTGGCTCGGCTGGAGGCGGAGCTGCTGGAGCGGTTCACCGACCCGGATCAGGCGGCTACGGCCCTGCCTCTGATCGAGGCCGCGGCCGTGTTCCTCGGTGAGGTGCTGTTGCGGGTGTCTGGCGGTCGCTGGGCCTGGGTGGACGGGGCGCCCCGGGTCCGGCCCGATCCCGCGCTGGGTCTACCGGAGATCGCGCCGGCACAGGTTGTCGCGGTCGCGCTCGACTGGCGTGACGGCGCGGTATTCGCCCGGCTGCACGCCGACTGGACCCGCGCGGCCGCCCGGCATCGGGCGGCGCACCCGCAGTGGCGGCCGGCCAAGGAGTACACCCCCGGACTGGACGACTTCACGCCGGCACCGTCAGCGTTCCTGGACTCCTGGCTGGCCGAGCGGGAACGCGAATTCCCGGCCTGGATCGCCCGATTCGGCACCGGCCGGGATTGGGATTTCTCTCCGGCGTCAATCGAGGATCTGGTGGAGGCCGTGTTCCGGGTGACGCTCACCGAGGAGGCGTTCGAGGCCGCCGAGAACGCAGGCTTCGCTGCGGGCGCGCAGTGGTATTGGGGCGAGCTGCTGCGCCGCGCGGTCCCCGCACGCTGGGTTCACGAGCCCGGCGTCCGCGGCGAGGGCAACGCCTACGCCGGCTACTGCTATGTGTTCAAGCCCGCAACCAAAGACGCCTGCATCCCGGCCCTGAACCTGGTGCACATGATCGAACTCGAGGACCGGGCCTACCTGCGCGATCTGTACAACGCCTGGAGGCAGACATCCTGATCCGGCGCCTTGGTCGCTACTGGCCGGAATCGGTGGGCCATTCCAGCTCGACCCGATCATCGGCAGTATGGTGCGTTCGCGAGATCAGCCGGCCGACGGCTGAACCGCGCCGGACCGCCCGCACAGCGGCGAGGCCGGACGTTCGTGAGGCGCCGAGCTGCTGTCACAAGACGTGGCAACACCCAGCTGCCGGTTGTGTCGTTGCCACGCTAGCTCGTCGCGGGCTCACTCGACTCGGGCCGGTGCTGCCGTTGGCTCAGCACGAGCGCGCCCGCTGCCAGCAAGTAGAACGGCGACGGGAGCAGCAAATCCCATCCCGCCGTGTCGTTGTGCTCGAGCGCCTTCATCCCGAGATATCCGTCTACCGTGCCGAGGACGGCCAGAATTCCTGCGGCCCAGCGTGTTCCGCGCCGGACATGCCTGCGCGGCAGCGCGAAGACGACTGCGGGCAGCAGCACCACGAGGCCGGACTCTGCGACGAATACGAGCAATTGCTCGAGCAACGGCCGCGCCGGCAGGTAGTCCACCCCGACGACGGTCTCTGAGACGACCACCGTGGCCTCGCTGTGGTCCGCCCCGGCGTCACTGTCGGGCAACTCCGGGAAGCGCGCATATAACACCCGTGGTAACGCGACCAAGACCAAGGTCGCCACGCGCCAGCAGGTGACACAGCGCCACCACCGCCCCAGCGCCATCACGTTGCCTCCATCCCCTCCGACCGAGCTCTGCGCGGCGACGCTACCCGCGCAGCCCATCCGCAGTGAAATCCGGCCCCGCCTTCGGCTGGAACCTACCGGCCGACAACGGATCCCGTCTGAAGGCAGGCCGGGATGGCGAAGATGGAGTGCTGCAGACCGCGAACGCCCGGGACGCCAGAGCTACGGCACCCGGAGCTGACAACGAGAACTACGGGATCGTTCCCCGGCATCCGGCATCCGGCATCCGGCATCCGGCATCCGGCATCCGGCATCCGGCATTATGGTGCGTCGCTCAACTGGAGATGCGCTCTGCGCGTTGAACTCCGGCGGAGCTACAGCACTGTCCCGGACCGGACCGAACGCACAGCGGCATGTCAGTGCGTTCGCTGTGTCGAGTCTTGTTCGAGGCGATCACTTGCGTTGGCGCGCAAGACCCGAAGATGCGGAAGCGCCAGATCAGCACGGATGGCGTCGATGTAGTCATCGAACCGTTGCTGAACGGGCTCCCGGCGCACGATCCAATCGGACTCCGGCAGGCGCTCGTACACTACGGCCGTTCCGAGCTCAGCAAGTTCGTGATCGAGCGCGTACGCTGCGGTAGCAGCGGCCTCAGACCCGTGCACCCACACCGAGGTGAGGCGTTCGTTCCACACCGCATGATGGTCGTGAAGAGCGTCGACCGCAGCGAGTCGACGATCGCTATCAACCGCTGACACCAGGCACCTTCGTATGCTGGCACGGAACCGGTAGAACTCCTTGGCGAGCTCCTCATAGCCTCGCATTCGTTGATCGCGACGCCATCGCGCCGACTCAGCACGGCTGTCCCAGAATCGGCCGACAGCGATTCCAGCGAGCCCTGCAAATGCCGCAACGACAGCGGTAACCATCTAGTCCCCCAACTGTTTCACCATCCCGGATCAGCCTAGCGTCCCACACCTGTCGGCGTTGATCGTTTACCAACCGAGAACATCCGATATGCAATCGAGCGACACAGCCACCTGAAGCACTCTCGTCGGCAGATCCGGCGTTTGTCATCGGCTGACTCGTCCCGGGGACGGCGGGCCAGGCGAAACGCCCGCTCATCGGCAATATCGGATGTTCGGCGCGGCAGTCGATCTCGCCGCGCAAACCGCGCGCCCAGCGGCATGTCGGTGCGTTCCCGAACTCACGCACATCAACTACGGTCAGAACGCTCACTCTTCGATTGGCAGGTGTGTGGCATGAGGCAGCAATGCTTCGGCCACCACGCAGGGGTCGTTCGCGGTGGGCAAGCGGTCGAAATCTGCCATGGAAATGTCGATGGTGAATACAACGGTTCCGTTTCCGGTCAAGGTGACCCCCGCGTAACAACGCCAGGCGGGGTGATGCCCGTCTGCTCCCGTCTTCTTAACCAGCGGGATCAGGAAAACCGAGGCAATCTCATCGAGGTGCGCCGCAGTCCAGCGCGGGCGACCATACGCCGAGAAACGGGCGCGAGCCGCATCGCCCAGCGCGAGCAGATCTTGTCCGCTCACCTGCTTCACCACCGCAGGCACGTCTGCTCCGAACAGGCCTCGACGCATCCGAGAGCGGGCTCCACCCAGCGACATTGCAGTGGCCGCGTAACTGCCGATCCCTGCAAGGGTCCTTGCCCCGACCTCAGCGAATCTCATGAAGAGAGTTCAGCACAGCAATGTAGGACTTCGGTGTGGAACCCGGTCGGATTTGGCACACAGTGGTCGCTTGCGAACCGCCGCGATTTCGACGGCAGATGTCATCGATCTCGCGCTGCGCCAAGCTGTCATCGGCATTACCGCGCGTTTCCAGAGATCAGCCTCGACAACCGGACAGAGCACCGCAGCCTGCCACCGGGTTGACGCAAAACACCGGCGGGAATGCGGCTGCCACTATCGCCATCGGTGTGGGCTCACTAACGGCTTGCCTCCCACCGGGTGCCCTTAGCGTATGCAACAACGCAAGGCCCTTCTACCTCGTAGTGAGAGCCTCTGCTCTTGTTCGATCAAGCGCAAATTCATGTTGGCGGCCACCAGTTCAGCGCGCTGCCGAGCGTCCTGACGATTGGAGACAATCAGGTCGAAGCTATCGGTGGTCATAACAACCAGAGTGCGGTCTCCGCTCGTCAGTAGGATTCCGAACGTGTCGAGGTATGCCCCGATGCCAAACCAGGCGCTCACCGCATCGACGTGCAGCGGCAGGTCGGGAGCGTCAGTTTGGTTCTCGACAGGTATCAACTCTATCCATTCCTCGGCATTGCCCTGGTCGCGCAGCGTCAAGTCGGGCTCTGTGGCCCAACGTATGTCGCAGAGTTGCTCCGGACCGCGAACCGAGAGCCCCTCTTGGGAGTAGTGCAACGTCACATAACCGAGATCGGTGTCGAGAACCAGCGTGCCGGTCAAGGGGATCGCACCCGCTTCCGACACGGCTGCGAGGCGCCCGATCTCAGCGACCGTTGCGCCCAATAGTCGGTCGCTGATGGGGGTCAGTTCCACAAGACGGAATTGTTCCACGCGTACTCAGTCTGCGAAATGTTCGCTCGTTTGCCTCGGTCGGTCTGAGGCAGCGAAGACGCGGAACTCGGCATGTGCGGACACAGAGAAGGCCCCGAGATGCTCCGGGGCCGTTGATCTTCAGTTGGTCGCGCTGGCTGCCGCGGCCCGCGCGGGATGCGGCATGTGAGGACATTCGTCCCGCGCAGAGTCGGCATATGTGCGGACGAACGCAGTGATTTCCGGGTCGTGCCGGTCGATCCGATCCAGTAAGGCGGCGGTGAGATCGAGGCTCGATGCCGCCTTGGCACGCAGTAGCGCGATCGTCTCGAGCACCCCGAGCGTTGGCGATGCCGACGTCATTTCTTCCTGATATCGAGCATTCATTCAGCAAACGGGTCGCGTCCAATGCTTTTGTCGACAGCGGCGATATGGTTTTGCCTATGGACCTCACGCCGAGGCTGTTGGAGCAATACATCGCCGTTGCCGAGGAACTGCATTTCGGCCGCGCCGCCCAGCGCTTGACGATGAGCCAGCCGCCGCTGTCGCAGGCGATCGCCCGGCTCGAACGCGGACTCGGCGTCGCGTTGCTGGATCGCAGCCACAAAAGGGTGCGGCTCACCGCGGCGGGCGCGGCCTTCGCGCGCGACGCCACCCAGATGCTCGCCGCCCAGCGAGCCGCCATCGAGCGGGCCCGGCGCATCGGCCACGGGCTCGACGGCGACCTGCGCATCGGCTCGGGAACGCTGCTGTCGTTTCGCTACTTTCCCGACCTGTTGGCCGCCGCCGCCGAGCGCCTGCCCGATCTGCGCCTGCACACCCGCCAGGACCCCTCGGCGGCGACCCTGCTCGACCTCGTCGACGCCGGTGTCCTCGACATCGCGTTCCTCATCGACCCGGTCGAGGCCCCGCCGGGTGTCGAGGTGAGCACGATCCACAGCGAATACCTGTGCGCCGCGCTCCCGCACACCCACCCGTTGGCCGCCGCGGCTGCTCTCTCGCTGGCCGACCTGCGTGACGAACGGTTCGTGCTGCCCGACGAACAGGTCCACGAGCTCGGCCACCACATCCAATCCGCTTGCCGTCGGGCCGGATTCACTCCCCGTGATTACGCCCGCTCCGACAATGCCATCGGTCTGCTCAGCTACATTGCCGCCGGGCTGTGCGTCAGCCTGATACCGCCTACGCCTTACCCCGGAGTGACCTACGTACCGCTGAAGGACCCGCCACCCGCCGCCGAGATCACCATCCTCGCGGCACATCGCCCCAACCCCGACCCTGCCGTCCAACAGATACTCGCCCTCGTACGCACCCCGCACTGACCTGCCCGGCACCCCCGACTATCCGCCAAATCGACTATCCGGCGTCCGATGTTGTTCGCGGGTCCGGTTTCGGCGCGAGCCTGGCCTGGCCTCCTGCTGCCTGAGCTCACCGCGGAATTGCCTGACCAGAGATAGCGACTCAGCCCCTCGGCGGAGTTCTCGAACACTGCACACCGCCGACCCAGGCACACCGCGCAAGCGGCTCTGTCCACTGCTGCGTGGGTGATCGCCTCGCCGCCCCGTCCACCAATATGAGAAACCATATCTCCCAGGTGGAAAACAGTATTGGACGTGACCTATTTGCTAGATGGATGCTTCAGGGGTCGGCAAGAGAATGGAGCAACCTCGTTGGACTGTCGATGATCCTCGGTCGCCCCGCCCGGGTGATGGGGCCAATGTCGAAGGGAGAGCGAGATGTCGGCTGCACTATCGCCACGGAAAGTGTTGGCGCGCAAGATGGGACTCGGGATCGCCGCGGTCATGCTGGGACTCACCGCAGCGGCGGTGAGTGCACCGGCCCCGGCTGGTGCCGCGCCGATGCGGCCGCAGGAGGATCCGTTCTATCAGCCGCCGCCGGGTTTCGAGGCGAGTGCACCCGGTGCGGTGCTGGCCTCGCGGCCGGTCGCGTTGAACTTCCCGGTGGCGGCCCAGGCCTGGCAGCTGCTGTACCGCACCACCGACCTCAACAACCAGCCCGACGCCACGGTCACCACGGTCATCCTGCCCGACAACGCCGCACCGGACCGGCCGCTGCTGTCGGTGCAGATGTATCACGATGCCGCAGGCGTGGATTGCTCACCGTCCTACCGGTACCAGGCCGGTGCCGTACCCGAACCCTCGGCGATGTCGCAGATCCCGCAAATGACCGACGCGCTCGCGCGCGGCTGGGCGATGTCGGTGCCCGACTTCCAAGGCCGCTACGGGCATTTCGCCGCCGCCGCCGAACCCGGGTACATGATCCTCGACGGTGTCCGCGCCGCCGAGCAATTCGCCCCTCTGGGGCTGTCCCCGCAAACACGGGTGGGCATGTACGGCTGGTCCGGCGGCGGGCTGGTCACCGGCTGGGCCGCCCGGCTACAACCGACCTACGCACCGGAACTGGCCATCGCCGGAGCCACCTACGCCGCCCCCGCGACCGACGCCGCCTCGGTCGTCCAAGCCAACAACGCCGGCCCGCTGTCGGGAATCCCCACCAACGCCATCGCCTCGCTGTATGGGACCTACCCCGAGTTCGCCGACATGCTTCGCCCCTACCTCAAGCCAGGAGCCGAGGCCGTGCTCGCCCACAACCGCGGCCACTGTCTCACCGAGTCCCTGCTCGAGAACTCACACCGCGACGTGAGTGAATACCTGACCCAACCAGTCGACCAGGTCATCGCCACACCCCAGATCGCCGCCTTCCTGTCCAGGCTGTCACCGGACGACACCGCACCCCCGATCCCGATGTTCATCTACCAAGCCGACGGCGACACCGCCATCCCCCCGACCGCAACCGACGCCTACGTCGAAAAGCTCTGCGCCGCAGGAACACCCATCACCTACCAGAAACAACGCGGCGGCGACCACATCTCCACCGGCCTGCTCGCCATCGGCCTCGCCTACGACTGGCTACAGCAACGCTTCCCCGCCAACGCACCGACACCCACCGGATGCAGCACCCAGTCGATCGACGCACCACTACCGAGGTGAGGCGGAACGTAGCGATCGATGCCGCCGGGAGGATCTCACCACCCGCAGCTGTCGCTCTCGACGTCGCACCCACGCGGGTGGTGGACACAAGCAGTTTGCTGGATAGATGCTTGCAGTTCAGCGGCGGACAAGGCGGTCCCAGACCGCCCTTCCGCCTCCGGGAAAACCTGAGGAAAGGACGACAGAGATGTCGAAGGCATCGGTTCGGGGGCGGATAGTTGCGATCACGGGCGCGGGCAGCGGGATCGGGCGTGCCACCGCGGCAGCCCTCGTCGCCGGTGGGGCTCGCGTCGCGATCGGCGACATCGACCTGGCCGCGGCGGAGAAGGCCGCCGCGGAACTGGGCTCGGCCGCGGTGGCCGTGCGGGTCGACGTGGCCGACGCCGCGTCCTTCACCGATTTCCTGCGGGCCGCCGAACAAGCCCTCGGGCCGATCGACGTCCTGGTCAACAACGCCGGGGTGATGTGGGTCGGTCCCTTCGCCGAGGAACCCGACCAGTGGATAGAACGCCAGATCCGGGTCAACCTGATCGGCACGATCAACGGAGTCCGCAGCGCGGCGGCGAGCATGCGCCCGCGCGGCCGTGGCCAGATCGTCACCGTCGCCTCTGCCGCCTCGAAACTCGCCGCCGCCGGAGAAGCCACCTATACCGCCACCAAACACGGCGTCTACGGCTACCTCCAGGCCGTGCGCCGTGAACTCCGCGACAGCGGAATACTTCTCAGCGTGGTGATGCCCGGCATCGTCGACACCCCGCTGGCCGCGGGCACCTCACCGACAGGTGGCGCCGCACCCCTGACCCCTGAACAGGTAGCCGACGCCATCGTCTCGGTCATCGCCCGCCCCCGGTTCGAGCTGACGATCCCCTCCGGAATCCGCCTCGTCGAGGCCGCCCGAGCGATCTCACCACAATTCCTGCGCGACGCGCTCGACTCAGCCTTCGTACCCGACCAACTCGAAACCGCCGATACCTCCGCCCGCGCCGCATACCAGGCCCGCAGCCTCGACACACCGCAGTCGAAGAACTGACCGTTCAACGCCAACCGGCGCGACCTACAGCATCGCCTGCGCGGGCCTCAGCAGAAGCCGACATTCGAAAGCTGTACTGGGCCAACCGATCTGAACGGACGACCCATGCCCGCACAACGGCGACAAAGACGTTCGGAGGTGCCGAGTCTCGGTGGATGCGGGTGCTCGGAGTTTCACCACGGCCGGCTGCCAGGATCGACCGGGATCGGGACTGCCGGGCCGTTGCCGAACAGAACGAATGCCTGCCGATTCGGTGCCGTCCGTCAGGATGCCGTCGAAGTGGGTGTTTCATTGACGCACGAAAATCGGCATTATGGTGCGTCGCTCAACTGGAGATGAGCTCTGCGCGTTGAACTCCGGCGGAGCTACGGCACTGTCCCGGACCAAACGCACAGCGGCAGAATAGTGTGTTCGTCTGTGGTGCCCGACACGCTTGGCTTCAGCGCTGGCTGGCCGACGGTGGGTCGGAAGGGCTAGTTCGTGACCCACCTAGGCGCCGCTCACGGTCACCGGACAATCCATTACGGGCCTGTGCGTCCGGTGCGGTGCTGCGGTCAGGCGGTGTATTCGCCCACCAGGTCGCTGTTCTGGCGGGATGCGGCGTCGTTGACTCCGATGATGTAGCCGTCGGGATCTGCGAAGTAGAACTCGCGGGTGCCGGTGTGATCGGTCGAGGGGCCGCGCAGGATAGTGGTGACGGCTTGGCAGGTGTCGAGCATGGCTTGGAAGTCGCGGACTTCGAGGTAGAACACGCCGGTGAAGCCGATGGGTTTACCCTCGAGTTCGGGGAGCCAGTTCTCCAATTGCGTGTTGCGGTAGAGCATTCCGCAGAACTGGCCGTCGAACAGGAGCATGTGGATGTCCTCGGGACCGTCGGCGGTCTGGCTGTCGACGGTGAATCCGAGCTTCTCGTAGAACGCCTTGCTCACGGCGGTGTCCCGCACGCCGAGACAGGGTGCGAATGCCATGGGGTGGCTCCTTTCTAGGCAGAGCTGTTGATGGGTGTCAGTTGAGGTGTTTGACCAAGATGTTGTACTCACCCGCCAGCCTATGGGGCGTCCACCCTTGTGCCTGGTAGAGCCGTTGGGCGGGTCCGTTCTCGCGATGCACGCCCAAGGCCAGGGCGCCGATTCCCGCCGACGCGGCGGTGTCCTGCAGGCGGCGCAGCAATGCGGTTCCCACCCCGTGACCGCGCGCGGTCACGGTGGTGGCGATGGTCAGTTCGGGGGTGTCCTCGTCGATGAACGCGGGTGAGGCGACCGCGCGGTCGAACAGTCGGGTCCAGGCCGCGCCGACGGGTGTGCCGTGTTCGTCCTCGGCGATGACACCCAGGTCGGTGGGCTGTCCCCAGCCCGCGATGTAGCGGTAGGAGTCGGGGGCGTCGGGCAGGTCGTCGAGGGTGAGCATATGCCCGGAGGCGTGAGCGGCTTCGATCAACATCTCGGCCAGGAAGGCTTGGTCGTGGGATGTGCTCTTGCGCAGGGTGAATCGGGTGGTGAGCATGGTGATCTTCCGGATCGGGGAGGGTCTGGTGAGTTGCTGGACAGAGGTCGAGCACTCACCGGACCGTCGCGGTGGGCCCGTGATCAACGGGCGTCGAGGGGTGTAGGCCGAAGCCGTTGCCGTAGCCGTAGCCGCATGCTGTGGTGGCCGAATTCGGGGTCGTTGAGGGGCGCGTTCATGAAATCGCCGTGCCGTAGTCGCCGCGCGAGTCGGGCTTCGAGGCATCCGATACACAGGATGGTCTCGGGTCGTGCTCCGGCGCGGGACCAGAGGGCATCGTGCACGGTGTACCACTCGTGGGGGCCCGAGAGTGGTGCGGTCAGCATATGGCAGTCGTGGCAGGGGAATTCGTCACGATCGTGATCCCTGAAAGTGCCGGTGCCGGCCTGTGACCGGAACCGGCGCATCGCTCGGGGCCAATGCTTGGGCCGCGGTGGCCATGATGCCTACGCTGCCGGGCGCCGTTGCACGCTGCCCTTCTTCAGGCATGAGGTGCACACCTTCATCCGTACGGGAGTGCCGTCCTTCACCGCGCGCACCGGTTGGAGGTTCGGGTTGAACCGGCGACTGGTGCGGCCTTTGACGTAGCGCTGTTGGGCGCGGCGTCCGGCTCGGGCGACACTATTGCCGAAGCTGGGTTTCTTGCCGCACACATCGCAGTGGGCAGACATGGTCTCTCCTATTCTCGAGGGTGATCACGATCGGTTCGATCAGCAAGTGCATAGTCTTGGACCCGGCATTCAGCTCGTGCGAGCCGATTTCCAGTCGGCCTGTTGCCGGGATTCGCGGTTCTACCAGCGCTGGAGCGGTATGTGGACGACTGGCGGATCGTGCGGATCGCACGTTGGTGCGTGCGCAGTGCACGCGGACTCAGATCCATCCGCGTCTGGTGGCGACCGCGAGGGTTTCGATGCGGTTGCGGGTGCCGCTCTTGCGATTGATGGCCGCGAGTCGGTTGCGGATGGTTCCCGCCGAAAGATGCAGTGCCACACCGATTTCCTCCGGAGTGTGCCCGCGTGCGGCCAATCGCAGGATGTCGATGTCGCTGGCGCTGAGTGGGTTGTCGGGGGTGTGCAGGGCTTCGGCGACCACGTGTGGCTCGATCACCGTTTCCCCGTGCGCGACGCGGGATACGATGTGGGTCAACGCATCCAGCGACGCACTGCGGCTCAGCAGCCCGTCGACCGGAACCTCGAGGGCCCGCCGGAGCAGGTCGGGCCGGTTCGGTGGGGTCACCAACACGATCCGGCAGCTCGCCACCGCCGACCGAAGCCGTTGCGCGGCCGCGATCCCGTCGAGCCCGGGCAGGTCGGTGTCCAGCACCGCGAGGGTCGGATCGGTGCGTAGCGCACACGGGGTCACCTGTGGGCCGGTACCCACCTGCGCGACCACCCGCACACCAGGGATGTCAGCCACAACCGCGGCCATGGCTTCGCGAGGCAGGCGCAGGCCGCCGGCGATCAGCACTCGAATCATGGGCATTCCATTCGCCAGGATGTCGAAGTGATTGGGAGACTGACTATCTGGTGCGAGGGTTCCCCGCTACGGGTCGGTAGCGGGGAACCCTCGGATCAGCCCCGGGGCTGTGGGCGAGGCAGCGCGAACATCAGCGCCCACATCAGTACGAGCGCGCCGATGACGTACCAGAGCGCGGTGGCGAACGCCGCACTCACCTGGCCGCCATGGCTGCCCGCGGGTGCGTGCGCGAAGTACGCCACCGAGGTCAGCGCGATGCCCAGTGCTGTGCCCAGTTGCATCGCGGTGTTGAACACCCCGGAGGCGGCACCCATGTCCGCCGGATCGACCTGTCCCAGCGCCAATCCCGCCAGACCCGCGCCGATCATGCCGAACCCGCAACCGAGTGCGAGCATCGGCGCGACCGCCGCCACGAACGGCATCTCGGTCCCGTGTGTGGTGACCAGCAGTTGGTAGCCCAACAACGTCAAGGCCACCAGCAGCGCGCCCGTCTGGGGTACTCGACGCGCGTGTGCGAGAGCGAGTTTGGAGGCGAGCATCGCCCCGCCCATGCCGCCGATCGCGATGGCCGCGGCGGCCGGTGCGAACCGGGACGGTGAGAGTCCGAGGCCGTCCTGCATGAACAGGGTCCAGGTCAGCAGGAACGCCCCGGAGACCAGACCGAAGATCAGCTGCGCGGATACCCCGCCCGAGAAGAACCGACTGCGGAACACTGTGAGCGACAACAAAGGTGAATCGTTCGTCGTGGTCTTGACCCGCTGCTGTGCCACGAACCCGGCCAGCATCGCGAGACCGCCGACCAGCATCACCACACTCCACGCGGGCCACCGATTCTGCCCACCCACGGTGAGGGGGACGAGGATCAGCAGCAGTGCCGAACCGCACAAGACCATGCCGAGCGGATCGAGTCGCCGCGCGTGCGGGTCACTCGATTCGGGGATGAACCGTAGCCCGAGCGCGAGAGTTACCGCACCGATCGGAATGTTGATCAGGAAGATCGAGCGCCAGCCCAGATCGAACAGATCCGCACCGGTGAGCACACCACCCAGGACCGGGCCCAGCACCCCGCCCAGCGACATGATCAACCCGTACAAGCCGAACGCCTTGGCACGCGCGGCCCCGTCGAAGTTCACATACAGCGTGGCCAGCACCTGCGGCACCATGACCGCGGCCGCACCGCCTTGGAGGGCACGCGCCACGATCAGCATCGCCGGTCCACTCGCCACGCCACACAGCAGCGAGGCCACGGTGAACGCCGTGGTGCCGAGCAGGAATACGCGCTTGCGCCCGTAAATGTCGCCGAGGCGACCGCCGGTGATCAGCCCGAGCGCGAACACCAGCGTGTAGGCCGCCGGAATCCACTGCACCGCAGCGCTTGTCGCGCCCGTCTCGGTTTGGATGGTCGGTAACGCGGTATGCACGATCGAGCCGTCGAGCGCGTTCATCAGCTCGGCGACCAACACCACGACCAGGGTGATGGACAGAGCCCGCCCCGCGGCGCCACGCGCGCGGGTGGAGTCGAGAGTTTCCGAGGACACGAAAACCTCCTGTTCTGAGCAGTTGGAAAACAGGGGCAGGCCGGGGCCACGCACGCCAACTGCACACAGCAGGGGTGGGGAGGGTACGACAAAGCCCAGGCCATCGGGAAAGAGCCGTCCACGAACACGGACCCGAACGCGCACATCGGTGCGCGAGTGGTCGGTGCCGGAACTACGGCTACTTGGCCTGGGAGATAAGTCATCACCTCGAAACTCGATCGACAGAGCACACGGAAACTGTTGAGTACATTTGTACTCTGCGAGCGACCCGTCGGTACAGCGATTATGGGCCGAATCACAATAGGTACATATGTACCCTGATGCGGGGTCAGGAACGTACCGAGCGAGCGGAGACCGAGGGTGGCATGGAGGAACTGATCGAGAATCAACCAACCTCGTTGCGGCGCAGGCGATTCGATCCGAACCGACGCGAACGCATCGCACGCGCCGCGATCGAAGTGATCGGCGAACGCGGGGTGGAGGGACTGACCCACCGCGCCGTGGCCGCGGCCGCCGATGTCCCGATCGCCGGTACCACCTACCACTACAAGGACAAAGAAGAACTGCTGGCCGCCGCACTCGAACTGTGCGTCAGCGACTACGCCGCGCTCATGGCCGCCATCCCTGGATCCGATCCCGCCATGACGATCGCGGGAATCATCGACCAGACCGCGCACGCCCTGGTCGAGTGTTTCACCACTGAACGCACCCGCACCACCGTGCAACTCGAGCTCTACATCGCCGCGATCCGACGCCCCTCGCTACGCCCCATCGCCGACCGGTTCACCGAAGCCACCCGCACCATGTACACGCACTACACCGACCCGGCCACTGCGGCCTTGCTCACCGACACCGCTCAGGGAATCACCTTGCGCGGCATCGCCACCGATACCCCACCCACTGCCCAGCAAATCGGCGATCTACTCACCCGCTGCCTACCGTGAGCCTGCCGGAGGCACGGTCATTCAAGTGAGCTCAGTCGACCAGGCGCACGGGAACCTGATCATCGATCCGGCATGCTGGGCCTAGATGCTCGCAGAGCCCGAAGTGCACGCAATTCGGCATTATGGTGCGTCGCTCAACTGGAGATGAGCTCTGCGCGTTGAACTCCGGCGGAGCTACGGCACTGTCCCGGACCAAACGCACAGCGGCATTACCGCGTATTCAGGCGAAATCGTGACATCGCTTGGACTGCCTGGCGTTGTCGCCATTATGGCCCGTACGGTCCAAAACTAGTACTGTGGGCGCATGGCTCGACCTCGTGAGTTCGACGAAGATCGCGTGATTCTCGCTATCCGCGACGAGTTCTGGGACAAGGGCTACGCGGTAACGTCGATGGATGACCTGCTGCGCGTGAGCGGGCTGGGCAAAGGCAGCCTTTACGGAGCGTTCGGGGATAAACGCAGCCTGTTCCTGCGGGTGCTTCGTGACTACAACGACACGAACCTGCTGATGCTGCGCGAGCGTCTGGCGTCTGCGCCGCGGGGGATCGACCTGGTCCGCGAGTTCGTACTCGGCTCGACCAGTGATCCGACCGGAGCCACTGCGCGTCGAGGTTGCTTGCTGGCCAACAGCAACGCCGAGCTTGCCGCCAGTACTCCGGAAGTGGCCGCTGAGGCACGCCGCAGCTATGACGCGATCACTGCCATCCTCACTGCTGCACTGGAGCGCGCCCAGCGCGAAGGAGACCTCGACCCCGACACCGACCCCGCCGAGACCGCTCGCGCGGTGCTCGTCGCCCAACTCGGCGTCATCGCGCTCGGGCGCACCGGCATGGACATCGACGCGCTCACCACGGTGGCCCAGTCCGCCTTGGCGCGTTTGCTGCCCACCCCAACGCGGTAGCAGCTCGGCATCGCGTCAAGACGTCACCCTCTCGATGGCGAAGTTCTTGACTATCCGGTCCATAATGTGGAAGGTTATGGACGTGATAGTCCATAACCTGGAAGGGGGCGGAATGCCCGTCTTGACCGACAAGGTCGCCGTAGTCACCGGGGCCAGCAGCGGCATCGGGTTCGCGACCGCACGTGCGTTCCGCGACGAGGGCGCCAAGGTGTTCATCACCGGTCGCCGCAAGGAGGCCCTCGACGCCGCGGTCGCCGAGCTCGGACCCGACGTGACCGGCGTGGTCTGCGACGCTGCGGTCCCCGCAGAGCTCGACGCGTTCTACGCGACCGTGCACGCTCAGGCCGGACTCATCGACGTGCTGGTTGCCAACGCCGGGGTCGGCACCGCAGCTCCGTTCGGCGAGGTGACCGAGGATCTGATCGACTCCGTGTTCACCACCAACGTCAAGGGAACGATTTTCACCTTGCAGCAAGCGTTGCCGTTCCTCAGTCCCAACGCTTCGGTAATCCTGACGGGTTCGACTGCCACGACACGGCCCAACCAGGGACTCGAGGTCTACGCGGCGTCGAAGGCCGCGGTCCGCAGCCTCGCCCGCGGTTGGGCCCTGAGCTCGCGCGCGCATGGCTTTCGGGTCAACGTCGTGTCCCCGGGCGGCACCCGCAGCCCCGGTCTGCTCGAGCTGGTCACGCCCGAGATGCTCGAGCAGGCCGAAGGTGCCGTCCCCCTGGGTCGGCTCGCCGAGCCCGAGGAGATCGCCGCCGTGACGACGTTCCTTGCCTCGGACGCGTCGAGTTACGTCAACGGTGCCGAATTCTTCGCCGACGGCGGATACGCGCAGGTCTGAATGCTCCCATCAGCGCCGCACTCCACGCACCGAGCGACTGTCCGATTTGACATCGGCTGTCCGACTCAATAGACGATGGCCCGCGATCGATCAGCCACTGACCTGCGATCTGATCGATCCAGCGGTGGGTGATGTGGTGAGCATCCAGTGACTGAACGCGGTGTATCGCCTCGCGTACTCTGCCGGGTCATCGGCGGTTTCGATGTCGCGGGACAGTGTGCGTACCTGTTCGAAGCGCGGCATGCGGAGCCGTTCGTAGTCCTCGAGCGCTGCGCGCAGGGTAGGCGCGGATGCGAGCGCAGCACGCAGCACGCTTACGTCTTCGATGCCGAGGGTGCCTCCGGCGGCGACATGGGGCGAAAGGCCATGTGCGGCATCGCCGATCAGCGCGACACGAGCGCCAGTCCAGCGCGGCAGTGTCGGTACGATCACGACCTGGTTCTCCAGGATGTCGTCCTCAGGGGTGGCGGCAATCATGCGCAGTAGCTCGTCGTGCCAGCCGTCGCGTGCCAAATGGCGGGCGAGCCGTAGGGTGTGCTCGCGTTTGCCGCCGGTGCGTGCCGGTGCGTCGAATTGGCCGATGAACCACATTGTCTCGCCCTCGGCGACGCGGGTGTATCCGCCGCGCAGGTGGTCTCGCCCAAGGGTGACCACTGTCCCCTCGGGGCGCTCGGTGCCGGTGGGAACGATTGCGCGCCAAGCGAAGTTGCGTGACTGCGGGTGCGCCTCGCTGCCGGGCAGCAGTTGTACGCGCACCCTGGAGTAGACGCCGTCGGCGCCGAGCAGCAGATCCGCGTGGACGTCGTCGGCGTTGTCGAGGTGTACGCGGATCTCGTCGGTGGTCTCGGTGTAGCCGATCACTCGCGCGCCCATGGTGATTCGGTCGCGGCCCGCCGCCTCGGCAAGCAACCTGTTGAGCCAAGGCCGGGGGACGAACAGGAATGGATGGCTCGTCTCGCCCGCGGGCTGCTGGGGCCGGCCGCCGGGGTCGAAGAACCATTCCTCGATCTCGTGACCCTTCGCCCGCACCTCGGCGCCGATGCCGAACCGATCGAACTCGCGAAGCGCACTGGGCCACAGCCCGATTCCCACCCCTGCGGCACGGATCTCCATCGCCTGCTCGAGGACCGTGACCTGGTGACCGTCGCGCCGCAGGGAGGCCGCCGCGGTCAATCCGACCAGACCGCCACCGGCGATGACGATTCGCATGCCCGTGCTGTCGACGCTCACATCCTCGACGATAAAATTAACGGTTAGCTTTTTGGTTCTGGTTGAGTTTCGAATCCGATAGTCCCTGAAAGCGCACCTGCGGGAGAGATGCGCAGATAATGCTCCACGCAGGCCGTACCACATGGACATGTGTGATGTTGTCCCGCAACGTATTTCGCAGTGTAGACCGCCCGCACAGCGGCAAGATAGCGCGATCGCGGCCCGTACTGAATTGCGCACCGATTCGCCGTACTGAAAGGATGTCCGGTGTCGGGGATCGGCTCTGGAGAAGAAGGTACCCATGCGGAGAACAGTCCTTATCGTGGCGGCGCTTTTGGCCGTCACCGGCGGGCTCACCACGGTCGCCGGTACGGCGGGCGCGGTCGATGACAAGGCGACCTGCGTCGCTGTCAACGCGGCATGGAGCGATGTGAACAACCAGCTCGCGGCACTCGGCGGACCCGGCTCGATCGCCGACCTGCGGCAGATCTACCTTGAAGCCGCGCAGAAATTCGGCGCAGCGGCGGACGCCGCCGACCAGGGCGCGCTGAAGGACGCACTCAACACCGCGGCGTCACTGTTGAATCGGCTCGACACCGCAACAACCCTCGACGACTTCGACAAGGTGATGCAGGATCCCGCGTTGGCTGCTGCCATGGACGCGGTCGGCACGCCCTGCGGGTTCTGATCTCGCGCGTTCGGGTTGCCGCCAGCGGCGCGAACACTGCGGCACGAGTACCGACGTGAATCGGCCGATGCGAAGTGTCCTGCATTCGGCACTTCAGTGCACTGCAGACGCCGAGATGATCTCAGCTCGTTGATCTTTGAGTCATGCCGCGCGCGGCCGGTCTGACCGACCCTGTGGCAGAAGCGGATACCCATAGTCGGCCATCACACCGAATGACGGTCTGGATGAATTCGTTGGCCTGTTGTCTACTCGGTCGGAGCCGGGCGGGCTGGTTTGGGCAGGGGAGCTCGACCGCTGAGCGTTGCATAAATGGACGCGGCGGCGACCATAGCGAGGAAGCCGAGGGGCAGGCCGACCATGCCGAATCCTTGGGCGTACTGTAAGTATTCGGGGGAATGGCTGCCGGAGCCGTCCACGCCGAGTAGGCGGCCGGCCGGAGACTGCCAGGTGCGGACGTCACCGCCGTCTGCTGCGAACCAGCAGAAGAGCGTCAAGCCCAGAGCGTACGCCCACAGCAGCAGCAAGACGCCGACTCGGGCGGATTGCTTGGCTTCAGCGAAAGCGCTTGTGGAGGAGAGCATTCCGCGTGCCATCCAGGCCAGCAGGCCGAAGTTCAGCAGCCATACCGGGGCGCCGAGGAAGAAGACGAAGGCGAATATCCAGCCGGGCTCCGTCAGGAATCGGGCAAGGATGTCCACCGCCTGGATCACCGGGATCGCGACCGCGGTCACGACGACCCACCTTCTCATTCGATCCATCACCGCAGCCCTTTCGAATTCGGGTTTCGACTTGCGGCTTCGAGTGTTCACCGGATCGAGGCGCGGATCATGAGTATTCCTACTACGAAGACCGCAGTGGTTCCACGGCATCACCTGTCTGAACATCGCGGAGATCGACTCCGGCGTCGAGCATGGTGGTGGCGAAGGCCGCGGTCGGTCCCGCGCGGGAAGCGGCATGAGAGTGCATCGCGAGATGCGAGCGTGAGTTCCGTCAATCAGGCGTACGGCGAATCGTGTTCACGCGATATCTGAGCTGATTGGCCTGCTCAGATCCCTTAGCGCGTCGTCGTATTGGTTGCGGTCGAACCGGAATGGGCCGAATCTACCGTAGTCGCCGCGTGTTGGGTGATTTGGACCGAAGCGATCCCAGATCACAAGGTCCTCGGTGACGGTAATCTCGGCCAGGAGTGGCCAGCAGCCCCATTCGCCGCATTCACACACGAGCACGGGTGTCTTCGATCCCGTTGCCATGGTGGATCTTCCGTGGAAGTGGTCGTCCATCCGGAGGTCCCGAGAGTATGCCGGGATGAGGCCACCGTATGCCCCAGGTGCGGGCTGTATGCCTGCGTCGAGCTCGAATCTGTCGATCAGATCGGTGAGGGCCACACCGTCGACGCGTGGGATGACCCGGTCACGTCGCGTGATCGGAAGGATGCCGGCGAGGAGCCAGCGGCGTGGGCGGGGGAACTGGAATTGTCTGTCGAACCGAATCGTGTTGATGGCCATGCCGAAATCCGGTTCAGACAGCGCGTCGGTAGGCGGCGGACTCGATGCGTTGGCGTCAACAGTGGTCTGGTCATCGGCATCACCGGAATCCAGACGCTTGCCGGGGATCACCGGCAGGGGCGCAAGACGCCCTTTCCATAGAAAAAGATCACGGGTCCACCATATGTGGCGCTCGTGCCCGCCTGTAAACCCCTCGAGCAGGTGCAGTCCGACCCGCACCGCGCTCGCGGCGTGCTCGACCCTCCCGATCGAACACGCGGCCAGCATAGCCGCCGGAGATGCGGCAGCTTCGGGATGTTTCGGCCGTAGGGTGAGGACTCATGGAGCCGGACAGCAACCTGGAGGACTTACGGTCAGCGCTCTCCTGCGTTTACGAGAAACTCGGTGCCGAGAGCCTCACCGAACCCGACCGGGTCGAATTGGTGGCGCGCGCCGAGGTGGTGCAAGACCAGATCGACGCGATCCAGTACGCCGTCGGCGACGAAGCGGGCGCCCGCATCGGGGATACACCCGTGCCGGAGTCTGATCCATTGTTCTGATCGAGTTCGACGGGAGCGCCGCTGCCCGGCACGTCATCCCCGGCCCCCGGAACCGGGGGCAAGATCGACAACCTCTCGGGCGGATAGCATTGGCGGCATTTCAGGGATAGGTGGCACGGGCGGTGGGCGGGTTCGAGGTCGAAATCAATCAGCTGCGGACGGCGGGCAACGCGGCGGGATCCGCGGCGAATCAAGCTCGGGAAGTGGGCCCCGGCACCGGATTGGCGGCGATCGCGACCGCCTTGCCCGGCGGGGACGCCGCCAAGCGCGCGCCCACTCTGGGGTCCACGTTCAACGATCGCGCGAAGGGCTGGGCCGATGAGATCGGCCGGTGGAACGATTCGGTGCAGGCGGCCGTGAAGCTGTACACCGAAAACGAGGCAGAGGCCGAAAGGGCTTTCCGGCGATGAGTGTCGGCTACCACGACGTCCGCAAATGGGACGCCACAGCGCTCGACACCGCGGCCACCGATCTGCGCGGGCGGCGGGACAAACTCGTCGGACTCCAGGATGAACTCGACGATGCCAGGCGATTACCGAGCTGGTACGGCCCCGCGAGCGAACGCGCACGCAATTCGCTCGGTGACACCCGCAACAACGCCGAGATTCTGATCGCGGAATTGTCCGCGGTGGAACGCGCGCTGCACAACGCGTCGGATGACGTGTCCGCCTTGAAGATCCGGGTCGCCAACAATGACGCGCTCGCCGACTCCTACCTGTTCGCCATCACCGCCGACGGCACGATCGTGGACAATAAGCCGCCCGACCCGCCGCCGAGGTCGCGCATCGAGGCCGAAGATCTGGCCGAGGCCCGGCGGCATCGCGAAACCATCAGGCAGCAGGTGGTGCGGGAAACCAAGTCGATACTCGCCACCGCGAAGAATATCGACGCTGCCATTGCCCTGGTTCTGCAGCTTGCACAGGACCGCAAGGTCAGTGACCACGGCGCGACCACGCTGGCCGGTGCGCAAAAGGGTGGGGAACTCGACGCCGAAGTGGCCGAGATGGAACAGGCGCTGCGCGATGCCGGGCTGCTGACCGGGCCGCCGGTCTCCGGCTTCTACCGGCAGTGGCTCGAAAACGCGGTGCGCCGGGGTGTTTCGATCGACACGATCAAGCAGATCGTCGCCGATCACCACATCACCCCGGAGGACTTCAAGATCCTGGAAAGGCTCCAGGAAATCCGGGAGGACGAAGACGGCGACGGTATCTTCAAGTCGTACTTCCTGTTGCCGACCGATATCAGCGCGGCCGACGCCGCGAAGGCCGTGCGGATGACCTATATCTTGAACGCGGGCACCGACTACGGCACCGAGGGGGAGAAGACCGATTTCAGGCCGACCCCGTACAGTTCCGACGAAGTGCGTCGAATCACCGACCGGCAACGGCACAATTCCTGGAGCTATGACGAAGATGTGGCATTCGTGCACGGCAACGGCGGCCGGTTGGCGACCACGCCCAACGGCATGATGATGGGCTTGGGCGGAAATTTCGTCCAGGACAGGTTCAGCACGAACGCGGGCACGACCTGGGGCGATACCTTCATGGTCGACATCGACGATCCGCAGGATCCGGCGCAGCAGATTCGCGAGATGGCGAGTTCGGGCCACGCCTGGTTCGAGGGCGACAACGGCCCGTACCGCGGACGGCTGGACCTGGACCGGCTGCTGCACCACGAGGAGCGCCACTCCCAGCAGTGGGAGCGCGAGGGTCACGCCGGCTTCATCGCCTCCTACGTGTGGGAGCAGGTCACCGGCGGTGAGGAGACCGAGAAAGACGCGGGACTGTCCGATGGCGGGTACTAGCCGGCCGCGTGTCGCCTGCGCCGTGCTGCTCATGGCGGCGGCCACCGCGGCATGCGACACCAGGGCGCAGTACGAGCCGTCGCTGCCGCCGGCCGCCGGGTTCCGCGTGGACGACGGCGTGCTCGAACTCTGGACGGGCACACCGTGCCCCGGCGTCACCGCCCTGACCTTGACCTTCGACTCCGGTACCGAAAAGAGCACCGAGCAGGTGTGGACCGCGCCACGGCCCGGCGTGCTCGTGGAGCACATGAACCTGCTGAGCTCCGCCGGGCGACCGGCCCCGGACACCGGTCCGCTGCAGGTCCGCACACCACTGCCCGCCGGCTACGACTGGACCAAGGCGGGCTCGCTGCACTTCGCCGTCGACGGGCCGCCGTCCTACGGAGCCAGGGTCGATATCGACCGACTGCTGCGCGAGTCGGCCCAGCACCCTTCCGCGAGTTACCTTTTCGGCGGGCGCGGATGGATGGACGCCGCGGCGGTCCAGCGCGAGAATCGGAAATCGTTCCTGACCGTCTGCACGCCCGACCCGCAGTGACGCCGACCCCGCGGAGCGAATATGGAGCCGACGACCCGCCGGCGGACCGTGCTGCGCCGCCTCGTGCTGGGCGCGTTCGCCTGCACGGTCGCGGCGATCGCGGTGCTCGTCGGCGAGGTGGTGCTCAGTGCCACCGGAGTGCTCTTCGATCCGCACGGCTACGGGATGTTCGGGGGCATCCTGTTCGCGGCGGTGCTGACGCCGATCGCATTACTGCTCTGGTTGCTGTACGTGGCACTGCGCGGCGTGAACAGTGATTGACGGACCGGCTATTTGTTATCGATGCGGCCGATCGGCGTGGTGGCTCGGGTGAGGTCGGACTGGACCTCGTGCCAGGCGGCGGAATCGAGGGCCAGTGCGTCGCGCAGGTAGGCCCAGGCGGCCGTGCGGACCAGGGCGACGCGTGCGGGGTTCTCGTCGGTGGTGTCGGCGGCGTGGTAGTTGTGGATGCCGCCCAGCATGTGTTCGCCGCCGAAGAGCGTGAGCAGGCTGCGGGCGCCGGGGCTGTAGGTGTACACGTCGGTGAACCAGTCGGGGCCGCGGGTCGAGAGCGCGGAGTGGTCGTGGTCGCCCGCGATTACCAGGGTGGGCGTGCGCAGTTGGTCGAAATCGGGACTCATGAAGGGATAGTTTTCGGCGGCGAACGGCGACAGGTCCGCGCCGCCCAGTCCGGTAGTGGCAAGCAGCACACCGGCTTTCACGCGTGGGTCGGTCAGATCGGGGCCCGGCGTCCCGTCCGTGCCGAGGACGCGGGCACCGAGCAGCATGCCGACGGTCTGGCCACCCCACGAGTGCCCGGCGACGGCGATCCGCTCGGGATCGACGCGCGTGCCGAGCCCCGGCACGGCGGCGAGGACGCGGTCGAGTTCATCGAGCACGCGCAGTACGTCCTGCACCCGGATCTCCCAGATGCGCGGATAGCGTGCGTCTTCCGGGGTGAGTCCGAGCGTGCGGGAATCGAGGAACGTGGGCTGGACGACCACGAATCCGTTGGCCGCCCAGAAGTCCACCAGTGGATCGTAGGAGGACATCGACTTGCCGAAGCCGTGCGCGAGCACGAGGACCGGGAGGCCGGTGCCGTTGACGGGGGCGCTGATTCGCACCTGGAGGTCGTCGCCGCGTTCCGGAGCGGGCAGGACGACGGGTTTCACGCTGATGATCGGCGTGCTCAGCGTGGGGACGGCACTCGTGGTGACCGGGGCTGTAGCGGGCATGGGCTTCCCTTCGAACGTGTTGAGCAGCGCGCCCCGTGGTAGCAGATAGACTGAAGAAACGGAGCGCCGTTCCGAATATACGGAGCAATGTTCCGCTTCACAACTGCTGTCCTGGGAAAGGTGCGTCGCGTGAGTGCTGGCGAAGAGACATCGCCGACCGAGACCTCGGCGAAACGCGCGGATGCGCGCCGCAACGAGCGAGCGCTGCTGGACGCCGCGGCCGCGGTCTTCGTCGCCGACGGGGTGAACGCGCCGGTGCGCCGGATCGCGGCGGCGGCCGGGGTCGGCATGGGCACGATCTACCGGCATTTCCCCACCCGCGCGGACTTGGTCGCCGCCGTCTATCGGCACCAGATCGACGCGTGCACCGAAGCCGGGCCCGCGTTGCTCGCGAGCGCCACCGCACCGTTCGACGCGCTGCGCCGGTGGGTGGACTTGTTCGTGGACTTCCTGGTGACCAAACACGGACTCGCCGCGGCACTGCGCAACGATCCCGACGGCTTCACCGCCCTGCACGCGTTGTTCCTGGACCGCCTCGTCCCGGTGTTCGACGAAATCCTCTGTGCGGCAAAAGGTATGGATGAGGTAACGGCCGACGTGAGCGCTTATCAGTTGCTGCGTGCCATCGGGGACATCTGCGCGGGTGCGGAGCGGGAAGATCCGAACTATGACGCACGCATCACCATCGGTCTGCTGCTCGACGGATGTAGGCGTTGAAAACCGTCGATGGGCGCGTGGCGATCAGGCGGATTCGTCCAGCAGGTGGGCGTGCCAGACCGCCGCGGCCTGTTGATGGGAATCGACGCCCGCGTAGAACGAGTCCGCCAGCTCGCTGTAGTCGGGATCGGTAAATCCTTGGGTGTCAATGAATTTCGGTCGGTACACGGCGAACTTGCCGTTGGGTGACTGTGGCCGGTACGGCACAGCCATGCGCATGGATCGTGGTCGCGGCGTGTACTCGACGGCATCGATGATCAGGGCGTCGGTGCGTCCGCGCGGCAGGTGCAGGAACGCGTCGACGATCAACACTGCGCGCACCCAGTTCGGCCGCCCGGTCTGTAATCGCTCGGCGCCGATGTGGGCTGCCTCGGCAGCGTCGTCGGAGTGCAGACGCTCCAAGCCTTCTGTTCCGTCGGTAGCCGCGTAACCGAGCAGCGGAGTGAGCATATCGCCGTCGGAAACACTCCAGATACCGTGCGCCGCATAGAAACCGGCACTCTTGGCAATCGCGTACACCATTGGCAGACAATATCCGTAACTACGCCGACCGGAGTGCGAAACGGCCACGCTCTCGTGTCTCAATCTCTACGCGCTCGGAGTCTGAGACACGCTGCGCCACAAGACATCCGATGTCTCTCGATGCTTGACATGTGCGGCAATGAATCCCCGCTGCTGACCAGGCATGTCGACATTACCGATGCATTATCGGTCGGGTGAATAACCGGCGCTACAACTTTCGACTACTTGACACGGAAAACGTTGGCGGAGGCCGTATAGCGGCTTCATGGCGCCGGCTACTCGGGCGATGCCGCCACCTCTACCCGGCGATCGCGCGACCAGGTGGCGCGGGTGTGCGAGGAGGAAAGCTCGGGCATACGCGGGCCGGTCCAGGCGGGGCCGGTCCGGGGCTCCGAGGGGCCGTGGTCTCGGCGCTGTCCATTCCGGTCGATGGCTGCTGATCCGAAGATTCGTCGCATGGTTGGTCGCGTCGCGTGGTTGCTCGATCCGGCTGCCGCGCGGCGGGTGGCGGTCGGGGTCGGGGCCGGAATGAGACCGGGGAGCTGCCTTCTTTCCGGTGGTTCGGGTCACACCCTTTCTGGGGACAGGTCGAAACTGGCTGTTCGGAGGGGGTGTGGAGATGTGATGGAGACGTTCGGGCCAGGGACGGGCCCCGGGGTGGGTGGTGAATCGTTACGGTGGATGTGGTGCCCGGCCGACTGTTGGACGAGCGGCGGGGGCTGGGAAACCTAGCCCTGCCTATGAATGAGCTTGCATGGTCGTGCATAATCATCACATGGTTGATTCGGTGCACGCGCCGGCGTCGACCGCGCCCGCGCTGCGGGTGGCGGTGGCCGGGGCGAGTGGATACGCGGGTGGCGAAGTACTACGCCTGTTGCTGGGGCACCCGGCATACCGCGACGGGCGCCTGGAGATCGGCGCGCTGACGGCGGGGGCCAATGCCGGGACGGCGCTGGGGGAGTTGCAGCCACATCTGCTGCCGCTGGCGGATCGGGTGCTCGGTCCGACGAGTGTCGACGAACTGGCCGGCCACGACATCGTGTTCCTCGGCCTGCCGCACGGTCAGTCCGCGGCGATCGCGGCCCAACTGCCCGACTCGACCGTGATCATCGACTGCGGCGCCGACTTCCGTTTGACGGACGCGCAGGCGTGGGAGAAGTACTACGGCAGCGCGCACGCGGGCAGCTGGCCCTACGGCCTGCCCGAGCTGCCCGGCGGCCGGGAGCGGCTGCGCGGCGCGCGCCGGATCGCGGTGCCGGGCTGCTACCCGACCGTGGCCAGCCTCGCGCTGGCGCCCGCGGTCGCGGCGGGCATCGTCGCGCCGCAGGTGAATATCGTTGCGGTGAGCGGAACTTCGGGTGCGGGCCGCAAACTCGATGTGGGCCTGCTCGGCTCCGAGGTGATGGGATCGGCGCGCGCCTACGGCATCGCCGGGGCGCACCGGCACACACCGGAGATCGCGCAGAACCTGAAGGCGGCGGGCGGTACCGATATCGCGGTGTCGTTCACCCCGGTACTCGCGCCGATGCCGCGCGGCATCCTCGCGACCTGCACCGCGCCGACCACGGTGGACGTCGTGCAGGCGCGCGCCGTCTATGAAAAGGCTTACGCCGACGAACCTTTCGTCCATCTGCTGCCCGAAGGCGTACTGCCGCAGACCGGTGCGGTGCTGGGCGCGAACGCCGTCACCCTGCAGGTGGCGGTGGACACCGACGCGGGCCTGCTCGTGGTGATCGGTGCGATCGACAATTTGACCAAGGGCACCGCGGGCGCCGCGGTGCAATCCATGAATCTGGCCGTCGGATTCGACGAGACCGCAGGACTTCCCACCGTAGGAGTGGCACCGTGACGACATTCGCCGCAGCATCGAACGCGAACGGCAGACTGGTACGCAACCAGGGTGTGACCGGACCGCTCGGCTTCCGCGCGGCCGGTATCGCGGCGGGCATCAAGGCGAGCGGAAAGCCGGACCTGGCCCTGGTTTTCAACGAGGGGCCCGAGTACGCGGCCGCGGGCGTGTTCACCAGCAACAAGATCAAGGCAGCGCCGGTGCTGTGGTCACAGCAGGTGCTCACCGGTAAGCGGCTGCGCGCGGTGATCCTGAATTCCGGCGGCGCGAACGCGTGCACCGGGCCGGGCGGCTTTCAGGACACACATAAGACCGCCGAGGAACTCGCTGCGGCCCTGAGCAATTGGGGCACGGAAACCGGCGCGGGGGAGATCGCGGTCTGCTCGACCGGGCTGATCGGCGACCGGCTGCCGATGGACAAGGTGATTCCCGCGATCACCGAGATCGTGCACGAGATGGGCGGCGGCCTGTCCGGCGGTCTGGATGCGGCACACGCCATCATGACCACCGACACCGTGCCCAAGGAAGCGGCCTTCCATCACCGTGACAAGTGGAACGTGGGCGGGATGGCCAAGGGCGCGGGCATGCTGGCACCCTCGCTGGCGACCATGCTCGTGGTGCTCACCACCGACGCCGCCGTCAGCGCCGACCAGTTGGATCAGGCGCTGCGCAACGCGACCGCGCGCACCTTCGACCGGCTCGACGTGGACGGCTCCTGCTCCACCAACGACACGGTGCTGCTGCTCGCCAACGGCGCGAGCGAGGTCACCCCGAGCCAGGCCGATCTGGACGCCGCCGTCCTCGCGGTGTGCGACGACCTGGCGGCGCAACTGATGGCCGACGCCGAGGGCGTCACCAAGCGGGTGCTGGTGACGGTGGCGGGCGCGGTGAGCGAGGACGAGGCGGTCGCCGCGGCTCGCACGGTCGCCCGTGACAGCCTGGTGAAGACCGCGCTGTTCGGTTCGGATCCGAACTGGGGCCGGGTGCTCGCCGCGGTCGGCATGGCGCCGGTCACCCTCGATCCGAACCGGATCTCGGTGTCGTTCAACGGAAATCCGGTGTGCGTCGACGGTGCCGGCGCGCCCGGCGCCCGCGACGTCGACCTGTCCGGAATGGACATCGAGGTGCGCATCGAGCTGAATGTCGGTGACGCACAGGCGACTATCCGCACCACCGACCTCTCGCACGGTTACGTCGAAGAGAATTCGGCCTACAGCTCATGACCGGCCAACTGCACCACGAGCTTTCGGCGCTGGACAAGGCGCACGTGCTGGCCGACGCGCTGCCCTGGTTGCAGAAGTTCCGCGACAAGATCGTGGTGGTGAAGTTCGGCGGCAACGCCATGGTCGACGCCGAACTCGAGCGGGCCTTCGCCGCGGACATGGCCTTCCTGCGTACCGTCGGCGTGCATCCGGTGGTGGTGCACGGCGGCGGGCCGCAGATCAGCGCGATGCTGAAAAGGCTGGGCCTGCAAGGCGAGTTCCGCGGCGGCTTCCGGGTGACCACGCCCGAGGTGATGGATGTCGTGCGCATGGTGCTGTTCGGGCAGGTCGGTCGCGAGCTGGTCGGGTTGATCAACGCGCACGGTCCGTACGCGGTCGGTATCTCGGGGGAGGACGCGGGCCTGTTCACCGCGACCCGCCGCACCGTCGACGTCGAGGGCGTGCCGACCGATATCGGTCTGGTCGGCGACGTCAGCGAGGTGAATCCGGCAGCGGTGCTCGATCTGATCGACGCGGGCCGCATCCCGGTGGTCTCCACCATCGCGCCGGATGCCGACGGCGTGGTGCACAACATCAATGCCGACACCGCCGCGGCCGCGCTCGCCGAGGGCATCGGCGCGGAGAAGCTCGTGGTGCTGACCGATGTCGAGGGTCTGTACACCGAGTGGCCGGACCGCTCGTCGCTGATCACCCGGATCGACACCGCGGCCCTGGCCGAGTTGCTGCCCCGCCTCGACGCGGGCATGGTGCCGAAGATGGAAGCCTGCCTGCGCGCCGTGCACGGCGGCGTGCCGACCGCCCATGTCATCGACGGCCGCGTCCCGCACTCCGTGCTGCTGGAACTGTTCACCGGAGAAGGAATCGGAACGATGGTGACGCCCGCCCCGGCCGGGGCCGGCTCGCCGGACGGAACGAAACAATGAGCAAAGACCAGGAATTCCAACAGCGGTGGTCCGCCGCGATGATGAACAACTACGGCACCCCGAAGCTCACGCTGGTGCGTGGCGCGGGTGCGGTGGTCTACGACGCGGACGGCAACCGCTATGTCGATTTCCTCGGCGGCATCGCGGTCAACAGTCTCGGCCACGCCCACCCGGCGATCCTCGCCGCGGTCACCCAGCAACTGGGCACGCTCGGTCATGTCTCGAATATCTATGCGAACGAGCCGGTCATCGAATTGGCGGAGCGGTTGCTCGCGCATTTCGGCGATGGCTCCAACGACGCCGGGCACTCCGGCCGGGCGTTCTTCTGCAACTCCGGGACCGAGGCGAACGAGGCGGCATTCAAGATCGCACGGTTGACCGGCCGGTCCAAGATCGTCGCCTGCGAGGAGGCGTTCCACGGCCGCACCATGGGCGCGCTCGCGCTCACCGGGCAGGCGGCCAAGCGCACGCCGTTCGAGCCGATGCCCGCGGGCGTGGTGCACGTGCCCTACGGTGATGCCGCCGCGCTCGAGGCCGCGGTCGATGCCGACACCGCCGCGGTGTTCCTGGAACCGATGATGGGCGAGAGCGGTGTGGTGGTTCCGCCGTTCGACTACCTGGCCAAGGCCAGAGAGATCACGGCGCGCAACGGCGCGCTGCTCATCCTCGACGAAGTGCAGACCGGCATCGGCCGAACCGGAAAGTTCTACGCGCACCAGGCCGTCGGCATCGTGCCCGACGTGATCACGCTGGCGAAGGGCCTCGGCGGCGGACTGCCGATCGGCGCGGTGCTGGCCACCGGGCGGGCGGCCGAGCTGCTCACCCCGGGCTTGCACGGCACCACCTTCGGCGGCAACCCGGTGTGCGCGGCGGCCGCGCTCGCGGTGCTGCGCACCATCGACGAGGAGGGACTGCTCGCGCACGTCGAGTCGGTCGGCAAGCGGCTCAGCGACGGCATCGAACTGCTGGAGCATCCGCTGATCGATCAGGTGCGCGGTGCGGGACTGCTGCTCGGCATCGTGCTGACCGACGCGATCTCGGCGCAGGTCGAGGCGCGGGCGCGGGCGGCGGGCTATCTGGTGAACCCGGCCAAGCCCGACGTCATCCGGCTCGCACCGCCGCTGATCCTGACCGAAACCCAAGCCGACAACTTCGTCGCCGATCTGCCCGGGATCCTCGACGCCGCCACCAAAGACGCAAAGGAGGCTGCGGCGCAATGACTTCCACAGCTGCGGGGACCTCGGCCCCGATCCGGCACTTCCTCCGCGACGACGACGTGAGCCCGGCCGAGCAGGCCGAAATCCTCGCCCTCGCCGCCGAACTCAAGCACGCGCCGTTCTCGCAGCGCCCGCTGGAGGGGCCGCGTGGGGTCGGGGTGATCTTCGAGAAGAACTCCACCCGCACCCGGTTCTCGTTCGAGGTGGGCATCGCTCAACTCGGCGGGCACGCGGTGGTGGTGGACGGGCGCGATACCCAGCTCGGCCGTGAGGAGACGCTCGGCGACACCGGTCGCGTGCTGTCCCGTTATGTCGACGCGATCGTCTGGCGCACTTTCGAGCAGGTCCGGCTCGATGAAATGGCCGCGACCGCAACGGTTCCGGTGGTGAACGCGCTGTCCAACGAATTCCACCCGTGCCAGGTGCTCGCCGATCTGCAGACGCTGGTCGAGCGCAAGGGCACCCTGGTGGGCCGCAATCTGGCCTATTTCGGCGACGGCGCCAACAACATGGCGCACTCGCTGCTGCTCGGCGGTGTCACCGCCGGTTTGAACGTCACCATCGCGGCCCCCGCGGGATTCGAACCGCTGCCGTGGATCGTGGAGGCGGCGCGCAAGCGGGCCGCCGAGACGGGCGCCACCATCACGCTCACCGACGATCCGCAGGCGGCGGCCGACGGCGCGGACGCGCTGGTGACCGACGCCTGGACCTCGATGGGACAGGAGAACGACGGGCTCGATCGTGTCGGTCCGTTCCGGCCGTTCCAGGTGAACTCGGCCTTGCTCGGGCGCGCCGACGCCGATGCCGTGGTGCTGCACTGCCTGCCCGCGCATCGCGGCGAGGAGGTGACCGACGAGGTGCTCGACGGTCCGCACAGCGTGGTGTGGGACGAGGCCGAGAACCGGCTGCACGCGCAGAAGGCGCTGCTGGTCTGGTTGCTGGCCAAGCGAAGTGACGGTGTGGCGTGACCGGTCCGGAGATCGCGCGGACCCGCGCCGGGCGCCAGTCGCGCATCGTCGAGCTGCTGACCGCGCACGCGGTCCGCAGCCAGACCGAACTGGCGGCGCTGCTTTCCGCCGAGGGCATCGAGACCACTCAGGCCACGCTCTCGCGGGATCTGGACGAACTGGGCGCGGTCAAGCTGCGCGCGGCCGACGGCGGCGCGGGGGTCTACGTGGTGCCCGAGGACGGCAGTCCCATCCGCGGGGTCACCGGTGGCACCGATCGGCTGGCGAAGCTGCTCGGCGATCTACTGGTATCCACCGACCACAGCGGCAACATCGCGGTGCTGCGCACTCCGCCGGGCGCGGCGCACTACCTGGCCAGCGCGCTGGACCGGGCGGCCCTGCCCTACATCGTCGGCACCATCGCGGGTGACGACACCATCGCCGTCATCGCCCGCGAACCGTTCACCGGCGCCGAACTGGCGGCGAAGATCGAGGAGATCGCCTGAGCGGCGTCAGCTGAACGGGTACTGGCCACCGCCGCCGCTGCGCGGGGTGCCGCCGTTGTCGGGGGTGGCCACGTTGATGATGTCCTGGATGAGGTCGACCACCGCGCGACCGACGTCGAGGACGCCGTTGCCGAGGGTGCTGAATTCTTGCCCGATGAGATGCAGCAGCATGACGTTCTTCCTTCTGCCTGGCCGAACGTTTCCGCCCCCAAGGGTCGCACAGGACCGGGCTCGCGCGCGGGGATTCGCTTGATGGGCAGAGACTTTCGCCGCCTCGATGATGCGGTTCGGTAGCTGGGGCACCCCCGGTTATGCATGGGCTTGCATCATCGTGCATAATCATTTGTAGAACGTGCGGGCCCCGTGCTCCCGAGGCGAACACCGGGGCCGGCAGTCGCCCGCACTTCGCACACACGTACCGAAACCGAGGAGCACACAGACCATGTCCGAACGCGTCGTACTCGCCTACTCCGGTGGGCTGGACACCTCCGTCGCGATCAGCTGGATCGGCAAGGAGACCGGTGCCGAGGTGGTGGCTGTGGCCATCGACCTGGGCCAGGGTGGCGAGGACATGAACGTGGTGCGCCAGCGAGCGCTCGACTGCGGCGCGGTCGAGGCCATCGTGGTGGACGCCCGCGACGAATTCGCCGACGAGTACTGCCTGCCCACCATCCAGGCGAACGCGATGTACATGGGTCAGTACCCGCTGGTCTCCGCGATCAGCCGGCCGCTCATCGTCAAGCACCTGGTGGAGGCGGCCAAGTTCCACGGCGCGAGCACCGTCGCGCACGGCTGCACCGGCAAGGGCAACGACCAGGTCCGCTTCGAGGTCGGCATCGGCGCGCTCGCGCCCGACCTGAACGTGATCGCCCCGGTCCGCGACTACGCCTGGACCCGGGAGAAGGCCATCGCCTTCGCCGAGGAGAACGCGCTGCCGATCAACGTCACCAAGAAGTCGCCCTTCTCGATCGACCAGAACGTGTGGGGCCGGGCCGTCGAGACCGGCTTCCTCGAAGACCTGTGGAACGCGCCGACCAAGGACGTCTACGACTACACCGCCGACCCGACCGTCAACTTCGAGGCGCCGGACGAGCTGATCGTGTCCTTCGAGCGTGGTGTGCCGGTCGCCATCGACGGCCGCTCCGTCAGCGTGCTGGAAGCGATCGTCGAGCTGAACCATCGGGCTGGACGGCAGGGTGTCGGCCGGCTCGACATGGTCGAGGATCGGCTCGTCGGCATCAAGAGCCGTGAGATCTACGAGGCCCCCGGCGCGATCGTGCTGATCACCGCGCACCAGGCGCTGGAAAACGTCACCATCGAGCGTGAGCTTGGCCGGTACAAGCGGCAGGTCGAGCAGCGCTGGGGCGAGCTGGCCTACGACGGCCTGTGGTTCTCCCCGCTGAAGCGGGCGCTGGACGCCTTCATCGGCGACACCCAGCAGGCTGTCACCGGCGATATCCGGATGGTGCTGCACGGCGGCAGCGCGGTGATCAACGGCCGGCGCTCGGACCAGTCGCTCTACGACTTCAACCTGGCCACCTACGACGAGGGCGATACCTTCGACCAGTCGCTGGCCAAGGGCTTCGTGCAGATCCACGGCCTGTCCTCCAAGGTCGCCGCGCGCCGGGACCTGAACCAGAAGTAGGCGGCGCGCGCAGTAGCCTCGGACGGGTCGGCCCTGAACCGGCCGACCCGAAGGGAGCGATGATGCGGACCGACGACGACAGCTGGGACATCGTGACGAGCGTCGGCGCGACGGCGCTCGGTGTCGCCGCGGTGCGCGCGGGCGAGTCCCGGCGGCCGGACGCGCTGTTCCGTGATCCGTACGCCGAGGTCCTGGTGGACGCGGTCGATCCGGCCGCCTGGGCCCGGCTCGTTCAGGGCTCCGGCGATGCCGATCCGGCCGCGACGCGCTCCTACGGGCTGCTCGCCGACCTCATCGTCGCGCGCACCTGCTACTTCGACGACTTCTTCGCCGCGGTAGTGGCCGCGGGCATCCGGCAGATCGTGATCGTGGCCGCCGGGCTCGACGCCAGGTCCTACCGGCTCGAATGGGCCGGTGGCAGTATGTTGTACGAGCTGGACCAGCCGAAAGTGTTGCAGTTCAAGGCTTCCGCTTTCGCTGCGCAGGGCATCGCACCGGCGGTCGAGCGCCGCGAGGTCCCGGTGGATCTGCGTGACGACTGGCCTGCGGCTTTGCGGGACAAGGGTTTCGACTCCGCCGTGCCGACCGCGTGGCTCGTCGAGGGACTGCTGCGCTACCTGCCCGCCGACGCCCAGGACCGGCTGCTGACGGCCGTGACGGAACTCAGCGCGCCGGGCAGCCGGGTCGCGCTCAACATGACCTTGGCCGAAGCGCCCGACACGGTGCACAGCGACGACGCCAGAGCGCGGATGCGGGCCGCGTTCGACGTCGATGTCGACGTGGGCACGCTGTGGTATCCGGCCGAAGGCCGCAGTGATCCGGTCGCCTGGTTCACCGAACAGGGCTGGTCCGCAACGCGGGCCGACCCGGCGACCGTGCTGGCCGAACACGGCCGCCCCGTCGCCGCGGACCTTGCCGCGCATATGAGAACCCATCTACTGATGACCGCCATCCGACCCTGAGGAGACAGCACACCATGACGCAGAGCGGCAGCACGAACACAGGTGCGCTCTGGGGCGGGCGATTCGCGTCCGGACCGGCCGAGGCGATGGCCGCGCTGAGCAAGTCGACCCAGTTCGACTGGGTCTTGGCGCCCTACGACATTCGCGCGTCCAAGGCGCACGCCCGCGTGCTGCACAAGGCCGGACTGCTGTCCGAGAGCGACCTCGCCGGGATGCTGGCCGGGCTGGACCAGCTTGCCGCGGACGTGGACTCGGGTGCGTTCGGGCCCGCCGACTCGGACGAGGACGTGCACGGCGCTCTGGAACGCGGGCTGATCGAACGGGTCGGCGCCGAACTCGGCGGCCGGTTGCGCGCCGGGCGGTCCCGCAACGACCAGGTGGCCACGCTGTTCCGGATGTGGTTGCGCGACGCGGTCCGGCGGGTCGCGGCGGGACTGATCGAGGTCGTCGACGCGCTGGTGACGCAGGCGGGCGCGCACCCGGACGCGGTGATGCCGGGCAAGACGCACCTGCAGGCCGCGCAGCCGGTGCTGCTCGCGCACCACCTGCTCGCCCACGCCCATCCGCTGCTGCGCGATATCGATCGGCTGCGCGACTTCGACAAGCGGGCCGCGGTGTCGCCGTACGGTTCCGGCGCGCTGGCCGGTTCCTCGCTCGGGCTCGACCCCGAGGCGATCGCCGCCGAACTGGATTTCGATGCGGCAGCGGCCAATTCGATCGACGCCACGTCGTCGCGCGATTTCGCCGCCGAGGCCGCGTTCGTGCTCGCCATGATCGGGGTCGACCTCAGCCGCATGGCCGAAGAGGTGATCCTGTGGAGCACACCGGAATTCGGGTACATCACGCTGGCCGACGCCTGGTCCACCGGCTCCTCGATCATGCCGCAGAAGAAGAACCCGGACGTCTCCGAACTCACCAGGGGCAAGGCGGGCCGGCTCATCGGCAACCTCACCGGGCTGCTGGCCACGCTGAAGGCGCAACCGCTGGCCTATAACCGGGATCTGCAGGAGGACAAGGAACCCCTGTTCGATTCGGTGGCGCAGCTGGAACTCCTGCTGCCGGCCATCGCGGGCCTGGTCTCGACCCTCACGTTCCACACCGAGCGGATGGCCGAGCTCGCCCCCGCCGGTTTCACCCTGGCCACCGATATCGCCGAATGGCTGGTCCGGCAAGGCGTTCCGTTCCGGGTCGCGCACGAAGCGGCCGGTGCCTGCGTGCGTGCCGCGGAAGCACGCGGCGTGGGACTCGACGAACTCACCGACGCGGAATTCGCCGCCATCGACCCCGCCCTCACCCCCCAGGTCCGCGAAGTACTCACCGTCGAGGGCTCCATCGCGTCCCGCAACGCCCGCGGCGGCACCGCGGGCACCCAGGTCACCCGCCAGCTCGACGAAATCCGCACGGCCACCGGCGAAGTACGCACCTGGCTCAGCTGATCTGCGCGGGCCGCTGCGCTCGCCCGGTGCACTGCGTTTTCGGCCGAGACGCGCCCGCATGCGGTGCGGGCGGATGACCGTGCGACGCGGTTCAGCGGGGGAACAACGCTGCTACGTGGAGGAGCGGCGCGGCCAGGGCGGGGATGGCGTTCGGGTCTTTCAGGCGTCCGGGGCGGTAGGTGACCAGGTCGTGGTTGCCGACGCTCCAGTGCGGGACGGCGTTGTGCAGGTGGGCGGTGATCAGATCCTTGGTGACCAGCCAGTGGGCGTACCGGGGATCGGGGGAGACGATGCGGAAGCGGGAATCGAAGTCCGGATTGCCGGTGGCGGTGGGTTTGTCGCCGAACAAGCTGCGGCCGAGCTGAGAGAACAGGCCGCGGGTCAACACGGCGACCGGCCGGTGCGGCTGGGACAGGTGCACGACGATGACGATGTAGTAGTGCGTCGTCGTACTGGTCGTGCTGTGCGAGGTCGAGGAGAAGTTGCTGGACGAGGTGGTCTCGTACGAATAGTCCGCGACGGTCACCCAGCGGCCGTCGAGCTGCCCCGTCATCGTCACACCCAGGCCGCGCTTGTTGCGCCCGGGTAGGCGCACGGTCCAGTCCGCCCGGACCCGCTCCGCGTAGGACCAGCCGTGCGCGTGCGCCCAGCCGGCCAGCGCGGCCTTACGCCTGCGTTCGGCGCGAATCGACAGCGGGACAACCACAACGAGCACGATCACGACGGTCACCACGATCACGCCGATGATCAGCACCATCACGTCCACGCTGATCACCACACCTTGTCGCCGTTCGCCCCCCGCACCGCCTTGCCATTGTCCGATACTCGCTACGCTGCCGCCATGACCATGCTTCTGCTGGCCTTGGCCATCGCGTCCGAGGTGACCGCCACCGTTTCCCTGAAGCTGTCCGAGGGTTTCACCAAACTGGTCCCCTCGATCGTCGTGGTCATCGGTTACGGCGCCGCCTTCTGGTTCCTGTCCCAGTCGTTGAAGCGCGGCATGCAGATCGGCGTCGCCTACGGCATCTGGTCGGCCGTCGGCGTAGCCGCCATCGCCGTCATCGGCGTCCTCTTCCTGGACGAACGCCTCACCCTCATCCAGGTAGGCGGCATAGCCCTCGTCATCCTCGGCGTTCTAGCCCTGGAACTCGGCGGCCAGCACTGAACCGGCGACCGAATCTGTCGGTTTCACCAGGTGACTACTCCGCTCGGCGACAGGAATGGGCTGCGATTCCTTTGACGTGGCACTGCACCGGGCGGTTCTGGTGAAACGGGGATTTCCGGGAAGGGTGTCTGAGGCAATTCCTGCCGCACTACTCCATAGCGTGTTCGTATGGAACATTGAGTGCATTGTTTTCGGGGGCGGAAAAGTGGGATTGCGTTGGGGTGGACGCATTTTGTCGAAATCGTCCCATGAGATCGGGGGCGGTCGTAGCATCGGGCGATGGACTGGACGTTTGCTCAGCTGCGCGTGCGCGGATGTGGCCGATGACCTCGGACGATGCGGCGAAAACGGCCGATGCGCCTGCGGAATCGGCGGTCGCGTTGCGGGCCGAGGGACTGGTGAAGCGGTACGGCGGTGTCGAGGCGCTGCGCGGCGCGAACTTTCAGGTGAGCGCGGGCGAAGTCGTCGCGTTGATCGGGGACAACGGCGCGGGCAAATCGACGCTCGTGAAATGCCTTTCCGGCGCCGAACAGCCCGATTCCGGGCGGATTCTGCTGGACGGCAAGCCGGTGGTGCTGAATACCCCGACGGCGGCCCGCAAACTCGGCGTGGAAACCGTGTATCAGGATCTCGCGGTGGCCCCGGACCTGGATCCGGCGGCGAATCTGTTCCTCGGCCGGGAGCTGGTGCGCAAAGGGTTACCCGGCAAGCTCGGCATGCTCGACCGCACAGCGATGAGAGTCCAAGCGGTCGAACACTTCCGGCGGCTCGGGGTGACCCTGCAGAGCACCGATGTGCCGATCGGTTCGCTCTCGGGCGGCCAGCGGCAGAGTGTCGCGGTCGCCAGGGCGGTGATGTGGGCGAGCAAGGTGGTGTTCATGGACGAGCCGACCGCCGCGCTCGGCGTGGTGCAGCGTGAGCGGGTGCTCGACGTGATCCGCCGGGTCCGCGATCAGGGCATCGCCGTGGTGTTGATCAGTCACAACATGCCGGAGGTGCTGGCGGTCGCCGACCGCATCGAGGTGCTCCGGCTGGGCAAGCGGGTGGCGCGGTTCACCGCGGCCGACGCCACGCTCGAACAATTGGTGGGCGCCATGACCGGCGCGCTGTCACAGGAGGAAGCGGCATGACGCGCCCCGGCGGTTCCCAGGACGTCGCAGGCGAGGCGACCGGCAACGGCGCGGTCGAGCTACCGCAACGCACTGCCCTGCAACGGCTCATGGGCGCGAGCACGGTGTGGATCGGCGTGGTGCTGGTCGCGCTGTGCATCGTGTTCAGCGTGCTGCGCCCCGACGCGTTCCCCACCCGCTTCACCTTTCAGACGCTGCTCATCGAAACCTCGGTGCTGCTGGTGCTTTCGGTGGGCATGACGTTCGTGATCATCACCTCGGGCATCGATCTGTCGGTGGGCATGGTGTTGATCTTCGCCGGTGTGATCGGCGCGAAGACGATGGAGGCGCTCAGCCCGGATCAGGACGCGACCAACGCGGGCTGGGGCATCATCGGCATCGGCTTCCTGCTTTCGGTTGTGGGCGGCGGTGTCTGGGGCCTGGTCAACGGAGTTCTGGTGGCCAAGGCCAAGATTCCGCCGCTGATCGTCACGCTCGGCTCGTTCGGCGCCGCGCTCGGTGCGGCGCAGCTGATCACCGGCGGCGTCGACACTCGCACCGTGCCCGAAAAACTGCGCAACACACTGGGTTTCGGCACCACCCTGGGCGGCGTGCCGAACCTGGTCCTGGTCGCCACCGTGGTGACCGTGCTGGCCGCCTGGGTACTGCACACCACCCGTTTCGGCCGCTACACCTATGCCATCGGCTCCAACGAGGAGGCCGCGCGCCGCTCCGGCATCGCGGTCACCCGGCATCTGATCACCGTCTACCTGCTCACCGGGGTGCTGGCCGGGCTGGCCGGTTTCATGAATCTGGCCTACTTCGGCACCACCACGATCGGCGGCCACACCACCGACAACCTGGACGCCATCGCGGGCGTGGTGATCGGCGGCACCAGCCTGTTCGGCGGGGACGGGACGATCGTCGGGACGGTGATCGGCGTGTTCATCCCGTCGGTGCTGAAGAAGGGGTTCGTCATCGCGCAGGTGCCGGTGTTCTGGCAGCCGATCGCGGTGAGCGTGGTCCTCGTCGCGGCGGTCTGGTTCGACCAGTTCCGGCGCCGGGCCCGGGATCGGAAATAGGTATGGCAACAACAGAAATGGCGGAGGTAGCCGAATGAGGGTGGCGAAGCGGACCGCGGTGGTGATCGGCGCGATGGTGTCGGTCGGCGCGCTGCTGGCGGGTTGCAGTGGGCAGGTGAGCAATTCGGGCAGCGGCGACAGCAAGAAGCTGGTGCTGATCCCGGGCGTCGCGGACGAGCCGTTCTACATTTCGATGCAGTGCGGCGCGCAGGACGAGGCCGCGAAGCTCGGCTACAAGCTGGACACGCAGGCGCCGACCAAGTTCGACGCGGGCACGCAGACCCCGGTGCTGACCGGCGTGGTGGCGAACAAGCCGGGCGGCATCCTGATCGCGCCGACACACGCCACCGCCATGGCCAATCCGATCAAGCAGGCCAAGGACGCGGGCATCAAGATCGTCGAGGTGGACACCGCGCTGGACGACACTTCCGTTGCGCTGTCGTCGATTTCGTCGGACAACAAGAAGGGCGGCGCGCTCGCGGCGCAGACTTTGGCGAAGCTGGTGGGGGACAAGGGCCCGGTGCTGGTGATCAACACCAAGGCGGGCACGTCCACCACCGACGCCCGCGCGCAGGGCTTCGAGGAGGCGGTCAAGAGCTTCCCCGGCATCACCTCGCTCGGCGTGCAGTACAACAACAACGAAGCGGCACAGGCGGCTTCGATCGTCACCGCGACGCTGGCGGCGCATCCCGATCTCGCCGGTATCTTCGCCACCAACCTGAGCTCCGCCGAGGGCGCGGCAACCGGTCTGCGCAACGCGAACAAACTCGGCCAGGTGAAGCTGGTCGGCTTCGACGCCAGCCCGAAGCAGGTCGAGGATCTGAAAGCCGGTACGGTGCAAGCCCTTATCGCTCAGGATCCCGCGGGCATCGGGGCGAAGGGCGTCGATCAGGCGGTCGCCGCGATCGAGGGCAAGCCGGTGACCCGGACGATCCAGACCGACATGATCGCCATCACCCAGGCCGATATGGAGGCCAACTCGAAGTATTTCTACAAGCGCAAGTGCTGACCACTGCCCGATGAGGGGCCGACCGGGCGCGTACGCGTCCGGTCGGCACGGGCGGGACAACCTGGCACGCAGCCGCTTTCCCCACTATCAACTGGGGTTTCATCACAGTGACGCATCGGCTTAATCTCCGACCATCCGGGATTCATCCATCCCTTCTGGAGGAGCCGATATGCCCCGCATCTTCCCCCGAGACAGGGCCGGCCGCGTTATCGCCGCAGCCACCGCTCTGCCCGTCGTTTTCTCACTCGCGCTGATGGGTTCCGCGTACGCGGAACCCGGCGCACCGCCCGAGCGGCACCTGGCCGACTCGATCAAGGCGCCCGCCGTGAAGCAGCACCTCGATCGGTTCCAGGCCATCGCCAACGCCAACGGTCGTACCCGCGCCGCGGGCACCGCCGGTTATGACGCTTCGCGCGACTACGTGGCCGGCGCGCTGCGCCAGGCCGGATATCAGGTGACCTTGCAGCCGTTCACCTTCCAGTCTTTCCGGGAGCGGACGACGGCGGTCATGGAACGGGTCTCCGGCGGCGCTACCAGTTACAAGGCGACCCCGACGGACCGTAGCCAGCTCGGTGATTTCGCCACTTTGACCTACTCGGGCTCGGGCGAGACGAAGGCCGCGGTCCAGGGCGTCGACCTGGCCTTGTCGCCGCGTGGCGAGGCGAACGCCTCGACGTCCGGTTGTGAGGCAACGGACTTCGCGAAGTTCACCCGCGGCAATATCGCGCTGCTGCAGCGCGGCACCTGCACCGCGGCGGACAAGGCGCGAAATGCCCAGGCGGCAGGCGCTTCCGGCGTGATCATCTTCAACGAGGGGCAGCCGGGCCGCACCGACGCCTTCACCGAGGCGCTCGACGAAAAGGGCATCACCGTGCCGGTCGTCGCCACCAGCTACGCCGTCGGCAAAGACCTTGCCGGCCAGGCGAACTCGGTGGTCCGGCTCAAGACCGACACCGAGGCGCTGCCCGCCACGACGCACAACGTGATCGCCGAGTCCCCGCAGGGCAACGCGGAGAAGGTCGTGATGGCCGGTGCGCACCTCGATTCCGTGCGCGCGGGCGCCGGCATCAACGACAACGGTTCCGGCAGTGCGGCTCTGCTCGAGATCGCGTTGCAGATGGCCACGTCCACGCCGAAGAACAAGGTCCGCTTCGCCTGGTGGGGCGCCGAGGAACTCGGCCTGGTCGGCTCGAAGTTCTACGTGAACAACCTGTCTCAGGCCAATCGCAACCGGATCGCGCTCTACTTGAACTTCGACATGATCGGTTCGATCAACTACGCCTACAAGATCTACGACGGCAGGCAGGGCCCGGCCGGTTCGGCCGAGATCGAGCAGAACTTCATCCGCTACTTCACCTCGAAGGGGCTGCCGTACGGGCGCACCGCGCTCGACGGTCGGTCGGACTACGGCCCGTTCATGCGGGTGGGTATCTCGGTCGGCGGCCTGTTCACCGGCGCCGAAGGCATCAAGACCGCCCAGGAGCAGCGGCAGTTCGGTGGCACCGCGGGTCGTCCGTACGACCCCTGCTACCACCGCTCCTGCGATACGACCGCCAACATCAGCGATAAGGCGTTGACCGACAACGCCGGTGCGATCGCCGACGCGATGCAGACCTACGCGTCCGCCGACGTGCTCCCCTGAACGAATATGGTTCGGTAGCAACTCGATTCGCTGGTAACCACCCGTGTCGCCGCCCTCGACCGAGGGCGGCGACACGGCTGCGGGCGGTACCCGAAAGCAGCCGGCCGCCCCGTCGCGCCGGTCGGCGATCTAGTCCTCGACACGAACGGAGTAGCCCGCGTTGGTCAACGCGGTGAGGACGTCGTCGCGGTGCGTGTGGCCGCGGGTCTCCAGCGTGAGCGAGACCTCGACCTCGTTGAGCGCCAACCAGGTACCGGTACGCGAGTGCGCGACGTCGACCACGCTGGCGCCGGTCTTGCCGACCACCGCGAGCAGTGCGCTGAGCCCACCGGGCCGGTCCGCGATCGTCACGCGCACCGCGAGATAGCGTCCAGCCGCGCTCAATCCGTGGCCGATCAGCCGGGTGAGCAGCAGCGGATCGATATTGCCGCCGGACAGTATCGCGCACACCGGCCGGCTCAGGTCCAGATCCAGATCGGCTGCGGCACAACTCATCAACGCCGCGACCGCCGCCGCACCCGCGGGTTCCACGATCAGCTTCGCGCGTTCCAGGCAGAGCAGCAGTGCTTTGGACAGCGAGTCCTCGTCGACCGTCAGCATTGTCGAAACATGCTCGGCGACATGGGCGAACGGCACCTGACCGGGCTGGCCGACCGCGATGCCGTCGGCCATCGTCGACATCCGCCCGACCCGCACCGGCTTGCCCGCGGCCAGCGATCCCGGCCAGGCCGCCGCCTCGGCCGCCTGCACACCGATCACGCGCACCTGCGGCGCCAGCTTGTGCAGGGCCACCGCGACCCCGGCGATCAGTCCGCCCCCGCCGGTCGGCACAAGCACCGCGCCCAGGTCTGGGAGCTGCTCCAGAATCTCCAGCGCCACCGTCGCCTGCCCGGCCACGATGTCCGGGTGATCGAACGGATGGATCAGCGTGGCGCCGGTGCGTTCGGCGAACTCCATCGCGGCGTCCAGGGAATCCTCGATGGTCTCGCCGACCTGTCGCACCTCGGCCCCGTAGGCCTTGGTGGCCGCCAACTTCGGCAGCGAGGCGCCGACCGGCATGAACACCGTCGAGGTGAGGCCCAGCGAGGCCGCCGCCCAGGCCACGCCCTGCGCGTGATTGCCCGCGCTCGCCGCGACCACCCCGCGCGCCCGGTCCTCGGCGGGCAGATTGGCGATCCGGTTGTACGCGCCGCGCGGTTTGAACGACCCGGTGCGCTGCAAGTTCTCACACTTGAGCAGCACCTCGGTGCCGACCCGCTCCGAGAGCACCCGCGAGGTGACCATCGGCGTCTTGCGCATCACCGGCGCGAGCAAGGCCGCGGCGGCCTCGATCCGTTCCATACCGACCAACTCCATGCCGCACATGCTGCCACCTCGGCCGCCATTCCTCCCACGAATCTTCGGCCATTTCTCCTTTACGCCGAACGAAGGACAACGGTGCGGTTCACCGTTTGGCGAGATTGTGTGCCAGCGCGCCGAGCCGGGCCAGCCGGGCATCGCCGAGCGGGGTGATCCTGCTGCCGAGCCGGTTGGTGACGAAGGCGAGCCCCACTCCGGTGGCCGGGTCGGCGAAGGCGCCGGAGCCGCCGAGCCCGAAATGGCCGAACGCCGAGATGGGTTCGGCCTTGGACGGCTTCATCGGCACGCCGTGAAAGCCGAGCGCCCACGGGATGCGCAGGGCGAGCACATAATCGGGAGTGAAGACCTGGCGTTCGGTCATCGCCGTGATGGTCTCGGGGCGCAGCAGCTCGAAGCCGTCGAGCGTGCCGCCGTTGGCGAGCGCGCCGTAGAGCCGCGCGAGGGCGCGGGCGCCGAAGACGCCGTTGACGCCGGGCATCACCGAATCGTGCAGCCGCGGATCGGCGATCAGTTCCGCGAAGCCGTTCGGGGTGGTGTCCATGGCGGCCGCGAACCTGGTCCTGCGGGCGAGCCGGCGGCTGTTCTCCCAGCTCATCCCCGCCACGGTCAGCCGAGGGAAGTTGGTCGCGATGCGCCCGCGTTCGGCTTCGGGCACCCGGAACCAGAGTTCTTCGGCGCCGAGCGGTTCGGCGATCTCGGTGCGCAGCACGTCGGTGAACTTCGCCCCGCTCACCCGGCGCACCAGCTCGGCCACCAAATGCCCGAACGTGATGCCGTGGTAGCCGCTGGTGACCAGCCGGCGCGGATCCGGCGTCCCCGCGGCCAGGGCCTCGGTCACCGCCACATCGTCGAAAAAGCGTTCCACCGGTCCGGGCAGCAGATCCCGCAGCCGATGCAAACCCGCTCGGTGCGTGAGCAATTCGCGCACCGTGATCCGATCCTTGCCCGCCGCACCGAATTCGGGCCAGTAGGCGGTGACCAGCTCGTCGTAGTCCAGCAGGCCGCGCTCGGCGAACCGGTGCAGCAGCGTGCTCGCGACACCCTTGCCCGTGGAGAACGCCATGGCCACCGTGTCCCGCGCCCACGGCACGCCGGGCCGCGCGAACCCGGCCCAGACATCGACCACGGGCTCGCCGTGCAGATAGACCGCCAGCGCGCCGCCGCCGTCGCCGGGCCGGCGGAACAGCCGGTCGAACTCGGCGACCAGTGTCGCGAACCGGCGATCTACGAACTGTGCTGCCGAAACCGTCATCGCCAAACTCTCTGTTGTACGGATCGATTCCAGGATGGCATGCCCGATCGCAGCACCCGCACACCCGTCGGTGTCCGCCGCGCAGACGTTTCCTGAGCGTCACAATGCCGAGCGAAATCGCAACATGCCTGGTCTAGCGTGTTCGTATGCCCCCGAGACGACGTTCGGCGCTGCTCGCGCGGCTGGTCGCCGACACACCGGGCCGCCCGCAGATCATCCTCGGCGAGCTACGCCGGGTGATCCTGGACGGTGCGGTGCCCCCGCGCACCGTCATTCCGCTACGCGAGGTGGCGGAGCTGTTCGGCGTGAGCCATATCCCGGTCCGGGAGGCACTCAAGACGTTGATCGGGGAGGGGCTGGTCACCCATCAGCCGCACGGCGGCTATGCCGTGGCCCAGCTCACCGCCACCGAGCTGCGCGAAATGTACATCGTGCGCGAGACCCTGGAGAGCGCCGCGCTCGCCGCCGCGGCGCGGCACGCGGACGCGGCCGATCGCGCCGAGCTGATCGCGGTGAACACTGCGCTGGAACAGGCGATCCGGGACGACGATTCGGCCGCCTATCACCGCCGATCCCGCGATTTCCATGTCGCGCTGACCCGGCCCTCGCGCATGTTCCGACTGTTGCACATGCTGGAAGCGGCGTGGAATGTCACCGAGCCGGTGCAGTCCATGGTGCATATCGGCCGCGCCGATCGGATCCGGCTGCACACCGACCACGCACTGCTGCTCGACGCGTTCCTGGCCCGTGACGTGGACCGCCTGCTCGCCCTTGCCGAGCGGCATCACCGCAGGCTGGAGACCGTGCTCGCGACACTGCCCACCGATACCGGCCTGCTCGCGCCGGAAGATATATCTGCCGCGCAATAGCCGGGAAATAACAACGCAACGGCCGGGCAATAGCGGCTTCCTACCGTCGGTGCGATCACAGATCCACCCGGATGGGAAACCTCATGACCGACGCACTCGTCCCCGCGGCACCGCTGTTCGTGCCGCCCGCTCGTCCCGCAACGTCCGGCAGCACCGTGCCCGCCGAGTATCACCCCCGCTTGACCAATGCCGATCTGGCGCCGCTGCGGGAACAGAAATGGGGCGCCTACAACATCTTCGCGTTCTGGATGTCGGACGTGCACAGCGTCGGCGGCTACGTCACCGCGGGCAGCCTGTTCGCGCTCGGCCTGGCCAGTTGGCAGGTGCTCGCGGCACTGCTGATCGGTATCGGCATCGTCTACCTGCTCTGCAATCTGGTCGCGAAGCCGAGCCAGGTGACCGGCGTACCGTATCCGGTGATGTGCCGCAGCGCGTTCGGGGTGCTCGGCGCGAACATACCCGCGATCATCCGCGGGCTGATCGCGGTGGCCTGGTACGGGATTCAGACGTTTCTGGCGTCGGCGGCGCTGGATGTCGTTCTGGTGAAACTCTTTCCAGGCCTGGCGCCGTACGCCGTGACCGGCGACTACGGGTTCCTCGGCCTTTCGCTGCTCGGCTGGGGGAGTTTCCTGACGCTGTGGGTGGTGCAGGCGGCGGTGTTCTGGCGCGGTATGGAATCCATCCGCAGGTTCATCGACTTCTGTGGACCGGCGGTCTACGTGGTGATGTTCCTGCTGTGCGGCTACTTGATCGCCGAAGCCGGTTGGGACGCCATCGATCTGAACCTCGGCGCGGTGACCTACACCGGTTGGGACGCGGTGCCGGTGATGCTCGGCGCCATTGCGCTCGTGGTGTCCTACTTCTCCGGGCCGATGCTGAATTTCGGCGACTTCTCGCGCTACGGCAGGACTTTCGCCGCGGTGCGTCGTGGCAATCTGCTCGGTCTTCCGCTCAACTTCCTGGTCTTCTCGCTTCTGGTGGTGATCACCGCCGCGCTGACTGTGCCGGTCTACGGTGAGTTGATCACCGACCCGGTCGCGACGGTCGCGCGGATCGACAGCACGTTCGCGATCGTGCTGGGCGCGTTGACCTTCACCGTCGCCACGATCGGCATCAATATCGTCGCGAACTTCATCTCGCCCGCTTTCGACTTCTCGCACGTGAGCCCGCAGCGGATCAGCTGGCGGGCCGGCGGCATGATCGCCGCGGTGGGCTCGGTGCTGATCACTCCGTGGAATCTGTACAACAACCCGGAGGTGATCCACTACACGCTCGAGGTGCTCGGCGCGTTCATCGGACCGCTGTTCGGTGTGCTGATCGCCGACTACTACCTGGTGCGCAAACAGCACGTGGTGGTGGATGACCTGTTCTCCATGGCGAAGTCCGGAACATACTGGTACCGGGGCGGATACAACCCCGCGGCGGTGCTCGCCACCGCGGTGGGCGCGCTGGCGGCGGTGTTCCCGGTACTGGCGAAGAACATCACCGGGATGTCCACGGCCGCGCAGTACAGCTGGTTCATCGGTTGCGGACTCGGTTTCCTCGTCTACTTCCTGCTGGCCACGCGAACGAAGTGGAAGGTCTCTGTCTGATGTGGATCCGGGTGATCAATCCGAACACCACGCAGGCGATGACCGACGCGATCGAGCCGTGCGCACGAGCCGTGATCGCACCGGGCACTCGGCTCGACGCAGTGACCGCCGCGATGGGGCCCGCCTCGATCGAGAGCCATTACGACGAAGCCCTCAGTGTTCCAGGGATTCTCGCCGCGATCCGGCGCGGCGAGGCGGAGGGGGTGGACGGCTACGTGCTCGCCTGCTTCGGCGATCCGGGCTTGGACGCCGCCCGGGAACTGGCTCGCGGACCGGTGATCGGCCTAGCCGAGGCGGCCATGGCCACGGCGAGTCACCTCGGCGGTGGCTTCAGCGTGGTCACCACGCTGAGCCGCACCGTCGGCCGGGCCGCCGATCTGGTGGAACGTTATGGGCGGCAACGATTCTGCCGTGGTATACACGCCTGCGAACTGCCGGTGCTCGCCCTGGACGATCCGGACGCCCGCAAGATCGTCACCGAGGCGTGCCGGACGGCGGTCGACACCGACGGCTGCGACGCCATCGTGCTCGGCTGCGCGGGAATGGCGCGGCTGTGCGCGGATATCCGTGCCGAGCTCGGCGTGCCGGTCGTGGACGGTGTCGCGGCGGCGACGCTGACCGTGCAGTCGCTGCTCACCCTGGGCGTGCGCAAGTCGGGTAGGGGAGAGTTCGCCACGCCGCCGCCCAAAACCTATGCGGGACTGCTCCGTTCGTTCGGCAGTCGAGCGGACTGAGGGTACCCCGAGCAGGCCGATGCCCCGCATGCGTCGAGCATGCGGGGCATCGGGGGGAGGGGTTATGCCGCTACCGCGGTTCGGAGTAGATGCAGCGCGGCGTCCGGGTCCTCCACGTCGATGACGAGGCGGGTGAACGCGGCGCCGGAGAGCTCGATGCGCAGCGCGCGGCCGTCGAACCTGGTGTCCCAGAACTCTTTTCGACCTTTGCCACGGAAGGTGCCCGCGGCGATCACGCCGGGGAAGAAGGTGCCTGGCGTGCGCAGCCACGGCGGGCGCAGGTCCACCTCTGCCTTGGTCACCGCGGTGATGTCGGCTAGATCGAAGGTGATCTGCTCACGTAGCGCGAGGACCTGATGCCCACCGAGCACCTGGATCGTCACGGTCGTACCGGTGACCTCGACTTCAACCATTGCGCACCTCACTTTGCCGGCAACTTGCTACGGGTCCCAGGATGCAAGACCGACCTGGTCGTAGCCTGTGCCGTTCCTATGATTTCTCTCAGGATTTCGAACATGCTCCTACGTAGATATGCGCATCCGAACATCTGATCCGTTCTGGGCGGCCGATAGCCGATGCCTGTGTGGCGGAACAAAAACCGCAGGGACGGTATGAGATTCTCGTCATGCTCGTGTTCCACCCGCTCCGGCAAGGTCCAGCCCGATCGGCGACCTGTGGGCAGGTCGCGGCTCGGGGTCCGCCCGCGAGAAGAGGTGCCGCGGTGTTGCTGCTCGGCAAGTTCATCCTGACGGCGGCGGTATCCGCCACATTGCTCGGCCCGTTCTTCCCGGGCACGGCGTCCGCGCTGCCACCGGCGGGCACCTGCGCGGGCGGCGACTTTCGCTGGACCGCCGTCGACGGCGCGATCGATATGTCGCCGGACACGCTGACGTTCACCTCGGTCGGCGTGCTGCGGGACTGTTCCGGTGGCCCCGAGGGCATCACCGGCGGCACGTTCACGGGCACGCACATCGCGACCTCGGACTGCATGCATCCGGCGGACGGGCCGATCACCGTCGACGTGCTGTGGTCGAACGGGGAGACGAGCAGGCTGTGGGGTCAGTGGCCGGTCACCATGCAGCAGCCGACCGTCGGCCCGCTGGCAGTGGTGGCCGGACTCGGCCAGGGCAGCACGGTCCGGATCACCGCGGACTATGAGATGACCCCCGAGATGGTCGGGGGCTGCCTCGGCCCGGGCCTGCGCACCGGCGTCGGCCGGCTCAGCGCGGCGACGTTCCAGTGACCGCCTGCTCGGCGACGTCGAGAACGCCGGCCAGCCACGGCGTGTAGCTGCCGGGGTCGGCGATCAGCTTCTCGCGCAACGCCTCCGGGTGGATCCACGCGTAGTCGGCGACCTCGGCCGGGTTCGGGCGGGGTGTCCCGGCGGGGAGCTTGCCGACCAGCACGTGGTCCCATTCGAATTCGACGCGACCGGTGGCCGAGTCCTCGGCGTGGTAGCGATAGACGCCCACCTCGGTGAGCGCGGTAGCCAAGCCCATCTCCTCGGCGAGGCGTACCGCGGCCCCGGCCTCGACCGGTTCGCCCGGTGCGGGATGCCCGCAGCAGGTGTTGGCCCACTGTGCCGGGAAGCGGGTCTTGACCGCCGCTCGCTGCTGCAACAGGACCCGCCCGTCCGCGTCGTAGAGCAGCACCGAGAACGCGCGGTGCAACCGGCCCGGCGCCTGGTGCGCCAACGCCACCGAGCACGTCCCGACCGCGTGACCCGCGTCGTCGACGAGCTCGACGAGCAGGGCCTCGCGGTCGGTCAGCGGCTGGTCGGCAGAGTTGGTCACCTGCCTACCTTATCGGCGGCGATCAGCAGGTACTGGAAGCTGCCCTCCTTGTACGCGGTCAGGAACGGCTTCTCCACGCCGGTCGCGAGCTCGGATTCGGTGCGCAGTTCCCAGTAGGGGATGGTCGCCGCGGTGAGGTCGGTGACCCCGATCGGCACCAGGCCGTTGTCGGCCATGGCACGGAAGTACTCGCTGCGCGGATGGATCATGCAGCCGTAGTGCGCGTCGATCCAGCTGACCGACGAGGATCGCCCGCCGGTGAGGTCGTTGGAGCAGCCGGTGATGCAGACATAGCGGCCACCAGGTTCCAGCAGCCGGGCGAATTCGCGGAACAGATCGAACAGGTCGACGTACATCGTCGTCTCGTTCGTCCAGATGGCGCGCCTCGACCACGACTCGAACCCGGTTTCCAGCATGTTCCGGAAGTGGAACTGCACCTTGTCGGCGACGCCGCGTGCGACGGCCTGCTCGTTGGCGAAGCGCACCTGGTATTCGGAGATGGTGACGCCGTCGACCGCGCAGCCGAAACGCTGGTTGGCCATGAAACTCGTCCCGCCGCGACCTGATCCGCCATCCATCAGCCGGTCTCCGGGCCGGACGTCACCGAGACTGTCGAGCAGCAACTCGGCCTGCGCGGTCTCGAGCCGGTGCAGTTCCTTGACGATGCGTTCCTGCCTGGTCTCCTCGGGCCCGGTCAGGACCGACAGGTCGGGGGCGCCGATACCGTAGTGATGGTGGTAGAGCCCGTCCACCTCACCGAGTTTCGTGTTGACCCGGTCGTCGTTCGGGTTGTTGTTCCAGTACTCGGCGACCGACTTCTGGTAACTGGTGCGGAGCACGGTATCGGTGTGCGGGTTGAGCGTGGTCATGCGAGATCATCCCCTTTGGTCACGGTAGGGCTCACATTGCGGGACAGCGTCTTTCTGGTTGTCGGGTCGGTGGTCAGGGGTCGTTGTAGCGTCTGCGCGGAGGTGGGCAGTACATCGGCGGGATCGGGTCGTCGGCTGGGGCGCGCCGCACCGAGCCGGTACCCGATCCGGTTGGGCCGGAAGGGATGACGCCCTTCGCCCGATCCTGATGGGCAGTGCCGGTGGACGTCGGCAGGGTGCCGCCGACGACCACCGGCGGTGCGGTGCCGGTGGACGAGATGACCGCCGCGGCGGCCTCGGCAACGGTCGGGCTGGTCAACAGTCCGGTGGTGCCGAGACAGACCGGCCCCCGGATTCGGAGCGGGATCGACGGCTCCGGTTCGGGCGAATCAGGTTGCGCGAGAGCGGGATCAACCTCCGTCGCGGGATGTTCCGACGCCGCCGCGGGATCGCCCGGCGGATCGGGTTTGGGACGCGGCAGGGCCTGTGGTGCCAGGCTGCCGTGGCCGCAGAGCAGCGCGGTGACGGTGACGGCGACCTCGTGGGCGGCCGGCGGCGCCACGGCGCGGGGGAGCACCGACATGGCTGCGCACCCCGTCAGTCGGCTTGGCGGGCGACCAGGACGTTGTCCAGCACGCCGAGCGCGTCCGGCACCAGGACGGCGGCCGAGTAATAGCAGCTGACCAGGTAAGAGATGATCGACTGGTCATCGATGCCTTTGAACCGCACGTTGAGGCTCGGCTCGTACTCGTCCGGTATGCCGATCTGGTGCAGGCCGATCACGCCCTGGTCCTTTTCGCCGGTGCGCATGGCCAGAATCGAGGTGGTCGCGGTGTCGCTGACCGGGATCTTGCCGCAGGGGAAGATCGGGACGCCGCGCCAGGCGGGTACGCGGTGGCCGTCCACGTCGACGGGGTCGGGGTACAGTCCGCGTTTGCTGCATTCGCGGCCGAAGGCGGCGATGGCTTTCGGGTGTGCGAGAAAGAGTTTGGTGCTGCGCCGCATGCTGAGCAGTTCGTCCATGTCGTCCGGGGTGGGCGGGCCCGACTCGGTGGCGATGCGCTGTTTGAGATCGCAGTTGTGCAGCAGGCCGAAATCGGGATTGTTGACCAGGTCGTTCTCTCGGCGTTCGTAGAGCGCCTCGACGGTAAGACGCAACTGCTGTTCGACCTGATTCATCGGATCGTTGAACAGATCGGCGACCCTCGTGTGCACCCGCAGCACGCTCTGCGCCAGGCTCAGCTCGTACTGCCGCGGTGCCGCGTCGTAATCGACGAAGGTGCCGGTGAGCATCGGCTCCCCGGCGTGCCCGGACGCGACCTCGATATCGGCCTCGCCCTTGTGGTTCTGCGGCCGGGTGGACACCGCGGCGACGCGCGAGAGTTGCTCGCGCAGCGCGGGTGCGTTCTCGGTCACTTCGTCGAGGGCTTGCCGGGGGAGCACGAGAACCGTTGTCCGCGTTACGGTCTTGACCGTGGCCGGCCAGATGGCATCCGGGTCGGTGAGCGTTTGTTCGCCGAAGAAATCGCCGCCCGCCAACATGCCGAGTTTGGTCTGCTCGCCGTATTCGCCGGAGCCGAGTTTGCTCAGCTTTCCGTGCACGATGAGCACGACCTGATGCATCGGATTACCGAATTCGGCGACCACGGTGCCCGGTTCCAGGTCGCGCTGCTCGAAACGGTCGGACAATGCGCGCAGCACTTCTTCGTCGTCGAAACCGCGCAGTGCCGGAAGTTCTCGGAGTTCCAAAGGAATTACGCGCGCCTGCGACCCTTCGACGACGAATTCGACCTCGCCGTTGCCGAGGGTGTGGGTGAGGCGGCGGTTCACCCGGTACACACCGCCGTTGACCTGCGTCCACGGCAGCATGCGGGTGAGCCAGCGGGAGCTGATGCCCTGCATCTGCGGTTCGGACTTGGTGGTGTGCGCCAGCTTGGCGGCGGCGGACGTGCTGAGGCTCTTGCGTACGTTGTTTTCCGTGTGGACTGGCATTTCGATGGTCATGCGTGGTCCTCCCCTCGAGATAGGGCACCGATACGATGAGCGCAAAACGGCTTTACTGCACCACGAATAAGCGGGCAGGAAACCCGCGAAACCTGATTGATCGAACGAAATGTCTTACACCACAGTGTGTTCCAGACGGCCCGAGTTTAGTCGGGGAAACATGGCCCGCGCAGCGAAATATGGCAGATGTGCCCGTGCCGGTTCGGATGGTCACGACACGCGACCGATCGAAACAACGCCGGATAACGGAGTGTGCACGAACGGTGATTCGGCGGACAGATCGCGCGATGATAGCTACCCTCGCGCGCCGCGATCAGTGCGCGAACCGACATGGATCGGGTCACAGCAGCCACATAATGGACACTTGGTGTGGGAAGCTCGACAGAACATGTAGTCGGCGTACTTCTCGGGGGCCGGAAGGGACTCCTTTTCGGCGGAGTGCGCCGGTCATGTGTGCCACGTTCTAGGGTAGGGCCAGGAGCGATTGTGAAGTTCAGCGCGAAGGATTTGGTCGGGTCGGTGCAGCGGTTGATGGCAACTGCGCAGAACGGCCTCGAGGTCATCCGCTTCGGCGGGTTGACCCACGATGTCGAGTCGTCCCCGTTCGAGGTGGTCGAGCGCCGGCGCATGTACCGGCTGCGGCACTACTTCCCGGACGACACGACCCCGGACCGCCCGGTTGTGCTGCTCGTGCCCCCGTTGATGGTGAACGCCGACATCTGGGACGTGAACGCCGACGACGGCGCCGTCGGAATCCTGCATCGCGGCGGAATCGATTGCTGGGTGGTCGATTTCGGCTCCCCCGCGAAAGAGGAGGGCGGCTGGGAGCGCGACCTGGCCGACCATGTGCTCGCGGTGAGCAGCGCGATCGACGCGGTGACCGAGGCGACCGGCAGCAGCGTGCACCTGATGGGGTACTCGCAGGGCGGTATGTTCGCCTACCAGGTCGCCGCTTACCGGTACGGCAGAGGCGTACAGAGTATCGTGACGTTCGGCAGTCCCGTCGACATCGTCGCGGGCATGCCGTTCGGCCTGCCCTACGGCATGGTCTCCGACGTGGCCGATTTCCTGGCCGATCACGTGGTGACCCGGCTGCCGATCACCGATTCGATGGTGCGGATCGGCTTCCAGATGCTCGATCCGATGAAGACAGCGAAGGCCAGGCTCGACTTCCTGCGCCAGCTGCACGACCGGGAGGCGTTGCTGCCCAAGGAACGGCAGCGCCGGTTCCTGAACAGCGACGGCTGGGTCGGTTATGCCGGTCCGGCCGCCGCCGATCTGCTCAAGCAGTTCGTCGCGCACAACCGTTTGATGTTGGGCGGCTTCGTGATTCGTGATCACCCGGTGTCGCTCGCGGAGTTGAAGTGCCCGATCCTCGCGTTCGTGGGCGAGGTGGACGACATCGGCCAGCCCGGCGCGGTGCGCGGCATCGTGCGGGCCGCGCCGAACGCGGAGGTCTACGAGGCGACGCTGGTCGCCGGGCATTTCGGTCTGGTCGCGGGCAGCACCGCGACCAACCACACCTGGCCGCTGGTACGCCAGTGGGTCGACTGGCTCGAACGAGACACCCTGCTGCCGCCGGAGATCCATCCGATGGTCGATCAGGTCGAGACGAACCGGCCGCGTTCGGCGGCCACCCGTGTGGTGCACACCGCGGCCTCGCTGGCCGAGGCGGGCGCGGGCGTCGGCAAGGCGCTGGAGGGTATCGCGAACAACACCGTGCGCGGCTCGGTGGAGCTGGCGGGCGAGGCCGCGCGGGCGCTGCCCCGGCTGACCCGGCTCGGCATGATCCAGCCGCACACCCGGATCTCGCTCGGCAGGCTGATCGCCGAACAGGGCAGGCGCGCCCCGCAGAAGGATCTGTTCCTCTTCGATGACCGGGTGCACACCAACGCCGCGGTCAACGTGCGCATCGACAATGTGGTGCGCGGGCTGATCTCGGTCGGCATCCGCCCGGCGATGCGGGTCGGCGTGCTCATGGAAACCCGGCCCAGCGCGCTGGCGACGGTCGCCGCCCTGTCGCGGCTCGGCGCGGTGGCGGTGCTGCTCGCGCCCGGCAGCGAACTCGTCCGTGCGCTGGAACTGACCCACGTCGACACGGTGATCGCGGATCCGGAGAACCTGCGGCACGCGGCGGGCACCGGGGCGCGGGTGCTGGTGCTCGGCGGCGGGGATGCGAGGCAGCTCGATCTGCCGGCCGACGGTCAGGTGATCGACCTCGAGCAGATCGACCCCGCGCAGGTGAAGCTGCCGGGTTGGTACCGGCCCGACCCCGGCCTCGCGAGGGAGCTGGCGTTCGTGCTCGTCACCGGCACCGGCGACCGGCTCGAGACCAAATACATCACCAACCATCGCTGGGCGCTGTCGGCCTTCGGCACCGCGACCACCGCCGATCTGAACCGCAGGGACACGGTGTATTGCCTTGCGCCGCTGCATCATTCGTCCGGTCTGCTGGTCAGTCTGGGCGGCGCGATCGCGGGCGGCAGCCGGATCGCGCTGGCTCGCTCGCTGGATCCGGCCCGGTTCGCCGAAGAGGTGCACCGCTACGGCGTCACGGTGGTCACCTACACCTGGACGATGATGCGCGACATCCTCGACGCCGAGGTGTTCCCGGCGGGGCCGGTTTCATCCACCTCGGCTGCCAACCACCACTGGCATCCGATCCGGCTGTTCATCGGCTCCGGCATGCCCGCGGGACTGTGGCGGCGCACCACCGAACAGTTCGACCCGGCTCGGGTGGTGGAGTTCTACGCCTCCATCGAGGGCGATGTGGTGCTGGCCAATGTGCAGGGCGCCAAACGCGGGTGCAAGGGCAGGCCGGTTCCCGGCACCGCCCGGGTGGAACTGGTCGCCTACGACCCGGTCACCGAGGAGATCCTGACCGACGAGGCCGGCTACGCCCGGCGCTGCGCGGACAACGAGGTCGGCCTGCTGATCGGTAAAGCGTCCGAGGGCATCGACATCTCCGCGGGCGGGCTGCGCGGTGTCTTCGCGCCCGGCGACTCGTGGATGCCGACGGAAAACCTGTTCCGCCGTGACAGCGACGGCGACTACTGGCTGGTCGACCGCAAGGACACCGTCATTCACACCGCGCGCGGGCCGGTGTTCGGCCAGCCGATCGTCGACGTGCTCAACGACGTCATGGCGATCGATATGGAGGTCGCGTACGGGCTGGACACCGGCAAGAACTGCATCGCGGTCGCCGCGGTGTGCGTGCGCAAGGGATTCCGGTTGGAGCCCAAAGACGTGACCGAGGCGTTGCGCGCGCTCGATCCGGACCAGCGGCCCGATGTGGTCTACGTGGTGGACGAGATCCCGCGCAGTTCTTCCTACCGCCCGTCCACCCGTGCGGTGCAGGCGGCGGGCCGCCCCGAGCCGGGGCCGGACACCTGGTGGTACAACCGGACTTCGGACGCCTACGAAATCCTCACCGAGGAAGACGCGGCCGCCGTGCTCGGCGACCGATAGCCGTTCGCGCGCCGCCGAATTCACCGGCTCGAGCCGCCCGCATGTGCGGGCGGCGGCCGCGCGCCGTAGCATCCCACGCTGACGTTGCTGTCCGATTCTGTTCACAGGGGTATTTGGTGCGATCGAGCCTGATCTACCGCAACGCCACCGTCTACGAGCTGCTGATGCGCGCGCTGTACGGCCGGCACTACGCGGCCCGGTACCGCGCCGTCGAGGCGCTGGTGCCGGCGGGCGCGAGCGTGCTCGACCTGTGCTGCGGTCCGGCGACCCTGTACACCCGGTATCTGCGCCAGAAGTCGGTCGACTACACGGGGCTGGATCGTAACGACGGCTTCGTCGCGAAGCTCACCGCGGCAGGCGGGCAGGGCCGAGTCTGGAATCTGAATTCCGACACACCGCTGCCCGCGGCGGACTATGTGCTGATGCAGGCCAGCCTTTATCACTTCCTGCCCGATCCCGCGCCGGTGCTCGACCGGATGCTGGCCGCGGCGCGCAAACAGGTGATCATCGCCGAACCCGTGCGCAACCTGGCCAGCAGCGACAACCGGGTGCTCGCGCTGCTGGGCCAGCGTTTCACCGATGCCGGCGACGGCGCGCAGGCGCACCGTTTCACCGAGGCGACGCTGGACGAGTTCTTCCGGCGCTACGCGGCCCGCATCGACCGGCAGTCACTCATCGCGGGCGGCCGCGAAAAGCTGTACGTCCTCAACGCTTAGACCGTGAACTCCGTGACCGCCGCGACCACGCGGCCGATCTGATCGTCGGTGAGGTCCGGCCAAAGCGGCAGGCGCACAACGGTTCCGGAGAACTGCGCGGTGCGCACGCAGGGGTGCGGGGTGCGGCCGAGTTTCAGCCCGGCCGGGCTGGAATCCAGTGGCACATAGTGGAACGGCGCCACGATGCCCCTACCGCGCAGATGCGTGATCAGGTCGTCGCGGCGGTCCTCATCGGGCACGCGCAGGTAGTAGAGGTGCGCGGTGTGCTCGCGATCGCCGGGCACGGTCATCAGCCGAACGTCGTTGCGGGCGGCCCAGTCCGGCAGCGCGGCGGCGTAGGCGTCCCACACCCGGTGCCGTCCGGCCTGGATGGTGGCGAACTCGTCGAGCTGCGCGTCGAGCACGGCGGCATTCAGTTCGCTGGGCAGGTAGCTGGAACCGATGTCCTGCCAGGAGTACTTGTCCACCGCGCCGCGCAGGAAGCGGGCGCGGTCGGTGCCCTTCTCCCGGATGATCTCCGCGCGCGCCATCAGGATCTCGTCGGTGAGCAGCAGTGCGCCGCCCTCACCGCAGTGCACGTTCTTGGTGTCGTGGAAGCTCAGCGTGCCGAGCGCGCCGAGGGTGCCCAGCGCGCGTCCGCGCCAGCGGCCGCCGAGGCCGTGCGCGTTGTCCTCGACGATGGCGAAGCCGTGCGCGTTGGACAGTTCGAGCAGTCGGGCCATGTCCGCGGCGACACCGCCGTAGTGGATGACGACGACGGCCTTGGTGCGGTCGGTGATCGCGGCCGCCACCGATTCCGGATCGATATTGCCGGTCTCCGGATCGATATCGGCGAACACGCAGGTGGCGCCGCGCAGTGCCATCGCGGTCGCGGTGGAGGTGAAGGCGAAGCTCGGCACGATCACCTCGTCGTCCGGGCCCAGCTCCAGCAGCAGGCCCGCCATCTCCAGCGCGGAGGTGCACGAGGTGGTGAGCAGCGCGTGCGGCGCCTCGGTGATGGTCTTCAGCTTCGCGGTCGCCGACGCGGTGAACGGACCGTCGCCGTGACTGTGATCCGAGCCGAGTACGGCCGCCAGATTGGCCAGTTCGCGCTCGGCCCGGAAGGGGCGGCTGAAGATGATGCGGTCAGTGGTCAACCCGGTCGTTCCCCCTGTTGGCGGTGGTGGTCAAGGTCCGCAGTTCGGCGGTCGCGTCGGCGGCGGGATCCTCGACTGCGGAGGGTAGTGGCTGCGGACGCGGGGTGGGTGAGTCGACGGTCAGGTAGAGCGGCTTACCGACCAGAATGTGCAGCGCCACCCCGAGATACTCGGCGATGAGCCCGAGCGAGAACAGGATGGCGCCGGACACGAGCAGCAGGACGACGATCATCGACGCCCAGCCCTCGGGCGCCCAGTTGTCGGTGGTGAGCGCCTCGTAGACGATGAACGCGGCGAGCAGCCCGCCACCGAGCGCCAGCGTCACGCCGAGCATGCTGACCAGGCGTAGGCCGCGAGTTCCGCTGCACAGCACCATCTTCCAGAACAACGAGAACAGCCGGCGGTAGTTGTAACCGGATTCTTCGCGGCCCTCGGCGCGCAGCACCACCGGCACCTGCGCGACATTGCCGACCACCCAGGTGAGCGCGACATCGAGGTACACCCCGTTGGACGCGACCTCAGCGAGCTGGCGGCCGATGGCACCGCGGATCAGCCGGTAGCTCTCGAACCGGGTGGAGTCGGGGAACGCGAACAGCGTCGCCAGCACCAGTTTCGCGCCGCGCGAGGTGAGGTTGCGCAGGAAGCCGTGCGGGCGGGTGTTGCTCGGCTTCGAGTAGACCAGTTCGGCGCGTTCGGTCAGCGCGGCGTCGAGGAAGGTGCCGATGAACCGCGGATCGTGCTGACCGTCCTCGTCCATGGTGACGATCCAGTCGCCGTTCGCCGCGGACATGCCCGCGATGGTCGCGGCGTCCTGGCCGAAATTGCGGCTGAGCCAGATGGTGCGCACCTCGGGGTAGGCCCGCTCGAGTTCTTGCAGCACCACATCGGAGCGATCGGGTCCGTGATCGTGCACGAGGATGATCTCGTCGACCTGGAAGGTGACTCCACCCGCAGTGGTGCTGGGGCGGGTGAGTTCGTGGAGTTCGGCGACCAGCCCGCCGACGGTGTCCTCACCCCGGTAGATCGGCACGACGACGGAGATGCCGTGCGATCGGGCGGACCGGCCGTTCGGTACGACGGCGGAACGGGGCGTCTGATTGGACGGAATCGGCATCAGCTTGATCGACTTTCGATGACGGTGCGTGCCGGTAGCTCCCGCGGGACAGCAGGGCCCGAGCCGTCCAGAACTCTAGCATGGTGCGGGTTTCCGATTCCGGGGCAGCACATCCCCCCATCATCATCGCGGCGGCGGGCTGATGCCAAGTGCCACACCGCTGTGTAGGGTTTGGAACTCGTGACGGATAGCGCAGTGACGAGGGTGGTGCTCCCCGGGTCCGCCGAGGTCAACACGGCTACTTCTGCCGAGCCGCCCGCGCATGCCGGATCCGCGGGGGCCGCGTCGGCGCCCGAGCCCGCGGCGGGCGATAGCTCCGCTCGTCGCGAGGTATACCGCTGGGGTGCGATCACCGTCGCCGGCGTGATCCTCGGTTACGTCGCGGTGTTGCTCGCCAACGCCAGGCACTTCTATACCGACGACACCGAATCCCAGTACACCGGACTGTGGATCGGGCTCGGGCGCGCGTTGCGCGACGGCACCTTCCCGGTGCTGGTGCCCGAGCGGTGGATGTCGGGCAACAACACGATGGACGACGCGGGGCTGTTCAACCCGCCGCAGCTGCTGATCGATCTGATCGCGCCGTCGGTGGACAACATGGCGCTCTACGCCACCGTCGTGAAACTGATCTTCGCGATCATCTCCGCGCTCGGCGTCTACCGGATCTGCCTCGCCTACGGCGGCCGGCCCGCCTGGTCGGCGGTGGCGGGTATCGCGTTCCCGCTCTCGGGCTTCTTCCTGTTCTTCGACGAGGCCAGCTGGATGACCGCGCTCACCGGCACGGCCTGGCTGGTGCACGCCTGGGCGTCGTCGGTGCGCTACACCCGCGGGCAGGGCGGACCGATCCCGGTGTTCGTCTATCTCTATCTGACGATCTCCACCCAATACATCTTCCCGGCGGTCGAGGCGGCGCTGATGCTGCTCGCGGTCGCGGTGGGAGAGCTTGTGTACCAACGAAAATGGCTGCCCGTACTGCGGCTGGCGATCGTCGGCGGCTGCGCCGGACTGGCCGGGCTGCTGACCTTCCTGCCGAGCATGCTCTCGGCCAAGGTCACCTGGCGCGGCACCATGGAGATCAACAACGACCAGTTCCTGACCGTGCCGTGGTCGGAATCGCTCAACGCCAGCCTGCCGAGTTCGATGCCGGCCTTCACCTCGTGGTGGGGCTACGTGCAGCCGATGCCGGTCACCTACATCGCCTGGTTCCTGATTCCGGCGCTGGCGTTCATCGACTGGCAGCGGTCCCGGCGATCCTGGCGCGAGCTGACCGGCGTCGCGTTCTTCGCGGTCGTGATGCTGATGTGGGCGGCCGGGCCGGGATCCATCGGTCCGCTGCGCTGGCCGGTGCGGGTGCTGCCGATGCTGGCCATCGGGCTGCTGGTGCTGGTGTGCGTGCTGCTCGGGCGCTACGCGACCACGCGGGATCTGAAGAACCGGACGATCGCGGCGGGCGTGCTGATCTTCCTGCTGTTCGTGCGGACCTTCTCCGCCGATCCGCACCAGGTCGGCTGGCATGTGCTCGCGGTCGCGGCGGTGGTCGCGCTCGGTGCCGGCGTGCTCTGGCTGGATCGGACCAAGGGCACGGCGATGGCCTGCGCGCTGGCCATCGTCGCGATGTTCCCCATCGCCTACCTGCAGGTGAACGCCGCGCAGCCGACACCGATGACGTGGAACCTGCCGACCAACCGCTCCGAGGCCCAGGCCGCCTTCCCGGACTTCCCGGGCACCACCCTTCAGCTGGCCGAGCGCGGCCTGGTGCAGCCGGGGGACAAGAGCCTCGAAGGTGCCTACGGTTCCTTGGTTTTCGGCAACTACGCCAAGTCGCTGGACCTGAGCTACGTCAACGGCTACACCCCGACCGGCCACTTCTACTTCGGTGAGCTGCTGTGCATGCGCTGGGACAGCAGCGTGTGCCCGGACGCGTTCCGGCGCATGTTCGCCCCGGAGCCGACCACCGGGCGCAACCTCGCCGACCTGATGAAGATCGACCGGGTGGTGTTGCAGCGGGCACTGTTCCCGGACGCGCGCAACCAACCCGCACCGGACGGCTGGAAGTGGGTGGACTACCCGGGACACGAGCAGTACATCTCGGTGCTCGAACGCGTCGACGGGCCGATCTCGACGGTGAACGGACGGGTCTCGGCCACCAAGAACGCGACGGCGACGTCGATCTCGGAGACCGACACCACCAGCCGGGTCCGGGTGAGCGCGCCCGCGGGCGGCAAGGTGGTGTTCGCGCGCCTGGGCTGGCCCGGCTATCGCGTGACGCTGGACGGCAAGCAGATCCCGATCACCACCGTGGCGAAATCGTTTGTCGCCGTTGACCTTCCCGCGGGCACCCAGAACGCCGAACTGGTGCTGACCTGGCGTCCGCCGGGTTGGAAGATCGGCATCGCGGCGCTGGCCGCGGGCATCGTCGGTACCGGTGTGCTGCAGTGGGTGTACGTGCGGTCGCGGCGACGGACAGGGGAACAGCCCGCCGCGGTGTGATGCCTGTAGGGTCTGGGACTCGTGGTGGAAAGCAGCAGCGCGCTCGCCCGGCGGGACGTGTACAAGTGGGGTCTGATAACCGCACTCGGAGTGATCGCCGGATATGGCGCCGTCCTGCTGGCCAACGTCCGGCACTTCTACACCGACGACACCGAGTCGCAGTACGCCCCGCTGTGGGTGATGCTCGGAAATCGCCTGCGCGACGGGCAATTTCCGATGCTGGTTCCCGAACACTGGATGGCGGGCAACTACACCATCGAAGAGGCGGGCCTGCTGAATCCGCCGCAGCTGCTGATCGATCTGATCGCGCCCTCGGTGGACAACGTGGCGCTCTACGCCACCGTGGTGAAACTGGTCTTCGCGATCGTGCTCGGCCTCGGCGTGTACCGGATCTGCCTCGCCTACGGCGCGAAAGCCCCGTGGGCGGCGGTCGCCGGCGTCACCATGCCGTTCACCGGCTGGCTGCTGTTCTTCGACGAGGCCAGCTGGTACACCGCGTTCGTCGGCACGGCGTGGCTGGCGCACGCGTGGGCGTCCGGGGTCCGGTACGCGCGCGGGCTCGGCGGACTCGGTCGGTCCAGCGGGCCGATCCCGACTTTCGTGTTCCTGTACCTGGCGATCTCGGTGCAGTACATCTTCCCGGCCGTGGAAGCCGGGCTGATGATCGGCGCGGTCGCCGTCGGTGAGGTTGTCTACCAACGCAAATGGCGTCCGTCGCTGTGGTTGCTCGCCGCCGCCGGCTGCGCGGCACTGGTGGGCCTGGCCACCTACCTGCCGAGCATGCTCTCGGCCAAGGTGACCTGGCGCGGCACCGCCCAGATCAACAACGACCAGTTCCTCACCGTGCCCTGGTCCGAATCGCTGAACGCCAGCCTGCCCAGCACGCTGCCCGCCTACAGCTCCTGGTGGGGTTACGTGCAGCCGATGCCGGTCGTCTACATCGCGTGGTTCCTGATCCCGGCGCTGGCGTTCATCGACTGGCGTAGAGCTCGGGAGAACTGGCGGGAATTCACCGCGATCGCGTTGTTCGCGATCATGGCGCTGATGTGGACCGCCGGGCCCGGCGCCATCGGCCCGCTGCGCTGGCCCGCGCGGGTGCTGCCGATGGTGGCGCTCGGGCTGCTGGTGCTGGTGTGCGTGCTGCTCGGGCGCTACGCCACCTTCGACGGCTGGCGGCGGCGCGGTATCGCCGCGGGCGTGCTGATCGGGTTGCTGTTCGTGCGGTCGTTCTCCGCCGCGCCCCACGAACTGGGCGGGCATGTGGTCGCGGTGCTCGCGGTGGTCGCGCTCGGTGCGGCCGTGGTGTGGCTCGGACGCAACAAAGGAACGGTCGCCGCCTGCGTGCTCACGCTCGTCGCGGTGTTCCCGATCGCCTACGTCCAGGTGTGGGCCGCGCAGCCGACCCCGATGGGCTGGAACCTGCCGACCAACCGCTCCGAGATGAAGGCCGCGTTCCCCGACTTCACCGGCACCACCCTGCAACTCGCCGATCGCGGACCCATCACACCCGGCGAACGAAACCTGAAGGGCGCCTACGGGTCTCTCGTCTTCGGCAACTACGCCAAAGATCTCGAACTCACCTACGTCAGCGGGTACACACCGAACGGCCACTACTGGTTCGGCGAGCTGCTCTGCATGCGCTGGGACACCAGCGTGTGCCCCGACGCGTTCCGGCGCGCGTTCGACATCGAACCCGGCACCGGGCGCACCATCGTCGACCTCATGAAGGTCGACCGGGTCGTGCTGCAACGCGCGATGTACCCCGACGCCCGCAACCAGCCCGCGCCGCCCGGCTGGAAATGGGTCGACTACCCCGGCCACGAGCAGTACATCTCCGTGCTGGAACGCGTCGACGGATTGCTCTCCACCCGCAACGGGCGCGTCGCGGCCGGTCTCGGCGTCACCGCCACCTCGGTCACCGAATCCGACCGCACCAGCAAGGTGCGGGTCAGCTCCGATACCGGCGGCCAGGTCGTCCTCGCCCGCCTCGGCTGGCCCGGCTACCACGCCACCCTCGACGGCAAAGACCTCCCCACCCACCTCGTCGCCAAAACCTTCCTCGCAGTGGACATTCCGGCCGGCACCAAAAACGGCGACCTCGAGGTGACCTGGCAGCCCCCCGGCTGGCAGATCGGCGCCGCCGCCATCGCCCTCGGCCTGGTCGGCGCCGGACTGCTCCACTGGTCCTACACCCGCCGTCGCCCCGAGGAACTCGCCGAACCGTCCCCCGACCCCGCTGAACCCGACCTGGCCGACGCGTCGCGCTGATCGGGGAAGTCGTCCGGGAGCGTCGATCTCGGCCGGACGAGGGAGCGAGTCACAACCAAGATCAGGGGGAACTGGTGGCGGCGCGTTCTCGCGCGATGCCGCCACCAGTTCCCCCTGATCTTGTACCGAGGACTCGGTCCGAGTGGGTCGACGAAGGTCACGGGCCCGTGAGTTTTCTTGTGGCGCAACGAAGTCGGAGCGAACATCCGCGAAGACGCGCTCCTGTGAAGGACCGCCGCCCGTAGCCGGACGTGCCCGCATGGCGGCCCCTTCGGTCGCCGACACGAATCCCGCAGCGGGGGTATGTCCACGCTGATCCTCAGCGAGATTCGTCATGCTCACCAGCACGTACCCGGAGGGGGTGCGCCAGATGCGTCCGCTGAGCGGATTAGCGGCCGACCTCACAGAGTTTGTTGACACCTTGCACAGCGACTTGCGGTGTGGCGCGCCGAGGCTCGGTGCGGGAGGTCTGTGATGCGGCGGGCCGGACTCACGGCCGCGGGAGGTTGTGCGCATGTCGGCTTAATCAGCGGGTCGCCGCAGAGTCGGGCGCGCCGAGGCTCGGTGCGGGAGGTCTGTGATGGGGCGGATTGGCGGGGCGGGCGGACGTGAGGAGGGGCGAGTGCTGTGCGGTTCACGGCCGGTTCCGGGGGTGGAGGGGCGGGCAGTTGGCGCGCGGGTCGGGGTGGTCGTCGAGGAATCGTGCGATGGCGACTAGAGTGCCCAGCGCGACAGGAGGTGCCGCCTGGTGGATTTCGACGATGACCGGAGCGTGGCTTCCGCACGCACCGAGGAGGTGGTCCGCGCAGTGCCCAGAGCTCCTCTCCGCGACGCCGACAAGTACGACCTGCGGGCTGACACCGCGAACCATCAGGTGCCGCCCGCGTCGCCTGCCGAGGCAGATCAGGGTCTTGCGCAGCAGTCAGGCGATGCGGTGCAGAGTTCAGCGGAGTTCGCGCCCGAGGGGGAGACGTTCCGGACTGCCGGTGGCACAGGCGCGACGGCTCCGGACCTGGGCGGCTACGCGGCGGCCGACTCGGCTCGTATTGCCGTGGGGGACACAGATGTTTCGCGAGGTGGACCGAGCGCGATGGGGTCGGAAGCCGTCGCCGGTGCGGGCGGCGAGCCGGTGCCTGATGGCGTGGTGGCTGGCGCGGGTCTGGCCGATGGTGGTCGGGCTGCGGTGACGCGTGCGGGTGGTGAGGTTTCGGCTGGTGCCGCTGCTGGCGTGGCTGGCGCGGGTCTGGCCGATGGTGGTCGGGCTGCGGTGATGCGTGCGGGTGGTGAGGTTTCGGCTGGTGCCGCTGCTGGCGTGGCTGGCGCGGGTCTGGCTGATGGTGGTCGGGCTGCGGTGACGCGTGCGGGTGGTGAGGTTTCGGCTGGTGCCGCTGCTGGCGCGGGTGTTGCGGGTCTGGCCGATGGTGGTCGGGGTGGCGCGACCAGTGCGGGTGGTGGGGCTTTGACTGGTGGGGGTGCTGCTGGTGCGGGGGGAGGCGTCGCGGCGGGGGTGGGGGATAGTGCCGCGGGGGGCGTGGAGAATCCGGGGCCTTTGTTGCGGGTGGTGCGGCGGCAAGAGTTGGCGTTCGCGGTGGTGGGCGGGTTCAATACCGCGCTCGGTATCGGGATGACCGTGGTGTGGCTGGCGGTGCTCGGCGACAACGTGCCGCCCTCGGTGGCGGTGGCCGCGGCGTACGCGGTGAGTATTGCGGTTGCGTTCGTGTTGCATCGGACGCTCGTGTTCCGGGTGCGCGGGCATCTGCTGCGTGATTTCCTGCGGTTCGTCGCGGTGAATTCCGGTGGGCTGCTGCTGAATATGGTGTTGCTGGAGTTGGCCGTGTCGGTATGGCACTTCCCGGACAAACCCGCGGCGGTCGTGGTGATGGGCTTGGTAGCCGTCGCCAGCTACTTCGGCCACCGCCACATCTCCTTCCACCGCCGACCGGCGGTCGAATCGCGGGACGTCGTCGGGTAGGTTTTCGGTCATGCCGGAGCACACCACCTTGGACGCCACGCTGTTGAGCCTGCTGGCCTGCCCGCAGGACAAGGGCCCGCTGCTGCTGGTCCGCGCGACCGAGGGCACCGTCCTCTACAACCCGCGCCTGCGCCGCGCCTACCCCATCGACAACGGCATCCCCGTGCTCCTCATCGACGAAGCCCGCGACGCCACCGAAGCCGAACACGCCGACTTCATCGCCCAGCCCGTCGAAAGCTGAGCCCGCTCCTCCCGCCTGAGCGTGCTTGTTCGTAACCGCTCGCACGACGCATCGGCTGAGTCCAATGCTGTTGGAGTCCGCACCTGGTCGTGGCTAACTGGCCACCCGCGTACGAAGCGCGCGGGCGTCACCTTCCGCCGCGCTGCCGGGATGAACTCCCGCCAGCACCGCCCCTGCGCTAGTGGTGGCCCGACGAGACGTCGCTCGATCCGGTGCCCGGCGCAGGACGCGGTCTCCGTTGCCGCCGACGAGGACCGGGATCGGCGTCTCGCGTTGCGAGCCGATCGGGTGGGACGAGGCCGCCGCGGTTCGAAACCCGTTGCCGTTCAACAAGCACACGCATCACGGCCACTCCGGCGGCACCCGTCCTGGACGCCTGATCGCCAGGTAATGGTGGCGTAGCCCTCTCGGCCGATGCCGCCACCAGTACCTGGTGATCAACTGTCCAGCTCGAGCCCGCGCCAGATCACCCGTCCTGGGCGAAGACCTCGTCGACTGTCGTCGCGGAGATGCTGCGGTCGAACCAGCGGTCCAGTTCTTCGGGGTCCCAGCAGGCCAGGATCCGTTCCCGGTCGGCTTCGGACAGGTGGACTTCGCGACGCTCCAACATGTGCACGATGAGCTTGGCCCGTACTTTGGCCTCTGCCTTAGCTAGCCCGTCGGCGAACCCTTCGGCGTACGGCGGCGTGTCGAGGAAGACTTCGTGCATGGTGCTGGCAACGAGACTGCGGTCGAACCACGAGTCCAGATAATCGGCCTCCCGGCAAGACAGAATGAGGCCACGGACGCTGTCGGACACAGGTACACCACGGTGCTCGAGGATCCGGATGATGTCCTCGGCGCGTCCTTTGGCTTCTCCGTCGGCACGGATGCGTTGCGAGGTCTCGGACCTGAAGAACCACAGCGGAATGGAATTCGCTTCAGTGGTCATCGGTGAAGACCTCGTTGACACTGGTGGCCGAAAAGCTGCGGTCGAACCAGCGGTCGAGGACCTCGAAGTCCAGGCAGGTCAGAATTCGGTTCCGGTCCGTGTCGGACAAGGGGATGCCGCGTTGGTCCAAGGTGCGAACGATGTACTTGGCGCGTCCCCTCGCGTCCCCCTCCGCGCGCAGGTCATTGGAAGTCTTCGAACGAAAGAAGTCCAGGTCCATGGACATGATATTCCTCCACATCTGTTGGGTTTCGCCATCACCGAGGCCGAGTTCGGTGAGTTCGCGGTACATATGAGCTGATTCGGTCGGGCCGGTTTTGCGTAGGGCGGCGGCCAGTGTCTCGAGGATCTCGTTGATATCGGGTTGTTTGGCGTGCGTGATGGCGGACAGCGTGGCGAGCGCGAGATCGGAGACGGCGGTGTCGATGTCGGTCACCGGCTGCACATTGTGCGGGCCGAGGACGAGCGGGCGCAGGATCAGGCTCGGCCACCGCTCATGGCCGACTTCGAGTGGACCCTCGGCCCAGGACGCGACCGCATGGTCCTGGCAGATGACGACGAGCACCGGTAGTAGGTCGTATCTGGCCTGTAGATACGACAGGTAGTAGGCCCAAGCGGGCGGCCGCGTCGGATCCCGCTTGCCCTGGGCCTCCACCAGCAGCAGGAATGGTCCTTCGGCGGTGTCGATCTGCAGGATGGTGTCGGCGCGGCGCTCGACCGGGCGGCATTCGGTGAGGTCGACGGATAGTTGAATCACCTCCAGCGGGTCGGGGAACGGTAGGTCCAGAGCGCGGAAGGCGCGCGCGAACGTACCAGGGTCGTATTGAAAGATGCGGTGCATCGCTTCGTGTTGCGAGCTGACCATGGGGCCAACGTAGGGGCCGAGTCTCGAAAATGCATTCGAAAAGTGTCTGAGGGACAATTTTGTTCGGTGTGTTGCTGGAAACGCGGGACCGGTGTCGCGCAACTCACCGGCAATCTGGACGGGGGTACAGGATCGGTTCGTGAAGTGTTGGGGGAGAAGGGGTTCAGGAGACGAAGGCGGCGGAGGTGACGAGAACCTCGGCGTAGCTGAAGTACCAGCCGTTCCAGGTGTCGGCGGTGTGGATGTGCAGGGCGTGGCCGGTGGCGGGCCCGGCGGTGATCGACCACAGGCCGTTGCCGTAACCGGTTGCCGTGCTGACACTTCCGTCGGACCAGGCGAATTCGGCGGAGCTGGTCGCGCCCGGCGCGTTGAACGGGATGGTCACGCTCATCCGCGCGGCGTCCACACCGGGCAGCAGGGGACTGGCGCATTCGCGCAGGTTCGCTTCCCGCTGGATGCTCTGTCCGGCACTGCCGGTCCCCGGCACCAACCGGCCGCTCATCATGCTGCCGACCTGGCAGCCGCCGTAACTGTCCGCCGCGGCCTGTCCCGCACCGGCCAGCGATGCCGCGCACAGCAGCACCGGAACCAACACCTCGGCAGGAAACACCGTGGCACCACCTTCCCGTGCCGGCCCGCCCCCGAGGACCGACGCCGACGACTTGATCAGCAGTTTAACGCCCGATCCGCCTCCCCAACCGAGAGTTGGGCCGGTGGTCTTGCCTGCCGAGTCGGGCCCCAGCCAGGTCAAGAACTGGTCTGCTCGATGGACCGCCCGCCGCACTCCGCCCGGAACGCATATCACTCTGCTGAGATAGCGAACCGCCACCGCCGCGGATCCGGCAACAGCGCCGAGTCGCCCCGTCGACTCCGTTCTCGTCACCTCGAAAGAGCGCACGGGTCGACGCGACTCGGTGCACCGCGTGAGCCGCGGCGCGGTTCTTGTCGCCGTCAGCAGCAACCGGTAGCCCCGACCAGGTGCGGCAAAGCTGGAGGGACGCCCGCTTGTCGAGCTCTGGCCCGATCGCGGACGGGTGCGCCCGCGTCTTGGCTGTGCACCCCGGACCGTGCGGTGCGGGTGCACATCGGTGGTGGACGGAGGCCGAACCGGCGGGGGTTCGTGTCGGCGCCTTGGCGTAATGTGCGGGTGTCTCGGGGCTGCCATGGGCGCGGCGGGGCCGGTTCGGGCATCCGGAGGATGCGAAGTTCGGTGACACGGAGAGTGGTGTGAAGCGGCTACGAGATCGCTACGAAGCCTTGCTGCTTGATCTGGACGGCACCCTGTACCGGGGTCCCGTGGTGATCGAGGGCGCGCCGGCGGCGCTGGCGGCCGAGGGTGCGCAGCGGCTGGTGTACGTCACCAACAATGCGAGCCGGTCGCCGGCGACGGTCGCCGCACATCTGGCAGATCTCGGCTTCCCCGCGACCACCGACGACGTGGTGACCAGTGCGCAGGCGGCGGCCCGGCTGCTGGCCGAGCGCCTCGCTCCGGGCGCGGAGGTGCTGGTGGTCGGCACCGACGATCTGGCCGCCGAGGTGACGGCGGTCGGCTTGCGCCCCGTGCGCCGGTTCGACGGTGCCGCGCCTGCCGCTGTGGTGCAAGGACATTCACCGCAGACCGGCTGGCCCGAACTCGCCGAGGCCGCGTACGCCTTGCGCGCCGCCGCCCTGTGGGTCGCCGCGAACACCGACAAGACGCTGCCGAACGAGCGCGGTCTCGCTCCGGGCAACGGCGCGATGGTCGCCGCCTTGCGCACCGCGACCGACCTCGAGCCGATGGTGGCGGGCAAACCGTTCGCGCCGCTGATGGAGGACGCGCTGGTGCGCGCGGGCACCCGCAGCGCGCTGGTGGTGGGTGACCGATTGGACACCGATATCGAGGGCGCGAACGCCGTGGGCCTGGAATCGCTGCTGGTGCTCACCGGCGTCAGCACCCTGGACGAGCTGAAAGACGCGGCGGCCGAGTTCATTCCGACCTATGTGGCCGATTCGCTGGACGCGCTGAACCACCCGCCGATTCCGGCCGAATCGGACATCGATCCGAGCGACCTCGCCGCAGTGCTGGCCGAACGGTTGCGGCGCAACCCGGGACGAGCCGTGACGGTGCGCGCGTCCGGTTCGGAAATCCGATAGCGTTGACCGCACGATGACTACTCCCATGCCCCGCCCAGGAATGCCGACGCCAGGTGCCAGCGGACCCCGCCCCGGGGTTCCGCTGCCGGGCCAGCATCTGCCGGGTGCACCCGGGCGTCCGGAGCCCGCCGATCCGGAGCGCATCCGCACCGAGATCGATGGCCTGCTCACCGAACTCGTCACCCGCACCGGCTGGCCGGGCGCGCACGCGACGGCGGAGAGCGCGGAGACCGGCGCGGACATCACCCGCCGCGCCCGGATCCTGGAGCAGGCGCACGACGTGCTCGTGCAGGCCCTGGCCACGGTGGACAAGATCTGAGGTGGCCAGACGCGCGCGCGTGGACGCCGAACTGGTTCGCCGCGGGTTGGCGAGATCGCGAGAACACGCGGTCGAGCTGATCGGCGCCGGTCGCGTCCTGATAGCCGGAACGGTCGCGGTGAAGCCGGCGACCGCCGTCGAGGCGGGTACGCCGCTGCTGGTCCGGGAGCAGGCCGACGAGGTGTCGTGGGCTTCGCGCGGCGCGCACAAACTGCTCGGTGCCCTCGAGGTGTTCGAACCGGCGGGGCTCACCATCGCGGGGAAGCGCTGCCTCGACGCGGGCGCGTCCACCGGCGGTTTCACCGATGTGCTGCTCTCGCGCGCGGCGCGCGAGGTGGTCGCGGTGGACGTCGGCTACGGCCAGTTGATCTGGCGGTTGCAGAACGACGAACGGGTGCGGGTGGTCGATCGCACGAACGTGCGTAACCTCACCCCCGAAATGATCGACGGCCCAGTCGAGTTGGTGGTCGGTGACCTGTCGTTCATCTCGCTCGCCCTGGTGCTGCCCGCGCTGGCCGCGTGCACCGCGCCGGGCGCGGATCTGCTGCCGATGGTGAAGCCGCAGTTCGAGGTCGGCAAGGAGCGGGTCGGTTCCGGCGGTGTGGTGCGCGATCCGGCGCTGCGCGCCTCGGCGGTACGTGCGGTCGCGACGGCCGCGGCGGCGCTCGGCCTGCACACCGAGGGCGTGACCGCCAGCCCGTTGCCGGGCCCGTCGGGCAATGTCGAATACTTCCTGTGGCTGCGCAAGTCCGTTACCGCGGACGGCGGGCTCGAAGACGACGAGGCGCGAGTGGCTGCCCTCGTCGAGCGTGCGGTTGAGGAGGGTCCACAGTGAACGCGCCGACGAGGGCCGATAGCCGGGAGATCCTGCTGGTGTCGCATCCCGGCCGGGCGGAGATCATCGAGACCGCGCACCGGCTGGCGAAGATCTTCGCCGATGCGGGCATCTGCCTGCGAGTACTCGACGACGAGGCGGACAGCACCCGGTTCGAGGCCGAGCCGGGCGGTTATCCGGTGCGGGTGGTCGCGCACGGGCCCGAGGCCGCGGTCGGTTGCGAGATGGTGCTGGTGCTCGGTGGTGACGGCACATTCCTGCGGGCCGCCGAGCTGGCGCGCCCCGCCGGGGTGCCGGTGCTGGGAATCAATCTCGGCCGCATCGGTTTTCTGACCGAGGCCGAGGCCGAGCATCTCGACGACGCGCTGGCCCATGTGGTGCGGCGGGATTACCGCATCGAGCACCGGATGACCATCGACGTCAACGTCCGGGTGGACGACGAGGTGGTGGACACCGGCTGGGCGCTGAACGAGGCGAGCATCGAAAACGCCTCGCGGATGGGCGTATTGGAGCTGGTGCTGGAGGTGGACGGCAGGCCGGTGTCGGCGTTCGGCTGCGACGGCATTCTGATCGCCACCCCGACCGGCTCCACCGCGTACGCGTTCTCCGCGGGCGGCCCGGTGGTGTGGCCGGAACTCGAAGCGCTGCTGGTGATTCCGAGCAACGCGCACGCCCTGTTCGCCCGGCCGCTGGTGACCAGCCCGGAGTCGCGGATCGCGGTCGAGGCGGCGGCCGAGGGACACGATGCGATAGTTTTCCTGGATGGCAGGCGCACGCTCGACCTGCCGCGTGGCGGCCGGTTGGAAGCGGTCCGCGGCGCGCAGCCGGTGCGCTGGGTGCGGCTGGATTCCGCGCCCTTCGCGGACCGGATGGTGCGCAAGTTCCAATTGCCCGTGACAGGCTGGCGTGGCCGACGGCGAACGGAGAGCACACATGCTGACAGAGATCAGGATTGACGGGCTTGGCGTTATCTCGACGGCCACCGCGCAATTCCACGAGGGTCTCACGGTTCTCACCGGCGAGACGGGTGCGGGCAAGACCATGGTGGTCACCAGCCTGCACCTGCTGAGCGGTGCGCGCGCCGATCCGGGGCGGGTCCGGCTGGGCGCCGCGCGGGCGGTGGTCGAGGGCCGTTTCACCGTCGACGACGTGAACGACGGCGCCCGCGCCGAAGTGGCGCAGGTGCTGGAATCGGCTGCGGCCGAACAGGATGACGACGGCAGCATCATCGCGATCCGCACCGTGGGCAGCGACGGCCGTTCCCGCGCGCACCTGGGCGGTCGCGGCGTGCCCGCCGCGGTACTCGCCGATTTCACCGCGCCGTTGCTGACCGTGCACGGGCAGAACGATCAGCTGCGTTTGCAGCGTCCCGACCAGCAATTGGCGGCTCTGGACCAGTTCGCGGCCGACACCGTGGGGCCGCTGCTGCGCAAATACGGTGTGCAGCGGCGCTCTTGGCTGGACGCCCGCAACGAATTGCTCGAACGTACCGCGCGCAGCCGGGAATTGGCGCAGGAGGCCGACCGGTTGCAGCATTCGCTGACCGAGATCGATGCCATCGCACCGGAACCCGGTGAGGATGTGCGCATCGTCGAGGACGTGCGCAGGCTCAGCGACCTGGATTCGTTGCGCGAGGCCGCCGTCACCGCGCACGACGCGCTGGCCGGCTCGCCGGATTCGCCCGAAGACGGTTCCGGCGCACTGGAATTGCTCGGCGCCGCGCGCTCGCGCATCGAGTCGGCCGACGATCCGAAGCTCACCGCGCTGGCGCCGCGGCTCGGCGAGGCGATCGCGGTGGTGGTCGACCTGACCACCGAACTCAGCGGCTATCTTTCGGACCTGCCGTCGGATCCCGGCGCGCTCGACTCGCTGCTCACTCGCCAGGCCGAACTGAAGTCGCTGACCCGCAAGTACGCCCCCGACATCGACGGTGTGCTCGCCTGGGCCGACGAGGCGCGCACCAAGCTCGGCTCGCTCGACGTGTCCGAGGAGGCACTCACCGCATTGGCGGCCGAGGTCGATATCGCGGCCGAACGGGTGCGGGAGGCGGCGGGGAAGCTCAGTGCCGCGCGCAAGAAGGCGGCGGGCAAGCTCGCGTCCGCGGTGAGCGCCGAGCTGGGCGGACTGGCCATGGGCAAGGCGAAACTGGAGGTCGAGGTCCGGCCGGTTCCCGCGGGGCCGCAGGATTCCGCGCCGCTGCTCGTCGGCGGCAAGGAGCTGCACGCCGGATCCTCGGGTGTCGACGAGGTGGAGTTCCGGTTGTCCGCGCACTCGGGCGCGCAGTCACTTCCGTTGAGCAAGAGTGCTTCCGGTGGTGAGCTGTCCCGGGTGATGCTCGCGCTCGAGGTGGTGCTCGCCCGCTCGGATCACGGCGCCACCATGGTTTTCGACGAGGTGGACGCGGGTGTCGGCGGCCGCGCCGCGGTGGAGATCGGGCGCAGGCTGGCCCGGCTGGCCCGCACCCATCAGGTCATCGTGGTGACGCACCTGCCGCAGGTCGCGGCCTTCGCCGACACCCACCTGGTGGTCGACAAGTCCGACGACGGCAAGGGCAAGGTGAACAGCGGAGTGCGGGCGCTGACCAAGGACGAACGGGTCATCGAACTGGCGCGCATGCTGGCCGGTCTCGACGACACCGAAACCGGCCGGGCACACGCGGAGGAACTGCTGGAGACGGCGCGCTCGGAGAAGTCCGGCGCGGTCGTCTGAGCGTTTTAGCGCGCGGCCTTCTGCGCGGCCTTGATGAACTGGCCGATCAGGTTCTTCAACCCGAACTCCAGCACCTTCGCCGGGACGGGCAGGCTCGGCTCGGATTCCATCGTGTAGGACACCAGGGTGCCCTTCTCGGCGTCGGCGAAGGTGATGACGCCGACGTGGCGCTTCACCGGGGCCCCCTTGACGATCTTGTATTCCATCCGCTCGCCCGGCACCAGCTTGGTGATCTCCTCGGTGACACCGAGCGGTCCGACACCGAGCAGGTGCTGCGCGCCGACGCCCTCGCGCTCGGTCAGTCCGGGCTTGGTCAGTTTGATATTGATCGGCAGGTACGGGCTGACGCTCTCGCGATCGGCGAAGAGCCGGTACACGACCTCGCGCGGGGCGGCGATGACGGCGTCGACGGTGGTGCTGGCCATGGGGGTCTCCTCTTCGAGTTACCTGTGACCCGCAGCATATAGGTACCACCGGTACTCGCCGGGAGTCCGGGTGGCCGGTGTCACAGACAGTGCATTCCGTACATCATGGACCAGGCCGGTCCGGCAGCGCGATCGTCGCGCGATAGGCCGGGCAGCTCTCCAGCTCACCGTCATATCGGCAGGTGAGCAGATAGTCCAGATAAGCGCGCGCGGTTTCGAGTTCGGCCATGTTCCGATTGATCGCGGCGATATGCGCGTCGACCGTGGTGCGCCAGTTCGGATCGGTGGCACGGGCGGTGAGCAACTCGCCGATCTCGTCGAGGCTCAGCAATCCGGTGGTCCGCCACTGCTTGATCAACGCGATCCGATAGAGCTGATCGTCGTCGTAGTAGCGGCGGCCGCCGCGGCGATGCGGCGCCAGCAGGCCGCGGCGTTCCCAGTAGTGCAGTGTCGACAGCGGGAGCGCGAAATGGTCGACGACGGTGGAGATGTCCGTGAGCTCCGGCATTTCTCTAGTTGACCTCAACTCGGGTTGAACGGGCAAGGTAACCCTAACTTGCTGGATCACTCCGAAGGGACGGCCGATGTATTCCATTGCCGAGGCCGCCCGCGCACTGCGCGCGGGCGAAACGACGAGCGCCGCGTTGATCGAGTCCGCGATCGCGCTCGCCGACCGGCACGACACCGAACTCGGGGTCTATCTCACCCGCTTCGACGCAACCGCCATGGACCAGGCGTGGCAGGCCGATGCCGAGCGTGCGGCCGGGCTCGCTCGCGGGCCACTGCACGGCATTCCGGTCGCGGTGAAGGACACCATGGCGGTGGCCGAAGGTCCGACCACCGCACAAAGTCTGGTGCACGATCGGACGTGGGGTGCGGGACGTGACGCACCGGTCGTGGCACGGTTGAAAGCGGCCGGTGCGATCATCACCGGCAAGACCACGACGATGGAGTTCGCCTGTGGCATACCGGATTCCGGCAAGCCGTTCCCGCTGCCGCGTAATCCGTGGCGGGCCGACCGCTGGGCCGGCGGTTCCAGTTCCGGCACGGCGAACGGGATCGCCGCGGGACTGTTCCCGGCCGGGCTCGGTTCCGACACCGCGGGCAGTATTCGCATGCCCGCCGCGTTCTGCGGGGTGACCGGATTGCTGCCGACTTTCGGACGGGTGCCGAAATCCGGTTGTGTGCCACTGGGTTACAGCCTCGACCGGGTGGGACCGCTGGCGCGCACCGCCGCCGACTGCGCGGCACTGCTCGCGGTGCTCGCCGGTCCGCACCCGAGCGACCCGGACAGTACGCATCCCGTGGTGGACACGGTCTTCACCGTCGAGCCGCCGGAGACCGACCTGAGCGGTGTGCGGATCGGCGTGGTTCGCGAACTCGCCGAGGGGTGCGACCCTGAGCTGCCGACCGTATTCGACCGTGCGATAGCGGTTCTGGGCGCGCGGGGTGCCCAGACGGCCGAGATCACGCTGCCGTTCTACCGGGAAGCCACCACCGCCGCGATCGTCAGTGCGGTCTCGGAAGGCCTGGCGTACCACCGCAACGACCTGACCCGAAGCTGGGACGACTATTTCGTCGCCGCCCGCGGCCTGCTCGCCCAGGGTGCGCTGATATCCGGTGCGGATTACGTTCAGGCGCAACGGGTCCGGCGGGTCGCGCAGGCGGCGGTCGGTGCGTTGTTCGCACAGGTCGACGTGGTGGTATGCCCGACGGCCTCGGTCACCGCGCCGCGTTTGGACCAATTGGCCGATGCGGCAGGACATCAGGACGATGCCGCGCTGTTCCGGATGATCCACACCCCGTACTGGAACGCCCTCGGCAATCCGGTGCTGGCCGTGCCGATGGGCTTCGGCGCGGACGGCCTGCCGCTGTCCTGTCAGATCGCCGGCCCGGCCTTCGGTGAAGCCATGATCCTGCGGGTCGGCGAGGCGTTCCAGCAGGACACCGCATGGCACCGGCAGCTGCCGCCGACCTGGACGGCGGCGGCATGAGCGACCTGGTCGAAACACTGCTCGCCGCAGCCGGTTTGCCCGCGCACCCGGCCGAGATCCGCGGTCATGCGGTGAAATATCCGGATCTCCGTGCGGCGGTCGACGCGCTCTATGCGATACCCGAGGCCCGATACGCGGTTCCCGCGATTCGATTCGATGCGCGACCCGGTGAACCGGGGTGGGAGCAGTGAGCGTCGGTGCGGCCGTGCGCGCCGAGCAGCCAACACGGCAGCAGGTTCTGGTCTTGGCGCTGGCCTGCCTCGGTTCGTTCAGCGTGGTCATGGATGCCACCATCGTCTCGATCACGCTGCCCGACCTGCGTGCCGACCTCGGTTTCACGCCCGCGGCGTTGCCCTGGGCGGTGAACGCCTACACCCTGGCCTTCGCGGGTTGCCTGCTGTTCGGCGGGCGCTGTGCGGACGTGTTCGGCCGACGCCGAATCCTGTTGGCGGGCTTGGGGATATTCACCGTCGCCCGGGTCGCGGCCGGGTTCGCCGACACGCCGGGGTTCCTGCTGGCGGCCCGTGCGGTGCAGGGATTCGGGGGTGCGCTGCTGATGCCGGTGACGCTGTCGATGCTGACCGCGACATTTCTCGAGCCCGCCGGGCGGGCCCGGGCGCTCGCCATCTGGAGCGCGGTCGCGGCGGCGGGCGCCGCGGCGGGACCGGTGCTCGGCGGGCTGCTCACCGAGTTGGCCGGGTGGCGTTGGGTCTTCTTCGTCCTGGCACCGGTGGGGGTCGTCGGAATGATCGGCGCATTCGTGGTGCTGCCGCGTCAGGTGAGGGCCGTCGCGCGACCGCGGCTCGATGTGGTGGGCGCGGTGCTGGCCACTGCGGGCATCACCGGTGTCGTGCTGGCCATCATGCGGTCGGCGGCCGCCGGCTGGACCGATCCGGGTGTGCTCGGCGCGGTGCTGGGCGGCTCGGCATTGATCGCCATTTTCGCTGTGCACCAGGCATTTTGGTCCGCCGAGCCGCTGCTGCCGCTGACCATCTTCCGGTTGCGCTCGGTGACCAGCGCCAACATCGTGATCTTCCTGCTCGGGGCCGGCTTCCTCGGCAGTCCCATCCTGCTGTCGCTGTACCTGCAAGACGTGTACGGCTATTCGCCGTTCCTGGCCGGGATCGGTTATCTCCCTTCGGGTATCGCGATGGTCGTCGGTTCCCGTTCCGCGGGCTGGCTCACCGTGCGGTTCGGCGCCCGCCGGGCGGCCATGCTGTGCTGTGCGATCGGCGGGCTGGGCTTTCTCGGCACGGCGCTCGGCATCGCGCTCGGCGCACCGTACTTCTGGTCGGTGCTGGTCTCGGGCATGATCTTCGGCTACGGCACGGCCGCCGCGTTCACCCCGCTCACCGTCGCCGCGACCGACGGCGTGCCGCCGGAACGTAACGGCTTGGCCGCCGGTGTGCTGAACACCGTGCGCCAGACCAGCGGCGCGGTCGGGCTCGCAGCATTGAGCGCGATCGCGTTGAGCGCGGGCTACGGTGCGGCCTTCGCCGCCTGCGGCGTCTGCCTCGGCGCGGCTTGTCTCGTCGCCGGTGCCCTGATGCCCGGTCGGCCTGCGCGCGCTGGGTGAGTCGTCCGGATCCCACCATCCGAATTCGCGGATGGTGGGATCCGACAAGCCCGGGTTCGACCCTCACCGCCCGGCGACGAGTCGCACGTGGCAGCTCGGGAGTGTGGGTAGTTGCCCTGACCTGCCGTGATTCCGGTGTCGATAATTCAGGCGGGGTCAGTTGCGCTGGCCGGAAAGGTCAATCGCGTTCGGGGCCGAGGCCGATGCCGCGGGTGGCGAGCCAGGGGAGAGGGTCGATGCGGTCGGTGCCGTTCAGCCAGACCTCGAAGTGGCAGTGCGGGCCGGTGGTCTCGCCGCGGTTGCCCACCGTGGCGATCTCGTCGCCCGCGGTGACGTGCTGGCCCACCGAGACCAGTGCGGTGTTGATGTGGCCGTACACGGTGACGGTGCCGTCGTCGCCGAGCACGCGCACCCACATGCCGAAGCCGCTGGCCGGTCCCGCGCTGATCACGGTGCCGTCCTCCACCGCGACGATCGGGGTGCCGATGGGGGCGGCCACGTCGACGCCGGGATGCAGGGTGCCCCAGCGCATTCCGTAACCGGAGGTGAACGTGCCGGAGGTGAACTTGACGAACAGGGGGCGCAGCTTTGCCTGGACGTCGGCGGCGATCTCGTCCGCGACCTTGCTGCCGTTCTGCAGCATGTCAGCGAACTGGCCGAGCGTGGCCGGACCTTCCGCGAGCAGGCCCGGGTCGGTGTTGTGCGGCTCGGAACTGACGGCCACCGGGTCCACTGCCTGCGGCTGCCCCAGCGCCATCGGCGCGACCGACTGCGCAGGCGCCTTCGCGCTCCCGGTCTCGAGGTTCTGTCCAGCCGCCACGATCGCGCCCGCGGCCACCGCGACGATCGCCGCCCGCCCTTTCAGTGCCGTCGGCGGCGCAGGCATCCGATGCCGCCCGCTCCGTCGCTTGCGGGGCTCGGCAGAATCGAGCGTCGCCCTCTCGGCACCTATGTGGCGCTCTCGGCCGTGGTCGGTGCGGGACACACTGTTGTGGTCGCCCCCGCGACGGTCGACGCCGGTTCGAGGCGCGCGGCTGGTGTCGGATCGGTCCGCACGCCGGCTCGGGCGGGGCCGATCGCCCGGGACTTGCGCGGCGGGGGCCGCCCACGGTTCGTTCGGGGACTGCCAGCGATCGTTCGACCACGTCCATTGATCGGTGGGTGTCGGGTCGCCGGGCGGCTCGTCGGTCGGCCAGTCCTCGGCCCACTGCTCATCGGCGGGCGGCCAATGGTTCGCAGACCAACCGTCTTCGGGGGACCACGGTTCTGCGGCGAATCGCGGCTTCTCGGCGGCGGCGCACCGATCGTTGCCGCCGGGCCAGCGGTCCTCGGTGGTGGGCCAGCGGTCGGCTGTGGGCCGATGATCCTCCCGAGCGGCCCGGTCTGCTCGCCGCAGGGGATAGCTGATCCATTGCTGAAAGTCGTTCGGGTTGCGCAGCCGGAAGGTGTTGCGCTGCTCGAAACCTCGCGGACCGTATCCACTCATCGCGCCGACCGCGTTTGTCTGGATTGTCCAGAACGCGCCGGTATGCGAGAAACGTCTGGTATTCGGTGTGTCGCACCGATATTCGCGGTTGTTTCGAAGCGCATCCAGCCGGTGTCCTTTGCTGCGTCCCGTCGAGCGGTCGTCGATGTCGGCCGACGGTAACGAAACGGTAGCGACCTCGCTAGTTAGACGCGCGAAATAGTTCGCTTCCTGTGACGGTAGACACAGTTTGGGCGGGCGATTGTCCGTAATGCCTTGAATGCTCAGGTGATTCGCGGGTCAGGGTTTCGGCGGAGCCGCGTTCTGCTTGGACAGCGCGTCGCCGAGCAGGAAGCCGCCGATCGTGAGGGCGGTGACGCCGAAGGTGATGGTTCCGATGAGTCCGCCGAGGGCTGCCACGGGGATCGCGGTCACCAGGCAGCCGCCGAGGAACCCGGGGATGGTCAGCACCCCGATGGTCGGAATGGTCGCCGCGCCGCCGACCAGCGCCCCGCCGGCCACGCAGCCGACCCCGGCGCCGACGATCGTGCCGATGAGCGTGCCCACCGCGGTGCCGACGCCGACGATCGCCGTGAAATTCTTCAGCGCGTCGGTGAATTCCGGGGACTCGGGATCCAGCGCGACGTCGTGCAACGGGTCGGTGACCCCGGGCGCCGGTGTCGCGGCGGCCGGATCGACGCTCGGCGTCAGAGTCGCGGTGGTGCCGTCCAGGCGCGCGGCGATGGGCCAGCGTCGATTGTCCTGGTAGTAACCGAGAGGCAACGAGGCACGCAGGACGCCCGCATCGTCTCGGATCTCCAGTTGGTCGCCCGCGGTGTCGAGCGATCCGGAATCGGTGGTCAGCACCACGGCGTCGTCGACCGCCCGCGCGGTGTAGCGGATGCCGGGTGCTTCCGGATCGGCGTGGGCGGTGAGAGTCGACGCGGCTCCGATCGCCGCGGTGCTCGCCGAAACAGCAAGGAATCTCGTCAATCTGTGCACGGTGCGTACCGCCTTCGATTCGGCCCGGTGGCCGACGTGGGTGTCGCGCTCGGCCGGTGGGTCGGAGATGCCATGGGAGTTCTGTCGGTACGCAGCGCCGCGGACGAAAGCCATCCCAGATGGAAATATGGGGTCAAGGTATGCCGGACGGTTGCCGACGCACAAGACGCGCCGAATGTTAGCTAGGGCACACGTCGGCCGAGTTCGTCGGCCCGCAGACCGTCCGAGGCGGCGTTTTCGCCTCTGACCACAACGGATCCGGCAGAAGTTCCGCGTGTCGTGGGTCGAGTCGCTGTTTTAGCAGTGACCCATGTGGTAGGTGATACGGCGCGCCTCCACCAAAGGTTGAGGGTTAGCGGGCAGCATCGGAGCCATGAAGATGCTGGCGTTGTTGTCGAGGAACACCGAAACGCTGCCCGGCCGCACCGGGATCGCCCGGGTGGACCGCAATACCCGGCGTCTGCTGAAACGGGTGGGGCCGGGGGATGTCGTCGTGCTCGACGAGATGGACCTGGACCGCCTCACCGCCGACCGCCTGGTCGAGGCGGGTGTGGTCGCCGTGATCAACACCTCGCCCTCGATCTCCGGCCGCTATCCCAATCTCGGCCCCGAAGTGCTGGTGGCCAACGGGATCCTGCTGCTGGACACGGTGAGTTCGGATGCCTTCAGCAAGATCAAGGACGGCATCAAGGTCCGGATCGACGGCGGCGTCGTCTATCTCGACAAGGTCACCAAGAAGGAGCCGGAGGTGCTCGTCGAGGGCATCGAGCTCACCGACGCCGATATCGCCGAGCGGATGATCGAGGCGCGCAACGGGCTGGCCGATCATCTGGAGGCCTTCGCGGGCAACACGATCGAGTTCATCCGTACCGAGAGCGCGTTGCTCATCGACGGCATCGGCGTGCCCGAACTGGAACTGTCGATGAAGCACCGGCACGTGGTCGTGGTCGCCGACGGGCCGGATCACGCCGAGGATCTCAAGCGGCTCAAGCCGTTCATCAAGGAGTACGTGCCGATCATGGTCGGCGTCGGTCGCGGCGCCGACACGCTGATGAAGCAGGGGTACAAGCCGGACCTCGTCGTCGGCGATCCAGACGAGATCACCACCGCCACCTTGAAATGCGGTGCCGAGGTGATCCTGCCCGCCGACACCGACGGTCATGCCAAGGGCCTCGAGCGGATCCAGGATCTCGGCATCGGCGCCACCACGTTCCCGTCCTCGGGTTCGCCCGCCGACCTGGCGCTGCTGCTGGCTCACCATCACGGTGCGGCGCTGATCGTCACCGCGGGCGCGGCCGCCACGCTCGACGACTTCTTCGATCGCAGCCGGCGCGAGAGCAATCCGGCGACCTTCCTGACCCGGCTCAAGCTCGGCACCAAGCTGATGGACGCCAAAGCCGTTGCCACGCTGTACCGCAACCGGGTCTCCGGCATCGGGGTCGCGCTGGTGGTGCTCGCCGCGCTGGTCGCGGTGATCGTCGTGCTGCTCGCGTCCAACACCGGCACCGACGCTCTGACCTGGGCCACCGACACCTGGCACCGGTTCGCGCTCTGGGCGCAGGGCTTAGTCGGCGCAGGCGGCCAGTGACCGGCCTGCGCTTCACGACCAAGGGAGAACGATGATTTCGCTACGCCAGCACGCCGTCTCGATCGTGGCGATCTTCTTGGCACTCGCCATCGGCGTCGTGCTCGGCTCGCAGACCCTCGCGGCGGATCTGCTGTCGGGGTTGCGCGCGGACAAGTCCGACCTGCGTCAGCAGGTCGACACCGTGTCCGAACAGAACCGGCAGTTGACCGATCAGCTCAACGCCGCCGATCGCTTCATCGCGGGCTCCGCCGGACGTATCCTCGGCGGCACCCTCGCCGACCGCAGCGTGGTCGTGTTCACCACACCGGACGCCGATCCCGCCGATATCGAGGGCGTCACCAAATCGCTGGAAACCTCGGGGGCCGCGATCACCGGCCGGATCGCGCTCACCGACGCGTTCGCCGACGCCACCGAGGGCGACCGGATGCGCACCGCCGTCACCAACGTCATCCCGGCCGGGGCCCAATTGCGCACCGGCGCAGTCGATCAGGGCAGCATGGCGGGCGACCTGCTCGGCCTGGTGCTGCTGCTCGATCCGGCCAACGGGCAAACCCGCGGCACCCCACAGGAACTCGGCCTCGTCCTGGAGACCCTGCGTGGCGGCGGCTTCCTCGCCTACGGCGACACCCCGGTGCACCCGGCGCAGCTCGCCGTCGTCATCACCGGCAACGGCGCCAAGTCCGCGGAGAACAGCCAGGGCGCGAACATCGCCAGGTTCGCCGGCGCCCTGCGCGGCCGCGGTGCGGGCGTGGTCCTGGCCGGTCGCGCCGGAGCCGCCGAGACCCCTGGCCCGATCGCCGTCGTCCGCACCGACGGCGCCCTCGCGACCTCCGTCACCACCGTCGACAACCTGGACCGCGAGATCGGCCGCGTCACCACCGTCCTGGCGCTGACCGAACAGCTGAACGGCGGCGCCGGCCGATACGGCACCGGCGACAAGGCGACCTCCCTCACACTGGCCTCCGCTCCCCGCTAGCAAGTGGTGACAGCCACGCGCGGCACATATACAGCAAACGTGCGTGGCGTTACTTCTGGACAGTTGATCCGTGTTACCGTGAAGACCCGTGGGTCAAACACGGATTCAGGCGCGAACAGCTACGAAGCACATCTTCGTGAGCGGTGGAGTCGCCTCCTCATTGGGTAAAGGTCTTACCGCCTCCAGCCTCGGTCAGCTGCTGACGGCGCGTGGGCTGCGCGTCACGATGCAGAAACTCGACCCGTATCTGAATGTCGATCCCGGCACCATGAACCCGTTCCAGCACGGCGAGGTGTTCGTGACCGAGGACGGCGCCGAGACCGATCTGGATGTCGGTCACTACGAGCGGTTCCTGGACCGGGATCTCACCCGGGACGCGAATGTGACGACCGGGCAAATCTATTCGACGGTCATCGCCAAGGAGCGGCGCGGCGAGTACCTGGGCGACACCGTCCAGGTGATTCCGCACATCACCGACGAGATCAAGAGCCGGGTGCTCGCGATGAGCGCGCCCGACGCGCAGGGGCAGACCCCGGATGTGGTGATCACCGAGATCGGCGGCACCGTCGGCGACATCGAATCGCAGCCCTTCCTGGAGGCGGCGCGCCAGATTCGGCACGATGTCGGCCGGGACAACGTCTTCTTCCTGCACGTCTCGCTGGTGCCGTACCTGGCGCCTTCGGGCGAGTTGAAGACCAAGCCGACGCAGCATTCGGTGGCCGCGTTGCGCAACATCGGTATTCAGCCCGACGCGCTGATCCTGCGGTGCGACCGCGAGGTGCCGCAGGCGCTCAAGAGCAAGATCGCGCTGATGTGCGACGTCGACGTCGACGCCTGCATCTCCACCCCGGACGCGCCGTCGATCTACGACATCCCGCGCGTGCTGCATCGCGAGGGCCTGGACGCCTATGTGGTGCGCAAGCTCGGGTTGCCGTTCCGCGACGTGGACTGGACCGTGTGGGGCGATCTGCTCGACCGGGTGCATTCGCCGCGCGAGACGGTCGAGGTCGCGCTCGTCGGCAAGTACGTCGACCTGCCCGACGCCTACCTTTCGGTCACCGAGGCGTTGCGCGCGGGCGGATTCGCCTCGCGGGCCAAGGTGCAGATCCGCTGGGTGCCCTCCGACGAGTGCGAGACGCCCGCGGGTGCGCAGGCCGCGCTGCGGGACGTGGACGCGGTGCTGATTCCCGGCGGGTTCGGTATCCGCGGCATCGAGGGCAAGGTCGGGGCGATCGCCTACGCCCGCAAGCGCGGTATTCCGCTGCTCGGGTTGTGCCTCGGCTTGCAGTGCGTGGTCATCGAAGCGGCCAGGTCGGTCGGTCTGGACGAGGCCAATTCGGCCGAATTCGAGCCGGACACCCCGCATCCCGTCATCTCCACGATGGCCGATCAGGAACAGGCCGTCGCCGGTGAGGCCGATCTCGGCGGCACCATGCGCCTCGGCGCCTACCCGGCGACCCTGGCCAAGGGTTCGGTGGTGGCCCAGGCGTACGGCGCCGAGCAGGTGTCCGAGCGGCACCGGCACCGCTACGAGGTGAACAACGCCTACCGCGACCGGATCGCGAAGAGCGGGCTGCGGTTCAGCGGCACCTCCCCGGACGGGCATCTGGTCGAGTTCGTCGAACTGCCCGCCGACGTGCATCCGTTCTTCGTCGCCACCCAGGCGCACCCGGAGCTGAAGAGCAGGCCGACCCGTCCGCATCCGCTGTTCGCGGCGCTGGTCGCGGCGGCGCTGACCTACAAGCTCGCCGAGCGGCTGCCCGTGGACATCCCGGACGAAGAGTTCGTGAGCGCGGCGGAGCAGGCGTAGCGCGATGACGGTGGACGGGGGCGCTGCCGCACCGGGCAGCCACGATTTCGAGACGGTGTCGAGCGAAACGGTCTACAGCGGCGCGATTCTCGCGCTGCGGCTGGACCAGGTGCGGATGCCGGGCGGCAAGGTCGTCGAGCGGGAGGTGATCGAGCACCACGGTGCCGTCGCGGTCGCCGCGATCGATGACGACGACAATGTCGTGCTCATCAACCAGTACCGGCATCCGATCGGCAGGCGGCTGCTCGAGCTGCCCGCCGGTCTGCTCGATCTGCAAGGTGAGGACCCGCTCGTCGCCGCGCGGCGTGAGCTGGCCGAGGAGACCGGGCTGGCCGCGCGGGACTGGTCGGTACTGGTGGACGTGGCGCTGTCGCCGGGTTTCACCGACGAGGCGCTGCGCGTGTACGTCGCGCGCGGACTCTACGAAACCGACCAGCCCGAGCCGGAATTCGAGGAAGCCGATCTGGCGATCGTGCGGATGCCGGTCGCCGACGCCGTGCGCGCGGCACTGGCCGGGGAGATCGTCAACGCGACCGCGGTGGCCGGTGTGCTCGCGCTCGCCGCGGCGCGGGCCGGCGACACCGAGCTACGTCCGGCGGACGCGCCATGGCCGGGTCAGCCCACGGCGTTCCTGCGCCGCAAGGCGGCGCAGAAGTCCGCGGACTGACGGGGGCGCCGGGTGCTCGCGCGGGAACTGGACGCCTACCTCGACCATCTCGCGGTCGAGCGCGGCGCCGCGCGGAACACCCTCGGCGCCTACCGGCGTGACCTCGGGCGCTATCTCGACTTCCTGACCGGGCGCGGCATCACCGCGCTCGATCAGGTCGCCGAGGGCGACGTCGCCGAATTCACCATGGCGTTGCGCGCGGGCGGCGCCGACCATCCGCCGCTGGCCGCGAGTTCGGTGGCGCGCGCCTTGATCGCGGTGCGCGGACTGCACCGGTTCGCGGCCGCGGAAGGCCTCACCGTCACCGATGTCGCGCACGCGGTGAAACCGCCCGCGCCCGGTCGCCGATTGCCCAAAGCCCTGCCCTACGACCAGGTGCTGAAGCTGCTCGAAGCCGCGGGCGGCGGGGCCGCCGACGATCCGGACGCCGCGCTCGGCGCCGACGGCGGACCGCGCGGGCTGCGTGACCGCGCGCTGCTGGAACTGCTGTACTCCACCGGCGCGCGCATCTCCGAGATGGTCGGACTTGATGTCGACGATCTCGATATCGCCGAACGCGCGGTCGTGCTGCACGGCAAGGGCGGTAAGCAACGCATGGTGCCGATCGGTCGGCCCGCGCTCGCCGCGGTGGACGCCTATCTGGTGCGGGGGCGTCCGATGCTGGCCGCCGCCGGCAAAGCGAACGCGGGCGCGCTGTTCCTGAACGCGCGCGGCGGCAGGTTGTCGCGCCAGACCGCATGGCAGGTGTTGCAGACCGCGGCCGAACGCGCGGGCATCGGCGCCGCCGTCTCGCCGCATACGCTGCGCCACTCCTTCGCCACCCATCTGCTCGACGGCGGCGCGGATGTCCGTGTGGTCCAAGAACTCCTGGGCCACGCGTCGGTCACCACCACCCAGATCTACACCCTCGTCACCGTGAACACCCTGCGCGAGGTGTGGGCGACCGCGCATCCCCGCGCCCGCTAGAACGGCGCGGTCGCGGCACCGGGTATCGTTCGATCCGAGCACATCCGGACAGCCGCGGGGAGGCGGACACGGGACAGCTCGGACGAGTCACCCGGCCGCTTCGACGTGCGTTTCAACGGTGACCCGGAGTGGCGCAGAGCGATACAGGGTAGCGTTCTGCTGTTCGCGGCCCGGCGTGGTGCCGCGAACACGCCGCGCGCGTCGCGGCTCTTGCACGCTCATAAGCGGTAGCGTCTATCGAGAGCTGGACCGTACGAAAGCGAGGTCGGGCCTGATCGGCTTCGCTACGCTCGGCGAGGCAACGGGCAGGAACGTATAAGGAGCAGCGGATCGTGACATCAGCCGGAGCGGCAGAGCCGCCGATGGGTGCTGGGGCGGAGCCGCATCCGGGTCCCGCCTCGGCGGCGGCGGCCGAAACCCTGTGGGGCACCGGGGTCGATCTCCCTGTCGCGGAGGACGCGGCACTCGGCCCGACCGGGCGCCCCCTGCGACTCGTGCCGGACCCGACGCCGCTGGAACGGCACGGCGACGCCCTCATCATCGCCATGTGCAACCAGAAGGGCGGCGTCGGCAAAACCACCTCCACCATCAATCTCGGCGCCTCGCTCGCCGAGTACGGGCGCCGGGTGCTGCTGGTCGATCTGGACCCGCAGGGCGCGCTGTCGGCGGGATTGGGTGTGGCCCATCACGATCTCGAGCTGACCGTGCACGACCTGCTGGTCGGCTCCAAAGGTTCGATCGATGACGTGCTGATGCAGACCAGGGTCGAGAACATGGATCTGCTGCCCAGCAACATCGACCTCTCGGCCGCGGAAATCCAGCTGGTCAACGAGGTCGGGCGGGAGCACTCGCTCGGCCGCGCCCTGCATTCCATCCGCGACCGGTACGACTACATCATCATCGACTGCCAGCCGTCGCTCGGGTTGCTCACCGTCAACGCGCTCGCCTGCGCCGACGGGGTCATCATTCCGATGGAATGCGAATACTTCTCGCTACGTGGGCTCGCGCTGCTCAACGACACCGTGGAAAAGGTGCGCGACCGCCTCAACCCCAGGCTCAGCCTGTACGGGATAGTGGTCACCATGTTCGACGCGCGACTACTGCATTCGCGTCAGGTGATGGCGCGGGTCGTCGAAGTGTTCGGTGACCTGGTCTACGACGCGGCGATCTCGCGTACCGTGCGGTTCCCCGACGCCAGCGTCGCGGGCGAGCCGATCACCACGTGGGCGCCCAAATCCAGTGGAGCCGAAGCGTATCGGGCGATGGCGCGGGAAGTCATCCACCGGTCCGGCCGGTGATCGGCAGCAACGACCCCGCACCACCCGCTACCACCCACACGCCCGGCCACGGCGACGACCACCCGTCGGGCGATCTCCTGGAGCGGGCTGCGGCGCGCGCCGACCGACCGGACTGTGCGGCGGACGAAGTCGAGGCCACCCCGGACCTGCACACATCGGCTCTCTCCGGCGTACCCGATGATGTCCAGATGCCCGAGCAGCCCGCTACCGCGAACTCCGAGTCCCCCTCGGAGTCGACGGCTGCCGATGCGGATGTCGCGGGCGGGGCGCAGGAGACGGAGCAGAAGTCCGGGTTTCATCTGCGGTTGAGCAACTTTCAGGGGCCGTTCGATCTGCTGCTGACCCTGATCAGCTCGCGGAAGCTGGATGTCACCGAGGTGGCGTTGCACAAGGTGACCGACGAGTTCATCGCCTACACCAAAGCGTTGACCGCGGCGCTGTCCGAGGACGCCACAACGAAACTGCGGGCCGACAAGATCCTCGACCAGACCACCGAATTCCTGGTCGTCGCCGCCACCCTGCTCGATCTCAAGGCGGCACGCCTGCTGCCGTCGGGGGAGATGACCGACGCCGAGGACCTCGAACTGCTGGAGGCCCGCGACCTGCTGTTCGCGCGGCTGCTGCAATACCGGGCGTTCAAGCAGGTGGCCGAGTTGCTCGGCGAGCTGGAGGCGGTCGCGCTGCGGCGGTATCCGCGCGCCGTCGGCCTGGAGGAGCGCTTCGCCGACCTGCTGCCCGAGGTTACGCTGGGAGTTGACGCGCACGAATTCGCCGCGATCGCCGCGGCGGCGTTCCGGCCGCGCCCGGTGCCCAAGGTGGGGCTCGACCACTTGCACAACCACGCCGTGTCGATCGCCGAACAGGCCGCGCTGGTGCTCGAACGGCTGAAGCTGGCAGGCAAAGGTGGCTGGACGACCTTCACCGACCTGGTCGCCGACTGCACCGTGCCGGTCGAGATCGTCGCCCGCTTCCTCGCGCTGCTCGAGCTGTACCGAGGCAAGACGATCGAGTTCGACCAGCCCGACCCGCTCGGCCCACTGTCGATCAGCTGGATCGGTGACGACGTCCAGACCAGCACCGTGACCATCGAGGAGGACTACGGGTGACCGAGCACACCGACACCCCGGTCTCGGACTTGCCGGAGTCGGAGCCCACCCCAGCCGCCGACCCCGCAGTGCCCACCGCCGATAGTTCGGCTTCGGCCACGAGTCGCGACGAGGGCCCGGGTGCAGCCGCCGAGGAC
>NZ_BAUA01000149.1 GCF_000710915.1 Nocardia brasiliensis IFM 10847
TTGCTGTGCCGGTGAACACGAGGCCTGCTCCTTTGGTTCGAATGTCCCGTCGCCCGACAGTACGGAAGCGGGCCGAAGATTTGCCCGACGCCGTTCGGCATTGTCGAACGAAGCATCTCGTATCGCCGTTTGTCGAAACCGACAAACGGCGTATCGCACAACGTCGGATTGCCACAAGATGCCCGTCCGGGTTTCTGGCACGCTGATTTATCGGTTGCTCATGCGAAGGGAAAAGAATGTCCAAGGAATGGGAAAAGTCCGCTGGCGCAGCGACTTTCGCTACGCACGTCGCCCTCGTGCGGGCGTCTTGACCAGCGCGAAAGGAATGGCGATATCGCTCGACTCACTGACCGTGTCCTACCGTACGGCAAGCGGTGCGCACTGTGCGTTGTCCGAGCTGGATCTCACGGTCGAAAAGGGACAATTCGTGGCCATTGTCGGTCCGACCGGATGCGGAAAGTCGACCGTTCTGAACGCGGTGGCGGGCCTGTCGACACCGTCGGCAGGGCGGGTACTGATCGATGGGCAACCGCTGGAGGGCCGAAACCGTAAGGCGGGCTATTTGTTTCAGCGTGAGCCGCTGCTGCCGTGGCAGACGGTGCTCGACAACGTGGCTTTCGGGCTGCGGCTGCGCGGGACCGGCTCGGCGCAGCGGGAGCGCCTGGCGCGGGAGTGGCTCGCCCGGGTCGGCCTATCCGGCTTCGAACGCGCTTTCCCGCACCAACTTTCGGGCGGCATGTGCAAACGGGTGGCGCTCGCGCAGACCTGGATCGTCGATCCGGAGATCCTGCTCATGGACGAGCCGTTCGCCGCCCTGGACGTACTGACCCGGCAGGTGATGCAGCACGAATTGCTCACGTTGTGGACCGGCAGCGCGAAGACGGTGCTTTTCGTGACCCACGACCTCGACGAGGCCATCGCGCTGTCCGATGAGGTGGTCCTGATGTCGGCCGGACCGGGCAGTCGTGTGGTCTGCCGCTACCCGGTGGACCTGCCGCGGCCGCGCGACCTGTTCGAGATCCGGGTGCACCCGGAATACGCGAAGATTCATCGCTCGATCTGGACGGCCTTGCGCGACGAGGTCCGCAAGGCCTTCGCCTATGTCCCTACAGCGCAATAGGAGTCGGCCTCGGGCCGTCGCGATCCGGATCGCGCAACTGGGGCTCGGAGTCATCGTGTTGCTCGGCTGGGAACTCGCAGCGCGATCCGGGGCCGTCGACGAATTCTTCTTCTCGCGGCCCGGCGATATCGCTGTCCGCCTGGGTGACTGGTTCGGCTCCGGCTCGATCTGGCGTCATCTTCGCATCACCGTGCTCGAGGCGGCACTCGGGCTGGGCCTCGGCGGCATCGCCGGACTTGCGCTCGGATTCGCCTTGGCCCGAATGCGATTCGTCGCAGCGGTGGTCGAGCCGTATGTGCGGATGGGCAACGCGCTCCCGCGCGTGGTGCTGGCGCCGATCTTCCTGCTCTGGTTCGGGCTCGGGATCTGGTCGAAGGTCGCGCTCGGCGTGTCGCTGGTCGTGTTCATCGTCTTCTTCAACACCTATCAGGGTGTGCGGGAGGTCGACCAACTGCTCGTGGACAACGCGCGGATGCTCGGTGCGACCGAGCGGCAACTGTGGCGGTACGTGCTGTTGCCGAGTGCGTCGACCTGGATTCTGGCCAGTCTGCGACTCAGTGTCGGTTTCGCCGTGATCGGTGCGGTCGTCGGCGAGTACCTCGGCTCCGCAAGTGGTCTCGGCTATCTGATCGCGCAGGCAGAAGGAACCTTCGACACCACAGGTGTTTTCGCGGGCATCGCCGTGTTGTGCGCGGTCGTGGTGGTCGTCGACATGGGTGCCGATCGCGCCGAACGTCACCTGCTGCGGTGGCAGCCCGCGCGCGGCACGGCAATTACGAAAGGCGAACAAAGATGAGAAAACAGAGTTGTGCGGCGGTGCTGCTGGCAGCGGTGGTGCTGGTGCTCGCGGTGGGTGGTTGTGGCCGGAGACCGGAAGGCGGCCAGCGCGTCGTCATCGGGGTCGGCGGGCGGACGCTGCCGGTGTACCTACCACTCGTGCTGGCCCAGCGCCTCGGCTACTTCGGCGAGGCAGGAGTGTGGGTCGATATCCAAGGCCTGCAGGGCGGCTCGAAAGCGTTGCAGGCGTTGGAAGGTGGCAGCGTCGATGTGGTCGCGGGGTACTACGACCACACCATTCAGATGCAGGCCGAGCGCCGGGCACTCACCTCGTTCGTGACCATGCTGAACCGGCCCGAGCTGGTGCTGGCGGTGTCGCCTGCGACGAGTAGGCCGATCAATTCCATCGCCGATCTCGCCGGTGCGAACGTCGGGGTCAGCGCGCCGGGGTCGTCCACGGACTTCTTCCTGAAGTACGTGCTGAGCAAGCACGGTGTGGCGGCGGACGCGGTGAGCGTGCAGGCGATCGGGACGGCGGCGACCGCGGTGGCCGCGATGGCGCACGGCCGCGTCGACGCGGCGGTGCTGGTGGATCCCGCGTTCTCGCTGGTGCAGCGGCGGGCCGGTGCCGACAAGGTCAAGGTATTGCTCGACGCGCGTAGCCGCGAGGGCGTCGAGCAGACCTTCGGTGTCTCGAAATACCCGGCCTCGGTGCTGTATTCGAGCAGCCGATGGCTCGACGGCCACCGAACGACAGCTTCCGCGCTGGCCGAGGCGATCGTGCGGACATTGCAGTGGATCCAGGGACACTCCGCCGAGGAGATCGCCGCCCGGATGCCCGCGGAGTTCGCACAGGACGATCGGGCGACCTACGTCGAAACGATCGCCAAGATCAAAGACGGCTTCTCCACCGATGGCGCACTCTCCGCCGACGGCGCCGAGGCGGTCCGCAAGGTGCTCGCGCAATCCGACCGCATCGTCGCCGCCGCCGAGATCGACCTGTCGCAGACCTACTCCAACGACTACCTGCCCAGCCATGCGTGAGGGCGGCGGGGACCGGTCGCGGCGCCGATTGCTCGCCGTGCTCGCGGCCGGTGCGCTCTCGCTGATCGCAGGGTGTTCGCTCGACAACGACGAGGCCGAACGGCCTGCCCTGCGTCCCGCGGCGAGCCCCGTGGTCCACGGCGGACCGCCCGTACCGCCGCCCCGTCAGCCGGGTGCCGCACGGATTCCGATGCCCAGCGGGGTGGTATCGGCGATTCCGGGGGAGGGCGGCAACATCGCGCTCACCATCGATGACGGCACCAGTGCGGACGTCGTCGCGGCCTACATCCGTTTCGCGAGGGACAGCGGCGCGCGGTTCACCTTCTTCGTCACGGCGTGTTACTCCTCGTGGACGGTCAACAAGCCGATGTTGCAGCCGCTGGTCGACCGAGGGCAGATCCAACTCGGCAACCACACGTGGGATCACCCGGATCTGACCCGGCTTTCGGACAAGGACGTCGCGGCGCAGTTCGAGCGAACTAAAACATTGTTGCGCAACAACTTCGGCGTCGACGGAACCCCGTTCTATCGCCCGCCGTACGGCTACCGCGACGCCAGGATCGACGCGCTCGCCGCCGATCACGGCTACACCGTGCCGGTCATGTGGTACGGAACGCTCGGCGACCATCGCATCATCACCGAACAGGAGCTGGTGTCGAACGCCCGCAAGTACTTCCGACCGCAGTCGATCGTGATCGGCCATGCCAATCAGCGGCCGGTCACCCGAGTCTATGACCAGCTGTTGCAGATCATTCGGGATCGGCGCTTGACGATGGTCACGCTCGATGACGTGTTCGAGCGGAGGCGCTGATCCATGGTCTTCGTGGCGGAGGGGATCTCGAAAGTCTTTCTGGGCGAACGGCAGCCGGTGTGGGCGTTGCGGGACTGCTCGCTTCGGGTGGCGGCCGGCTCTTTGACCTGCATCGTGGGGCCGTCGGGGTGCGGGAAGTCCACGCTGTTGCGCATTGTGGGCGGTCTGGACACACCGACGTCGGGGTGCGTGCGGATGCCGTCGGCGCAAGGGCGAATTCCGGCGTCCGCGTTCGTCTTCCAGGAGTACGGCGTGTTCGCGTGGTTGACCGTGCTGGACAACATCGCCTTCGGCTGCCGGATGGCCGGCATGCGGCGCGCGGAGTACACGGCGCGGGCACGGGAATGGCTGGCGCGTACCGGTCTGGCGGGTTTCGAGCAGGCCTATCCGCACCAGCTGTCGGGCGGCATGCGGCAACGGGTCGCGCTGGCGCGCGCGTTCGCCCTCGAGACACCGGCACTGCTGATGGACGAGCCCCTCGGCGCCCTGGACGCGCAGACCCGGCTGCTGATGCAAGAGCAGCTCGTGCGGTTGTGGGAGGTCGAACGCAAGACGGTCGTGCTGGTCACCCACAGCATCGACGAGGCGTTGCTGCTCGGTGACCGCATCGCCCTCATGTCGGCGCGGCCGGGGCGGGTGGCAGCCGAGTTCGCCGTGCCGTTCGCGCGGCCGCGCAACCTGGAACTCACCCTGACCCCCGAGTTCACCGCGCTGCGGCACCGGATCTGGACAGCGCTGCGCGCGGACGCGGCGGCATCGGTGCAGGCCGGATGAGCGCCGAGATCGACGCGATCCGCAGTCGCGAGCGGTCTCGGCGCCGCCGCGACCTGCTGCTCGCGGTGGGCTGCCCGATGCTGCTGCTGACCGGTTGGCAGCTCGCAGCGAACTGGACCTCATCGACGCTCAGTTGTTCCCGCCGCCGTCGGCGGTCCTCGTCCGCTGGGTGCAGCTCGCGGGCAGCGGCGAGTTGCGCGAGCACGTGAGCGCCACCCTCTACCGGCTTTCGGCCGGCTACTTTTCGGGGGCGTGTAGCGGTGTCGTCGTCGGCGCGGCGATGGGGCGTTGGCGACCGGTCGCGGCGGCGCTGGGCCCGTTGTTCTCGGCCCTGTACGCGTTGCCGAAGGTCGCGGTATTACCGTTGCTGCTCTTGATCTTCGGGCTCACCGAAACACCGAAGATCCTGTCGGTCGCGATCACGGTGTTCTTCGTGCTCCAGATCAACACCTTCGCCGGCATGCGCCAGATCGATCCGCGAATCCTCGAAGCGGCCACTGCCTATCGGGCCGTCGGCTGGCGGCTGTGGCGATTCGTCCTGCTGCCCACCTGTTCGCCTGCCATCTTCACCGGCCTGCGCGTCGCCGCTGGGCTCGGGGTCGCGGTCGTCATCGCGGTCGAGTTCGTCGCCGCCAACAGCGGGATCGGCTACTTGATCTGGAACTCGTGGCAGCTGTTCCAGCCCGAACGAATGTATGCGGGCCTGTTGACCGCGGCGCTGCTCGGCGCCTGCCTCACCGGTGCCATCACCGCCGCGGAGTTCGTCGCCATGCCATGGCGGCGCAGTCTCGAAAAGATCAGTGGAAGGAAACAATGATCGCCAAACGTATTCTCTCAGCTGCCATTCCAGTTCTGGTGCTCGTCGCCGCCGGTTGCGGCGGCAGGACAGCGGAACCCGTCGCGTCGGCGGGCAAAGTCACTGTCGCGCACGTCCCGTCCACATTGTTCGCGCCGCTGTACGTGGCGGCGGGCAAGAAGTACTTCGCCGAGGAGGGTCTGACGGTCGAGTTGCAGACCATGAAGGCGGGACAGGACGCGATTCCGCTGGCGGCGGCGGGCAAAGTGGATGTGGTCGTAGCCGGCTTCGCCGCCGGTCTGTTCAATGCCGTGCACAGCGGCCTGCGCCTGAAAGTCGTCGGCTCCATGGGCATTGCGCCCGGGGATCCGAAAGCCTCACCGTCGGCGTTGGAGGTCTCGAAGAAGCTGGTCGAGACGGGCGAGGTGACCTCGGTGGCCGAGCTGCGTGGCCGCAAGGTGGCGGTGTCCGGTGGCGCGGCCGCCGCCGGCGGCTACCAATTGGCCGCGATACTGCGGCAATCCGGGCTCGCGCTGCGGGACGTGCAGATCGTCGACATTCCCATCCCGGATCAGCGGACCGCACTGGCGAACGGCGGTGTGGACGCGGCACTGACGGCCGCGCCCTTCACCACCCGGATCGAGCAGGCCGGCATCGCGGTACCGCTCGCGGTACCGGCCGCGGGCGTCTCGGCGACCGGCGTCGTCTACGGCGGTGCGTTCACCGAATCGCCTGCGGCGCATGCGTTCTTCCGCGCGCTACAGCGAGCGAGCCGGGATCTCCAGGACGGCGGCGTCAAGTCTCCGGAGAACCTCGCCATCCTCGCCCAGGCGACCGGCCAGGATCGCGCGGTACTGGAAGCGACCCCGGCGTATCGATGGCGACCCGATCTGAGCCCGGACGCGGAGCAACTGACCGCTCAGCAGCAGGCTTATCGGGACGCCGGACTACTCGACTACACCGATGTCATCGCGGCGGGCACCTACGTTTCCACGGCCTTCTCCGGCGATTGAACACCCGCTGCGGCCGCGGTTGAACTCCCCGTCGTCGCAAGTGGATTCAGTGCGCACCTATCGTCCGGAGTTGGAAGCGGGCGAGCTTGCCGGTCGAGGTGGTGGGGAGGGCGTCGACCACCTCGATCCTGCTGGGGCGCTTGAACGGCGCCAGGTTCGCGCGCAGGGCGGCCAGGACGGCACCGCGCAATTCGGCGGGCTGCGGGCCGGCGGAGACGAGGTAGGCGATGGCGTCGTCCAGTCCGTCGGCGTTGGGACCGGAGACCACGGCGCATTCGGCTACCCCGGGGACGCTCTGGATGACGGCCTCGATCTCGCCGGGCGCGACCTTGTGCCCGCCGAGGTTGAGCATGTCGTCGGTGCGGGCGAGGTATCGGACCGAGCCGTCGGAGATCTGCGCGGTGTCGCCGGTGTAGACGCCGCCGTCGGCGAACGTACGCTGTTGCGCGTCAGGCCGATTCAGGTAGCCGAGGGCGACAGTGGGGCCCGCGATGTGCAATCTGCCGTCGACGCCGTCGGCCAGCACCTGCCCGTCGTCGTCGCGTACCGTCGCGACCGCACCGGGCACCGCGGATCCGGTCGCGCCCGGCGCCGAGCGATCGTCGGTGGCGACCACGATATGCAGCGCTTCGGTGGCGCCCAAGCCGTTGAGCACGGTGACGCCGAGCAGCCGTTCGGTAGCGGCCATCAACTCCGCGGGGCAGCGCTCGCCGGCCGTAACGGCAAGGCGCAGCGCGTGATCGCGGATCTCGTCGGCGCCGAGGACGCGGGGGAGGGACGCGTAGATGCGCGGCACCGAACACAGCACGGTCGGGCGGTGGGTGCGGAGGGCGCGCGCCACGGTATAGGCATCCACGCCGCCGCGGAGCAGGATCGTGCAGGCACCCGCGTGCAACGGCAGCAGAACTGAATTGCCGAAGCCGTACCCGAACGACAGTTTGGCCGTCGACACGACGATATCCGCGGGGCCCAGTGCCAGTATCCGGCCGTACCCGGACGGCACCGCCAACAGCGCGGCGGCGGAATGTAGTACGCCTTTCGGGACGCCGGTACTGCCGGACGTGTACTGCACCAACGCTTCCCGGCGTGGTGGCAGTTGCGCAGGGGCATGCGGTAGATCGGTCCGCACCCCAGCGCCCGCCTCGGCAAGGTCCGCCACAACAAGCGCCCGGTCGAACTGTTCGAGTCCGGACAGCAAGGCCGCGAGCCCGGCCCGCTTTCCCTGCGGGACATCCAGGTAGGTGCAGGGCGCGCCGCTGTCCTCGGCGATGAAGCCGATCTCCTTTTCGGTCAGGTACGGGCTGACCGGCACGGGGATGCAGCCGTGCCACCACAACCCGATGATCACTGCGCAGGCGGCTACCGAATCGTCAGCCACCACAAGGCATCTCGATGCGGGCCGGATACCCTGGGCGGTCAGCCGAGCGGCGAACAACCCGGCGGCGTAGTAGAGCTGCCGGTAACTCACTTCGCCGATCTCGGGGTCGATGTACGCCACGCGATCCCCGTGACCGGCGGTCAGATGCTTGCCGAGGAACGATTCGACCAGATCCACCGCCGTCACGACCGGCTCCCCGCAATGGAACTCAGCACCCGGGTCGCGTCACCCAGGCTCATGATCGCGGCCGATTGGTCGGGATCGAACTGGATGTCGAACTCCTTCTCGAGGCGCGCCAGGATCTGCGCCTTGTCGAGCGAGTTCGCGGCCAGATCATCGTAGAAGTCCGCGCTTTCGCCGATATGCGTGTCCGCGATCTCCAGGACCTCGGAGATGATCCGGCGGACTCGGCTTTGCGCACCCGGATCGTTCGGCGAAGACATGGTGGGATCCTTTCGACAGGTGTGATCGTGCACCAGCGCCGCCAGCCGGTCCAGGCCGAGATCGATCTGCTCGGTGGTGAGCGAGCTGCACGACAGGCGCAGCTGGTGCAGGGCAATGTCGCGAACGTAGAAGTGGGACATGGGCGTCCACAGCACGCCGTAGTGCTCGGCGGACCGTTCGAGCAGTGCGTCGTCGACCGGGAAGCCGACATCGACCACGACGAAGAAGCCGCCCTGCGGGCTGTTCCAGCGCACCCGGGTGCCGGCGAACCGGGCCGACAAGCCGTCGAGCAGGTGGCGCAGGTTGCGGCGGTACACCTCGATCTCGGCTGCGTTGGCCCGAATCATGCTGCAGCCGTGCTCGAGCAGCTTGCCGCCGATGACCGCCTGCGCGATCGGCGACGTGTTCACCGTCAACATGCTCTTGATCTTGGCGAGTTGATCGGCGAATATCCCCGCGGCCCGGCCGCCGTCACGCACCGGCTGATCGGCGACGACGAAACCCACGCGGGCGCCGGGCAGTCCGGTTTTGGCGAACGAGCCGAGATAGACGACCCGGTTCCGAGTGTCCAGCGCTTTGAGAGTGGGCGTGTGCTCCGCGTCGGCCGCACGGAACAGCCCATACGGATTGTCCTCCAGCACCAGCAGATCCAGCTGCTCGGCCAGGTCCAGCAATTCCCGCCGCGTGGTCCGATCCAGGCTGATGCCAGTGGGATTGGAGAAGTCGGGCACCAGGTAGAGGGCGCGCGGGCGGCGGCCGGCCTGTTTCGCCGCGGTCACCTGAGCGGTCAGATCGTCGAGATCGATCCCGCGCGCGCCGCCGGCCACCGGGAGCACCGGCAGGTCGACCAACCCTGCCGCGCCGGTGAATCCGACGTAGGTCGGTGCGACCGCCAGCACCACGTCTCGGTCATCCGTGCGCAGCGCGCGCAGCACCAGGACCATGGCTTCTTGGCAGCCGACCGTGACCACGATCGATTCCGGATCGATCTCGATGCCCTCGTCCAGGCGAAGTTGTTCGGCGATCAGTTCGTGCACAATGCCTTTGGTGCGTCCGTACTGGAACAGCGTCTGCCGGATCAGCGCCTCGGAGTAGCCGCGCTGCTCACGCAGGTAGCGGCAGTAGGTGTCGAGATAGCGTGGCACCGCGTCGGTCTCGAACAACTCCTGGTAGGGGCGTCCGGGTGCGAAGGACACGGCATCAGGAAAGCGGTTGGCGATCTCGTTGAGGAAGTTCATCGTTTCCGACGCAGGAGCGGTCAACATCGGGTGCAGGGCGTCGAGGCGAAGTTCGGTCATCGGACCGGCCCGCCCTGCAGCGCGGACGTGGCGGCGAGATCGGGACAGCCGGTGAGCCGCATCGCGGTATGCAGCTCCGCCTGCACCATGGACAGCGCCGCGCTGACCCCGGTCTCCCCGGCGACGGCGAGACCCCACAGCACGGGCCTGCCGAGCAGGACCGCGTCGGCCCCGAGCGTCAGCGCCCGCAGCACGTCGCCGCCGCTGCGAATCCCGCTGTCCAGCAGCACCGCACACCGGTCGCCGACGGTCGCGCGGATGTCGGGCAGCGCATCGATACTGGGGATCGCGCCGTCGAGCTGGCGGCCGCCGTGGTTGGACACGACGATCGCGTCGACACCGTGTGCCACCGCCAGCGCGGCGTCGCGGGGATCGAGCAGGCCCTTGAGCACGATCGGCAGCTCGGTGTTCGAACGCAGCCAGTCGAGGTCGGCCCAGTTCAGGCTGGGGTCGAAGAGTTCACTGGTGTGTGCCGCCACGGCCGAGCCGTCGACCGCTGCGTCCTGCGCCGTCCGGGTGGTCGCCTCGGGGAGCTGGACGGCTCTGATGTCGTCGGGCAGGGCGAACCCGTTGCGGATATCGCGCAGGCGGCGGCCCATCTCCGGTACGTCGACGGTGAGCACCAGCGCCGAACAGCCCGCGGCTGCGGCGCGGTGCAGCAGGTCGCGCAGCAGTCCGCGATCGCGCAGCCAGTAGCACTGGAACCAGGTGTCCGCGCCGGTCTCGGTGATCTGCTCCACCGCGACGGTGCTCAACATGGTCGCGGTGAACGGAATCTCCGCCGCCGCGGCGGCGCGCGCGGCGGCCAGCTCGCCGTCGGGGTGCACCAGTCGCTGATAGGCCATGGGCGCCACCGCGACCGGCATGGTCGCTTCGCGGTCGAACAGCGTTGTGCGACAATCGGTCCGGGTGACATCGACGAGCACCCGGGGGACCAGACGAACGGCGTCGAAGGCGGCGCGGTTGGCCGTGATGGTCAGCTCGCTGTCGCTGCCGCCGTCGATGAAGTCCCAGATATGGGTCGGCAGTTGCTCTTCGGCCAGGTGTCGGAGGGCGGCGATCGAGTGCGCCGGGAGCACGCCCGTCATCGGGCGGACGCACGCTGGTTGGCGTGGTCGAGTTCGACCGCGGTATACAGCGCCTTGATGTTGCCGCTACCGAAGGTTCGTGCGCCCCGGCGCTGGATGATCTCGGAGAAGTAGGTGCCGCGCGGGTGTGTGGAACGGGTGAAGATCTGGAACAGCTGGCCGTCGTGATCCTCGTCGACGAGGATATCCAATTCCTGCAGTTGGGGCACCGTGTAGCTGTCCGGCTCCAGCCGATCCACCAGCAGGGTGTAGTAAGTGGCCGGCGTGCGCAGGCACTCGATGCCGCGACCACGCAGTGCGGCAACGGAAGTCACGATGTCGTCGGTACTGAACGCGAGGTGCTGGATCCCGGGTCCGCCGTGGTCGCGAAGGAAGGTGTTGAGCTGTCCCGGCGCGGTTGCGTCCTCGGGTTCGACGAGCACCAGAGTGACGGTGCCGCAATCGTTTTGCACTACCGTCGACAGCATCGCCTGCGCGCCGATGACCACGCGCTCTTCGTAGATCGCCCGCAAGCCCAGCACCTCGCGGTAGAACTCCACGGTCGGCTCGAGCCGGCCGGGCTCCACGCAGACGGCGATATGGTCCAGCGTCGCGAGGCGGGTGTCGGGTTCCGAGTGATCAAGGGGCGCAACGCTTCGTAGCCCTGGTGGCAGGCGATGGGCGGCACTCGGCCCGTGCTCGACGAAGGTGTGCACCACGTCGCCGAACGCGCCGATGGTCGCGATCACCGAATCGGTGCCGGGGTACACGACCGGTTCGAGCACCGGGCGAGCGCCCCGGGCCACGGCCGCGGCGAAGGCGGCGCCTGCGTCGGCGGTGGCCAGAGCGATATCGGCGACACCGGCCCCGTGCGCGGCGACGTACCCGGTGGCCGGATGGGCGGCGGTATAGCCCTCCGTCAGCATCAGCGTGATATCGCGCTGCCGCAGTGCCAACGAGCCGCTGTCCGCGCCGGTGGCGGCCGGGTCGGTCACGCCCGCGACGGTGAAGCCGTAGCCGTCGGCGAGTTCGGTGGTATGCGCGCTGAGATCGTCCACATAGAATTCGACATGGTTGACCGTCAGCCCGGTCAGGGCCACTGGCAACTCGTCGTTCATTGCGTATCTCCTTGCCGTGGTGAGGATGTCGGTGCAGCGCCCGGTGCCGCGCTGCACGCACCGAGGATTTCCCGGTGTTTCGACGCGCGAATTCGATATTCGGATATAGGAATTCGGCTGGCGTGGGCCGTTCGTATCCGGCTACGCGATTCTCAGCTGGTCGGCCCATGCTATGCGACCGGAGCAGATCCGGCTGGTCGGTCCGAATCGCGTACCGATAGCCCTGAGCTGGGCAAGTTATCTGTCGCTCGGCAAAATTGATGCCCCTGTGATGTTCTTGTGATTGCCCGGCGTCGCGGTCGGCGACGGTTCCGGTCCTGATTCGAAACCTGGTGTCGAGCACTATGCTCGGGCATTCGAACGGAGGAGGTAGCGCATGACCGCTGATCGATCGGTGCCGGCGCACTCGGGTGCACCGACCTGGCTGGGCCGGATTGTCGAGATGATCTGCGTCGAAATCGATTCCGCCGCGGCGCAGCAGTGGCGACAGCGGATCGATGCCGAACGGCAAGACGCCGTCGAGTCGAGGACGCTCGCCGTGGTGCACGACTGGTACGCCCACTCGATCGGTCCCCAGCTGGTCGCGGCGAGCGCGCGGTGGACCGAGTCGCCGCAGGCCCAGGTTGCCCTGCGGGCGTTGCACCTACGGGCTGTTGCCGGGGAGCGAATCGCCGAAACCGAGTGGGCTGCGGCGCTCGAACCGGCGCTGCGACAGGTCTACCGGCAGGCTTACCCGTACGCGCAGGCGTACGCTGCCGCCGCGGCGGACGCGAATTCCTATGCCGTCGCGCACGGTTATGCCGCGGCGGAGGCCAGAAGCTTCGGTGACAGCTACGCCGAGATGAACACCGAGGCGAACGCGCGCGTGCACGCCGAGGCGAACGCGGCCGCCAACGCCGCGGCGACGGCGGCGGCGTTCGCGGCCGATGACGTGCGCGCCTACGGCGCGACCTACCCGCTCGCCCGGATCCGCGCCGGCGTACTGGCCTGCGCCGGAGACGATCCGGCCGGGCAGCGAGCTATCTGGCACCGGTTGGCTGCCGGGCTGGCCGACAGCCTCGCGCGCGGGACTCAGCAGCCCTTCAGCGGACCGCCGTTGATCGCCACACGCTGCCCGTAGCGGGTGTGCGGGTAGTAGTCGTACGTCGCGTGGTGCTGTACACAGCGGTTGTCCCAGAACACCAGGGTGTTGGGGTACCAGCGGACGCGACAACTCAGCAGGGCCCGATCCGGCACCATCCGGAACAGCATGTCGAGCAGCGCGCGGCTCTCGTCGCGCGAGAGCTGCGGGATCGATTCGGTGTAGCCCTGGTTGACGTAGAGCAGTTTGCGGTCGGTCTCCGGATGCCTTACCACCAGCGGATGTTCGTTGCGCGGAATGACATAACCCGGCGGGGCGACGAAATCCTTCAGTGCGACGTGGCCGTCGTGGATGGCGGTCAGACCGTCGAGGAACTCGCGCATGACCGGTGAGAGCATCTCGTAGGCCAGGTGCATGTTCGCGAACAACGTGTCACCGCCGCTGACCGTCTCCGGAACCTGCGTCAGATAGAGCATCGATCCGAGCGCGGGCTCCGGGTTGTCGGTACCGTCGGCGTGCCAGCCGTTTCCGGCCACATTGGCGGCCTCGGCGGAGGTGGCTATTTCCAGGATGTACGGATCACCGTCCGGCGGAGGCGGATTCACCGGCCGCAGCTCACCGAAGTATCCGGCGAAGCGCTTGTGATCATCGGGCGAGATGATCTGATCGCGGAAGACCAGCACATGATGATCGAGGAAGGCGGTCTTGACCTCTCGCAGCTGCTCCTGCGAAAGTTCCTGGGACAGATCGACGCCGGAGATCTGCGCGCCGATGATCGGGGTCAGGGTTTCGACCTCGATGGTGCGGTACTCCCGTGGCTCTCTGGTGGTGATGCGTTCGATGGCTTCGAGTTCGTAGCGCTGCACGGCTTCCTCCTGATAGCGGTGGTCGGGTCTACAGTCCGCGGTCCAGCAACTCGCGCAGGACGATTCGGCCCCAGGCCAGGTTGCCGTGGATCTCGTCGTCGGCCTGGCACAGTTCGCGGCGCTGGAAACCGGTGGCGTCGGTGATCCGGGCACGCAGATCGACCACCTCGACGCCGAGGGCGGTGACCGCCCGGCGGATCGTCTCCTGCGCGGCCAGGAACACCGCCGGATCGGCGAGCGGGGGCACTCGCTGCGGCGGCAGCACGGCGAGTACCCGCAGCCCGAGGGCGCGGGCGTGCCGATAAAGGGCCAGGGCATCGCGGATCACGGCCGTGACGATGGCATCGAACAGTGCGCTGCCCAGGAACCCAGGTTCGAACGTGTTGTCGCGCAGCCGATACAACGACCAGTTCTCGGTGGTGGCGACGAAATGCGCGGCGAAGCCGAAAGTGCTCACCAGCGGCACCGGCAACTCGCCCAGGGTGGTGATGCCCAGTTCGCCGAGGAACTTCCGGTAGTACTGCTCGGCCTCTGGCTTACCGAAGACTACGTCGTCGGTGCGTGCTTCGAAAAAGTCGTCGGTGAACTCGCGCCCGGCGCCGATCGGCCCGCCCTGGAACGGGATTCGCGCGGCTTCGGCGGCGCGGCCGATCGGCCCGGTGTGCGAATCGCCGAGCAGCAGGAATCTAGCGGGGGCTGTAGTAGTCGAGGACGGCGTCGTCACAGACATCTCCTCCTGTCAGCGGGGCACCGAGGCGCGCGAGCTGTGGTTCGACCGTGCGGGCCGCGAGCGCGGACAGCAGATGGCCCATGACGAAGTCGACGCCCTCTGGTGTCACCGCGCGCAGATTCGGCGCGAAGAACGCGCTGCGGAACGGGGCGCCGGTGATCAGCTCGTAGGAGGGGAAGTAGTCGATGTCGGCGCACTCCCGGGCCACCTCGCCGGTCACCGCGCGCAACAGGGATTTGGTGTCGGCGTTGGCGACGAGCACGTGCTGGTCGGTCGCGGTGGCGGTGATCGGCTGCGGGGAAACCGTCAGCAGTATCCGGAGTCCCGGATTGGCCGCGCGGGCCAGCGCGACGGCCTCGGTCAGATCGGTGTGGATGTCGGTGAATGTGCCGTTGTGGAAGGTGTGTCGCTGGGGGTCGAAGGTGCCGCGCACGGTTCCCGGGCAAGCCGGGTAGGTGGTGTCGTGCACCGCATCGCGCCAGGACTCGGTGAGCCCCAGGGTGATGATGAAACAACCGGCGGTCGTGACCGCGTCGCGGATCGCCGCCAAGGTGGTGGCTCGGGCGGCGAGCATCTCCCGCGCCGACGCGAATCCGCCGGCTTGAACGGCGGGCCGGTACGGATCGTAGAACCGGTCACCGTCCTGCCAGGCCTGCTCGGGCGGCGCCGACGCCCCGAACGCCCAGGACAGCCACTGCCGAAGCACCGCAGCGGTGTAGATGGTGCCGGTCCGGAAGGAGAACTCGCCGTAGTGGCCTTCGCGGCGCTGGTCGGCGGACAGTCCCGGGGGCGCGGGTTCGGCGTCGAACCAGTTCATTCCGTGCTCGATGAGGGCCGGGCCCAGCCGGGCTGCGAAACACGAGCCCGCCGTGATGATCGGGTCGTCCTGGCCGATCGCGAATTTCGGCGTCCAGACGTCGCTGATCGCGGATATGTCGGGCTCGGCGACGGCCGGACGCCAGAACGCGCGTACCGGCAATGACCGATAAGGATTCGGGCTCGCGGCCGCAATGGTCGCCACTTCCTCGGTCATCGGATCCTCGCCCTCGTCGAAATCTGGTGCTGGACGGCCATGCTAGCCACTGATTCCGAAATTCGTGCGGCGGCGGACAATTGACCGCGGCGCTATCACCGGACGATAACCCTGTTCTTACAACGTAACTGATTTTTAGGTGATGCCCGAATGATTTTCGGCGTGAGAGCATCCACCACACGATGATCGCCCGACGTGTGCCGGCGATTGATCAGGCTCGAATTGAGCTCGGCTGGAAAGAGTTTGGTGGATCGTATGAATGAGCAGGCCCCGCTCTCCTTCGGACAACAGCGATTGTGGATCCTGACGGAGCACGGCCAGGCCAGCGTGGCCTACAACGAAGCGATGGCCTTCGAGCTGCGCGGGCCGGTGGACGACCGGATCCTCGCCCGCGCCCTCGACGCGCTGGCCGCGCGGCACGAGGCGCTGCGCACCCGGCTGGTGCCGAGCGGGGCCGAGGTGCACCAGGTGATCGATCCGGCCGAAACCGGTTTCGCGGTGCAGTTCGTGGACCTGACCGAATCTTGCGACGCCGCAGCGCGTCTGGCCGACCTGCGCCGGCGTAATGCCGGCGCGGCGTTCGACCCGGTGCGCGGCCCGCTGGCCAGGGCCGACGTGGCCGTGCTCGCGCCGCAGCGCCGGGTACTGCTCATCACGGTGCACCACATCGTCTACGACGGCACGTCGCGGACGATTCTGCTGCGTGATCTCGGTGCGCTCTACGCCGCGCTGCTCGTCGACGGCACCGCCGACCTGCCGCCCCTACCGCAGCAGTACGCCGATCATGCGCGCTGGCAACGGGAGTGGCTGGCCGGTGCCGAACCTGCCGCGCAGGCCGACTATTGGGCGCGGACTCTGACCGGTGCCCCGCCGCTGCTCGAACTGCCCACCGATCGGCCGCGGCCGCCCGAACAGGATCATCACGGGGACCGGGTGCGGTTCGTCCTCGACGAGCGCCTCGCCGCCGACCTGCGCGCACTGGCCCGCGCGCACGGCACCACGCTGTTCACCACCGCGCTGACCGGTTGGTCGGTGTTGTTGTCGCGGTTGAGCGGTCAGTCCGATGTGGTCGTCGGGGTGCCGAGCGCCAACCGTGGCCGCGGGCGGCTGTCGAACGCGATCGGGTTCTTCGTCAACACGCTGGCGGTGCGCGTCGTCCTGTCCGAAGCACCGACCACCGCAACGCTTCTCGATCGCGTGCACGGCGCTTTGCGGGGCGCGCTGAAACACGGCGACCTGCCTTTCGAACAGGTGGTGGAGCTGGTCAAGCCGCCGCGCAGTCCGGCGCACACGCCGCTGTTCCAGACCGCGTGCGCGCAGTTCCCCGCGCTGCGCGGGCGGTTGGCGCTGCCCGGCGTCGAGGTCGAGCCGCTCGAGATCGACGATGCCCCGGTCAAATTCGATCTGGCCCTGGGCTTGGTCGAGGAGGACGACCGGCTCGTCGTCGAGTTGGAATACGCCACAGCGCTGTTCGAACGGACCACGATCGAACGCTACGGCCGGTATCTGCTGCGCGTACTGCGGCAGATGGTCGAGCACCCCGATCGCGCCGTCGTCGACCTTGCCTTGCTGGACCCTGCCGAGCAGCGAATCATCTTGGAGCAGTGGAGCATCGGAGCGGCGACGCAGCCGTTCGCTCCCGACGGCGTCGTCGGGCGATTCGAGGTACAGGCGCGGGAGCGGCCGGATCAGCTCGCGTTGGTCTGCGGGACACAACGGCTCGATTACGCGACGCTGCGTCGGCGGGTGCACCGGTTGGCGCACGCCCTTATCGCCCGCGGTGTCGTCCGTGACCAGGTGGTCGGCCTGCACGCGCGCCGCTCGGCCGAGCTGGTGGTCGGCATGCTCGCCATCTTCGAAGCGGGCGCGGCCTATCTGCCGCTGGACCCCGCTCAGCCGTCGGACCGGCTGGCCGCCATGATCGGCGACGCCGAACCGGCACTGGTGCTGAGTGACGCCGAATCCCGTCCACCCGAATGGCTCTCGGTGACCGCGGTGGAACAGGAGTCCGACCGCGACGACGCTCCCATCGTGGAGACCGCCGGGGCAAATCTGGCCTACGTCGTCTACACGTCGGGATCCACGGGCAGGCCGAAAGGCATTGCCGTGCCGCATCGTGGGCTGGTCAATCTGCTCGACCAGTGGCTGCAACGGTTCGGTGCGCTGCCCGGCGCGCCCGCGTCCGCATGGTCGAGCATCGGCTTCGACGCCTCGTTGCAGGAAATGCTGCTGCCGTTGACGACCGGCGGCATTCTGCACCTCGTGCCCGAGCAGTTGCGGGGCGATCCTGCGGCGCTGCTGGAGTGGCTGCGTGAGCACCGCATCGAGCAGGCGTTCCTGCCGCCCGCTTATGTGCGCTGGCTCGATGAAGACCCGCACCGGCGGCTGGCCGGATCGTCGTTGCGGCAGTTGAAGTCCGGGGTCGAAGCTCTGTCCGAGCTGGCGCTGGCACGGTTGCGGCAGGTGCTGCCCGGGCTGCGCGTCCTCTACGGCTACGGGGCGACTGAGACCACGGTCTACAGCTCGGCGCACATCGATCCCGAACCGCGGCAACGGCCGTGCCCCATCGGCCGACCGTTGCCGGGCACCCGCATGTACATCCTCGATCATCGGCTGCGGCCGGTACCCGCCGGCGTGGTGGGCGAGGTCTATGTCGCCGGGGCGGGGGTGACCCGGGGATACCTGAATCGGCCGGATCTGACCGCGCAACGATTCGTCGCCGATCCGACGACGGCCGGCGAGCGCATGTATCGCACTGGCGATCGCGCCCGCTGGCGTCAGGACGGCATCGGTGAGTTCGTCGGTCGCAGTGACGATCAGGTCAAGGTGCGCGGCTTCCGGATCGAGCCGCGGGAGGTCGAGGCGGCGCTGCTGGCGGTGTCGGGCGGACGGGAGGCGATGGTGCTCGTCGACCGTGCGCCGAACGGAGAGCCACGCCTGATCGCCGCCGTGGCCGGGAGCGACACGGGTCGATCCGCGCACGAATGGCGGACGGCGCTGTCGGATCGGTTGCCGGACTACATGATTCCCGCCATCGTCGCCGAGGTCGACCCGTTCCCGTTGAACCGCAGCGGAAAGCTGGACCGGCCCGCTCTGCTGGAGCGCATCCGCGCCGAATACGCGGCGCGGGTGAACACCTCCAGTCCCCGCGAGCACGTGGAGATGGCGCTGTACCGGATCTGGCGTCAGGTGCTGGTGCATCCCGCCATCGGGATCAGCGACAACTTCTTCGACGTCGGCGGCACCTCGATCTCGGCGATCCGGGTAGCCGACGCCATCGCCGCGGAGTTCGGGCGACCGGTGCCGATACCGGACCTCATGCGCTATCCGACGATCGAATCGTTCGCCGCACATCTGCGCGCGGAGGTCGACGTCGCACCGGACAGCACGGTGATCGATCTGCGCGCGGGTACCGGACGGCAGCGGGTGGTGTGCGTGCATCCGGCCGGTGGCACGGCCTTCTGCTATCTGCCATTGGCCGCGGCACTGCCGGAGACGACGACCGTGCAGGGTCTGCAGTCGCCCGGCATTGATCCGGGGCAGTCGCCGCTGCCCACCGTGGCGGCCATGGCCGAACACTATCTGCGGCTGATAGATCCGGATCCGGCCGAATCGGTGGTGCTCTGCGGGCTGTCCTACGGCGGCCTGGTGGCCTACGAAATGGGCCGCCGGTTGACGGCACAGGGGCACACCCAGGTGAGTGTGGTGCTGCTCGACACCCACGGGCTCGCGGCGGCCGCGACAATCGAACCCGTTGCGGCGGAGGAGTTCCGCGAGAAACTGGTGCGGTTCAACGGCATGTACCCGGGCATCGATGACGCGCAGATCGAGCGATACCTGCGCATCTACAACCACAATCGGCAGACCGGCTGCCGCTACCTGCCACCGGAATCGGCGGCGCGGGTGGTCTTCATGCAGGCCGTGTCGGGCTCGGCCGATACACCGGAATACACGGCGGCCGCGGACTTCTGGCGAGATCGCGCCGGTGGCGGGCTGTCGGTGGTGCCGGTGCAGTGCGGCCACTGGGAGATGCTGGAGGGCGATCAACTGCCCCGGGTGGCCGAGCTCATCGTCGCGGAGCTGGCCCGGTTGTCGGACGTGGTGTCGGCGGTGGAGTCGTGATGGGTGCCGATCCGAGCGTGGCCGCCGCGGTCCACGATCAGGCTCGGTGTACGCCCGCCGCGGTCGCGCTGTGCGACGGGGGACGTGATCTGGACTACGCGACCGTCGACGCGTTCGGCGCGCTCGTGGCACTGGCTTTGACGGACAACGGCGTTCGTCCGGGAGACGCCGTCGCGGTAGCGCTGCCCCGTGGGTGGCAGCTGGTCTGCGTCATGCTCGGCATTCTGCGGCTCGGCGGGCAGGTGGTGCCGCTGGACCGGCAGAGCCCACCGGATCGGCGCGGCCACATTCTCCGCGACTCGGCCGCGGTGGCGGTCGTGCACGACGGCGGCGTCGAACTGCCGGAATCACTGCTGTCGCTGCCGGTTTCGGCGCTGTTGACCGGCGAGCGCGCAGTGCCCGGACCGCCTGGCGCACCGGCTGCTGCTTCTTTCCTGTTCTACACCTCGGGAACGACCGGACTGCCCAAGGGCGTCGAGGTGCGGGACGCGGGAATCCTGCGGCTGGCCCGGCCCGGCTACATCCCGATCGCAGCAGGCAATCGCTATGCGTGCCTGTCCAATCCGGCCTTCGACGCGCTGAGCTTCGAGGTGTGGGTACCGCTGGTGACCGGCGGGTGCTGCGTGATCATCGACGACGCGACCGCACAGACGCCCGACCGGCTGGCCGAGGCCCTGCGCAGGAACCGCGTCGACACGGTGTTCACCACTACAGCGCTGTTCAACGCCGTGGTCGACGCCGTTCCCGACTGCTTCGCCACGGCGGGCCAAGTGCTCGTCGGCGGGGAACAGCTCAACGTCACCCTGATGCGGCGGTGGTACCGCGACAACGCGGCCGCGCGCACTCAGCTGTATAACGTGTACGGGCCGACGGAGACCACGACGTTCGCACTGTGCCATCCGATTCCGCGGGAGTACTCGGCCGAGCGGGTGCCGATCGGGCGGGCGCTGCCGGAGACCGGCACGCTGGTGGTCGTGCCAGACGCGGCACGGAGCGCGGTCACGGGTGAGGTCGGCGAGCTGTATCTGTCCGGCGCGGGTGTCGCGGTGGGATATCGCAATCTGCCGGAGGAGACCGATCGACGCTTCGTGCGACTGCCGTGGCACGACGGGGGTCGTGCACGGTTCTACCGCACCGGTGATCTGGTGTGCCGCAACGCGGACGGCGATATCGAGTACGTCGGCCGCGCCGATCGGCAGGTCAAGGTGCGCGGCTTCCGGATCGAGCCGGGGGAGGTGGAGCGCCAGCTGATGGCGCATCCGGGGGTGCGGCAGGCCTTCGCGTGCACGCACCGCACCGGCGACCACGGGCCCGCGGAGCTGCTGGCGTATCTGGTGACCGACCCGGAACTGCCGTTCGCGGAGGTGGATCGGCATCTGACCGCCACCGTGCCGACCTATATGCGGCCGCATCGCCTCTACCGGGTCGGCGCGTTGCCGTTGACGGCCAACGGAAAGGTCGATCAGGTCGCGCTGCTGAGCCACGCGAATCGGCCGTGGCGGGCCGACACCGCGCCCGCCGAGGTCGCCGCCTGGCAGCGGACGGTGCTGGAGGTGATCGGGCAGGTGCTCGATCTGCCGGACCCGCGGCTCGGCGATCGGTGGATCGCCTGCGGTGGCGATTCGCTGGCGGCGCTGCGCTTGCGGCACCTCGTGCAACGGCGTTGGGGCTGCGATATTCCGCCGGGACTAGTGCTGAAAGCGGACTTCGCGGAGTTGGCCGCGGCCATCGACGCCGGGCGGGCCGCAGGCACGGCGTACTCGTCGCTGCCGACGCGGGAGGCCGCCGTGGCTGCGCCGGCGACCAGCGAGCAGCAGCGAATGTGGTTGCTACAGCAGCGTTCACCACGATCGCGTGCGTACAACGTCGCGCTGGCCTTCGAGGTGGCGGGCACGGTGGACGCAGCGGCGCTGCGTCGCGCCCTGTGCGCGGTCGTGGCCCGGCATCCGGCGCTGCGGACCGGATTCGCCGCCGCGCCCGCGGGACTGCGCCAGGTGGTGGGCGAGCCGTACGACCCGTGGGTGACGCCGGACGTGGCCGCGGCTCGTGACGAGCACACGCGACGCCACTTCGCCGACCGATTCTTCGGTGTCGCTTTCGATCTGGCGCAGCCGCGCATGCTCGCCGCCTGCTGGCTCGCCCACGACGGTGGCGGCACCCTGCTGCTGCGGTTGCATCACATCGCCGTCGACGGCTGGTCGCTCGGCGTGCTCTTCGCCGACCTGTCGGCGGCCTACGCGGGCGAGTCCATCGAAAACCGCGGCGCGGCAACGACTCCACTCGACTTCGCCGCCTGGCAGCAGGACTGGTTCGGCAGTGCGGCCTACCGGACGCAACGGCTCGAATTGGCCCGGCACTACGCGAATGGGGAGCCGAACGATCCGTTGCGTCCCGATCTGGCACGGCCGTTCGCCGCCGCACGGCTGGTGCACACCTCGCTCGACGCCGATCGCCACGGCCGGGTGGACCGGTTGTGCGCCGATCTGGGCCTCACTCGTTTTCAGGTGCTGCTCGCGGTCTTCGCGTGGAGTCTGTACGCGGTGACCGGACGCACCCGATTGCGGATCGCCGCCCCGGTGGCCAATCGTCCCCTGTCCGAATTCGAGACCAGCGTGGGGATGTTCGCGAACACCGTGCTGCTGCCGCTGACGGTCCGGCCCAGCGCCGAGGCGAGCGCCGAGCTGCGCCGGCTCGGCGAATGCGTCCGTGCGGTGCTCGACCGCCAGGACGTGGCGCTGGCCGATGTGCTCGCCGATACCGAATTCGGTAGTGACAGCGTGCCGTTCGACACGTTGTTCGTCTTGGAGAACACCGACTTCGGGGCGCTGGCGCTACCCGGTTGCACGACGCGTCCGCGGTGGATCGCCACACCGGAGGCCAAGTGCCCGCTGACCCTGTCGGTGGTCGAGCGTGCCGACGGGGCGGACCTGCTGTGGGAGTACGCCGCGGATCACTTCGACGCCGCCGAGGTGGCGGCGCTGGCGGCGCTGTTCGAGCGTGGCCTGGACGCGGTACTCGAAGACGGCACCGCGAAACCGGCCGATCTCGCGGCTCCTTACCGAAGTGGTCTACCCGAGTCCGGGCGTGGTGCATCGGTGCCGTTGTCGTTCACGACGGTGGCCGAGGGCTTCGCCCGGCAGGTCGCGTTGACCCCCGCCGCCCCTGCGCTGAACGCGGGCGGGCGCACGGTGACCTACGCCCAGCTCGATGCGCTGTCGGCCGCCCTCGCGGCTGATATCGCGGCGCGGCAGGCGCGTTCGAGTTCGGATGACGGATTACAGTGCGTGGCCCTGTTCTTCGAGCCGTCGATCGAACATGTGGTGTCGTTGCTGGCCTTGGCGCGCCTGCACTTGACCGCGCTCCCGCTGGACCCGGCCTATCCGCCAGCGCTCCTACGTCAGATGCTCGAGCAGGCCGAGCCGCTTCGCGTACTCCTGTCCCCGGATGCGGTCACCGCTTGGGATGTCATCGATGACGGCGCTATCGCCCGCCACGTAGTGGCTCCGGAAACCGAGCCGCGCGACGAATTGCCCAGCGGTGGGAGAGCAGACGCGGCAGACGGAACGCGGCCGCTGTACATCCTGTTCACCTCCGGCTCCACCGGGACGCCGAAGGGTGTGCAGGTGCCCGATCGTACGCTGTGCAATCTGCTGCGCTGGCAGACGGATTCGGGTGGGCTGGGTGCCGCGGCCGTGACGCAGCAGTACTCCGCGCTGTCGTTCGATGTGTCGTTCCAAGAGATCTATTCGACACTGTGCGGCGGGGGTTGCCTGCACCTGGCGCGGCCGCAGTGGCGGCACGACATGTCCGCCCTTTTGGATCAGCTGGAGTCCGCCCGGGTGGAGCGGATCTTCCTGCCCTATGTGGCTTTACAGCTGCTGGCCGAGCACGGCGTTCGCTCCGGACGTCATCCGGCGAGGCTGCGCGAGGTGATCACCGCGGGGGAGCAATTGGTGGCGACCGACGCGATTCGGCGGTGGTTCGCGGGGATGCCGGGAGCCCGGCTGTTCAATCATTACGGGCCGACCGAAACGCATGTGGTGAGCAGCCTTTGCCTGGACGCCGATCCCCTGCGCTGGCCGGACCGGCCCGCGGTCGGACAAGCGGTCGACAACGCGGTGCTGCGCGTAGTGGACGAGGCCGGTCACCTGGTGCCGCCAGAGGCGGTGGGGGAGTTGCTGATCGGTGGGGTCATGGCGACGCGGTGCTATCTGGGGGACTCCGGTGCGAACGCGGATCGGTTCGTCGAGGTGCCGGGTGTGGGGCTGTGCTATCGCAGTGGTGACCGAGCGTTCTTCGATAGTGCGGGGTTGCTGCACTATGTCGGCCGCGACGACGAGCAGATCAAGGTGAGTGGACACCGGGTGGAGCTGGGCCAGCTCGAGGCCGCGCTGCTGCGGTTCCCGGGCGTCGTGCAAGCTGTGGTGGTGCGCGACGGTGGTGCGCTGGTGGCCTGCCTGCAATGCCGTGACGTGGCGCCGGAGATGGCCGCGTTGACAGCGCATCTGGCGCGGTTGTTGCCCGCCCAGGTCCGGATCGACCGCTTCCGGCTGGTGCCGGAGTTACCGCGGACGCCCAGCGGCAAGCTGGACCGCCGCGCCGCCGCGAGCGCGCCCGGCAAGGATTTGATCCGTACTCCGGTCCAAGCGGACTGGTCGGGCCGCGAAGCGGAACTCGCCGCCGCGTTCGAAACGGCGACCGGTGTACCGATCGGACCGGGTCAGACCTACTTCGGCGCGGGCGCAACAAGTTTGGCGTTGATGCGCTTCCACCTGTACTGCAGTACGGAACTCGGTCTCCAGTTCACCGTCGCCGACCTCTTCGAGCACGTCACCATCGGCGCCCTGGCCCGTTTCGTGGACGGGTTGCCTGCGTCTGCCGCCCAGGATGCGCCGGATGTCGCGGCGGACGATCCGATCGCCGTCGTCGGCATGGCGGTCCGGCTGCCGGGTGCCGATGACTTGGCAGGCTTCTGGGATATGGTGTGCCGCGCCGATCGCGGCATCGAATTCTTCGATGCGCCGGCAGATCTGGTCGGGGCACGCAGTCAGATGCGGGGTCTGCTGGCATTCGATCCCGACCGTTTCGGAATCAACCGGCGCGATGCCGCGCTGATGGACCCGCAGCAGCGCCACCTGCTGATGAATTGCGTACAGGCGCTCGCGCACGCGGGCATCGCCGACCCGTCCGAGCGCGAAGTCGGCCTGGTCGCGGGGTGCGGGGAGAACACCTACTTCCAAACCATGCTGCGCGAGGCCGACCCGGCGCTGCTGCCCGACGAGTTCCAGCTCGCGCTGCACCACGACAAAGACTTCCTGACCACCAAGGTGGCCTACCATCTGGGCCTGACCGGCCCGGTGTTCACCGCGCAGGCCGCGTGCGCGAGTTCGCTGGTGGCCGTGCACCTCGCGGCCGGACTGCTACGCAACGGGGAAGCGGAGGTGATGCTCGCCGGCGGCGTGCTCGTAGACCCGACGCTCACGGGCGGGTATCGCTACCGGCCGCAGCACATCTTCTCGCCGGACGGGCACTGCCGCCCGTTCAGCGACGACGCCGGCGGCACGATCGGTGCGAGCGGGGTGGGGGTGGTCGTGCTCGAGCGGCTGTCCGCGGCACGCCGCAACGGTCACACCGTGTACGGGGTGATCACCGGCTCCGCCGTCAACAACGACGGCGCGGCGAAGATCGGGTACGCCGCACCTGCGCTCGCCGGGCAGCGCGCGGTGATCCGGACCGCGTTGCGCCGCAGCGGTCGTCGCGGTGCCGAGGTCGCCTACGTCGAGGCGCACGGCACGGGCACCCGCCTCGGCGACCCGGTGGAGGTCGGCGCGTTGCGTCAGGCCTTGGCATCGACCGAGTCAGGTGGCTGCGCGCTGTCGACGGTCAAGAGTCAGCTCGGTCATTTGGGCGCGGCGGCCGGTGTGATCGGGCTGATCCGCGCGACCCTGGCGCTGCATCATGGATTGATTCCGCCCACAGTGGATTTCCGGGCGCCCAACCCGCAGCTCGCGGGCGATCTCGATCCGTTCTACCTTCCCGCCGAAGCACAGCCGTGGCCGCCGCACCGCCCGCGGGTGGCCGGGGTCAGCAGCTTCGGCATCGGCGGTGTGAACGCGCATGTCGTGCTCGAAGCCGGTGCCGTCGACGTGTCGGAAGCGAAACCGATTGCCTGCCTGACGCTTTCGAGTAGCAGTGCCGCCGCGCTGCGCGCCGATGCCGTGCGGATCGCCGCGTACCTCGCGGCGAACCCCCGAACGTATCCGCAGGTGCTGCGTCACTTGCAAGCGGGCCGCCCCGAGCAACGCTGGCGCATGGCCGCGTTCTGTGCCGACGTGACCGACGCGGTCCGGTGGTTGCGGACGGGATCGGTGGTCGCCGTGGACGTGGTCTCAGATCAGGTGCCCGCGACGCTACCGCCGGAGGAACTTGCCGCGGCTTGGTTGTCGGGCCGATCCATCGGCTGGCAGGCGGGACCGGCGCAGTCGCCGTGGGACTTCCCGCCTCCGGTATTCGATCTCATCGATTGCGATTTCGCCCGTGCCGAAAGCCGACCACCCCAGCCGGATTCGGTCGAGGCGAGCGGTCCTCGGCGACTACCCGAGGGTGATTGGTTGTCCCAGCCGCACTGGGTTCGCACGCGCCGCGCGGGTGCCGCGCCGGTACCGCCGCGAAATCGCCTGCTGGTCCTGGTAGCCGATGCGCCGTTCCAGCCGGCAGTGGTTGCGCCCTTCGAACAGACGTACTTACGTGTCGTCCAGGTTGTCCCCGGTGGCGAGTACCGGCGGGTGGCGCCAGACGTCTTCGAGGTGGACGCCGCGGATTCCGACTCGCTGCGACAGGTGCTGGATGTGCTGGCCGAGACCGACTGCGCCGGGATCGAGTGGCTACACGCGCTGCCGTTGCGCGTCAGCGGGCCGGTGGGACCGGACAGCGTCGAACACGCGACCCGGGCGTGTGTCGATACCCCGGCGGCTTTGCTTCGCGTAATGGCGGAGCACGCTGTCGCGCAACGAGTTCGGGTGTGGTGGTTGTCGGCGCAGGCACGCCCGGTGGACGGCCCGGTCCGCCGCCCGGAGCCGAATCTGCTTGCCGGGGTGTGCGAAGTAGGCACCCAGGAGACGGGTGTGCCCGGTTCGTGGATCGATCTGCCCGGGACGGATCCTGTCGAATGGGCCGCCCCGCTGGCGGAATTGCTGAGCGGGTTCGACGTCGGTGCCTCGGTGCCGAAGCAACTCGCGCTGCGGCAAGGGTTTTGGTGGCGGCAGCAGGTGTCGCCCGTCGCAGCGGATGCGACTGCCGCACTGCCCACGGCGGCCGGTGTGCACCTGGTGCTCGGCGGGACCGGCGGCATCGGAGCGAGTGCGGCCGCATGGCTGCTGGATAACGGTGCGGAGCGAGTCGTGCTGCTCGCCCGCCGGGCGCAGGTTCCAGAAGTGTTGTCGCCCTGGGCTGATCGGGTCGAGGTGCTTATCGCGGATCTGGTCGAGAGTGATCTCGACGGGCTGGTACGCCGCATCGGCGAGCGGGTGGACCGGCTCGACGGTGTCGTACACGCGGTCGGTGTGGCGGCGGGTGGGCTGATCGCTCGTCGCGACCCCGCCGCCGCGCGGCAGTGGAGCGCGGCGAAACTGCGCGGAGCCCTGTTGACGGAGCGGCTGATCCAGCTGCACCGGCCCGCCGTCGCCGTGTATTGCTCGTCCATGGCGGCCTGGTTCGGCGGCATCGGCCAGCTCGATTACGCCGCCGCCAACGCACTGCTCGACGGATTCGCCGGGTATCGAGGCGGTGCCGGAGAGACGACGGTGCGGGTGAGTATCGGCTGGGATGTGTGGCGGGAGACGGGAATGGCGTTGCGCGCGTTGCCCACAGACCCCAGGCACCGTGCGCATCTGGCCGTCGGTCTCACCGTCGCGGAGGGACAGCGAGTGTTCGCTCGCGCCCTCGGCGCGCAGCTGCCGCAGCTGCTGGTCTGCACCACCGATCTGGACGATGCCCGCGCCTTCTATGCCGCCGCGCCGACCGACACGACGGCGGCGGGCAGTGCGGTGGCGCTCGAGTCGGCGCAACAGCTGCTGCGTGCGGAGCTGTGCGAGGTCCTGGGTCTGGACGAGCTCGATCGGAACGCGTCGTTGTACGACCTCGGTGCCGACTCGCTGACCATGCTCGATCTGCTGGACACGATCAAACAGCAGTTCGGGGTCGAGTTGGAACTCGCCCGGCTCAGCCATCGGGTGTGCCTCGACGAGATCGTGTCCCGCCTCGCCGAGGCGGCGGGCGCGGCCGGGCCGGAGGACGTCGTACTGGACGTGTGGCAGGAGGGCGACGGCCGCGACGTGGTGTGCCTGGTGCATCCGGTCGGCGGGGACATCCAGGCCTATCGGGAACTCGTCTCGGCGCTGGCACCGCGGGTCACCGTGTGTCTCATCGCGGATCCGGCCTTGCGGCAGGACACTGCGCCTTCCTGGACGGTCACCGAGCGGGCCCGCCACTATTACGCCGCTCTGCGCACGCGGTTTCCTGCCGAGGAATGGCGATGGCAGCTGGCCGGGTGGTCCTTCGGGGCCTGGGTCGCGATCGGGATGGCCGCCGAGGCGGAAGCTGCCGGGCAGCCCGCGCGGAGGCTGCACCTGATCGATCCGCCCCCGCCGGGCGCGGGCGCGCTGGTGCGTGTCTACAACCAGGCTCGGCTCGATGATGTCTTTGCCAGGGAACTCGACACCGCGGGTGTCGCGGCGGCCACCGCCTATGCCGAACGGTTGGCTCAGTGCTGTCGCGCCAACTTGAACAGCATGGTCGAGCACCGGCTTCCGCGCCTGACGGACACTCCCAGCGAACTGTGGCTGGCCGAGCAATCGGCCACCAGCGGGCCGAGTTCAACTGTACGGCAGCAGGACTGGTCTGATCACCTGGCGGCGTCCACCCGATCGCACCGGGTGGAGACCACCCACTACGGCATAGTCCGGACGCCGCATGCCGGCGTCATCGCCGAGGCGATCAACGAGGAGGTCCACGCCCACCGCCCGGCTTCTTAACGCAGCTCAAGTTGCAATCTGGTCTACCCTTTTCGTATGACTCAGACACATCCTGGTCGGCCCCGCCCCGGCGGGCGCACGGCACGGACGCGGCAGAAGGTGCACGACGCCGTGCGGTCGCTGTTCGGTGAAGGGCGTGACGTCCTGTCCATCCGGGAGGTCTCCGAGCGGTCCGGCGTCCACGAGGTCACCCTGTACCGCCGGTGGGGCACGATCGAGTCACTCGTGCTGGACGTCGCGGTCACCCAGCTCATCGAGGAATCACCGTTTCCCGACTCCGGAGATCTGCGGCGCGATCTGCTGGAGTGGTCGAATGCCGTGGCCGCACAGGTGCAGACGCATGAGGGCTTCGCCTTCTATCGCGCGTTGGCGATGGCCCGGTCCGCGCTGTATGCCCAGGATGAGGCCCGGCCGACGGTCGACGCGGCGGCGTACCTGCGCAGGCGGATGGCGCAGATCCAGCAGGCGATCGACCACCACCGCGCCGCGAACGGTGGCGATCCGCCCACGGTGGAGCGGATATTCGACATCGTCCTCGCACCCATCTATCTCCGCGCGATCTTCGGTTACTCCGCCCCTGACCTCGACCTCGAGCGTCTCGTCGACCGCGCCCTGACCGAGGGCGACTGAGCGCACCCGAACACTGAACCGCCGCACCGGACCATGCCGGTGCGGCGGTTGTCTTTTCGCGCCCTGGCCTCGAAGGCGTAGGCGATCCCGCGGCCCACTTTGCAAGAAACCTTGCATTAGTGGGTGGCCGGGTTCATACTTCTCTTAATGCAGGAATGCTTACATTAGGGATTCGGGCCCGGCGCGCCGGGTAACCGGAAGACACGTGTGCTTGTCCGATTCCCCTTGTCCTGCAGAGCAGTTCGTATTCCCTGTGGAGAAGAGGATCATCAATGGCCCCGGCAAACACGTCACTCGAAGGCAAGGTCGCGGTCGTCACCGGCGCGAGTTCGGGCATCGGCGCGGAGATCGCGCGCGAACTCAGCGAGTGCGGCGCCTCGGTTCTGTTGGTCGGGCGCGACGAAGAACGCTTGGACGCCGTCCGCGCCGAGCTCGGTGCGACCGCCGACCGGTTGAGCGTCGAACTCACCGCGGACGAGGCGCCGGACGCGATCGTCGCCGCGGCGCTCGCGCGGTTCGGGTCGATCGACATCGTGGTCCATGCGGCCGGTGTCTTTCTCCCGACGCCGTTCGCCGAAACGCCGGATGCCGAACTCGACCTCCAACTGGCGGTCAACGTGCGCGCCCCGTTCCGGCTCACCCGCGCCGCCTCGGCGCACCTGGGCGAGGGCAGCGCGGTGATCTTCGTTTCGTCGATCTGCGGTTATGTCGGATTCCCCAACTCGACCGCGTACTGCGCCACCAAGGGCGCGGTCGAACTCCTGGTGAAATCGCTGTCCACGGAGTTCGCGCCGAAGGGGATCCGGGTGAACGCCGTGGCCCCGGGCAACGTGCGGACCAGTATCAACGCCCATCTGCTCGCCGACGCGGACTACGAGCAGCGGATGCTCGACGCCACCCCGGCCGGTCGCGTCGGTGAAGTGGGCGATATCGCACCCGCCGTGGCCTTCCTGGCCTCGCCCGCGGCCGGGTACATCCACGGCTCGAGCCTGCTGATCGACGGCGGCTGGGTCGCCACCTAGATGTCGGCGTACCGGCAGCCGAGCCTATCCAGTCCTGCTTCGAGGAGTGAACATGCCCTGCACCAACGGGTTTCACGCGCCGTCCCCGTCGGCGAAGTCCCGGTTCGACGCACTCATGGCGGCCAGCGGGCTCAGCGGTGCCACACGTCCACTGAATGAACGGACTGTCCGTGCGGCACTGCGTCAGTACTTCGGGCGTAGCGGCCACCTCACCCGGATCTCGACCGAGAAGGATGACACCTTCTTCTTCGACGATGGAGCGGAGCGACTGCTCGTCAAAGTCAGTGGGACACAAGAGGCGACGAGCGTCGTGCACCTGCAGACCGCGGTGCTGTGCCATATCGCCGCGGTGGCCCCGGACCTGCCGATTCCCGCGCTGCTGCCCGGGATCGAGGGAGCATACGAATACGACCTGATGCCGGCGGACGCGACCGGGACGCGCGTATTGCGGGTGATGAAGTTCCTGCCCGGCTCCGCGTTGAGTGAAAACCAGCCCACCGCAGCGCAACTCGCCGCAGTCGGCCGGATGCAAGCGGCGATCACCAACGCGTTGGCCGGATTCGCCCACCCCGCGCAAGACCGGACCCTCGCCTGGGATCTGCGATATTTCCCGGCACTTCGGCCGTTACTCGATGAGGTCGCCGATCTCGGGGACCGCAGAGCGGGCGAGCGAATCTTCGAGGCCTACGCCGGCCAGGTGCAGGACCGTGTCCCCGGACTCCACCATCAGGTGGTGCACGGAGACTTCAGCGCGCACAACATTCTTGTCGATGCCGCTAGCCCGGAATATGTCTGCGGCATCGTCGATTTCGGCGATACCGGCCGCACCGCGGAACTCTTCGATGTCGCCATCGCCGTGTCGAATCAACTCGATGCCGGCGATGATCCGTGGCGGCGGGGGCTCGATCTGCTGACGGGTTATCTCAGCGTGCGTCCCCTCGACCGTGCCGCGCTCGCGCTGCTGCCGATCGCGGCCGCGGCGCGCAGCCTGCAACGCGCGCTGATCGCGCAGTGGCGCGCGCGGCGTGACCCGGCCCGCGCCGACTACGTCCTGTCCCACGCCGTCCGGGACTGGATGGTGCTGCGGGCTATCGGAGCCGAGTGGACGCCGGTGCTCGATCGCATCCACTCGATCAGCGATTTTTCCTCGAAAGCGTAGGCACACCATGGAATTGCAGGCAGCCGCTGCGCGGGCGCGGCGACCGGAGATGGTGAACGGATTCTCCGACGACGATCTCCAACGCCAGCCGCCGCGCAACCGCGCTCGCATCGAACGCCGAAAGGGCTTGCTAGGGCCTGGATATCAGCTCTTCTACACCGATCCGGTAGACGTCTGTCGTGGACAGGGCGTCCATCTGTACGACGCCGACGGCAACGAATACCTCGATGCCTACAACAATGTCGCCTCGATCGGTCACAGCCACCCGGCCGTGACCGACGCTGTCGCTCGCCAACTCGGCATCCTCAACACGAACACGCGGTATCTGCAGGATCAGATCCTCGACTACTCCGAAGATCTGCTCTCGACGTTTCCGAGCGAGCTGAACCGGGTGACCTACACCTGCACCGGCTCGGAAGCCAACGACCTCGCGATCCGCATCGCTCGCGCACACACCGGAAATGCCGGAATCATCGTGACCGCCAACGCATATCACGGTGTGACCGAAACCGTGGCGGCCTTTTCTCCATCCCTGGGCAAGACCTCGCCCCTCGGACCCCATGTCCGGACCATCGCGGCCCCGGACAGCGTCCGCCACGGTGTATCCGGCGACTTCACCGAGTTCATGCGCAACCAGATCCGCGCCGCGATCGCCGATCTGAACCGCCATGGTTTCGGGCTCTGCGCGTTCATCGCCGACAGCATCTTCTCGTCGGACGGCGTGTTCGCTGACCCGACTACGGTGCTCGGCGCCTTGGCCGAGGAGGTCCGTCGCGCCGGTGGGGTCTATATCGCCGACGAAGTGCAATCGGGTTTCGGCCGCACCGGCGAAGCGTGGTGGGGGTTCCAGCGCCATCGAGTGGTCCCCGACATCGCGACCATCGGAAAGCCGATGGGCAACGGTATTCCGATCGCGGCCGCCGTGCTCGGCAGCGAGATCGGCCGTGCCTTCGGCGAGAACGTCCGCTACTTCAACACCTTCGGCGGCAGCACCGTGCCCATCGTGGCGGCGCGAGCGGTGCTCGACGTGCTCCGAGACGAGCGCCTGATGGACAACGCGCACCGCCTCGGAACCTACCTGCACGACGAGCTGCGCCGCGCCACAGCGGAATTGCCGGAGGTGTTCGAGGTGCGCGGAGCCGGCATGTTCATCGGAGTCGACCTGATCGATCCGACGTCGGGGCGGCCCGACGGTGCGCTCGCGAAAGCCGTCGTCGACGAGATGCGCCGGAACTTCGTTCTGATCTCCGCGTCCGGGCCGGGGGCCAACGTGCTGAAGATCAGACCCCCGCTGGTTTTCGACCGGGCCGACGCGGACCGCCTGCTCGAAACCCTGTCCGGGTCGCTCCGGCGGTTCTGTGCGCGGTGAAAGCCGTTATGCGCCAATTCAGTCCAGTCAGAAGGTAAGCAGATGAGTACGCGAGTGATCGACATCAACGCCGATGCGGGCGAGAGTTTCGGCCGATGGGCGCTGGGGGATGACGCGAGGCTGTTCGAGTTCGTCACGACGACGAACATCGCCTGCGGATACCACGCCGGTGATCCGACGACCATGCGGACCGCCGTCGTGCAGGCGCGTGCCGCCGGTATCGCCGTCGGCGCGCACCCGGGTTATCCGGACCTGCTCGGCTTCGGCCGCCGCGCGTTGCCCGCCACCGATTCCGACGTCGTCGACTACATCGCGTACCAGGTCGGCGCGCTGCACGCGATCGCCGCCACCGAGGCGGTGGCCCTGACCCACGTCAAGCCCCATGGTGCGCTGATGGGCCGGATCTGCCGTTCGCCGGGGCTCGCGGTCGCCGTCACGCGGCAACTACAGGACATCGAGCCCGGCATCCCGCTGATGTTCGCGCCGACCGCCGCCTTCGACGCCGTTCGCGGCGCGGGACTGCCCGCGATCGCGGAGAACGCGGCGGACCTGGACTTCGACGCCGACGGCATCAACATCGTCGAACCGCGGCCGCAGCCGAAAGATCCCGAACTGGTGGCCGCCCGGGCGGTCGAGCTGGCTTTCGGCTCGGTGACGACCACGGCCGGCACCTCGATCGCCATGCCGGTCGAGTCGATCTGCGTCCACGGCGACCGGCCGAACGCCGTCGACATCGCCGCCGCGGTCCGGCGGCGGCTGGCCGCGGCGGGCGTCGCCGTGCGCTCGGCGTTCGCGAAGGCGGACCGGCCGTGATCACGGCGCCCTATCAATTCCTGCGGGACGGGTCGCGGGTGAGTTGCGGTGGCGACGAATTCGTCTTCGTCGAATTCGGGGAGGCAATGGATCTCGCTGCGGCCCTGCGCATTCAAGCGATCACGGCGGGGCTCGGCGGCCTCGGGCTGACCGGAATCATCGACATCGCACCGGCGAATGCCAGCTACATGATTCGGCTCGATCCCGAACTCCTCGACCCGCGGCACCTGATCCGGATACTCGACGGCCTGCACACGCAGTTCGCCGACGCCCAGACGGTGACCCTCGACACCGAGATCGTGGAGATACCGGTGTGGTACGACGACCCGTGGACTATCCAGACCTGTGCGAAGTTCCGTGATCGGCATCAATCGCCGACCGAGACCGATATCCAGTACACCGCGCGGGTGAACGACTTCTCGTCCGTCGGCGAGCTCATCGCCGCGCATTCGTCCGCGCCGTTCATCGTCACCTTCCCGTGTTTCAAGCCGGGGAACACCGAGAGCGTGCAACTGGTGCCGAGGGACAGGCAGATCCAGGCGCCGAAGTATCTGCGTCCACGCACCGAGACTCCGGCCCGCGCGGTGGCGCACGGCGGTGCGTTCACGGTGGTCTATCCGACCAGCGGAGTCGGCGGATATCAGCTGCTGGGCCGGTCGCCGGTCCCCGTCGTCGACCTCGGCCAGACCCTGCCCGGATTCGAGAACTCGATGGTGCTCACGAAGGCCGCCGGTCTCATCCGGTTCCGCCCGATCGACGGCGATCAGTATCGCGATATCCGCGCTTCTTCGAAAAGCGGCACCTACCAATACAATCGGCGTCCCGTTGCGTTCGTGCTCGCGAGATTCCTGGATGATCCCGTCGGCTATGCCGCAGAGCTTGCGGGAGAACTCCGATGGTGACCGTCGAGACCGCGGGTGCGCACACGTTGGTACAAGATCTGGGCCGCGACGGGTATTACGCGATGGGTCTGCCCCCGTCCGGCGCGCTCGATCAGTTCTCCCACCGCTGCGCCAACCTGCTCGTCGGGAACCATCCGTCGGCGGCCACGCTCGAAGTGACCATGGTCGGCCCGGCGCTGCGGTTCGATGCGCCCACCCATGTCGCGGTGACCGGCGGGGACGTGCCGGTCTGGATCGACGGTGTGCTGCAAGAGAACTGGACGACCTTGCGCGTAGCATCGGGCCGGACGCTGACTGTGGGCACCCTGCGCACGGGGTGCCGTGCGTACATCGCGATCCGGGGCGGCATCGACACCCCACCCTTTCTCGGCAGTCGATCCACCTACGTCAGTTCGGCGATCGGCGGTTTGCGCGGCGCGCCGATTCGCACCGGTGACGAACTCCCGATCGGTTTCGCGCAGTCGGGCGCGTGCCCGGGCCCGGGCAGTGCGGTCGACAGCCGACTGCGCCCGACGCTCGCGGGCGGCTCTCGCATTCGGGTGGTGCCGGGCCTGTGTCACTACCGGTTCGACGAGGACAGCGTCGAGAGATTCTTCTCGTCGGTGTTCACCGTGTCTCCGGTGTCGGACCGCACGGGCTATCGATTGCACGGTCCTGCACTGACTTTCGTCGAGCGCGAACCCCCGTTCGGCGCGGGTGACAACCCCAGCAACGTGGTGGACCTCGGATATCCCATGGGATCCATTCAGATTCCCAATGGCGAAGAACCGATCTGCCTGCTGCGTGACGCGGTGACCGGGGGAGGGTACGCGACCATCGGCACGGTCATCTCCGGTGATCTCGACCGCATCGCGCAGCTGAAGGCGCCCGACGCCATCCGGTTCGTGCCGATCTCGCTGAACGAGGCGATGGCAGCCAGAAAACTCCGGAAGCAAAAATTGCGGGAAGTGGAATTCGGCCTCAAATTGTTCTCGATTTTTTGAACAGCATTGATTTGTTTCAGGAGTTTTCATGTCATTCCCCGACCGCGCCAGGCCTCGGCAGCACTGACCGGACAGCTCGGCACCGCCCCGGCGCCGGTGGCCCTGCGCGGCCGGGTGCTCTTCCTACTGCTCATTCTGGATCTCTCGTATTTCATCAACGCGATGGACCGGCAGGTTTTCGCGATCCTGCTACCGGACATCAAGACGACCTACGGCCTCACCGGCGGTCAGGCCGGCATCATCGCCACCATCTTCACCCTCGGGATGGGCCTGGCGGGTATTCCCGCCGGCTATCTGGCGGATCGTTTCGGCCGCAAGCGAATCATCATCGGCAGTCTGGTCATCTTCTCCGTCAGCTGCGCCTTGCAGGCGACGGCGATCGGGATCGCTGACATGACCCTGTGGCGCGTCCTGTCCGGTGTCGGCGAAGGGATGCAGAACGCGGCGCTCTTCGCGGCCGTCGGCGCCTACTTCAGCCGCAACCGCGGTTTCGCGATCGGTTCGATCAATGCGGCCTTCGGTCTGGGCGCCTTCACCGGGCCCTTGCTCGGCGGCGCCATTCTGTCCGCGACCGGGGATTGGCGCGCACCATTGCTCGTGTTCGGCGGAATCGGTTTGGTCATCATCCTTTTGGTGCTCTTCCTGGTACCGGAGTCCGTTACCGAGCTCGGACGCGTTCAGGCAATGGGCATTTCGGCTACGCCTACCGGCGCAGCCTTGCGATTCTTGAATCGTCGGGTGGTGTGCGCCGCCATCGGCGCCGCGGCGGGCGGTTTCACGATCTACGGGTACCTCGGCCTGTATCCGACGTATCTCCGTGACGCCCATGGCTTCACGCCCGCGCAGGCGGGGTGGGCCGCGAGCATGTTCGGCATCGGGGCGCTGGGCGCGCTCGTCGGTGGCGCCGTCGCCGACCGCGTAGATCAGTGGCTGCTCAACGTGGCCGGTTTCCTCGGCATCATGATCCTGGGCGTCGCCATCTTCGGATTCGCGGCCCCGCTCATCGGGCAGATGATGCTGTCTCTGCTCCTGGGCATCTTCTTCACCGGGATCGTCTACACGAACACCAGCGCGCTGATGCAACGTTCGGTGGACGTCGAATATCTCGGGCGGGTCAGCGGCCTTTTCGTCGCCGCGATGTACATCCCCGCTGCCGCGTCCGGATATTTCTTCGCGCATATGCGGGACGGTTTCGGCTGGCATACGGCCGGAATAGTCCAGTTGACCGTAATTCCCCTGATCGGCCTAGCCGCCATGGCGGCAATGGGCCCGGCTACCACACAGAAGGGTTTGTCATGACAGAGCACTACGCACCGAAGAGCGAACTGCGCCACGGTATGCGCGTCGATTGGGATGTGCGGATCACGATGGACGACGGCGTCACCCTCGCGGCGGACATCTTCCGCCCGGACGACGATCAGCCGCACCCCGTACTTCTCGCCGCCAGCCCCTACGGCAAAGGACTGCCTTTCGCGGTGGGCTACACGAGTCAACTGCAAAGCCTGATCGACGAACATCCCGAGGTTGCCGCACAGTCCACCAACGCTTACCAGGTCTGGGAATATCCGGACCCGGAACGCTGGGTGCCCGCGGGCTATGTCTGCGTTCGGATCGACACCCGCGGCGCGGGCGGCAGCGAAGGCGCGATCGACTTCTTCTCGCCTCGCGAAACGCAGGATCTCTACGAGTGCATCGAGTGGGCGGCCGCACAGCCGTGGAGCACCGGAAAGGTCGGCCTGCTGGGCATTTCGTATCTCGCCAGCAATCAGTGGCAGGTCGCCGAACTCGCGCCGCCGCATCTGGCCGCGATCTGCCCGTGGGAGGGCGCCTCGGATTACTACCGCGAATACACCCACCACGGCGGCATCGCCACCGAATTCCTGCCCAGCTGGATGCCCTACCAGGTGGAGAGCGTGCAGCACGGCCGGGCCGACGCCGAGATCAATCCACACACCGGACGCCGCGTGTCCGGGCTGCCGATCCGGACCGAACAGGAGTTGCGGGACAACGCGATCGACATCGGTGCCGTGCTGCGCGCGAACCCGACCGTCAACAGCTACTACCAAGACCGTTCCGCGGTGCTGGAAAAGATCACCGTTCCGGTGTTGTCCGCCTCGAACTGGGGCGGGATGGGGCTGCATTCCCGCGGCAACTTCGAGGGTTTCACCCGTGTCGGTTCCGAGCAGAAATGGCTGGAGGTGCACGGGCTGGAGCACTGGACCGAGTTCTACACCGATTACGGTGTGGATCTGCAGCGGCAGTTCTTCGACCACTTCCTCAAGGGCGAGAACAACGGCTGGGACGCCAAGCCCCGGGTCCAGCTCAAAGTGCGTACGCCGGACGGCTTCATCGTCCGAGCGGAGAACGAGTGGCCGCTGGCCCGAACCGAGTGGACCCGTTGCTATCTCGATATCGATGCCGGGTCGATCACCCGCGAGGTGCCGACGTCGAATCAGCAGGTGACGACCCGGGCGCGCTCGGCGGGGGTCATGTTCAAGCTGCCGGTCCTGGAAGAGGAGCTCGAACTCACCGGCCCGGCCGCGCTGAAGTTGTTCGTCTCGTCCACGACGACCGACGCGGATCTGTTCGTGACCATGCACCTGTTCGATCCCACCGGTACCGAAGTCCTTTTCCCCACCGCGTTCGAACCGCACGGCCCCCTCGCGCAGGGTTGGCTGCGCCTGTCGCAGCGGACACTCGACGCGGACCGTTCACTCCCGTATCGGCCGTGGCACGCGCACACCGAAGCGGCGCCGGTGACGCCGGGGACCGTGTACGAAGCCGATGTCGAGATCTGGCCCTTCTCGATCGTCGCGCCCGCCGGGTACCAGATCGGCTTGTCGGTGCGTGGTCAGGACTACACGCACGGCCTGCCCGGTGCACAGGAGCGCGCCTACGGTCGCGAGCTGCTGGGCAGCGGTGCGTACTGGCACGAACTGCCGGGTGACCGCGACAACCCGGTCTTCGACGGTCGAACCACGTTGGTCGGGACGGCCGACCAGCGCCCGTACGTGCTGCTCCCCTTCATTCCCCGCGGGTAGCGTCTCGTGCCCGCGCCGGTTCCGGCTACCTCTCGGGCAGCCAGGGGTAGCCGGGGCCGCATTTTATCGCAAGCCGTTGTGGCCCAACCGGATAACGAATCCAGGCCCGGAGCTGCCGGAATGACGGCGAAGCGCGGCCGCGGTGCACCCGACCGGGCCGTTGGCCGGCGTGCCGTTCTTGATCAAGGACCTGCTCACCGACGTCGCGGACCAGGTCTGCACCGACGGCAATGTCGCGCTCGCGGCGCAGGCCCGCCCGGCTGCGGCCGATGGTCCAGTGGTGGCGCGTTTGCGGGAGGCGGGATCGGCGCCAACCGGATAGCCGCCGCGTCGTTCTGTGCTGTTCTGCCGCAACGGCTTTGTTGCGCGCGGGGGTCTTCGACAGGCCGATTTCACGCATTGCCTACTGTCGTACGGCCTCGAAAAACGCGCGTGGCCGCGGTGCGGATGCGCTGCCTGGTGAGTTCGGCCCGATACCGGCGCGGCTGTTCGCGGGGGTTGAGCCGACGCTGGTCCGACATCGAGGCACCTGCGGGGATCTGTGCTCGCCTCGTCCGACGACCCGTGCTCGCCCGCCGAGTGCGTCCGTGGTTGCATGTGGGTGCGCAGGACGAGGCGGAGGATCATGGGATACGACTGCACATTGCATCTGGTGGACGAGGACGCGATCCGGGAGCAGTTCGTGCCCCGGCTGCTCGGCAGTGCCACCGGGCCGACGGCGTTGGATCGCGTGCATCCGGATGCCGAAAACCTCTGGCGGCAGGTACGAGAGCTGCTGCATGGCACGGACGGACGGGCCGCGGCAGCCGCCGTGTCCGTCGCGGCGGTCATGTTCAGCGCGTCGATGCTGCCCTACCGATACGAGCGCGGACTGGCGCTGAGCCTCGCGTTCGAGACGGGGCGGGTGTTCCCGGACTCGGTGTTCGCGCCGAAGGCGGCGTACGCGCCGGACGCGCTGTTCGCCGAAGTCGTTGCGGCACATCCGCACTTGAGCGGGCAGTTCTCGTCGGGGTGGTTCGGCGGGAACTACACGACCGGACTCTACGTACCCGCTGAACATGTCGCGGAGGTGCTGGAGTGGGTCGAAGAGCAGCTCGTGCCCCTGCCGAAAGGTGAGCAGCGGAAGTATCGGGGGATCGTGGCGACCTTGCGGGCGGCGGTGGACCGCAAGCTGGGGTATTGGGAGGCAACCGATCTCGCGGTGCCCGCCGCAGGGGAGTTCCCGGGAGATCCGGAACTGATGTGGGCACAGTACCTGGGCAACGACGGAACTCCGGCTGCGGCCGTGCAGACCGCGCCCGCCTCGCCGATCGCGAGTGTCCTCGATGACATAGTCGACGGATTCCTGTTGTCGCACAGCGATGGTCGAACGCCGCGAGTGGAGTTGTGGGACCTCGCGGCGTGGCCGCCGCGTTTGGCGTTGCAGCGTAACGAATTCTGGGTGGCGGCGGCGCGGTCGCCCGGTGGCGGATGGCTCGCGCAGTCCACCGTCGACACGAAGGCGCGCCCACGCGCGTTCGGGCCGATCCTGGTGGACGGCTCGGACGACGCGCCCCGAGTGCTGCCTGCCAAGGGGCCCGGCGGCGCCGACCTCTACGCGCACGAATGCTATTTCCTCGGTGCGCGTCCCGTGGTGCTGCACGAGGTGAAGACGCACCTGCTGCGCTTCGGTGGGATGAATGTGGGTGACCCGTTGCCCGGTCCGCTGTGGCTCGCGGAATCCGGTGTGTGGGAACGGATTCCCGGTATTCGCGACGCTGCCGTGGTGAAGAGTGCGCTCGGCGACGCGGCGCGTCCGATGACCGGCGCCGCTCGGCTGGCCGACGGCAGCACCGTATTGGTCTGGGACGGAAGCGGGTACGAACTGAACCAGGCAGGCACCGGCTGTGTGCGTGCGTTCGACATGGCTGCTCAGCGCTCGTTCGTCGAGTTCACCTCGGTACCCGCGGGGGACGACGGGTTCTTCTATCTGTCCGATCGCCGCCTGCACGAGATCCATCGCGGCGGGACTCCGGTCCGGCATGTCGAAGCCTGGACGAACGTGATGGCGGTGCGGCCGGGACCAGACGCCGGGCTGCTGCTGAAGTTCGGTGGTAACGACGAGGGCGACGTCGGTGTGCTTTATTTCCCGGACGACCGCACATATATCCCGCTGCCGCCGGAGATGTTCGACGACAAGTCCAGCTACTCGCACCTGTACTGGAGCCGGGAGTCCGATCACGTCGTCGTGGTCGGCGGTGGTTACGTCGCCGTGCGGACGGAAGCTGTGCTGGCGCGGCCGCGGTTGGCCTTGCCGGAGTGACTCCCTGCGGCTCGATTTCGGCGGCTTCTACGTCTTCATCGACAGCCGCGACAACGTCAGGGACACCAATCCCGAACCGGGACGGGCGATCCGGAACGTCGACGTGGACAACGCGCACGCCATAGCCGGCCGCATCGCCGACCTCGGCGGGCGGTGTCCGGCCGAGCTCGAAGACCGCGACGGCAGCCTGTTCGCCACCGCGATCGACCCCGACGACAACTACATCCGGCTCATCCAGCTGAGCCCGCAGCATCGTGCCGAAATGGCGGAAGGGGATCGTCTGGTTCACCGATCCGGCCGGAAACATCCTCTCCGTAATCCAGAAGTAGCCGCCTCCCCAGAGGTGTCCGTCCCCGGATTGCAGGAGAACCGGAATCTCTTCCGAGGGTGCGGGATTCCGGTTCTCCTGGGCATGTCGCCGAATAGTCGCGAGCGAATGCTCTCACCGGCGGCCATCATGGACGCAGACGTACGGGTAAGGCGGTCAATCCCCGGATGGCGAAGCTTGTGCGCCAAGTGGGTTCGGCGGCGAGTGCCAGGTCGGGGTAGCGCGTCAGCAGTTGCGTCAGGCCGATGCAGCCCTGCATGCGGGCCAGGGGCGCGCCGACGCAGAAATGGATTCCGTGTCCGAACGCGAGATGCTCGGTGTTGTTAGGGCGATCGATGTCGAACTGCTGTGGGTCAGCGAAGCGGCGAGAATCGCGCCCCGCTCCTGCCACCGATACGACGATCAGCTCCCCGGCGGCTATCTCGATGCCACCCAGCGTGATCGGTGTTGTCGTGTAACGGAAAGTGGTTTCGCTGGTCGGCGACCTGAATCTGAGGACCTCCTCGATGAACGCTGGAATGCGTGTGGCGTCGCTATGAATTTGTCGGCGAGTATCGTTGTCGGACAACAGGGTTACCGCAGCGTTGCCGATGAGGTTCGCGGTTGTCTCGAAGCCGGCGACCAGCAGAACTAGCACCATGCTGCGCAGTTCACGCGGCGTGAGACGTTCGCCGTCCGCGCCCGCTGCGATGAGTTCGGAGAGCAGATCAGGACCCGGTTCAGTGGTACGTGCGGCTATGAGGTGATCTATGTAGGCGACGAACTCTGTCGCGGCCGTCATCCGATCGCGAGCTGCGTGCTCGCTGGACACGATGACAGTCGACCAGCTCTGGAACCTCGCGCGGTCCGTGTCGGGCACTCCGAGTAGCTCACAGATCACCGACATCGACAGTGGCACTGCGTAACTGTCCAGCAGATCCACGACCTCGCCGACGGTGGCTATTTCCCCGAGAAGGTGATCGGCGAGTTCGGTGACGCGCGGAGCGAGGCCGCGCACCGCGCGAGTCGAGAACGCTTTGGTGAGCAAGGAGCGCAGGCGTGTGTGTTCAGGTGGATCGTAGAAGACCAGCATGTGTTCGAAGGGGCCGGCCTGGAGCTGGTGACCGGCGTTGTTCGCTTCGAGCGCTGCCCGCGCGCCTGCCGAGCCCAGCCGCTTGCTGATTCCTGGATGACCGAAGGCCGCTTTTGCCTCGGCATGGCCGGTGATGAGCCATCCGGTACTGCCGTCGGGAAACACCACTCGGTTTACCGGCCCCCGCGCGCGCAATGCGCCGTAGGCCCCCTGTGGGTCGCGGTAGAAGTCGGGGGACAACACGAACGGGCTGGTCGGGTCAGCGGCCAATTCATTTGTGGCCGTGCCGGTTTCGGACTCCATTTCCCGACGCTACCAGCGCCGGGTCGACGTCTGGTTCGTAATCGACACGCGCTGTCAGCGCTTGTCGTGAGGATGGGGCCGTATTGTCAGCGGTGCTCGGCTGTCTGAGCGGGCCGGGCGCTAGGCGGTTTCGGCTGGATAAGTCATAGCCCACATCAGCGGTCTGTCGCCAACGGGAAGCGAGAAGGTGTCGGTGATCTCGAATCCGAAGTGCTCGTAGAAGGTGATGTTCTTCTCTCGGGTGCAGACGAGGTAGGCGGCGGTGTCGGGTGATTGGGCGAGGCGGTCGCTGAGGAGTCGGGCGGCATAGCCTTGACCGCGGTGGGTTTCCGATGTTCCGATATTGGCCAGGTACCAGTGCATCGTCGACGCGGGATGGTGCGCGTCCAGAGTGGTGCGGACTGCGATCGCGGCGCGGGTCCTGCGGCCCAGCGCAGGCAGAAGTTCGGGTACGGCGCGCAGAGTACGTGAGAATGGTTGATCCCACTGGCCTGGCGGATCCCACACCGCCACACCACCGAGATGCCCGTCCGGGTCGGTGGCGACCTGCACGCCGCCGCCGGATATGTGAAAGTGGCGCAGGGAGGCAGCAAAGTAGCGGGGGAGCGCGCGGTGTCGTTTCCGCGGGTCCGGCCAAATCGCGGACATCACCGGATCTTCGGCGAAAGCCTCCGCGAGCACGCGCGCGCAGGCACCGGTGTCGACCGGTGCGGCGGCTCGGGTCGTGATCGACACAGGGGTCCTCCTGATCGGCTAACCGATGTCGAGTAGTGCATGAAATACGAAGCAGATCAACGCTATACGCTTGGTTGAGCGTTGTCCTCGAAGTAGTGCTGACTCCGCGCAAGTGTGGGGACACCGAACCCCATAGCCGTGGTTCGCCTTGGCGTAGAGCGCACGGTCTCGGCGTACCAGGGGATAGTTCGGTGCGCGTCGAACCTGGGGTGATCGTCTATGCGATGCTGGGGCTCGTGCGCCTTCGACTTCCACTCATGGGTCCGTTTGCTCGCCAGCTCGGTTTCCCGACTGGTTGGTGGGGGCGCCAGATCACCAATGGGCTCAACATTTTCAACCGGGCGGTCATCGATGGCTCGATCGAAGCGTTGGCAGTGCGCCCCGGTGAGCACATTGCCGACATCGGGTTCGGCGGCGGCCACGGGCTGCGGATATTGCTCGATCGGGTCCACGAGCAAGGATGCGTGTACGGCATCGACCCGTCGCCTACGATGGTCGCTACGGCACAGAAGCGGTTCGAGAAAGCCCTCGAACAGCAACGATTGCAGTTGTTCCAGGCGCCGATGCGTGAAATGCCGTTCGAGCACGGTGTTCTCGATGGCATCGCGACGGTCAACACCATCTACTACATCCCCGACGACGAACTCGTGACCTCGTTGTCTGAGCTCGGGCGGGTGTTGCGGCCCGGTGGCCGTTTGGTGGTCGGGGTCGCGGACCCGTCCTACGTCGAGGCGGCGCCGTGGCGCAACGGTCTGATCAACCGGCCGACAGCACAGGTCATCGACTTCATACAGCGGGCGGGATTCACCTTGCACGAGGATCGTCGAATTGGGGAGTCCGAGCGCGCATTCCATGTGTATGTCGCCAGCACGTCGGCCACCGGAGGCCGCTGAGTATCCTGGCGCCATCACTGATAGGACCGGCCCACGGGAAGTCGTCACCTGAGCAGCAGCCCGGAAGAGTTTGTGGCTCGGTTGGCCGCGCTGCGGGTGCGCGTTCCATCGACCGTTCAACCGACACGGAACACCCCCGGGGCCGAGGGATTCAGGACCGGGAGGGATGGGGCGGCGCCGGGTGACTAGAATCCGATATTGCGTCGTGGTTGAAAACACAGCCGCGCATGCGCCCTGACGGCGGACTCGGGTGGATTCACCCTGTCGCGTCCGGTGCATCGCATCGTCTTGTGCCCACGGTCGCGGAGGGGATCTGCGCCGGTCGAGTATGAGTCGTGCGTGCGGCGGGTGGGGCGCGGTGCTCGGTACTGTCAGAAAGGTCGTCAAGTGCGACATGAAGACCAACTGCCCGGTTTCGCGGTCGACGTTGTTTCCAAGGGTGCGGCGATCGTCGTGGTCGTAGCCGGGGAAGTCGATATCTATACGGCGCCGCGGATGGCGGAGGCACTGGAGCAGGCTGTCACCCACGCACCGCGACCGCTGGTCGTCGACCTGTCCGCGGTGAAATTTTTCGACTCGTCGGGATTGAACGTGCTGCTGCGTGGCATGCAAGCGGAAGCGGAGTTGCGTGTGGTGGCCTCGCCGGTCGTGCGACGGCTGGTCGAAGTCACCGGGTTGACGACAGTGCTGCGGATATTCGACCGCGTCGACGACGCGATCACCGCGACCGGTGGCATCAGCGATCATCGGTGAGCGGACGAGGCACGAACGAACGAGCGAGGTCAGCGTTGGACGGTTTGCACCAGGGAGTTCCGTCACTCCAGCTCGAGTTCAGCGCGGTGGCCGAGGAGCTGGGCCGGGTGCGCGAGGCGTTGCGGTCGTGGCTGGCGCAGACCGGTATCGAGCAGCACCTCGCCTACGATGTGCTGCTGGCCGTGAACGAGGCGTGTTCCAACTCGATCGAGCACGGCCACGGCGGCGATGGCGGGCCGATCACGCTTCGGGCCGGCGCGGACGAGGTGATTCGGGTGGTGGTGTCGGATACCGGGCACTGGCTGGATCGCCCGCCGGACCGGATGACCGACCGCGGACGCGGTCTCGCGATGATGCGCGCGCTGGTGCCCGATACCCGCGTCACGTCCGACGAGTCGGGTACCACGGTCGAATTCGTCGCACCGCGCGGTGCCGTGACCGTTGCGCGTGATACCGATCGGGAAGGTTTCGATCGAGCCGGCCTGCAGTAAGCCAACGGGCACGGCTCGGCCGCGTCGTCATTCTTTGGAGGAGATTTGCTGGAGGAGTCGGTCGACGTGGCGCATCCGGTCGGGGATCCGTTGCCCGCGCTCGAGTACCGCGCTCGATTGTCGACGGTGCCGTATCCGGTGCTGATCGCCGACCCTGCGGGGATCGTCGTGGCGACCAGTCCCGGCGTGCACGATCTGCCGGTCGCCCTCGCCGCGGGTGCGCGGCTCGAGGACACCGCACTGCACTGGTTGTCGGAGACGCACAGTGCACTGGCCGCGGGGACGGCCACGTCGAGCGCAGTGGTGTCGGGGCAGTTGGGCGACCAGCCGATCGAAGCGCACGCCACGCCCTTGGCCGATCGGTCGGTGGTCTGGTGGCTGGTCGAAGACGACGCCCAATCGCTGCGCCGAGCCCACGCGGCGCTGCGCGAGGAACGGGAGCGAACCGCGTTCCTCGCCGAGACATCGGACATGCTGCTGGCATCGTTGAACGTCGAACGCTGTATGGAAGCGACGGTGCGGATGGCGGCACGCCATATCGCGGATGCCGCCGTGCTGGTAGCGCCGGCCGTCGGCGCACGACTGCCGATCACCTACTGCTGTTCCGGCGATCGGGTGAGCCACCACACCATCGAGGAAGATCCGGCCACCGTGGCGGGGCTCAGCGAGGCGCTGCGCGGCTTCCCGCCCGTGCCGTCCCGCTGGATCGACTCGGCCACATTGCCGAAATGGCTTGTGCCCGAGGGCTTTCCGGGTCCAGTCGGATCCGTCGTGATCACCCCGCTGCCCGGCCACGGGGTGCCCGCGGGCGCGCTGGTGCTGTTGCGTCGCACCGGCGAGCAGGTGTTCAGTGAACGCGACGAGGTGTTCGCGCAACTGTTCGCCGCGCGGGCGGGCGGCGCGTTGTCCGCGGCCCGGCTCTATGCCGAGCAGGCGAGCATCACCGGCGCGCTCATGCGCGAGTTGCTCCCGCCGCGACTGCATCGGATGGACGGTATCGAACTGGCCGGCGGTTATCGGGCCGCGGAGAACCACGAGATCATCGGCGGGGACTTCTACGACGTGCACCCCGCCGTGACACCCGGCGGGGAATCGCTCGTCGTGCTGGGTGACGTATGCGGCAAGGGTCTGGAGGCGGCGATTCTCACCGGGAAGATCCGCAACACCCTGCACGCGTTGGTCTCCATGGCCGAGGACCACGAGCGCGTGCTGAATCTGCTCAACAGCGCGCTGTTGTCGTCCGGACCGACCCGTTTCGCGACGTTGGTGCTGGCGTCGATGCGGCGGGCCGACGGCGGTGTGCGCCTGCGGTTGACCTGTGGCGGGCACCTGCCCCCGCTGATCGTGCGCCGCGATGGCACGGTGGAAAGGGTTGCGACACAAGGACAATTGGTCGGCGTACTGCCTCGGGTCAGCGCGACCACGGTGACGACGGTGCTGGCGCCGGAGGAGACCTGCCTGCTTTATACCGACGGAGTCACCGAGGCGCGTGGCGGCCCGTTGGGCGCGGACATGTTCGGCGAGGAGCGGCTGGCGGCAGCCCTGTCCGATTGCGCGGGGATGCCTGCCGATGCCGTCGTCGAGCACATTCGCATGCGCGTGGCTCACTGGGTCGGCCAACGCCAGCACGACGACATCGCGGTGGTCGCGATCACCGCACCGCGCCACGCCCGCGCCGCCGACGGCGACCGGGTGAGCGCCGCGTGACGCCGGAGCCCGTGCCGGTCGCTGAACTGCGAGATCGCCTGTGGGACACGGTTTCCGGGCGAGACGAGTACGCGGCCGCGGATCTCGTGCTGGCGGCCGTCGACGCGGGCCTGAGCCCGGAGCAGGTGCTGCTGGAGGTGATCGCGCCGGTGCAGTTGCGCGTCGGGACGGAATGGGCGGCGAACCGGATCACCGTCGCGCAGGAGCACGCCGCCACCGCGATCAACGATCGCGTCATCGCGGCGCTCGCCCACCACCCGGCCAGTAGGCCGACGACGGCGGCAGGTCGCGTCACGATCGCCTGCGTCGACGGGGAATGGCACGCCCTGCCCGCCCGGCTGGTCGCCGAGGTGCTGCGGCTGCGCGGCTGGCAGGTGGATTTCCTCGGCGCGCAGGTGCCCACGCACCACCTGGTCGCCCACCTGCATCAGCACAATCCGGTGGCGGTGGCGCTGTCCTCGTCGCTGCCGACTCGGCTGCCCGCCGCCCATGCCGCCATCACCGCCTGTCAGGCCACCGGCGTGCCGGTGCTGGTGGGCGGGGCCGCATTCGGGCCGGATGGGCGCTACGCCCGGTTGCTCGGCGCGGACGCCTGGGCGCCGGACGCACCGGCCGCGGCCGATTGCCTCGGTCGCGGGCTGCGGCGTACCGGCAGCGGGACCGCCGTGCTTGCGCACTTGGCCGACCAGGAGTACACGATGGTCGCCCGCAGTGCACCGCAATTGGTCGGGGCCACGGTGGCCGAACTGGAGAACCGTTTCCCGCCCATGCGGTCCTACACCGGCCCGCAACGGGACCGCACCGTCGAAGACATTGCGCACATCGTCGATTTCCTGGCCGCCGGGCTGTACACCGACGACAGTGACCTGTTCCGAAACTTCGTCGTGTGGACCGCCGAAATCCTCACTGCCCGTGGTGTTCCCGCGCTGTCCCTACAGGTGAGTCTCGAAGTGCTGGCCGGTGCGCTGCAGGACTTCCCCCGCGCACGGCGCCTGCTCGCCGAGGCCGGTGCTGCGCTGCGCGCCGAAGCGTCGAGCACCGACGATATGACCACAGTCGCGCCGTCCGCTGGGGTGTGATCCGCGGGAGCGGTGCTTACGCGACAGGGCGGCAGCGGCCGTCGACGCTGTGCCGACACTGCTCTCGGCTGGGCGAAGGTGCCGCACACGACCCCGCGGAGGTCGGCGATCTGGGGCTTGCTCGGAACACCGAGCGCTTTGTGGGGATAGCCACTGAGTTGCTAACATTGTGCCACGGGTAGGCGATGATCGCGTTGTGATCGCCGATCACGGTTGACGAATCGAGGAGGATTTCCGATGAAACGTGCCGCAATGCTGCTCGCCGCCGTGGCGGGCATCTCCGTTCCCGTGGTGTCGATGGCCGGGGGAGCGACCCTGACGCCCACCGCGGCCGCCTATCCGGTCGGTCCCTGGGGCGTGGACGGGTGTAACGGCAAGGCCCCGGACCAATGCCCCTTCAGCCCGTCGGAAGACGGCCTGACCTGGGCCTGGCACGGCGACGCTTGGAATTACGACAAGACCGGCGCGTTCGTCTGCATGTCCTCGCAATTCTGGTGCAACCCGGTGATGTCCGTCGTGCGCGCCTTGCCGCCGACCCCGATCGGCGCCTGGATCCACCCGTCCTGACCGACCCGGCGGCCGGGCAGTTCGCTGCTCGGCCGCGGAGTCCGACCTCGGTGGCCGATCGACAGAAGGCGGCGCAAATGCAGTTCGGTGTCTCGATCCCCAATTACGGCGCCGCGGTCTCGGGTGCCCGACTGGCCGAATGGGGTTCAGGTTGTGAACGTCTCGGCTTCGACCTCGCGATGGTCACCGACCATCTGGCCCAACCTGCCGACGTGCGGCGGGCGTACCCGGAGGACTTCTATGAAAGCTTCGCCGCACTGACCTTTCTCGCCGCCCGCACTCGAACGATCAAGGTGGGCACCTCGGTCGCGGTGCTGCCGTTGCGACATCCGCTGCACACCGCTCGGGCCATCGCCACGATCGACCAACTCAGCGGTGGCAGAGTCGTTTTCGGTATCGGTGTCGGCGGCGCCGAGCTCGAGTACCGCGCGCTGGGTGTCGACTTTCGCCGCCGCGGTGCCATCGCGGACGAATACCTGAGCGTCATCACCCAACTCTGGCGCGGCGAAATCGCCTCCTTCGCAGGCGAATTCGTCACTTTCGACGATGTCTTGGCGACGCCGTCGCCCGCCCAGCGTGGTGGGCCGCCCATTTGGGTGGGCGGCAGCGCCGCACCCGCCCTGCGTCGGGCGGTGGACCACGACGGCGTTTGGCATCCCACTTTTCCCACCCTGGCGAGCTTGGACAGCGGCATGCGGGCCGCGAATGCGCTTGCCGCTGAGCGCGGCACGCGTCCACCCGGCATCGCTCCCCGGATCCGGCTCGCGATCCACGCCGAGCCCGTACCCGAGCCGGACCGTCCGCTCGGCGTGGGCTCGGTCGATCAGATCGCCGCCGATCTGCGCGATCTGGCCGACCGTGCGATCACCGCTGTCGTTTTCGACCCGGTGCACCACCCGTTCATGCCGAACGCGCCCGAATCGCGCACGGTCGCCGAGGACAACCGTGCCTGGGACGCGATCGAACAGCTCGCCGCCGAGATCGTCGACACCAAGGCGCACAGCCTTCGCTGACCTTCACGCACGCTCCATCGCAACGATTCTCGTCCCGACGAGACGGCTATGGCCGCATCGAGTGACGGTTGCGTCAGCGGGCGGCGCGCATCCGTTCGATCCGGTCGAGCACGGCCTCGAGCGCGTCGTCGAACTCGGCGGCGCTGTGGTCCTGGGAAAGCTTGGGCTGCAAGCGGAACAGGTTCGGGAAGCCGGTCAATCCGTCGCTGCGTGACCGGTGCAGTTCCGTCGCGGCTGGGCCCTGCGCGGCGACCTGTAGTAGCAACTGTCCGAGCAGGAAGGTCGTGTACGAGCGGTAGGCGTTGACCGCGGCGTCGTCATCGAAGCCGTACGCCAGCAACGTGTTCAGGAACGTCTCCATCCACCGCAGGCTGCCCAGCGGGGGCCGCACCCACGGCGCCTGTGCCGGAGCCGTCGCCGCGAGCGGGAACAGTTCCGGATGGTCCGACGCGACCTGACGCACCCCGTGCGCCAACCGCACCAGAAAGTCCTGCCAGTTGTCCGACGATGAGGCGTCGATCAGGCACCTGTCGATCACATCGCCGGTCTCGGTGGCACGCCCGTCGACGGAGCCATGACCGCACATTCGACACAATGTAGCTGGCGGCGTTTACCTTGTAAACTGTGCAGGTCAGCGGCTGGATGCGGATAGGTCCGGGTGTCGTTGCCGTTGCGTAGTTGGGTAGTGGGTCGAGGGTGAAATAGTCTGACCGTTGGTCTTGCTTCAACGCGTGCAGTGAGGGGAAGTCCCGGTGGACGAACATCACGACGATCGCGTAGAGGATTTGGCGACGGTGCCGGACTCTCGCGACTCGGAGTCGAGCGAGCGCGATGAATCGCGGGCACCGTTGAGTCGCCGCCTGATCCTCGAGCTGGCCATCGACCTCGTCGATCAGGAGGGGCTGCGCAAGCTGACCATGCGCCGGCTCGGTGCGGCGTGCGGGGTCGAAGCGATGGCGCTGTATCGATACGTGCACAGTCGTGAGGACTTGCTCAGCGGGATGGTCGACCTGCTCATCGACGATCTGCACGCCGACCAGTTGGCCGCCCGCAGGCAGGAGGACGGCTGGCAGGATTTCCTGGTGCGCCTCGCCCACGGGGTACGGCAGATCGCGTCGGATCATCCGGAACTGTTCCCGCTGACCGCGACTCGCCCGCCCGAGGCGCCGTGGGTGCGTCCGCCGCTGCGGAGCCTGCGCTGGATGGAGACTTTTCTCGATACCTTGCTGTCCTACGGGTTCGATGACGACGCCGCTGTCGGCGCCTATCGCTCGTACACGACGTTCCTGCTCGGGCAGCTGCTGCTGGAGGTCGCCGCGCGAGCGCCGATGCCCGGCCCCGAGCCGGGGCGCGCACCGGCCGGTTCGCTGGCAGAGTTCCCGCATTTGTTCCGGCTGCAGCCCAAGCTGTCCCAGGACCACAGCGCCGCGGAGTTCGAGGAGGCCCTCGAAGCGCTGCTGGACCGGCTCGAACACACGCTCACCACCGACTGACGCGGACCCGATGCGGGCGAGGATACAATGTAAACTCACCCCGTGACCGACAACGAGCCAGGAACACCGACGCCGGAACGAGCTGCACGTCCCGCTGGGACCTGGCTGACGACAGCACGCGAAATGCGCGACGGCGTGGCCGTCGTGCGGGTCGGCGGCGAGATCGACGTGCTGACCGCGCCGAAGTTGGCCACCGCCATCGACGATGCGCAGACCACCGATGCGCCGCACGGTGTCATCGTGGACCTGTCGGAAGTGACATTCATGGCCTCATCGGGCCTGACCGTGCTGGCGGCGGGCGCCCAACCGAACCCGCGTGGCACGCGATTGGTCGTGGTAGCGAGTCACCCCGCGACGCTGCGGCCGATGCAGCTGACCGGCTTGACCGACCTGCTCAGCGTCTACCCGACGCTCGCCGAGGCACATGCGGCGCTGCGCCCCACGCATGCCGAACCGGCCGAAGACCGGCACACCCAAGCCGAACAGTCCGGCTAGCGGCGAACCCGCGCATCCATCTCCACGAACGTGCCCGAGTCGCCCGGACACACCCGCACCGAGTCCATCAGCGCGCGCATCATGGCGACGCCGTGACCGCGAAACGATGCCGGATCGTCCTTCGGCGGCCGCCAGCAGCCGGTATCGCGGACGGTGACCCGTAAGACGTTCGCTTCGATCAGCGCCCGAAGCCGGATGGTCCCGCCATCGCCGCGATGTCCGTGTTCGACGGCGTTGGTGCACGCTTCACCCACCGCGAGCACGACGTCCATCTGCTGGTCGGCAGTCATCGCCGACCGGCTCAGCCAATCCCGCAGTGCGTTCCGGACAACGGGTAGTTGCGCCGGCTCGGCACGGAAGTCGAGGTCGAGCGGGTCAGGCGCAGCGCTGGTGCTCGCGCTGCCGCGCGAGAACTGCGGATCCTGGGGACGTGGGGAGTGGCGGGCTCGAGTCATCGTGGCTGTACAACCTCCGTCCTTTTCGCGATAGCACTCGCAATACCCGCTTCATGTGCGCGCAACCCGCTGCGCTGTCGCGTTTTCCGGCACACCGAAAATTTCGGTCAGGGTGCATGGCAGCACATCGAGTGGGTATGGCAGTGGCTATGACGACCAACAGGACACCTCATGCTCCGGCAGGGCGGTACCTGCCGGTGGTGGCAGCGACGTTCATCCACTGGGTGGGTTATTCGGCCATTGCGGCTGCGGGTTTGAGCGTGGCAGTGGTTCTACCCTTGGGTCTGCTGCGCTGACGGTGTGCGCCGCGGCGAGGTCCGCTGCGGCGCAACCGGTTCAGGTGTGACAATCGACGCAGGTGATCAGGGCGTCGTCGGGCAACCGGGCGAACTGCTCGGTGACGAACGCTGTCCACTGCGCCGCTCGTTCGTCGCTGATAGGCGCGCAAGCCGCGATCGCCGCGTTCGTGCCACCGGCCTTCGATGACGAGATAGGCTGGGTGCCAGGTATTTCGGGCTCGATACTGTGCGCGGGTGAACCCTTCTACATATCGCTCCAGTAGCGGATCACGGTGTCCATTCAGGACATTGGCATGCCACTCGTCCCACTGCTCATCCGCGTGGCCTTGTGCCCTGCGCCGCATCGCGTCGAAGTCGATGTCGCGTTTGAGCGCTTGCGCGGCGTGCAGCTGTTTGCCGGGGCGCGCAGGTTCCCAGCATTCGGGTCGGTGGGGGTCGGGTTCCCCTGTGTAGCACCAGGTGTCGGGGCGTACGGCCGTGCCGCCCGTGCGGATGATCAAGTGTTGCGACCAGCGGCCGCCGACCGTCCAATAGTCCCACTGTGCCTGCCAGTTCTCGGTGTCCCAGTAGTACCACCCACGCTCGTCGTGGCCGACACCCTCGGATGCCATCGCATCACCTGCGCCCCAACGCAATACGGCCGGTATGTCGTCCGGATCGAGGCCGTCGACCGGGTGCTCGCGCAAGACCCGTCGGTCGACCTCGAGGTCGGCTTCGGACACGTAGCGGCGATACGGGGTGAGCCGCGTGCGCTCGCCGTAGAGCGCCAGCTGCCGTTCGACGTCCCCGCCGACGACCATCACCAAGAAATGCATCGGCCACCACCGCAGGATGCCGCCGTTCGGACGAGTAGCGGCGAGTCGGTTTCGGTGGCTGGTCTCATGCCACCGAACCTAGTCCGGTCGACGCGGCACCGATGAATCCCGGACGGCCAGGTCGTCGTTACGGCTGTACCGAAGACATGATCGACGGAAGGAATCCAGGCATGACGAAGCCGTTTCGATTCGGGGTCGTGGCACCGCTGATGACCGAGGTGCCGACGTGGCGGGATCGGGTGCGTCGCATCGCCGACAGCGGCTACTCGACGCTGCTGGTGCCCGACTTCCCGTTGACCCAACCCGCGCCCGCCGCCATGCTCGCGACCGCCGCGGCCCTGACCGATCTGCGGGTGGCGCCTGGGTGTACGCCTCGCCGTTTCGGCCGTCGTGGCTGACCGCCTGGGAAGCGCATTCGCTGTCGGTGCTGACCGAGGGGCGTTTCGAGATGGGCATCGGCACCGGCAGGCCCGGAATCGAGGACGAACTCCGCCACAAGGGACTGCCTGTCGTACCGGTCACCGACCGACTGGACCAGATCCGGGAGACCGTGCGGGCGCTGCGCGACCTCGACGGCCCCGGCCTGCACACCCCGGTCGGGATGGCCGTCCTCGGTCCGAAGGCCCGGGCGTTGGCCGCCGAGATCGCCGACACGGTCACCTTCGCGCTGGGTCCGCAGCCGCGCGCCGAAGTCGAACGGCTCGCCCGCGACGTGCGCTCGCGAGGGGACGTAGAACTCGCACTGGCCGTGCCGGTCATCGGCGACGCCGTGGCGCCGCACATGGCGCCACCGACCACCGACCCCGCCGCTCTGCGCGCCGCCGACGCCCTGACCGTGCTTCCGGACGATCCGGCCGCCGCCATCGAAGAAGTCCAGCGCCGCCGCGAGGAATGCGGCTTCTCCTACTTCATCTTCGGTGCCGATTTCGCCGAACGCTTCGCCCCGGTCGTCGCCGAACTCAGTGGACGGTAGACCCGGCAGCGCACCATTCACGCACAGCGACTGGACGGTATGCGTCCGGCCCGACGATCGGCGTGCGGAGCACGCCGATCGATTCGATCTCCACTTCTACGCTGTCCCCGGGTCGCAGGTACTGCGGCGGGGTCATGGCCATCCCGATGCCGGCCATCGTTCCGGTCGCGATCACGTCGCCGGGGAGCAGGGTCGCGGTGTCGCTGATATAGGCGATCAAGCGCGGAATGCTGTGCAGCAGTTCGGCTGTGTTCGCGTGCTGCCGGAGTTCACCGTTCACCCGGGTGCTGATGTCCAGCCGGTGCGGGTCGCCGATTTCGTCGGCGGTGACCAGGACCGGGCCGATCGGGCCGCTGCGGTCGGCGTTCTTGCCCAGTGTCCATTGGATCGTGTCGGTTTGCTTCCTGCGGGCGGTCAGATCGTTGAAGGCGGTGTACCCGAGAACCGCTGCGAGAGCGTTGTCTTCGGTTGCGCACCAAGTGGTTCGGCCGATCACGACCGCCAGTTCGCCCTCCCAGTCGAGACCCTCTTCGTTCGGCGGGACCGGAACGGAGTCGCCGTCGACCACCAGGGTGCTCGGCCAGCGACCGAAGATCAACGGCAGCTCCGGCTCGGCGACGCCCGCCCGCTCGGCCTCCTCGGCATGACAGCGGTAATTGATGCCGGCGCAGAAGATTCGGGCCGTCGTCGGAACAGGCGGCACCGTGCGCAGTTCGGAGAGTGGAAGATCGGGCTCCGCGGTGGTGCGCGCGGCCGCCTCCGGATCGGCGTAGTAGTCGTCGATCGGGCCGAGGTCGCGCACTGTGGCGCCGCGGATCTCGCCGATCCGGGGGCCGGTGGGCGATTCGAAGGCGATTAGCTTCATGAGTGGCTTCCTTCGTGAGATAGTCTGGCGGACTGCAACTCTCGGTCGTGGACCGGGATCAACCGGTAGGTGTTGCCGTCGCGAACGATGTGACCACCGGTGGGTGTGCCGAAATGTGTGCCGAGCACGAGGGTCGGCGAGTCGGCGAACCGCTCGAGGAAATTCCGTCTGCTGTGGGCAGCGGCCGCGCTGTCGGTGTCCATCGCCACCGACCAGTCCGGACGTGCGATCTGGAACTGGCAGTGCATCAAATCGCCGGTGATGACGGCGCTTTCGCCACCGTCCTCGATGAGGACCGACACGTGACCCGGCGTGTGACCCGCGGTGCTGAGCAGCGAGATGCCGGGAACGACGGACTCGCCGGGCTCGACCCAGGTGATCAGTCCCGCGTCCGCTATCGGGGCGAGAGAGTCCGCGAAGACGGCGGCGCCGTCGACCATGCTGTGGCCGAACTCTGAGTACGCCGCATGCGCCTGCGGGTCGTGTGCGAAGGCCGCCCAGTGCTCGTATTCCGCACGCACGAAGAAGTATCGGGCGTTCGGAAAGGTCGGCTGCCAACCATCGTTCGCACGAATCGTGTTCCAGCCGACATGGTCGATGTGCAAGTGGGTCGTGAGAACCCCATCGACCTCGTCGCGCCGCCACACCCGCTCGAATCTCGCCAGGAAGTCCGTGTCGAGATCATCGAAGGCGGGTGCGATGCGCTTCTTGCCGTTGCCGATTCCGGTGTCGACCACGATCTTGTGGGTGGGCGTCTGTACCAGCAGCGAATGGACCATGCCGTTCATCTGTTCGCCGTCGAAGTAGGTCGGGCGTAACCAATCGATCTGTTCGATCTCTGCCCGCGTCGCGGCGGGAAACACCTCCAGCAGGAAATCGACCGGCGTCCAGCCCTGCAGCTCTTCGATTTTCGTGATCGAGATATCGCCGACCTGCCACTGTTCGGCCGTCATGCGGCGACCGTCTCGGCGGTGGCGGTCAGGACCGCGCGACCGAGGATATGTCCCGCGATGGTGAAGCCGAGGTACGCGGGCGTGGCGTCGGCGGGAACGCCGATGGACTCGATATCGAGGGCGTGCACCACGACGAAGTAGCGGTGCACGCCGTGTCCCGCAGGCGGGGCGGCGCCGAGGAAACGGGCGACGCGGGCGTCGTTCGGCAATTGAAACGCGCCTTCGGGCAGGCCCGAGCCGGTGTCGTCGCCTGCGCCCGCCGGCAGTTCGGTGACGGTCGCGGGGATGTCGGCCACGGCCCAGTGCCAGAAGCCGGAACCGGTCGGTGCGTCCGGGTCGTACATCGTCACGGCGTAGCTCTTCGTGCCGCTCGGGGCACCGCTCCAGCGCAGGTGCGGGGAGACGTCCTTGCCGCCGGGCACGCCGGCGGAGAACTGTTCGGGCGACCACGCGGCACCGTCGGCGACGGTGGTGCTGGTGACGGTGAACGCCGCGGCCTCAGGGAGGCGGGCGAAGGGGTTGTTGCTGCTCATAGCGTCTTCCTGGGAGAGCGTCGACGGGTGGGAACACGATCCGCGCCCGGGCTGAAACTTCAGCCATGATCGACAATAGCACTAATAATCGATTATCTGTCGAATAGTCTATGCTCGTGACATGACGCAGACGGACGAGTCCACGGCCGCGCCGGGGAAGTTGATGCTCTCCGAGCAGGTCTACGCACATCTGCGGGACGCGATCATGCGTGGCGAGT
>NZ_BAUA01000148.1 GCF_000710915.1 Nocardia brasiliensis IFM 10847
AGAGCACGCCGACCTCGAGCGAGGCGCGGGTGCCGTAGAGCACGCGGGACAGGATGTCGCGGCCGAGATCGTCAGTGCCCAAGGCGAATCCGACGGTGCCGGGCTGCTGGAACGGGGTCGAGAAGTGCACCTCGGCGGGCGAGTACGGGGCGAGCAGCGGCGCGAACACGCCGACGAAGATCACGATCAGCAGCAGCACCGCCCCGACCATGCCGAGCGGGTTGCCCCACAGCTGGCGCAGCACGCGCCCGCGCACCGCGGTCAGCGGCGGTGTCGCCACGGCGGGCGCGGGCCCGGTGTCGGTGACGGTGGGGCGGGGTTCGGTGACTGTCATTGCGCCCTCCCGGACACTCGAACGCGGGGGTCGATCACCGTGTACAGCACGTCGACCAGCAGATTGATCACGATGTAGGCGGCGGCGATGACCAGCACGACCGCCTGGATCACCGGGTAGTCGCGGGTGAACACCGAGTCGAGGGTGAGCTTGCCCATGCCGGGCAGGCTGAAGATGCGTTCGGTGACCACCGCGCCCGCGATGAGTCCGCCGAGCTGCAAGCCGACGATGGTGGTCACCACGATCAGGCTGTTGCGCAGACCGAAGCGGAAGATCACCGCGCCGCGGCCCAGGCCCTTGGCTCGCGCCGTACGCACGAAGTCGGCGGTGAGCGTCTCCACCATGGACGAGCGGGTCTGGCGCTGCACCACCGCCGCGTGCGCGAGGCCCAGGATCAGCGCGGGCAGGGTCAAGAAGTAGATGCCGCGCAGCGGATGTTCCAGTGGGGACACGTATCCCGAGGCCGGGAACCAGTTCAGCTGCACCGAGAGGTACAGCACGGCGAGGATGCCGACCCAGAAGGTGGGCACCGACAGCGCGACCAGGGAGAAGCCGTTGGCGGCCCACTCCGGCCAGCGCCCGCGATACACCGCGGCGATCACGCCGCCGATCACGCCGGCCAGCACCGCGATGAGCATCGCGTAGACGGCCAGCTGGAAGGTCACCGGCAGGGTGGTGCCGATCATGTCGCGCACCGGGGTGCCGGTGCGGATCGAGCGTCCGAAATCACCGGTGGCCGAATGCTTCACGAACTCGATGTATTGCACGAACACCGATTTGTCCAAGCCGAGATCGGCGCGAACCGCGGCGATGGCCTCCGGATTGGCGTCCTCGCCCGCCATCGTGGTGGCCGGGTCGCCGGGCAGCGCCCGCACGCCGGCGAAGACCACCATCGAGGCGAGCACCAGCGTGACGGCGGACTGCCATAGCCGATGGAACACATACTGCAGCATGGGTTTTCAGCCCTTCCGATCAGCGACGTATGCGGCCTTGCCAAGCCGCACCGTGCCGTCGGCGTATACCTCGATGCCGGTCACCCAGGTCGAGTGCACGGTGAGGTTACGCAGACGGTAGGTGTAGATATAGGGGTTCTCCCGCTGGATGAGCCGTACCGCCTGCTCGTACAGCGCGCCGCGTTGCGCGGCGCTGGTGCTGTGCGCGGCCCAGCCGAGCAGATCGTCCAGGGTCGAGGAGTTGAATCCGCTGTAGTTACCGGACGAACCGGTGGTCAGGAAGCGAGAAGTGTTGCCGTCCGGGTCGAGTCGGCCCGACCAGCCGAGATAGAGGATCTCGTAGGTGCCCTTCTTCTGGGCGTCCAGCATGCTGGAGTATTCGGCGGGCACGAGTTTGAGGTCGAAGCCGCCCTCCGCGACGACCTTCCGCATCTCCTGTGCGTACTCGAGCTGATCGGCGACGTTCATCACCTGCATCGTCACCGGATACGGAATCTGCACGCCCGCTTCGGCGAGCAGCTCCCGCGAACGCTGCGGATCGAAGGTCGGGCATACCGTGCTCGCCTTGGTGGCGTAGGAGGTGCGCGGCGCGATCGGGGTACACGCGGGCTCGTACCAGTTGTGGAAGGCCTTGTCGACCAGCGCTTCCCGGTCGATGCTCAGCGAAAGCGCCTGCCGCACCTTGGCATCGCGCGCGATCGGGGTGTTGATCTGTTTGACCGGCTTGCCCGCGCCGTCGACATTGCCGATGTTGATGTAGAGCCCTTGGAAACCGAACGATCCCGATTGCAGCACCCGCAACTGCGGCATCTTCGACAGGGCGTCGATATCGTCGGGCGACATCGTGTCGGCGACTTGGATGTCACCGGCGCGCAGGCTCTGCGCGCGCATCTTGGCATCCGGCATGATCCGGTAGGTGATGCTGTCGAAGTGCACGTTCTTCGCGTCGTAGTACAGCGGGTCGCGGGTGACGGCGATCGAAGTCTGCGGTACCCGCTTGACGAACTTGAACGGCCCGACGCACACCGGGTTGTCACCGAAGTTGTTGCCCGCCTCCTTCAGCGCGGTGGGCGACATGATCATGCCCGCGCGGTCGGCGAGCGCGGCGGTGATCGGCGCGAACGGCTGGTGATACCGGATCACCACGTGCGAGGAGTCCTCGGTGTCGATCTCGCTGATCGGGCCCATCTCACCGGTGCGCTGCGAACCCGGCATCGTGAGGTGGCGCTCCAGGCTGGTCTTCACCGCCGCAGCGTTGAACGGTGTGCCGTCGGCGAATTCGATGCCGGTGCGCACCGGAATGGTCACCGACAATCCGTCCGGGGAGATGGTCGGCAGCGCGGTCGCCAACTGCGGCACCAGATTTCCGGAAGAATCGTTGTCGTAGAGCTTCTCGCAGATCGTGCTCATCACGTAGCGCATGTAGAGCGAGCTGGACGTGGTGGGATCGAGCTTGTCCGGATCGTTCGACAGACCCATGATGAGGTCGCCACCCTCGCGGACCGGCTGCGAGCCGACCGGCGTGCCGTAATCGTCGACGTGCGTGACGGTCGGGGTGACGGGTTGCGGCGATGCACAGGACGCGAGCGCGACGGCTACCACGCCGAGGATCGCCATCCGTGTGAAGCGAGCGAGCATGCGCTACAAGATACTTCACCTTGTTGCACTTTTCTCACCCTCTATTCCTTTTTGTACATTGTTCTCATTATGGTCATCGGATGAAATCGGCCGAGCCGAAAAGAATGGTACGGAAAACAGCGATCCGGCGTTTGCCGGACCGCTATTCCTGAAACAGGTGAAGCTAGCGTCCCCCGATTCGACTGTTCAGCTTTTCCCGCCCGCGACGAAGGCGGCCTTGCCCAGCCGCACCACGCCGTCCTGGTACGCCTCGATGCCCGTCACCTGCTTCGAATGCACCGTCAGCACGCGGATGCGGTAGGTGTAGACGTACGGGTTGTCCTGCTGGATCAGCGCGGTCGTCTTGCCGTACAGCTCGGCGCGCTGCGCGGGATCGGTACTGCGCGCGGCCTTTCCGAACAACTCGTCCAGCTCGGGATTGCTGTATCCGGCGTAATTGCCGTTCGAGCCGGTGGTGAGGAATTTCGTGATGTTCGCGTCCGGGTCGAGCCGGCCCGACCAACCCAGGTACAGGATCTCGTAGGTACCGCGCTTCTGGACGTCGAGCAGGGTCGCGTATTCGGTGGGCACGATCTTCAGATCGAATCCGCCCTCGGCCAGGCTCGCCTGCCAGGCCTGCGCATAGCGCAGCTGATCCGGGGTGTTGGTGACCTGCATGGTCACCGTGTACGGCAGCTGCACGCCGGCCTCGGTCAGCAGCTGCTTGGCCCGCGCCGGATCGTAGGCAGGGCAGGCGATCCCGGCCTCGGTCGCGTAGGTGCTGCCCGGCACGATGCCCGAGCAGGCCGGTTCGAACCAGTTGTTGAAGACGGTGTCCACCAGCGTCTTCCGGTCGGTGGCCAGCGAGAATGCCTGCCGGATCCGCGGATCCTTCGCGATCGGGGTCTCGATCTGCTTGGTCGGCTTACCCACACCGTCGACGTTGCCGATATTGATGTAGGCGCCGTAGAAACCGAGCGAACCCGATTGCAGCAGCCGCAGATCCGGGTCCTTGGCCAGCGCGTCCACATCTTGCGGCGAGATCGTGTCGGCGACCTGGATATCGCCCGAACGCAGGTTCGCCGCACGAATATTGGCGTCGGTGATGATCCGGTAGGTGACCTTGTCCAGGCGCACCTTCTTCGCGTCGTAGTACAGCGGGTCGCGGACCACCTCGATGGAGGTCTGCGGCACCCGCTTCACGAACTTGAACGGCCCGACGCAGACCGGGTGATCGGCGAAGTTCTTGCCCTCGTCCTTGGCCAGCGCGGCGGGCGACATGATCATGCCCGCGCGGTCGGCCAGCGCCGCGGTGAACGGCGCGAACGGCTTCTTGAACTTGACCACCACGTGCGCCGGATCGGCCACCTCGATGGCCGCGATCGGCCCCATTTCGCTGGCTCGCTGCGAGGTTTTCATCGTCTGGTGCCGCTGCAGGCTGGTCTGCACGGCGGCGGCGTCGAACGGTGTGCCGTCGGCGAATTGGATGCCGGTGCGCACCGGGATGGTGACGGTGAGGCCGTCCTCGGAGATGGTCGGCAGCGCGGTCGCCAGCTGCGGCACCAGCTTGCCGGCCGAGTCGTTGTCGTAGAGCTTCTCGCAGATCGAGCTCATGACATAGCGGGTGTAGAGGGAACTGGAGGTGGTCGGGTCGAGCTTGTCGGGTTCGTTGGACAGGCCCATCACCAGGGCACCGCCGTCGCGGACCTGCTGCGTACCCACGGGCGTGCCGAAATCGTCTGTATGCGTTGCGGTTCCAGCGGGGTGCTGTACCGGTGCGCAGGAAGCGAGCGCGGCGGCGGTGACGCCGAGCACGATCATCCGTGTGAAGCGAGCGAGCATGCGCTACAAGATACTTCAATACGCCGAATTTTTCGCACCCACCATTCCTTTTCGTACATTGTTCTCCCGGCGGTAGCGGCGGGAAACCGTGCGGGCGAAAGAATGGCACGAAAAATAGCGGTCCGGCTGTGCCGGACCGCTATTTTCATGACGTGTTGAGTTATCGGCCCGCGGCGTAGCCCTGCATGCCGCGCGGATTGGCGCCCGCGGAAAGGACCCCGGCCTCGGGATCGCGGGCCACCGCGCACAACCGGCCCTCCGACCACGGCGGTCCCACGTTGACCTGATGACCGCGACGTTCCAGGTCGGCGATCACCTCCGGGTCCATCCGCGACTCGACGAACACCGCGCCTGGGCTCATCGCGCGGGGATAGAACGACCCGGGGAAGCTTTCCTGATGCCAGTTCGGCGCGTCGATCGCGCCCTGCAGATCCAGCCCGCCGCGCACGCGCTCACGCAGCACGACCGACAGGAAGAAATGCACGCTCCACTGATCCTGCTGATCGCCGCCCGGCGTACCGAACGCCATCACGGCTTCCCCGTCGCGCAACGCCATCGAGGGGCTGAGCGTGGTACGCGGACGACGGCCCGGCTGCAGCGAATTCGGTAGTCCCGGCTCCAGCCAGGACATCTGTAGTCGGGTGCCGAGCGGAAAACCCAGTTCGGGCACAACGGGATTGGACTGCAACCAGCCACCGCTCGGGGTCGCCGCGATCATGTTGCCCCAGCGGTCGACGATATCGACCTGACAGGTGTCGCCCTTGGTGGCGCCGGTGGTAGCGACCGTCGGTTCGCCCGCGCCGAGCGGAACCTCGGTCGCGCCAACGGAATTCGTCTGGACATAGCCGCTGAGTCGGGGCCGCAGGCCGTCCGGGCTGCCGGGACGCAGCTCGAAGGAGGCCTGCGGCCCGATCAGCGCACTGCGTTGTGCGTTGTACCAAGGAGAAAGCAGTGTCGACATCGACACCTGTGCGCTGTCCCCGTACCACGCCTCTCGATCGGCCATCGCCAGTTTCGAGCCTTCGATGAGAGTGTGGTAGTACTCCGGCGTGCCGTAGTCGAGCCGGTTCGGCAGCAATGCCAACTGCTGCAGGAACACCGGACCCTGGCTCCACAGTCCCGGCTTGGCCACGGTCCAGCCATTCCAGGTGTAGGTCACCGGATTCTCGTACGACGCAGTGAAGTTCGCGAGGTCGTCACCGGTCAGGGTGCCGACGTGCCGCTCGCCCGAGGTGTCCATGGTCGGGCGGTCGCTGGCCGCGACCAAGGCCTCCGCGATGAATCCCTCGCGCCAGATCTTGCGCGCGGCCTCGATCTGGCCTTCCCGGTCGCTGCTCGCCGCCTCGGCCTCGGCGATCAGGCGGCGCCAGGTGGCGGCCAGCACCGGGTTGCGCAGCAATGCGCCCGCGGCGGGCGGTTTGCCGTCGCGCAGGTAGAGCTCGGCGGAGGTGGTCCACTCGTTCTCGAACAGTTCGGCGACCGTCGAGACGGTCTCGCCGACCCGCTCGACCGCCGGGTGGCCGCGCTCGGCGTTCCAGATCGCGAACGACAGCACCTCGGACAGCCGCTTGGTGCCGTGGTCGCGCAGCAGCAGCATCCAGGCGTCGAACGCGCCGGGCACGGCGGCGGCCAGCGGGCCGGTGCCAGGCACCAGATCGAGACCGAGAGCGTTGTAGCGCGCGATCGTCGCGGCGGCGGGCGCCGGGCCCTGACCGCAGAGCACCCGCGGCGGCAGACCGGCGGGCGCGAGGATGATCGGCACCTCACCGGCCGGGCCGTTCAGATGCGGCTCGACCACATGCAACACGAAACCCGCGGCGACCGCGGCGTCGAAAGCGTTGCCGTCGTCCTCGAGCACCGCCATGGCGGCGGCGGAGGCGAGCCAGTGGGTGGACGACACCATCCCGAAGGTGCCCTGCAGGGTCGGTCGCGTGGTGAACACCTGATGAGTATCACCCGACGATCTTGGTTACGTCCAAGACATCTATTGCACCAAACCGATAGCCTATGGTTATGGAACGCCAGCAGCTCGAGTACTTCGTCGCGATCGTCGAGCACGGTGGATTCACGCACGCCGCACGGGCACTACGGGTAGCCCAGCCGTCGCTGTCGCGGGCCATCGGCAAGCTCGAGCGCGAGCTGGAAGTACCGCTGTTCCACCGGGTCGGCCGCAACGCCGTGCTGAGCAACGCGGGCCAGCTGATGGTCGACCGCGCGCGGCAGGTGCTGCGTGATCTGGACGCGCTGCGCGCCGCCGCCCAGGCCGTCGGCGCTGGTGTCGTCGGCCGGGTGGATGTGGCGGCCACCTCATCCTCGACTTTGGAGCCGGTGATCGGCACCATAGCCGCGCTGCGCGAGCATCACCCCGGGGTGACGGTCGGAACCTGGTCCGCGCTGTCCGCCGCCGAGGTGGTCGCCATGGTGTTGCGCGGACGCTGCGAGGCGGGCGTGTGCGGCAGCGCGGAACGACCCGCCGGACAGGGTTTGGTGGCCCATCACCTGCGCGACGAACAGTTCCTGCTCGTCGCGCCGCCGGGCACCGAGATCGGCACGGACGGCACCGTGGCGCCGAAAGATCTGCGCGGCATGAGCTTCGTGCTGCCGCCGCCGGCCACCGCGGTCCGCGCCCGTTTCGACCGGTTGGCCGCGACCGTCGGCGATCTGCGCATCGCCGCCGAGGTGAGCGATCGCAGCGTGGTGCTGCCGATGGTGCTGCGCGGGATCGGCGCCGGACTCATGCCCGACGGGTGGCACGACCTGGCCTGCCGGGCCGGCGCCGCGGTCTACCGTTTCTCCCCGCCCGAACAGCTGCCCCAGTGGCTGGTCTACCGCAGCGGCCCGCTCACCGCGGCAGCCCAAGCCTTCGTCGAGACCACCCTCACCCAAGCCGCGGCCGTGCGGTCCCCCACCGAATCGCCCGCCTGAGCCCGTCCCGCCGCCGGCAGTTCAGACGCGCGCATAAGTTGGCGTCCCGCGCACGTTTCTTTCGCCGGACACGCGCGCGGGACGGTGAAACGTGCGCGGCAGGTGTCTAGCCCGAGTTGCGCAGCGCGGTGGCCAGGCCGTTCATGGTCAGCAGGATGCCACGCTTCACCAACTCGGAGTCGTCGCCGGCGCGGAGCCTGCGCAGCAGCTGGACCTGCATCTGGTTCAGCGGCTCCAGGTACGGGAAGCGGTTGTGGATCGATTCGGCCAGCGACGGGTTGTCCGCGAGCAGGTGGTCGTTGCCGGTGACCGCGGCGTGCATGCGGATGGTCCGGGCGTGCTCGTCCTTGATCATCCCGAAGATCTGCTCGCGCAACGCGACATCGTCCACCAGTTCGGCGTAGCGGGCCGCGATGTCGAGATCGCTCTTGGCCAGCACCTGCGCCAGATTCGACAGCACGGTGCGGAAGAACGGCCAGCGCTCGTACAGGTCGGTGAGGCTCGCGAGGCGCTCGGGATCGTCACCGATCCATTCCTCCAGCGCGGTGCCGGTGCCGTACCAGCCGGGCAGCATCACCCTGGCCTGGCTCCAGGACATCACCCACGGGATGGCGCGCAGATCCGCGACCGAGTTCGTCGGCTTGCGCGAGGCGGGTCTGCTGCCGATGTTCAGATCGCCGACCTCGGCGACCGGAGTGGACTGGCGGAAGTATTCGACGAATCCCGGGGTCTCGTGCACCAGCCGGGCGTAGGCGGCCCGGGCGCGCTCGGCGAGTTCGTCCATGAGTTCGTAGGAGGGCTCCGCGTCCGGGCCGAGGCCTTCCACGTCGAGCAGCGTCGATTCCAGCGTGCCCGCGATCAACGACTCCAGGTTGCGGTGTGCCGCACCGGGTTCGGCGTATTTGGCCGCGATCACCTCACCCTGCTCGGTGAGCCGCAGTGCACCGCGCACCGCGCCGGCGGGCTGGGCGAGGATGGCGTCGTAGCTGCGGCCGCCGCCGCGGCCCACCGTGCCGCCGCGACCGTGGAAGAGCCGCAACCGGATACCGAACTTGCGCGCCACCTCCACCAGCTCGAGTTCGGCCCGGTACAGCGCCCAGTTGGCGGCCAGATACCCGCCGTCCTTGTTGGAATCGGAGTAGCCGAGCATCACCTCCTGGCGCATCCCGCGCGCGGCGACCAGGTCGCGGTACACCGGAACATCCAGCGCCGCAGACAGTGTCGCCGCCCCGGCACCGAGGTCCTCGATCGTCTCGAACAGCGGGACGATGCCCACCGAACAGCTCGGCGGCCCGTCGGGCTCGCCCGGATCGAGCAGTCCGCCCTCCTTCAGCAGCAGCGCCGCCTCCAGCATGTCGCTGACCGAGGTGCACATGCTGATGATGTAGTTGGGCACCGCCTCGGCACCGAAGGTACTCACCACATCCCGTGCGGCACAGACGATATCGATTTCCTTGCGGGCCAGCTCGCTGAGCCTGGCATGCGGACCCAGCAGCGGGCGCCTGGTCCGCAGCTCCGCGGCCAGTAGTTCCACCCGGTCGGGTTCGGACAGGCTGGCATAGTCGGCGTGCACCCCGGCCCAGGCCAGCAGCTCGGCCACCACCTGCTCGTGGATCTCCGAGTTCTGCCGCATGTCCAGCCCTTGCAGGTGGAAACCGAAGGTCTCGATCGCATGCCGCAGCGCGGCCAGCCGGTGGTCGGCGAGCAGGTCGTCACCGCTGGCCCGCAGCGAGGCGTCGATGGCATCGAGATCGTCCAGCACGTCCTGCGGGGCGCGATACGGCTCGGCGCCGACATCGAGACCGTCCGGCGGTACCTCCCCGAGCGCCTGCACCGCCGTGGCGGTCAATCGTCCCCGGATACGGTGCAGCGCACGACGATACGGTTCGTCGGCGTGCGTGGCAGGTTCCGGATAACCCGCCTCGGCCAAGGCGGCGACCGCCGGCGTCACCGGCACCAGCCGCGCCGAGAGCGCCAGCACCTTCTCCAGCTCGACCAGGTCGCGCAGGTAGCGCGAGAACGCCACCGTGGCCGCCTGCTGCCCGGCCTGGCGCACCACATCGGCGGTGACGAAAGGGTTTCCGTCCCGGTCGCCGCCGATCCATGAGCCCGGCCGCAGGATCGGGCGCGGGAGCAGTTCCACCCCGGGCCAGCGGGACCGCAGCGCCGCCCGCACCTCGGCGTTGATCGCGGGGATCACGTCGAACAGGGTGATGTCGTAGTAGCGCAGGCCCACCGAGATCTCGTCCTGAATCCGCAAGCGGGCCAACCTGATCAGCGCGGTGCGCCACAGGCTGAGCACCTGGCGGCGGATCTGCTGTTCGAAATCGGCACGCTGCCGCTCGGTTTCGGTGTAGCGCTGCCGCAGCCGCATCAGCTCGGTGATCCTGGTCTGCGCGTCGAAGACGGTGCGGCGGCGGGTCTCGGTGGGGTGCGCGGTGATCACCGGCGACACCAGCGCGTCGGCCAGCAGATCGGCCACCTCGGCACCGTCGAGCGCCGCGGCATCGAGCTTGCGATAGGTGGCGGCCAGCGACGAATCCTGCGGCGGTTCACCGGCCGCCTCGTGCGCGGTGCGGCGCCGATCGCGCTGGATGTCCTCGGCCAGATTGGCCAGCAGCACGAAATAGCTGAACGCGCGGATCAGCGGGAGCGCGACCGCGATGTCGACGCCGTCGAGCATCTCCGCGACCGCGCTGCGGTCGACCTCGGCGCGCCGCACCCGGAACGCCTCGATCCGCACCCGCTCGATCAGGTCGAACACCTCGGGGCCCTCGTGATCACGGATGGTGTCACCGAGGACGCCGCCGAGAAACCGGATATCGTCGCGCAGCGGCCGGATCGCGTCCTGCTGTGCCTCGCTCGTCGATTCGCCCATGATCAAACAGTATTGCCGCAGCCGCGACGGTGGTATGCGACGGATCCCACACCCGATCCCCCGCCGTCGCCGTCCCGCGAGGGGGGCGGCCCGGTCGGCCCCCGAGACACCAAGGGGGCCACCGAGTTTCGCAGCTATCCGGCCAGGACCTGGGAGAACCGCAGATTGTTGCCCCACGGGTCGCGGAAACCGCAGTCCCGCATCCCGTACGGCTGGGTGATCGGGTCCTGGGTGACCTCGACGCCCGCGTCCCGCAGCCGGGCGAAGGTCTCGTCGACCGCCTCGGTGGTGAAGATCAACATGCCCGCCGCACCGTTGGCGAGCCGGGCCTGCATCGCGTCCCGGGCAGCCGGATCCGGGTTCATCGACGGCACCTCGAGCAGGAATTCCAGGCCCGGCTGGCCGGCGGGGCCGACCGTGAGCCAGCGGCCGCCGGGGAACGGCAGATCCTGGCGCAGCTCGAGTCCGAGCACGTCGCGATAGAACTCCAGCGCCTTGTCCTGATCGCCGACCAGCAGCGCGACGTGGGTGAGTGCGAGATCTTTGCCGTTGCTCATCTGTGTGTTCTCCTCGATAGGTGGGTCGAGTGTACTGACGGCGGGGCCGTGCCGAATTCATCGAAGCGCACAGTGTCGTCGATCACCACCGATCCGGACGGGCCGCGGAACCGAATAAGCAGCTGTAATGACCCGTGCAGCCCAGGAGGCCTGTGATGCGTAAGTTCGCCGTTGCCGTCGTCATCGGTGTGGTCGTCGTCGCCATCGGACTGTTCGTCAGCGGTGGACCGGCCCTGGCCGGCGCCGAATAGGCCGCTACCGCTTCGGCCAATACCAAGGCGGTTGATCCAGGCGGCCTTGGCCCGCGATGGTGGTCGCGCCGTGCTCTTTGACCAGCTCCACGGTGTGCGGATCGGCGGCGCCACGCGCCAAGGCCCGCACCAGCGGCTGCGCGTGCGTGACCACCACGACCTGCGTCTGCTCGGCGACCGTGGCGATGAGTTCGGCCAGTGGGTCGAGCAATTCGGGATGCAGGCTGGTCTCGGGCTCGTTCAGCACCAGCAGTTCCGGTGGGCGTGGGCTCAGCAGCGCCGCGACCAAGAGCAGATAGCGCAGTGTGCCGTCGGAGAGTTCGGCGCCGGCCAGCGGACGGACGAGTCCGCGCTGGTGCAGCGCCAGCTCGAATCGCCCGTCCCGGTCGCTGATGGCGATCCTGCTCCCCGGAAACGCGCGGTCCACGGCGCGCGCCAACCCGTCGGCGTCGCCGATCTCGCGGATGGTCTGCAGTGCCGCCGCGAGGTCGGCGCCGTCGTGGGCGAGCACGGTGGTCCTGGTGCCGACCTGCGGCGTGCGGGCGGGCGCGGCCGCGTCGGTGCGCAGGTGGTCGTAGAAACGCCAGGACCGGATCCGTTCGCGCAGCACCAGCAGATCCGGCGCCCGCTGCGGATCCGCCAGTTCGCTGAGCATGCTGTCGAACGGCTGCAGGGTATGCGGCACCATGGCCCACCCGCCGTCGTCGTCGCGCAGTTGCGTCACCGGGCCGCCGCGCTGCGCCAACAGCGTCGACGGCCGTAGTACCGGCCCCGCCCAGACCGCTTCCGCCTTGATCTCCGGGTCGAGGTTGAACATCGAGGTGCCGTCGGGCGCCGGCGTGCCCAGTTCGGCCGCGTAGCCGAAGTCCGCCCCCGCGAAGCCGACCCGCACCCCGGCCGTATCCGGTTTGCTCGTGCTGTCCCCGCCCTGCCCGGCCCACAGCGTCGAGGCCACCCCGCCTTCTTTGGCCAGCGCGGCGATCGCCCCGTTCCTGGCGAAGTCCGCCAGCAGCCGCAACGTGCGGTACAGGCTCGACTTGCCGCTGCCGTTGGCCCCCGTCACCACGTTCAGCCGCCCCAGCGGCATGATCACCTGCCGCAGCGACCGGTAGTTCTCGATAGCCAGGGTCTGCAACATGCCCCCAGGCTAACGATGCGCTACGACAGCCGACCGGCTACAACTCCCGGATCACCCGGGCCGGGTTACCGGCGGCGAACACCCGTGACGGCAGGTCCCTGGTGACCACGCTGCCCGCGCCGACCACCGTCTCGTCGCCCACCGTGACGCCCGGACACACGATCACGCCGCCACCGAACCACACATTGTTCCCGATCCGGATCGGCGCCGCCGATTCCCAACGCTGCCTGCGCAATTCGTGATCTGTCAGCGGGTGCAACGCGGTCAGCAACTGGCATCGCGGCCCGATCGACACATCGTCGCCGATGCTGATCGGCGCGCAATCCAGCAGGATCGCATCGTAATTCAGGAAGCTGTTCGCCCCGATCTCGATGAGATACCCGTAGTCGCACTGGAACCGGGGCATGATCCACGACCCCTCCCCCAGCTTGCCGAGCAGTTCGTGCAAGAGCGTGTCGCGCCTGGCGGTCTCCTCCGCGCCGGTGCGATTGAACTCGTCACACAACCCCTGCGCGCGCCGCCGCTCGGCGACCAACTCTGGATCGCTGTCCCGGTACAACTCCCCGCGGAGCATCCGCTCCTTCTCCACACCCACCCGCCCCACCGTAGCGAACGCCGCGGAAGGCGGTGCGTGTGGTCAGAAGGGGCGCGAGATGGTGCCGGAGTGCGGACCAAGCGACAGATAGGTTGGGTTCACAGACCGTCCGCACGGTTCACAGGGGTTGTAACCCCTGTGAACCGTGCGGACGGTCTGTGAACCCCGCACCACAACGGGCGGGAATCAGGCGGGCATGCCCTGGACGGACAGCCGGTGGAACAGGACCTGTTCCAGCAGGGCGACCAGCACCTCTTTGACCGACTCGCGGTCGCGCGCATCGCATTCCAGCACCGGGATCCAGTCCTCGAGCTCGAGCGCCTCGCGCACCTCGGCGAGGTCGAAGTGGGTGCCGTTGTCGAAACGGTTGACCACCACCACGAACGGAGTCTGCTTCTCCTCGAAGTAGTCCAGCACCGGGTAGCAGTCGTCGACTCGTCCGGTGTCGACCACGATGACCGCGCCGAGCGCGCCGTCGACCAGGTCGTCCCACAGGAAGACGAAGCGATCCTGCCCCGGGGTGCCGAACAGGTAGAGAATCAGGGAGCGGTCCAACGTGATTCGGCCGAAGTCGAGCGCGACCGTGGTCTGGGTCTTGTCCGCGCGCCGGCCCGGATCGTCCACGCCGACCGACACCTCGGTCATCGCGGCCTCGGTGACCAGCGGCTCGATCTCGGAGATCGCCCCGATGAAAGTTGTCTTACCGACGCCGAATCCACCGCTGATCACGATTTTCACCGACGACGGCATAGTTGGACCCGACGGCGGCGGGGGGCTCACGTCAGAGTGCCCGTACAAGATCTCTGATCCTCTCGATGGCAGCGGTGGACAGTTGATCGGACTCGCGCACCGTGACGTAGCCCGCGGCGGCGAGGTCGCTCACGACGACCTTCGCGACACCGACCGGAACACGCAGCGCGGTACCGATCTCTGCGATGGAGTGCGGCTGCTGGCACAGCTGCACCACGGTGCGCTGCTCGAATTGCAAGGGGGCCGACAGCGCCGAAGGCGGTGCCTGCACCAGTGTTTCGATCCGCAGACCGTCTACCAACGGCGTCGTGCGCCCCGCCGTGACGACAAAGGGACGCACGAACTGTTCATCACTGTCGACAACTTCTTCAGCCGGAGCGGGCTGGCCGGGTCGATCCGGATCGAACCATCCGAACATTCGGTTCATCGGGATCATCCGCGGGTCCGGCAACCGCGGCCGGTCAGGATCTCTCATCTTCGTAACGTCTCTCGCAACTCGGAAATCAACGCCGGATCAAGGAGCGACCCGGCGCGTTCGGCAAGCACAGCCATTTCGTAGCCGACCAGACCGATATCGCAGTTGCCGTCGGCGATGACGCCGAGGCAGCTGCCGTCACCCATGGCCGAGACGAGCAGGAACCCGCGCTTCATCTCGATCATGATCAGTTTGAGCCCGTCGAACGAATAACTGCGCGAAGCGCTCTTGGCGAGGCTGGCCAGGCCGGACACCATGGCGGCGAGCCGGTCGGCCGAGGTGCGGTCCAGACCGTCGGACATCGCGATGAGCAGACCATCCGAGGACACCGCCACGGTGTCGCGCACACCGTCGGTCTCCCGAACGAAGTTGGCGAGCATCCAGTTGAATGTGTGCGGGTCGGCGCTCGGTAAATGGGTGGTCACCGGTTCTCCTCTGCGATGGACGGGGCGGACGGCGCCGGATCCTCGGCGCGGGTGTCATGGTCGCGCGCACCGACATACGGCCGCGTCGTAGACGGCGCGGGCGGGGCGCCGCGCTCGTGACCGGCCCGGAACGACGACAACATGTTTCGGGTCTCCTCGGGCGAGCGCTCGGTGACCGGCGCATGATCGTGGCGTGGCGGGGTGCCGCCCGCGTCCCGCCGCGGCTCGGTTCCCGGTGCCGTGCCCGCGGAGCGAGACTTCTTGTTGCGCTTGACAAGTCCGTTGCGCGTGGTGCGCGGAACCGGCCCGGTCGGTGGCGCAACAGATGTTACCGGGGCCTCCACCGGCGCGTCCCCGGATTCGAAGATCCGCCACATGGTTCCGGTGTCGGTGGCCGTCTCCGGCGCGAATTCCGGTTGCGGAGAAACGAAATGGGAATACGCGGAGGTCGGTCCGGACGGCACCGCGGGCATGTTGGTGCTCGTGTCGTACCGCACGGGCTCGTGCCGGCCGGTCCGCTCGGTGGGCAGTTCGTCACCGTAATGCGCGGAGTCCGCCGGATACCGATGCTCGCTCGGCGGGCGGCCCGTGCCGTTCTGCTGCGGGGCGGACGAGACGTTCGGCAGGGCGTGCGCCGGGCCGGGCAGGCTCGGCGTCCGCGAGTTCGGGGCCGAATTGCCCTGCAGCGCAGGGCCGTTGTGCAAGGGATCGAGCTCCGGGGTGGCCGCCGCGTGCAGCTCCGCGTCCGAACCCCAGGACGGTTCGACGCCGGTGCCGGAGATCTTGCCGCGCACGCCCGCGCGCTGATCTTGTTCCTGCGCAAGGATTTCCAGTGGCAAGGCAAGCCGCGCGACGATACCGCTGACCGGCGAGACGTTGAGTTCGACCGCGATGCCGAGGCGTTCGGCCAGGCGGCCGACCACGTAGTGGCCGAGGTACCTGGTCGGCGCGACGATGAAGTCCTGCTCGCCGCGCAGCCTCGCATTGGACTGCGCCAGCTGGTCGGCGGGCATCCCGATACCGTGGTCGACCACGGCCAGCAGGTAGCCCTGCGGCACCCGGCGCCCGTAGATCTCGACCTCGAGATCCGGTGGGGAGAAGGCGAGCCCGTTCTCGATCAGCTCGGCGAGCATATGCGCCAGCTCGCTCACCACGGACCCGGCGATGAGCACATCGTCCACCCGGCGCAGCACCACGCGGCGGTAGTCGTCGACCTCGGACAGGCCGGCGCGGATGACGTCGCTCAGCGCGATCGGCTGCGCCCACCGGCGCGGGCTGGCCTCGCCGACGAGCACCAGCAGGCTTTCGGCGTTGCGGCGCATGCGGGTGGCCAGGTGGTCCAGCTCGAACAGGTTGGACAGACCCTTCGGGTCGAGTTCCTCGCGCTCGAACTCGCTGATCAGGGCGAGTTGGCGGCGCACCAGGTTCTGATTGCGCCGGGCCAGGTTGGCCATCGACTCGGTGGTGTTGCGGCGCACCAGCGCCTGCTGCGAGGCGAGCTCGAAGGCGGTGGTCTGCACCCGGTCGAGGGCGCCGGCCACGGCCGCGATCTCGATACTGGAGCCGGCCGGAACCTGCACTGCGGCAGGCGCTTCCGGACGCCCCTCTTCGGTGTGCGACCACGCGTCGATGACCTGGGGCAGGCGGCGCGAGGCCACGTCGTCGGCCTCACCGGCCAGCGCGGCGAGCGGGCGCACGATGGCGCGCACCGAGGTGATCACCAGCACGATCATCGCGACGATGGCGATGGCCGCGCCGACGAGGAAGCCGATCAGGTTGAGCAACGCGGCGCCGCGCAGGTCGTCGGCGCGGGCCTGCACGTCCGCGCCCACCGCCTGCTGCACATTGCCCTGGTCCTCGAGCGCCCCGGACATCTGGGTCCACCAGGCCATCGGGTCGACCTCGCGGACCAGCGGTCCGTCGCTGGAGGCGATCGCGATGTTCTCGGCCTGTTCGGCCTTGGTGGCGTTGTCGCTCAGCAGCGCGGCGTCCAGTTTGGCCTGCTGGCCTTTGGTCGCGTAGCGGGAGAAGGCGGCCAAGCCGTTCAACTTGCTCGACCGGATCTCCATGAACTGCACATATTCCCCGCCGTTGAACCGGCCGGCGACGAAGACGCCGTTGAGGAAGCCGCGCTCCTTGTCGAGCTCGGCCTTGGCCTCACCCAGCGCGTACAGCGCCTGCAGACCGCGCTGGATCTGCGGGTCACGCGCCTGGTCCAGGCCGAGGGCCAGGCGGTTCAGCGCGGCGACGGCGTCGGTATAGAACTGGAACACCACCTGCCTGCTGACCCGGCGCGTGTCGATCTGCACGCGGGTGTTCGCCAGCAGGTTCAGCTGACCGAGCGCGGCGCGCACCTGATCGGCGCCGGGCGCGTCGCCCGAGGCGGCCTCGGTCAACTGGCTGAGCGTGGCGTCGACCTTGCCGCGCTGGTCGAGCAGCGGCTGCTGCAGGCGGTTCTCGCCGCCGAGCAGACCGTTGCTGAGCCCGAGTTCGCGCTGGATCTGATTGGTCAGGTCCTGGACGCTCAGCGCCAACTCGACGGACTTCACCGTGTCGTTGGCTTCGCGGTAGTCCGAAATCTGGCCGTAGACGGTGACACCGAGCAACGCGAGCACCAATATCAGCGACAGCGCGAGAATTCGGGACAGCTGACCGCCGATCGTGCGCGGCCGGACGATTCCCGACATTCTGCTGTTCGCCGACGGATTCTCGCCAGAGGCAACCGCAGGTTGGAAATCCGGTGTGTCCCCGGGCTTTTGTTGCCGTAGACGTAGACGCACCAACCTGCTACTCCTCCGAAAAGCCAGCCGTGACAGCTCCACGACGAGCGCACGGAAAGTCTCCGAGCAAAATCCCATATGCCCGGTGCCGCGTCAACTCGAGGACGCGCCGACCCGGGCTTTGTTCATACTTTTCAACCGCAGCGCACCCGAGGGCTACCAACTGGCCAGTTTGTGGCCACCCCGAAGCGACCCCGCCGACATACGGTGCTGGTCAGGACATTCGGCCGCACCTGCGGCGAACATCGCACCGTCGAGCCCGAAAACCATGTCGGCACGACCGCTCGAAGCCCTTGGGGAACGGGCTGATTCGATCGTGCCGACGCACCTGTCCGCGGCTCGGGAAAGCGATCCGCCAACCGACAGCAACTGTTCAGCTAGTTAGTGCCGGAGTTTCAGTTCAGCTTACAAACCATATACTTCGTTATGCTTCGCCGAGGATGGCGAGCACCTCGTCGGACCGGAAGAACGGCTCGAGCCGCTCGCGAATCAACTTGGCCAGCACGCCGTTTCGTTTCGCGCCCTCGATGACCGCAGGACCATAGCGCAGGATCTCGGTGGCGATGTCCTCGCCGGAAAGACCGAGTTCGGGCAGCATCGCGGCGAGGGTGTAGTCACCGTACTTGGTGAAGAACACCTCGACGCACTCGTCCACGAGCAGCCCGAAGTATTCCTTTTCCCTTGTGGTGACGGCGATTTCGTAGCAGATCAGGACCAGCTCGTTGAGATCTTTCTGGCTCAGGTAATCGCGCAGCCCGCTCACCGGCTCGTCGGCGTGCAGGTCCCAGAACTCCATCGCGGCGTCGTGTACGGGTGCGTCGCGCAACATTTCGCGGATCGCGTTGTTGGTGCGCTTGAGGGCGAACATCGCGCCCTTGCCCGCCATGTCGCCGATGAACGTGCTCTCGGTGGCCTTCTTGGCGGTCTTGGCCGCCGACTGCCCCATGGAGATCAGCGAGGAGACGCCGGGAATCTTGCCCGCGAGCTGCCGGTTGGCCTCCATGAAATCGGAGATCAGCTTGTCGACGAACTTCGACGCGACCGTGGCGACCAGCGGAGATTCGGTGAGTCGATCCAGGATGCGCTCTTGGGCCTGGTGCATCCCGAAGATCTTCTCCAGCAGCGCCTCGACCGGCTCACGATCGACGACCTGCCCCAGGGTGTAGTCGTTGTTGTTCGCGATGTGGTCGTAGATCGAATCCGCGAAGACCCCGACCATGTCGGCGATCACCGGGCTGCCACCGATCAGATCGATGATGGTGGCGACGGTCGCCTTGGCCTGCTCGACCTCGACGATATCGCGGAAGATCAAGGTGTCTGCGACACTCAGCACCGATTCGACGTCGCGGGCCACCACCTCGGCGAAACGGTCGCCACTGACCTCGGCGAGCACGAATTCCACCTGGGCATCGAGTAGCCGTTCCGAAATTTTACGCGGCTCGCTCATCCGGGTTCCACCCATCACAGTCGTAGTACGGTGCGCCCGGCCAGATTACGGCCCCTATGTTTCGGTGTCGTTGCCGCGCAACGACTTCCGAATCTGGTCCAGGCGCTCACGCGCGGCTTTCTCGCGCGCGTCCCATTGTTCGTCGGCGCTGCGGCCCGCCGGGGTCTGCTGGTCCAGCTCGCCCATCCCCTGCGCGGTGCCGAAGCGCTGCTCGACTTTATCGCGAACTGACCCCCAAGTAGGGACACCCGAGGAGGAATATCCACCCGTCTCAGTCGGTGCGGTGATACCGGTCGGCGGTACCGGTACCGCGGGTACCGGCGAGGTGCCCGCCACCTGGTCGGATACGTCGCGAATGGTGGGCGCGTCATGCACCGGCAGCGTGGGCGTGGCAGGAGTCACATCGGGCAGAGGCGGCGAATCGCCCGCACCGACGAGCCCGAGCAGCGCCGCGTGCACCACCTCGAAGCCGGGGCGTTCCGCGGTCGCGACCAGCAGCACGCCGATCAGCTCCCGATCGGGCAACGCCGTCAGCCGGGCCAGGATCTCGCTGTTGTCAGTCATATCGCCAGGCTACGCAGCGCCGAATGCCGAGCGGTCGGGTCGCGGCCCTGTCAGGACCGCAAGACCGCTCGCGCCCAATCCCGGACCAGTTCGAACCACACGCGCCCGCCCACCAGAATCAGGTCGTTGTGTCCCGCGCCCGGGAACACTTTCAGCTGCTTGGGCTCGCGGGCCGCGGCATAGAGACGTTGGGCGTGCCGCAGCGGCAGGAGTTCGTCCTGGTCACCGTGCATGATCAGCACCGGAACGCGCAGCGTGCGGATGCGTCGTTCACTCGGATACGCGTCGGGGATCAGCGGGCGCGGCAGGAACGGATAGATCGAGCGGGCGGCGTCGCGCATGCCGGAGAAAGTCGACATCAACATGAGCCCGGCGGGCGGATATGCCTGCGCGAGTTCGAGCATCACCCCGCCGCCCAAGGATTTACCCAGGTAGAGTACGCGATTCGGGTCGACACCCGGCTGTTCGAGCAGCACCCGGCGCGCGGCGCGGGCGTCCTGATAGGTGCCGTGCTCGGTCGGCCGCCCGGTGCTGCGGCCGTATCCGCGGTAGTCGAACGTGAGCACGTCGAACCCCGCCTCGACGAGCAGCGCGAACAGCGCCACCCGATCCCCCACGTTGCCCCCGTTCCCGTGCGCGAACAGGATGTGCCCCACCGAATTCGGCGCGGGCAGCCACCACCCGTGCAGCGTCTCGCCGTCCGCGGTGGCGATCGAGAGATCGGTGTACGTCATGCCGAGGATCGCCGGTGTCTGCAAGATCTGCCGCTCCGGCAGATACGCCAACGCATTCAAGATCGAACTGGCCGGATGTCGCATGTCTAGTTCTTACCGTTCGCTACCGGCCGCCGGCCACCCGGGCCGCCCGGTAGCCGGACCGGCGCCGATGCGCTCGCGGGCGGGGATCTTGGTTTGCCGGGCGCGGATCGGGTAACCCGTGGGAGGTTTTGCTCATCGAGGAAGGGAAAAGGTCAATGCGGAGAACTGTTCTCGTGGTAGCTACGCTCGTCACCTCGCTCGCTGGCTTTACCGCCGCCGGACCGGCAGGTGCGGTCGACGACACCCAGACGTGCACGGCGGTGCGCGAGATGGCTACCGAGTTGAACAGCGGGATCAACGGGGCCAAGAGCAAGGACGCCGGGGCTGCGGATGAGGTGCGCAGCGTATTCTCCACCGCCGCGAGCAAATTGGAGAGCACGCGCGATCTAGCCGACGACGGCCCGGTGAAGACCGCGATCGACCCTGCCGTCGCGCAGATGCGCCGGGTGGCCACGGCCTCGGACACGGAGCTGGGCGCCGTGCTCCAGGATCAGGCCTTCCACGACGCCATGTCCGGGCTGGACAAGGCCTGCGGCATCTGACGCCGACCCACGACAGGCCCGCAAGCGCGCGCTTGCGGGCCTGTCGTCGTATGCGGATCAGCCGCGCAGCACCGCGCCCACCGCGTCCGCCGCGGCGGCGACCGCGGCGTCGCGGGCGGCGCTCGCCTCGTCCTCGGTGAGCGTGCGGTCGGTGGCACGGAAACGCAGGGCGTAGGTGAGCGACTTACGCCCCTCACCCGCCTGAGCGCCCTCGTAGACGTCGAACAGCGCGATGTCTTCGAGCAGTTCGCCGCCGCCGCTACGCAGCGCGGACTCCACCGAGGCGGCCGGGGTGGCCTTCTCGACGCTCACCGACACGTCCTGCAGCACCGCGGGGAACGGGGAGATCGTCGGCGCCGGGCGCTGTTCGCGCAGGGGCAGGGCGTCGAGGTCCAGCTCGACGGCACACGTGCGCGGTGGCAGACCGGAACGTTCCAGCACCGCCGGGTGCAGTTCACCGGCATGGCCGACGACCACACCGTCCACTACCAGCTCGGCACAGCGACCCGGATGCCACGGCAGGTGCGCGGCGGTGCGGCGCTCGATCGTGACGCCCGCCGCGTCGGCCACCGCATCGGCGAGCGCGAACGCGTCGGCGGCCTCGGCCGGCCGGCCCGGCCCCCACGGCCCGCGCGGCTCGCGGCGACCCGTGAGCACGGCGGCGACATGCACCGGTTGCGCGGGCAACGAGTCGATCAGCTCGGCGATCTGCTCGTCGCTGGGGCGGCGATCGACCGGCAGCGCCTCGACCGGACGCACGTTGTCGCCGGGCAGCACCACCTGGGCGATCCCATAGATGGCGAGGTCGCGCGCGCCGCGAGAGATGTTGCGGGCAGCCACTTCCAGCAGGCCGGGCAGCAGCGTGGTGGCCAACTCGGCACGCTCGACATCGAGCGGATTCAGCACCCGGGTGGTCGCCCGGCGCGGATCGTCGGCGTCGAGCCCCCAGGTGTCGAACACACCGGCGGCCAGGAACACCGGCGCGGGTACCTCGACCGCGCCCGCGAAGGCCAGCGCCCGGCTCACCGCACGGCGGCGGCGCTGGGTCGCGGTGAAACCACGCCCGGCGGGCGCGGTGGGCAGCACCGACGGGATCTGCTCGAGCCCCTCCAGCCGCAGCACCTCCTCCACCAGGTCGGCGGGCTGGGCCAGGTCGGGCCGCCAGCTCGGCGGGGTGACCACCAGCTGGCCGTGCCCGGTGGACTCGTCCACGCCGACCTCGACCGTGCAGCCGATCTGGGCGAGCCGGCGCGCGGAGGTGCCGGTCGGGTAGACCACCCCGGCGACGCGGTCGGCCAGATCGATGTCCATCCGGATCGGCGCGGCGGCGGGCACCGGGACCCGCACGTCGGTGAGCGCGGATTCGACGGTGCCACCGGCGATTTCGGCGAGCAGCGTGGCAGCCCGATCGAGCGCGGCGACGTTGATCTCCGGATCGACCACCCGCTCGTAGCGCTTGCCGGCCTCGGAGGACAGCTTGTGCCGGCGCGAGGTCCGGTAGACCAGCAGCGGATTCCAGGTGGCGGCTTCCAGCACGATATCGGTGGTCTCGGCGCCGACCTCGGTGCTCGCCCCGCCCATCACGCCGGCCAGCGAGACGACGCCGGAATCGTCGGCGATCACCACGTCCTCGGCGTCGAGGGTGCGCTCCACCTCGTCGAGGGTGCGCAGCGTCTCCCCCTTGTTCGCGGCCCGAACCACCAAGCCGCCGTTCAGCTTTGCGCCGTCGAAGGCGTGCAGCGGCTGACCGAGTTCCAGCATCACATAGTTGGTGACGTCGACCGCGGGCGAGATCGGGCGCACGCCCGCGAGCAGCAGTCTGCGCTGTAACCACCAGGGGCTCACCGCCTTCGGGTCGATGCCGGTGACCCGGCGGACCGCGAAGCGAGTGCACTTCGACTCGGGTTCGAGCCGGACCGGCCAGGCGTCCGCCTCGTCGTCGGGCAGGGTACGCACGGCCGGGTCGGCGTAGTCGAGATCGAAGCCGCAGGCCAGTTCCCTGGCCAGGCCGCGCACCGAGAAGCAGTAGCCACGGTCGGGGGTGATGTTGAGTTCGATCACCGTATCGTCCAGTCCCAGCAGCACATTCGCGTCGGTGCCCGGCTCGGCGGTGCCCGGCTCGAGCACCAGGATGCCGGCGTGATCCTTGCCGATGCCGAGTTCGGCGACCGAGCAGATCATGCCGTTGGACACGTGCCCGTAGGTCTTACGCGAGGAGATCGCGAACCCGCCGGGCAGCACACCACCCGGCAGCACCACGACGACCAGGTCACCGACGGCGAAGTTGGTTGCGCCGCAGACGATCTCCTGCAGGTCCGGGTTGCCGACATCGACCTTGCAGAACCGGATCGGCTTCTTGAACTCGGTGAGTTCGGTGATCTCGGCGACGCGGCCGACGACCAGCGGCTTGTCGATGTCGCCGGTGACGGGCCGGAGCTGGTCGAGCTCCTCGACCTCCAGCCCGACCCGGACGAAGCCCGCGTCGAGTTCCTCCGGCGTCACCGACCAGTCGGGGACGGTGCGCTGGATGATGTCGGTCAGCCAGGACTGCGCTACTCGCACTTGAGGTTTCGCTCTCTCGATCGAAGGGGCCGGAAAAGACGGTGGGGGCTCAGGACCGCACGCCGAACGGCAGCGTGAAGCGCACGTCGCCCTCGACGATGTCGCGCATGTCCGGGATGCCGTTGCGGAACTGCAACGTGCGCTCCAGGCCCATGCCGAACGCGAACCCGCTGTACACCTCGGGATCGATCCCGCTGGCGATCAGCACCTTCGGGTTCACCATGCCGCAGCCGCCCCACTCGACCCAGCCCGCGCCGCCCTTCTTGTCCGGGAACCAGACGTCGACCTCGGCGGAGGGCTCGGTGAACGGAAAGTAGTTGGGCCGCATCCGGGTCCGGGTGTCCGGGCCGAACAGCGCCCTGGCGAACGCGTCCAGGGTGCCGCGCAGGTGCGCCATGGTCAGGCCCTTGTCCACCGCCAGCCCCTCCACCTGGGAGAAGACCGGGGTGTGCGTGGCGTCGAGCTCGTCGGTGCGGAAGGTGCGGCCGGGGCACACCACATAGATCGGCAGTTCACGTGCCAGCATCGAGCGCACCTGGACCGGCGAGGTGTGCGTGCGCAGCACCTGGCGCGACCCCTCGGGGGCGATGTGGAAGGTGTCCTGCATGGTGCGGGCCGGGTGGTCGGGCAGGAAGTTGAGCGCGTCGAAGTTGAAGTGCTCGGTCTCCACTTCGGGCCCCTCGGCGATCTCCCAGCCCATCGCGACGAACACGTCCGCGATCTGCTCGGAGATGACGGTGATCGGGTGCCGGGCGCCGACCGGCTGCCGGGTGGCGGGCAGCGTCACGTCGATCGCCTCGGCCACCAGCACCGCGGCGTCCCGCTCGGCGAGCAGGGTCGCGCGGCGCGCTTCGAACGCCTCGGAGACGCGGGCCCTGGCCACATTGACGCGCTTACCCGCGTCGGCCTTCTCGGCTTTCGGAATGCTGCCCAGTGCGCGTTGTGCCAGCGCCAGCGGCGCCTTGCCGCCGAGATGCTCGGTTTTCGCGACCGCGAGCGCATCCAGGTCGGCGGCAGCGGCGAACGCCTTCTCGGCGGCCGCCGCCGCAGCGGCCAGTGCCTCCTCGGTCAGCGTCGCGTTCTGCTCGACTGCGTCGTTGTCGTCGGCCACGATGGTTCGACTCTCCCCTGGGGATCGGTTCGCGAGTACGGCTCATTCCCTACCCACATTGCTGCTGGTGGAATCCTATTGGATGCGTCTGTTCCGATTCACGCGGATTCCCCGCTACCGCCGCGAACGCCGTTCTTCCTGGTCCGCAGCACCCGGCAGCCGCGCAGGGCGAAAGGGGCGAGCCGCTTCCCCCGTGTGGCAACGCACACGGGGGAAGCGGCTCCCAGGGATCCGGCGTTCAGCGCACTGGGGTGATGCGGGCGGGCAGGAGGGCGGAGAAGAGCGCGCCCGCGGCCACGATGGCCGCGCCCACCCAGACCGCCGGGATGAGCCCGTCGACGTAGGCCTGCGGGCTGAGATATGAACCGTGCGAAGCGAAGACGGACGCGAGCACCGCGATGCCGATGGCGATGCCGACTTCGCGCAGCGTGCTGTTGGTCCCCGAGGCGATCGCCCGGTCGTCCGGGCCGGCACTGGCCATCACCACTGTCGCGCTCGGCGCGAAGGTCAGGCCCATCCCGATTCCGCCGAGCAGGAACGGCGCGATGAAGGCCGGGTATGCGACGTCGACGCTGGAGATCGCGGCCAGCCACACCAGCGACCCGGCCAGAAGCACCTGACCGGCGGTCAGCAGGGTGCGCGCACCGACCCGGTCGACGATCAGACCCGTGAGCGGGGCGACCACCATGGGCGCCATCGTCCAGGGCATGGTGCGAATGCCCGATTCCAGCGGACTGTAGCCCTGCACCACCTGGAAGTACTGGACGAGCAGGAAGATCGAGCCGAAAACGCCCGCGGAGAAGGCGAAACTCGTCGCGTTGCTCAGCCCGTAGGCGCGCGAGCCGAACAGGTGCAGCGGAATCATCGGTTCGGGCGTACGCAGTTCCCACACCACCAACGCGGCGAGCAGCACCGCGCCGCCGATCAGCCCGCCGAGCACCGTCACAGAGGTCCAGCCGTCGTCGGAGCCGTGGATCACGCCCCAGACGATCGCGAGCACACCACCCGCCGAGAGCAGCAGCCCGACCGGATCCAGCCGCCTGGCGCCGCCGAACGACTCCCCGAGTACGCGCGCCGCGAACGGCAGCACTAGCAGACCGATCGGTACGTTGAGCCAGAAGATCCACTGCCACGACAGTCCTTCCACCACGGCGCCGCCGACCAGCGGGCCGAGCGCGACGCCGAGTCCCGTGATCCCACCCCAGATGCCGATGGCCGCATTGCGCAGGCGTTCCGGCACCGCCGCGGTGAGCAGCGTCAGCGACAGCGGCATCACGCCGGCCGCGCCGAATCCTTGAATCGCCCTGGCGGCGATCAGCATCCACGGTTCGGTCGCCAGCGCACACAGCGCGGACGCGA
>NZ_BAUA01000147.1 GCF_000710915.1 Nocardia brasiliensis IFM 10847
CGTTGTAGGAGGTTCGTGCGGACAAGGTCACCAGCCAGGCCCGCAGATCTCGTACCGCGGATATATCAACGGTCGCGACGCGTAACCACACCTCCTGAGTCACGTCCTCGGCTTCGGTAACAGTTCCGAGGATTCGATAAGCCACCCCGTAAACCGCGGCACGATGGGTTTGCCAGTCGCTGTCGGTCAACGACCGCGACGACTCGTCCCTTATCGCCGCGGAATCGCCGCCACGGACTTCAGATGGTCTCTGCAGCGAACCTGCCATCGAGTGCTCCCTCCGGACTCCGACAATCTCATCGTGAAGACGACGTAGCCCGCCGATGTGTCACACCGCGATAGGCGCGGCCCGAACGCGACGGCGCCAGTCTCTATCTGGCCGAGCGCGGATGAGGTCGGGGTCTGCCACTCAGACCCTTGACAGGCCCGAGTTGGTAAGTCAAAACTAACCGTTAGCGACCACTTACGAAGCTGGCGAATGGAGTGTCCTCAGTGACGTCCCGCCTACCTAACGCGCTTCGCGGCCATACTCGACAAAGGCAACCGATGACCGTCGACAACTCAACCAACGAACCCGCGCCGCTGCCCCGCCCGCGCGGCCTCGAGCAGCGGCGCGCGGACGCGCTGGAACGACTCGGAACCAGCCATCAAACGTGGCTGGCCACGGCGGGCAAGGGTCCGCACCTTATCCCTGTCGCCTACATCTGGAACACGAACGCCCTCACCACGGCCACGTTCGAGCGCAGTCGCACCGTCGCCAACCTCCGAACAACTCCACGAGCGAGAGTGGCTATCGGAGACACCGCCGACCTGATCATGGTCGATGCCGCCGCATCGCTTATACCCGTTGATGCGGTCGACCCTGCCACCGCCGACGGATACGCCCAGGTGTCGCACGACCCGCGCACCATGCCAGGTTTTATCTACATCCAACTCGTTCCGCACCGCATACAAGTGTGGAATGGATTCCACGAGTTCACCGAACGCACCGTTATGGCAGAGGGCCGATGGCTCGACCATCCGATCGACTAGCAGCCGCGAACAGAAACCATTTTGCGCACCGCAGGCGCCGGCTCGATACCGACCCACACCGTCGCCGGGCGCACAACGAGAACACTGGGACGCCTTACGGTCGCATGATGTGTCCATGCACCGAACCCAGCGCGAGGCTGACCTGATCGCCTACTACGACAACGAGATCGGCCAACGCGCTGTGCGTGAGCTGCCGCAGGCACGAGTGCTGCGCCGCGCCGAGTACCTCGAACTGCTGCGACGGGAAGGCATCACGGATCTGCTCGAGATCGGTTGCGGCCCCGGCCGCGACGGTATCGCGTTCGCGGACGCGGGTCTCGCCTACACCGGCGTCGATCTCGCCCCGCAGAGCGTCGCGACGGCTCGGTCACTGGGACTCGACGCCCGCCAGGCTTCGGTCCTGCAGCTCCCCTTCGAGGACGCGAGTTTCGGCGCCGGCTGGACCATGAGCACGCTTTTGCACATCGCCGATACCGACCTGGACACGGCGCTGACCGAGATCCTGCGCGTCCTGCGGCCGGGAGCGCCGCTGGCGATCGGCCTGTGGGGCGACGAACAGGCCAGCGAGCAGCTGTGGGACAACGGCAGCGGACACGGTCCGGCACGGTTCTTCAGCATCCGCACCGATGCTGCCCTACAGGCGGTACTACAGCGACACGGCACCCTCGAGCAGTGGCTGACCTGGCCGGGCACCGATAACTGGCACTACCAGTGGGCGATCCTGCGCCGAGAGTGAAAGCGGCTCGGAAGCCTGGCGCTTGCGGTGGTCGACCTACCCGGTCCGGCTACCGCGGCACGAGTTCGGCAGGGACACGCAGCTCGTCGCGTGCATATAGATCGATGACTTCCCCGGGGTCATCTCGGATACAGGTAGCGGCGATGACATCGAGCAGGTCGTCGTAGTCAGGTCCCGTCTCGCCCTCATAGGATGCGGTCATGTGGCCCCACTCGTCCCAGGGAAGCATCTCGACCTTGTTCAACGCGGCGAGATCTTTGACGGCGTTGCCTCTGATCTCTGCAGGGCCCCAGTTCTCGGTGCCGTACACCCCGAAGGCAGAGGCGTCGATACGGCCGTCGCGGTACGCGACCCACGCTTCACCGCCGCTGAGGAATTCGCCGGCCTGGAGATCTTCGGGGTGCTCGAGGACGTCCTGACCAAGGATTTCGGAGTCGATGCGCACCCAACGGCCCCGAACGTCGTCCCAATACTCGGTGATCCAATGATCTAGCCCCTGTCCGGGCTGGAAGTAGGTGGCGAAGCCGCAGCGCACCCGAGACGGGATCCCATGATGGCGCAGCAGCGCACAACTGATCACTGCGAAGTGGCGACACGTTCCGATAACCCGCCGAGATGGTTCGCGGGCAATATCGAGCGGCGCGGCTTCCAACGTGAGTAGCGCGGCGAGCAGACGGTTCGCGGGTCGGATCTGGTTTTCACCGAACCGCTCTGCGGGCAAGTTCAGCGCCTGAGCATCGTGCGGCTGGATAACCAGGGCCGAGGTCAGACGACAGATCTCGATGACCTCGATGGGAACTGGTCGCAGTATGGCCGGATCGATCCCGGTCAGATGTGTCAGTGGCCCGGCGGTGGCGTAGTCGAGCGTCTGGATCATGCCAAAATCGTAAGCACCGCAGCCTCATCCGTCGCTGTATAGGAAATGTCTATGGCGCCTGCTGCTTATTCGTCTTTGCCGGTGACACTTTCGGCGACATACGGTGAAACAGCTCGACGCGGTGCGCTCCGAAAGCCTTCGTGAATGCGCTCCGATCCTTGTTCGCCGAGTGAAAACCCTTGTGGCCGACAGGGATCAGTTCTGCCACAGAGCCGAAATTCGGGGCCGGTCCGACGATGATATGAAGGAGAACCGATATGTACCAAGGCAAGACCGCGGTGATCACCGGTGGCAGCACCGGTATGGGGTTCGCGATGGCGAAGCTGCTGGTGGACGGCGGTGCGCGAGTGGTGATCACGGGACGTTCGCAGGCGACGCTCGATACCGCCCAGCGGCAACTCGGCGAGAACGCGATCGCCGTGCGCGGCGATGTCGCCGCACTGCCCGATCTGGACGCGCTCGCGGATCGTGTGCGAAGTGAATTCGCTACGCTCGACGCGCTTTTCGTCAACGCGGGCATCGCCAAGGCCATGCCTTTCGAGTCGACGACCGAGGAGTTCTACGACGAGTTGTTCGCGGTCAACGTCAAGGGCGTCTTCTTCACCGTGCAGAAGCTGTCTCCACTGCTGAGCCCGACGGCGGGTGTCGTGCTCACCACCTCGAACGCGAACGTGATGGGTATGCCCACGGCGGGCGTCTACTCGGCGGGCAAAGCGGCGGTACGTTCCATGGCCCGCAGCCTGGCCGGTGAGCTGCTCCCCCGCGGAATCCGAGTGAACGCGGTCAGCCCCGGCCCGATCGATACCGGGATCCTGGACAGCGCGATGACCGCCGAGGCCGCCGCGCAATTCAAGAAAGAGCGAGTCGCCGAGAATCCGATGCGCCGTTTCGGCACTCCGGACGAGATCGCCAGGGCCGCAGTGTTTCTCGCTTTCGACGCCACTTACACCACGGGTGCCGAGCTGGTCGTGGACGGCGGCGCTACCCAGCTCTGAGTTCGTCCGTTCGCGCCGGCGCGAACTTGTGCCACGTTTCTCGGCGCAGCAGCTCGAGCAGGGCCGTTTCGGCCGGGCCTGCATTGTGCCGGACAGCGGCGAGGATCGGCTGCGACACCACAGGGAAGACCGGCCGGGCCAGATGTTCGTAACCCTGCGGCACCGCGGAGGCCGGGACCAGCGTCACCCCGAGTCCGTGTGAAGCCCAGCGCACGGCCGTAGCCGCCTGGGTGACCCGGGCGGCCGTGCTGGGGGTCAGCCCGTTGTCCCGCAGCACCTCTCGAAGCACGGCGTCCAAGGCGCTGTCCCGGTCGAAGCGCACCCACGGCTCGTCCGCGAGTTCGGGCAACTCGACCCGGTCCGCCGCGAGCAGCCGATGCCCGATGCCCAGCACCACAACGAATTCTTCGTCGCCGAGGTGATGGGCATCGGCCGAGGTCTCCTCGCACGGCGCGGTCACCAGGACGAGATCCAGCACGCCACGCCGGCCCATCCGTTCCAGCTCGGCCGGGTTCGGCTCTTCGAAGACGGTGACCTCGAGCCGCGGGTAGCGGCGACGCAGCGCGGCCAGGGCACTCGGCAATTGCCTTGTGCCCAAACCCAGTTGCGCCGCCACCAGCAGTTCGCCTTCGAGTTCCTCGGCACTGGCCCGGGCGGTCGCCCGCGCCCGCCGCGACGCGTTCACCGCGACCTGAGCTTCGCGCAGGAACGCGCGACCGACGACGGTGGGCACCAGCCCGGTCGGGGTGCGGGCGAACAGCGTCACGCCGAGTTCGCGTTCCAGAGCACGGATCTGCTGGGACATCGAGGGCTGCGCCACGTGCAGCAGTTCGGCCGCCGCCGTCACCGAGCCCACCTCGGCGACGGCCAGGGCGTACTCGTATTGCCGTAGCGTCATCGACGCGCGTCCTTCCTGCCGTGGACCGCGGTCCACATCGCGGTACCCGGCTCGATCCTAGGCTCGTTCGCCGCGGGACGGTTCGCGTGCCTGGTCGATCTGTTCGCGCAGGATGTCGCCGTGACCTGCGTGCCTGGCGAATTCCTCGATCATCGCGAGCAGAGTCCAGCGCATACTGACCTTGCCTTCGCGGGGATTGTCCTTGGTGTCGTCCAGGTCGAAACCGGCGGCGATCTCCCGGGAGCGTCGACTGGCCCGCTCGAATTCGGCGATGACGTCGGCCAGTGACTCGTCCTCGGCGACGGCGAAAGTGCCTTCGTCTCGGCGCGAGTAGCCGTCGCATTCGGCCTCGTCGAGGCCCGCCCAGAACCGTTGGAACCAGATCCGTTCCGCACCGGCGGCGTGCTTGATCAAGGAGATCGGGGTCGTCAGCGACGGGACGAGCCTGCGACGCGCGTCCGCCTCCGACAGACCGCGCACTGTTTCGATCAGTGCCTCACGGTTGCGGTCGAGCATGTTCTCGATGAGCGCGCGCTCGCCACCATCGGTTATCCGATTGGTACTCATAGGTTTTCACTCCTTGTCTCATTGTGCTCGAGGCACTCGGGATGGGCACGGCACATGGCCGCGAGTCGCGGGGTACGCGAAACGTCCGATGTCAGCGACAACCGGGAAAAGAGAGGCTCTTGCCGCGAAGAATGCGGACCGAGCGTGGTGCGGGCCTACCGCACCGCAGACCCAACCAGGGGCCTGCTCCCGGCAACAGTACTCGATGCCGCGCTGTCCGTCGATGGCTGACGCCTCGGCCGCGCGCGGGCCTGATCGATCGAGTTGCTCGCGGACTCGGTCGCGCAGCGCCGTAATCGCCTCTCCCCTGGCGGCAGGACCACACCCGGACCCATCTACGGCGTCCGACTCAGCGCGGGCTGGTGCGTAGCTGATCGAGCGCGGATGGGACTGCGCCGGACCACCATTGTGGGTCGGCGGTGCCGTCGGTAGTGCCGCCGTCGCGGTGGACGTAGTGGCGTACGTCGCGGCCCGCTTCGGCGAATTCGCCGGAAAGGGCGCGTTCGAGCCATTCGGCGCCGAAACGGAACACCTCGGCCGCAACGCCGCCGAGGGGGTGGAATTCGCCCTCGTAGACGCGAATCTCCTTGGGCGCCTTGACCAGTTCATAGTTGGCCAGGGCCTGCTCCAGCGGGGTCAGTTCGTCGAATTCGCCGATGCCGAACAGCACCGGGCAGGTGATGTCGCCGACCAGCCCGCCGAGCGGCATGCGGGAGACCAGTTCACGGTCGAACGCCTCCTCGTCCTGGTAGCCGGCCATGTACATGAAGTTGTTCTTGAAGGTCGGCTGGGCGCGTGGGCGAATGCGCCGAAGCGGCGCACGGGATTCCGTTGGCACACATGTCACGATGAGCCGTATGACTTCAGTTCCGCACAATCGCGCAACCCCTGCTCGAGTGAGCCCGTACGACAGTATCGCCGAGGGATACACGGCAGAGAGCGAAACCGGCCTGTTGACTGCGTATTACAACCGGCCCGCGCTGTTGGACCTGGCCGGAGACGTGCAGGGACGGCGGATTCTCGATGCCGGGTGCGGCTCGGGCCCGCTCTTCGACGGGCTGCGTGAGCGGGGCGCGGTCGTGACCGGGATCGACGCGAGCGCCGGGATGCTGGACCTGGCCCGTGAGCGACTCGGCGCCGACGCCGACCTGCGAGTGGTCGACCTCGCCGATCCACTGCCCTTCCCCGACAACACATTCGATGACGTCGTCGCGTCACTGGTGCTGCACTACCTTCGAGATTGGGGCCCGACACTGGCCGAATTACGCCGGGTGCTGGTCCCGGGCGGCCGGCTCATCGCCTCGGTCGAGCATCCGTTCGCCAACTTCCTGACCCAGCGCATGGCCGGAGACGAGACGAACTACTTCCAGACCCGCAACCGGACCGAAGAATGGACCATGGGCGGCCAGACCGCCCAGCTGAGCTTCTGGGATCGTCCGCTGCACGCGATGACCGACGCCTTCACCGCGGCAGGCTTCCGCCTCACCGTCATCAGCGAACCGCTGGCCGCGCCCGCCGCCCGCGACCTGGCCCCTGACGTTTTCGACGAGAGCACCGGCACCAGGTTCCTCTGCTTCCTGTTCTTCGTCCTGCACGCCGACTGAACCGCAGCGCATGAATGTGGGTGAGCGAGTCGAGATTCGCACGGCTTCGGGGGTGGTGCGGGGCGAATGGGTGCGCGACGTTGCGGTGTTCCGGGGCGTTCCTTATGCCCGACCACCGGTCGGCGCGCGACGTTTCGCCGCGCCGGTGCCGGTGCTGCCGTGGGACGGGGTCCGTGACGCGTCGGAGTTCGGTCCGCCGGTGCCGCAGAAAGGTTGGGCGGGCTCGGATTCCGGCGACTGTCTGACGTTGAACGTGTGGTCACCGGACCTCGGTGCCGCGCGGCTGCCGGTGCTGGTGTGGATTCACGGGGGCGCGTACCTGGAGGGCGAATCCAGCAACCCGCACCACGACGGCGCACTGCTCGCGGCGGCGGGCGCGGTGGTGGTGAGCATGAACTACCGCACGGGAGTGGAGGGTTTCGCGCACATCATCGGCGCACCGGACAACCGTGGACTGCTCGACCAAGCGGCCGCGCTGCGGTGGGTGCGCGACAATGTGGCCGCGTTCGGCGGCGATCCGGGCAGGGTGACGGTGTTCGGACAGTCCGCGGGCGCGGGTTCGGTTGCGGCGCTGCTGGTCATGCCGAGCGCGGCCGGGTGGTTTCAGCGGGCGATCGCCCAGAGTGTTCCCGGCACCTATTTCGCGCCGCGACTGGCCGCGGCGATCTCAGCGTCCATCGCGGCGGAAGTCGGAGCAGGCGCCGACATCGACGAGCTGTCCACTATCAGCCCGCGCGCGTTGGTCGACGCGACGCGCACCGTGATCGCGAAAATGCCGGACGAGGTGGAGTCGTGGGGCCCGATGGCGCTCACGCCGACCCCGTTCTCTCCGGTCGTCGACGGTGATGTGCTGCCTTGTGCGCCGTGGCAGGCACTCGCCGACGGGGCGGCCCGCGGTGTCGACGTGCTGGTCGGCCATACCCGAGACGAGTTCCGGCTGTTCGATCCGCGCCGTGGTGGCACGGTGACCGACGCGGAGCTCACGGCGACCCTGCACCGCCTCGCACCCGGAATCGACTACCGCACCGCCTATCCCGACGCCACGAACGCCGAGCTGTACGAAACAGCCAACGCGGACTGGCTTTTCCGCATGCCGAGCCTGCATCTCGCCGCCGCCCAGCGCGCCGGTGGCGGTCGCGCCTGGCTCTACGAACTCTGCTGGAGTTTCAACCGGGACGAAGGCGCCTCGCACAGCCTCGACGTCCTGCTGGTCTTCGGCACCCTCGGTGCGAACGAGGTGCGCGAGCATCCCGCCGCACACCCGAACGCCGTCGCAGAAGTGTCCGGCGTCGGTCGCGCCATGCGTACCGACTGGCTGAGCTTCGCCACCACCGGCGACCCCGGTTGGCCTCCTTACGATCCGTGCACCCGGCTGACCCGCGTCTACACAGCGACACCCGGCACGCGGCCTTATCCCGAGGAGTCTTCCTGCCGACTGTGGTCTGCGCACCGGTTCGCCCCGTTGAACTTGTTGGGCGAGTAGCCGAGCCGCTAGCGCGGTGGTGGTGGTTGCGGGGTGCGGCCCGGCGGCGCAGGGACGGGCTCCTTCGGTTCCGGCGGTGGTGGTGGCGAATATGGTTCCACCACTACGACTTTGGGCGGGTTCTCGACGGGCCCGGCGACCGTCGGATAGTACGGCGGCAGATGTTTCGGGCTGCTGTCGGTCGGCTGGGCCGGATACGACGACATCGGGGTGGGTTCTACGGTCCCGACTTTGACCGTCGGCGCGGGCAGATCCGTGGCCGCGGCCCATTCGTCGGTGGACGCGCGCCGGTCGACCAGCTGGGTGGTCGACCCGTCGGACCGGTACTGGTATGCCTCGGTGCTGGGGTACTGGGTGACCTGTCCGCCGGCGACGACATCGTCGCCGCGACGCGTGATCGTCATGTCACCGTTCACTGTCGCAACGGGTTTGGCGATTTCCGGGGCGAAGGGGTCCACCGCGGAATAGTGCACCTTCAGGGAGCCGTCGGAGCCCTGCGCCACCCGGACGTCGGGAACGCCGGCACCGGCTTGCCTGCCGTCGACCGATACCGTGGGATTCTGCCGGGCGATCAGGATTCCGTTTTCCATGTCGACGTAGAGCGAAACCCGTGAGGCTTCCGCCGAGGCGTCGGCGGAAGGACCGCGATTGTCTCCGCGCATCGGATACACGAGCCGGCCCTCGAGCCAGTCGTTGATGTTGAGCGCGATGTTGTTGACCTGGTCCACCGGAATGTACATGTTCTGCCGGTACAGCCCCGCTCCGGTGACCGGGTCGAACCGTACCGCCACGATATTGGCGTTGACGCCTTGATATTTGGGGTCGTAGGTGTGCGGGTCGAGTGCTTCGGCCATCCGCCAGTCGTTCTCGGATACCGGATCACGGTGATACACGGCGCGAAACGCGGCGATCTGGTTGGCGCGTTTCTGATCGGCGGTGCTCTGTATCGGGGCGACGCCGGCGAACTCGGCATTCAGCGCGGCGCGGATCTTCGAGAGTTCTTGCTGGATCCGCGTATCCGCGGCCGCGACGGCATCGGCGGCTTCGACGATCCGGCGCTCCCACACGCCGCGAGCGCCTTCGCGTTCGAGCGTCGCAACGGTACCCGGCGGATGGGTCACGGACACGGGTTTGGCGACGAAAATACCGGTGAAACCGCCCGGCACCACGAAACCGTCGCGCTCGGCGGCAGCGATGAGACTGCGCGCGGAGTTCAACGGCGCATGAATGTCCCAGTAGCCCTGCTCGAGTCGCCCCGCGGCCCCTTCCAAGGCATCCACCAGTGCGAAGGCCTTCTTACGGTCGCTCACGGCGCGATCGTGCGCCGCCTCGGCCGCCTTGCCCCGCCACTCGTTATCGGTGACGACGGTGACGTAACGTTCGAACAGGCCCTCTATCTTCGTGCCGCAATCCCGCAGCCCGCCCGCGATGGTGAGCAGGGGCTGCGGGTCGTAGTCGTCGAGCTGGCGCCTGGACGGTGTTCCGGTCACCTCGGCGCCCCCCATTCGCCGGAGTCCTTGGTATAGGTCGCCGCCAAGATCTCCGCCGCGTTGTCCGCCTCGGCTTCCCGGAACTTGATCGTGGCCTGATGCATGAGGCGGCCGATCTCCCGTAACCGTCCCGCCACCGCGGTGATCAGACGGTCTTCGACGTCGCCGGCCAGTCCCTTCGCCTCGTCGACCGCGCGCAGTTTCTCGCCCCAGGAAAGCAGCGGAAGCATTCCGTCTGCTACTTCCAGTCGCGCGGCCTCGTCCCCCAGCCCGTACATCTGATTGGACTTGACGCCCAGCTTTTCCAGATCGGCCTGCAACGTCATCGGCAACCCCGTTTCGCCCTCGGGGACGTGACGCTCAGCTGCCCCCAGCTGAATAGTGAACAAGCCGAACAGTATTCACGACGACGTTCAGCTTGGCCGCAATGCTAGCCACCTGACGGACATTGTGCCGAAATGTTGTGCGGATATGTCAGATTCGCGCCCGGACCCCCGAATTCTGCGGTCTTGTTCCACGATTTGCACCGCTGCGCCGAAGCCGATCATGGCCTCCACGGGATGGGTTGCGGCGCAGCCGGTCCCACATACCGTGCGGACGGACGGATGATCTTTCCGGTCTCGGCTTGTTCGAGCATGTTCGCCGTCCAGCCGACCACTCGGCTCGTCGCGAAAGTGGGCGTGAACATGGTGCGCGGAATACCGCACAGTTCCATCACGACTCCGGCATAGAACTCGACATTGGCGTACAGGTGGCGTCCGGGTTTGAGTTCGGCGAGCAGTTCGGTCACCTGCCGCTCCACGGCTGTCGCGAATTCGACGAGTTCCCCGCCCATTTCGGTGGCGATCGACCGAAGCAGCACCGAGCGTGGATCTTCGGTGCGGTAGACGGCGTGCCCGAAGCCCATGATGCGATCACCCGCGGCGATCTTGGCGCGCACCCAGGCGTCGATGCGCTCGACACTGCCGATCTCGTCCAACCCGTTGAGGGCTCGATCGGGCGCCCCGCCGTGCAGCGGGCCGCAGAACGCCCCGATGGCGGCGAGGACGGCCGAGGCGAGGTCGGCCCCGGTCGCGGCGACGACCCGTCCCGCGAAGGTCGAGGCGTTGAAGCCGTGGTCGATGGTGGCGATCAAATACTGTTCTACCGCCCGCGCCGCTCGTGCCTGCGGCACCTCGCCGGTCAGCAGATACAGCCAGTTCGCGGCCGTGGACAGGTCCGCGCGCGGGGTGAGCGGCGCGAGTCCGCGGTGCAGCCGGTGCAGTGCCGCCAGAATCGTCGGCGTCACCGCGCAGATCAGCAGCGCGTCGCTTTTGCGCTGGGCGGGCGCGCTGTCCCACAGCGGCGGCAGATCGCGGAGACCGGCCAGCAGGGACAACGCCGTGCGCAACCCGGCCATGGGCCGCAACCGTTCCCCGGCGGCGGCGATCGGCGCCAACAGCGGCAACAGGTCCGCGGGCAAGGTGCGCAGGCGCGCGGTCTCGGCGGTGAACGCGGCCAGCTCGGCCGCATCGGGCAGCCTGCCCTCGAACAGCAGAAACCACACCTCTTCGAAGGTGCACGTGGTCGCCAGGTCGATCGCGGAGTGCTGGCGGTAGTGGTAGAAGCCCTCACGTCCGCGCACATCGCCGAGCCGGGTCTCGGCCGCGACCACGTGCCGCAAACCGGCAGGTACCTCGATCAGCTCATCGATGTCGTTCAGTTCAGCAGCGTTGCTCGTCATCTGCAGACCTCCTCTTGATTGAAGAGTGCGAGCACGCTCAACTAGAGTCAATATTGATCCAGTCAACATGAACGCGGAGGGGCAGGTCGTGGCCGAGAAAAGTGATGCACGTTACCTGAGCACCGCCGAGGTGGCCGACCGGCTCGAGATCAAGCCCGCGACGGTCTACGCCTACGTGAGCCGCGGCCTGCTGACCAAGGTCGCGGCGGCGGATCGGCGCGGCAGCCTGTTCCGCGAGGACGAGGTGTCCCGCCTGGCCCGCGGCCGCCGCCGCGGCACCGGTCACCGCAGCACCATCGAAGACGTCACCACCGCGATCTCGGCCATCGACGAGGACCGGCTCTACTATCGGGGCCGCGATGTCGCCGAGCTGGTAGGCGCACAGCCGGTCGAATCCGTCGCCGGGCTGCTGTGGACCGGCGAGCCGGTGACCCAGGAATTCCACGCGCCCGCAACACTTCTCGCGACCACGCACGCCGCGGTGGCCGCGCTCGACCCCGCGGTGCGGCTGACCGATCGAATGCGCGTCGCGGTGACGGTGGCCGGCGCGAGCGACCCGCTGCGCTTCGATCTGTCCACGCCCGGCGTATTGCGTACCGCGCGCATACTTCTCGCCGTCGAGGCGGCGGGGCTCGGTGCGGCCCCGGATGATTCGGCAACGCTCGCCGAAGCGATCACGCCGAGCCTGACCGACGCCGCCGTGCCGCCGGAGTTGCTCGACACGACGCTGACGTTGCTGGCCGATCACGGGCTCGCGGTCTCCACGGTGGCGGCGCGGGTCGCGGCGAGCGCGCGCGTGCATCCGTACGCCGTGGTCTCGGCGGGGCTCGGCGCCCTCGACAGCCAATACCACGGCACCGCAAGCACTCTCGCCTACCGGTTCCTGGCCGAAGCGATCGCCGACCCGCTGGGCGCGGCGTCCGAACGACTTCGCCTGGGTGCCGGACTACCCGGTTTCGGGCACCTCGTCTACCGCGTCACCGATCCGCGCGCCGAAATCCTGCTGGACCGGCTCCGCGCGATACCGGCGGCGGCCCCGGCCCTGACCGCCGTCGACACCATCACCGAGCAACTCGGCGCGCCGCACACCACCGTCGCGAACGTCGACCTGGCGCTGGCCGTCCTCATGCACACCTACCGGATGCGTCCCGACGCGGGCGAGGCCCTCTTCGCCCTCGCCCGCACCATCGGCTGGATCGCGCACACGCTCGAGGAGTACACCGAACCTCCGATGCGCTTCCGCCCCACCCGAACTCCCCCGCTGACGGCCCGGAACTACGACGAGACCGGCAGCATCGCCACCACGTAGGCGACGGGGCGGCCGTCCTGGATGCAGGAGTGTTCGGCGCACTCGGCAAAACCCAGCTGGCGGACCAGCTGTCGACTGCGGGCGTTCCACGCCTGAATGACCGCGCGGACGGGCGTCGACGGGTGGTCGCGGCGGAGTTCGGTCAGCACCGCGCTGCCGAACTGCTTGCCGTGCCCCTTGCCGACCCAGTGCGGGTCCATGCCGACACCGAGGTCGAGGATGCCCGGATCCGCGGCGATGCCGGGTACCCGCGCTTCGGGACCAGTGCAGAAGAAGCCGACGAGGCGACCGCTGCCCGCGTCGGCCACCGCCATGTATCCGTCGGCGGCGCTGGGTAGCTCCTCGTCGGCGGTCAGGTTGTAGATCTGCCACGGACCGCCGTACTGCCACCCGACCACCTGGCGGGCATCGTCGACGGTCAAAGGGCGCACCACGAGGTGATCGGACCATCCATCACTCATTCGACGATCGTCTCGCAAACTTGCGGCGTATTCGATGCGTTTTCCGTTTCCGGCAGACTCGACCCATGTCGGTTCCCCCGCTCGTCGCACAAACCATCGACTCGTACCTGGCATTGGCGGACGCCGAAGCGCCGGAGTTGATCGAAGGCCTCTACTTGGAAGGCTCTGTCGCGCTGGACGATTACCGTCCCAGCGCGAGCGATATCGATTTCGTCGCCGTCACCGCCGCGCCGCCCGATCGCGCCGCGACGGCCGCGCTCGCCCGGATCCACGCCCGGCTCCGGCAACAGCAACCTCGTCCGTTCTTCGACGGCAGCTATCTCACCTGGGCAGACCTCGCCGCAGGCCCGGCCGCGGCGGCCGGACGACCGACCATCCTCGAGGGGAAGTTCGAGCCACACGGCACCCACCAGACCCCGGTCACCTGGCACACGCTCGCCGGGCACGGCGTCACCCTGCGCGGACCGGACATCACCGAACTCGACATCTGGACCGACGCCGCCGCACTGGCCGCCTGGCAGAACACCAACCTCGACGACTACTGGGCACACCGATTGGCCGCGGGTGCCCGTCTGGCGAGCAAGCACGCTCTGGGCCTGCTGACCGAATACGGCACTGTCTGGACCGTCACCGGTATCGCACGCCTGCACTACACGATCGTCACCGGTGACATCACCTCCAAGGACGGCGCGGGACGGCACGCCCGCCAGTACTTCCCCGACCGCTGGCACCGCGTCATCGACGAAGCACTGCGCTTGCGCCGCAACAACTCTCGCACGTCGCTCTACCGGAGTCCGTTCGCCCGCCGCTGCGACATCCTCGATTTCGGTCACACGATGATCACGGACGCGCACGACGTATATGGCCGGCGGTGGGGCCTGGGCGGATGACCATGGAACCAGTCCGCTCCACCTCGTAAACGTAGCACCGCCCTTGTGCCGCAACGCTTCTCACACGTCACCCTACCGGAGTCGGTTCGCCGGCCACCGCAACGTCCTCAGCTCCGGGCGCACGACGCACACGCTGCGTATGGGCGGCGGGAGACCTGGACGGTTGATCACGAGGAAATGGCGGCGGCGGACTCTCGGGCGATGCCGCCACCATTTCCTCGTGATCAATTGACCAGCAGCGCTCTGGCCTTCGTGGCGCAGCGCACCTGGTTGTCGCGACGCGAGTAGACATGGATCGGCGCCGACTTGGATGAGGTGATCTGGATGAACTTCTCGGCGAGCGCGTGGTCGGGAGTCCTTGGGGCGGCAACGTTTGTCGAGGTAGCGCAGCCAGGGCGCACCCGCCACGGAGGTTTCGGGTCGCAGGTCGGGCCAATGCGGCCGGTGAATTCCGCGGGCGGCTGCTCGTGCCGTGATCGAGCAGATCTCAGGGGGCGATCGGCGCTTCCTCCGGATCCGGGCGGGCGGGTTGCGTACCGAATTGTGTTGCCAGCCGGGCCTGTTCGTGCTCCAGGGCATGCCAATTGTGCAGGTAGCCGGGGTGGTCGGCTACCTCGATCAGGACCGCGCTACCGAACGCCGGGTGGGTTTGCGCGGCACGGACCGTGGTGCGGCCGCCGCGCAGGTTGGCATGTCCGCGCAGGACGAACAGGTGGGAGTCGACGTAAAGCTCCGTGCCGGAAGCCGGCGCGGGCGCCGGAACCCAGCCCTCCGACAACTGGCGGGCGGCCCGGCCGCCGTCGTCGCGCACGCGGAAGCGGACCTCCAGACCACGCCCACCCTCGGGGACCGACCAGCAGACGTTCAGCCCTGCGCCGGACGGGTCCTCGTGCAGCTCCGCCACCCCGACGGCGATCAGCACATGACCTTGCCCGGTCAGTTCCGCGCACGCCTGCGCGACATCCTCGACGTAGGTGTCGCCGGGAAAGGTGAATTCGTAGTGGTGCATGTCGTTGATGGTGGACAGCACCGCCTCGACCGGAACACCCTTGGCGACTTCCCGCTCGACCAGCCGCTGCATATCGCTTACGCCGATGAGGGAATCGGGTGCGTCAGCAGGCTCCGCGAAGAGCCGGTCGGTGTCACCGCGCGCGATCATCACCGACTTGGCCAGGAAGCGGGCCGCGCGGGAGCTGACCTGATACACCGCCTGCGCCGGGTCGGGATCGTCGCCGCGGCCGAAGGTTTCAGCGATCACCTGGCACAGTTCGTCTTCGATCGGCACGCAGCGTGCGGCGATCTCATGGGTCTGGTCCTGCAATGCGCGCGCGTCACCGCTGTCGGGCACCTGTGTCTCGGCGAGAAACAGTTCCAGCACACGGTCGAGGATCATCAGCCCCTCGGCGCCCTGGATCGGGATGTCCAGCACATACGCCAGCCGATACGCCCGAGCCGCCGCCTCCTGCTCACCCAACACCGTCGCACTCGAATAGCCCAGCACCGCCGCGACCACACCCGCGTTGTCCATACCCACCTCTGCTCCTCGCGATCCCGATCGCCGCGAACTCCGACACCGTATCCGGCCGATCCACGGGCCGCGGTCTCGCCGGCAAAAGCCCTTGTCCGCAAGGCGATCGCACAGTGCCGGGGCAGCCCGGCGGGGATGCGGTACCGCGTGGGGAGCGTGCCCTCGATCGTGATCGGAAGGTGGGGGGCGACGCAAGGAGCGCGCTTGACGTCGCGACCGTACAACGTGGGCACGCAGGAAGCATGCACGACAACCCTTCTCGCGACCGCACGGCGGCTTGGTGGGTGTAGTCGTGCGGGAAACCTGCACGACCGTTCTTCGCGGTGACTCGGCGGTGGCGGCGCGGATGACGCATGGGGTGTGCACGACCGTATCTTTGCGGTGGCCCGGCGGCGCGGGCGACACATGGGGTGTGCACGACGGTCAATTTCACCTGATACAGCCAGTTCCTCCGCCACCTGAGTGCGCGCCTTCGAAGCTGCGGATTTCACTGACCGACGCGCCGGCGGCCTGCGCTACTGCGCATTCGACCGCCACTCGGGTGCTGCGTTCGCCCGCTGCGGGCGGCACCCCGACATGGTGGGCCGTGCGTCAACCAACTAGGACGTGCGCGACGGCCGGAGTTGCCGTGAGTTCGACCGCCACCCGCTGGCGTGCCTTCGGAGTCGCCGATTCGCCCGGGGTATCGCGGGCGGCGGCACAGCCCGACGCGCGGGGCTTGGGCTCCCGCGAATTCGACTGGGGCGGCGGCAGAATGGGGGCGGTCGACGAACAGGGAGTTGATCGATGGAAGAGCGGTCTGCCGTGGTCGCCGTGCCGGAGTCGGTGCGCAACGAATTGCGTCGTGGCGTGCGCAGTGTCCTGGTGGACGCGGCGGCGTTGCGGTTGGTGCGGGAACGGTTCGATGATGTGCAGGCGGGGTCGCTGCGCCGATACCTCGAGGCCTCGCAGTCGGCGAATACGTTGCGCGCCTATCGAACCGACTGGATCGCATGGTCGGCGTGGTGCCTGGCCGAGAGCAGGCAGGCGATGCCCGCTGATCCGCTGGATGTCGCCGTGTATCTCGCGGCCGCGGCCGACGCCCGCCGCGACACGGGCGGATGGGCGTTCAGCGCCGCCACCCTCGAACGGAAGTCGGCCGCCATCGCCGCCGTGCACGCGGCCAACGGACTGCCCTCGCCGACCCGTTCCGATGTCGTCCGCCTGACCCTGCGCGGTATCCGCCGCACCCGGCGCACTCAGCCCACCCGCAAACGTCCGGTCCTGCTACACACCCTCGATCAGTTGCTGGCCGGCTTGCCCGAACCCGGCTGGCCGAACGAACCCGCACGTCGCCGTGACGCGCTCATGCTGTTGGTGGGGTTCGCGGGAGCGTTGCGGCGTAGTGAATTGGCGGGCCTGCGAATCGCCGATGTGGAGGTGCGCGTCGATCACGCCACGGGCGAGCCGGTGCTGCTGGTGCGGTTGCCGTCGACGAAGACCGACCCCACCGGCGTCGCCGAACAGCGCGTCGCGCTGCCGCGGGGGCAACGCCCGCATACCTGCCCGGTGTGTGCGTTCGCCGACTGGGTGCGCCTGCTCGAAATACTTGCCGCCGAGGGCACATCGGGCGTGCGGGCGTGGCTCGCCGACGGCGGCGACACCGATCCGGCCATCCACCGCTGTCACGGTTTCACCGGCACCGCGCTCGCCGCCGACCCGGATCTTCCGTTGTGCCCCACCATCAATCGGCACGGCACGGTCGGCACCGAGCCGATGTCCGGCCGGGCCGTCGCCGAACTCGTCAAACGGTACGCGGCCCGCGCGGGATTGGACCCCGACCTCTTCTCCGGACACTCCTTGCGCGCGGGTTTCGCCACCCAGGCAGCCCTCGGCGGCGCCAGCGACCGCGAGATCATGCGCCAGGGCCGCTGGTCCAACCCGCGTACCGTGCACGGCTACATCCGCACCGCGAACCCGTTGGAGGACAACGCCGTAACCAAACTCGGGCTCTGAACGCCAGCTGTCCCGAGCGCGCCGAACGCGATGCTCATCGCCGACGCGTGCCAGCGCGTTGCTCATCGCCCCGCACACATTCTCAACGGTTCGAACCACCCTCGCCGCGCCGCCCGGCCGGCCACCGGCCCACGTCGACTGGTTCGGTTGAGGCTCAGCTGCCGTGGCACAGAAGAATTCGTCGACGCTCGGCTGATCGGCCGGTGTGCGGCGGATGGGCACGGGTAGCGCTGATCCGCCGCGCCCGGCCACGGCTACAGGGTTCGCCAAACCATGACGGCGAGCGGGAGGCCCCATGTCGATACAGTGTTCACGGGTCTCACCTCCTCGGCTTGTGTCACGGTCTGCGCGAGGCTAACAGTTCGAACCTGCTCGCGCCCAACCCTTTTGCGATCATCTCGCCGCAGCCCTCAGGCGACGCAGAATTCGTTGCCTTCGGGGTCGCTCATGGTCACCCACTGAGAGGGCCCTTCCTTGCCTTCGTACAGGACCTTTGCGCCCATTCCGGCCAGCCGCTCGACTTCGGCGGCGCGTTGCGCGGAATCGACGCGAATATCGAGGTGCATCCGGTTCTTCACCGTTTTGGCCTCGGGCACCAACTGGAAGAGCACGCGCGGGCGCTCGGCGTGGCGGATGGCGGCGCCGCTCTTCCATTTCAGTTTGCCGTGATGGGTAGTGGTGTCCTCGTCGGTGGCGTGCCCCTGGGCGATCATGCTGCGGATGAAGTCCTCGTCCTGCGGCTCGACCTCCCACCGCAACGCCTCGGCCCACCAGTCCGCGAGGGTATGTGGGTCGGTACTGTCGACGACGACCTGAAATTCGTATCCCATGCCCAGGACCCTAGCCACGAGGTACGACAAGCAGCCGGGCATTCGAACCACCATCGATAACTGACAGATCACTGATCTGTTCCGCAATCGCTGTCGCTCTGCGGGAGATTTGCAATCGATGCACGTCAGATCGGTTTCGAACCCGATGCTGCGGATATGCTGATCTTGTGCAGTCAGCGCCGGCGCCGATGCTGGCCGTCTCCGGACGGCCACCGGTGGATATCGGCCGCTGGGCGATCGAGATGAAATGGGACGGGATCCGCGCGATCACCCTCGTGCGGGATGGGCAATGCCGCTTCTTCAGCCGCAACAATCGCGATATCAGCGCATCCTTCCCGGAGCTGACCGCCGCGTTCACCGAATTGCTCGGCGACCGCCAACTCGTCCTCGACGGCGAGATCGTCGCGCCGGAGCCGAGTACCGGGGCACCCTCGTTCCGTCGGTTACAGCGACGCATGCACGTGCTGAACCCGGGAGCCGAATTGCTGCGCGAGGTTCCCGTGCAGTACTTGATATTCGACCTGCTCGACGACGGGACCGCGATCACTTCGCTGCCGTATACCGAGCGGCGCGCTCGCCTCGACGAATTGGCACTCGACGCGACATTGATCCGCACACCGCCCTATTACACCGATGTCGACGCCGACACCATGCTCGGCATCGCGCGCGAACACGGCCTCGAGGGGATCGTCGCCAAACGCCTCGACTCCACCTATCAGCCCGGCCGCCGGGCGCCGGTGTGGATCAAGACCCCGCTGCGACGCACCACGGAGATCGTCGTGGCGGGCTGGCTGCCTGGCAGCGGACGCTTCACCGGGATCTTCGGTTCGATCGTGATGGGCGCCTACGACGACGCGGACCGCCTCGTCCATGTCGGCAACGTCGGCACGGGCTGGACCATGCGCGACCGCCGTGCCCTGCAAGCCCGGCTGAACGAAATCACGCGCCCGGACACACCTTTCGACGTCTCGCCGCCGCGACAGGTGGCGAACGCGGCGCACTGGGTCGAACCCGAACTGGTCGCCGACATCGAGTTCCGGGAAGTCAGCTCCGATGGTCTGCGCCACCCCAGCTGGCGTGGGCTACGTCCCGATCGCGACCCCCGCGACGCAAAAGTTCCCGCCCCGGACTGACTGGTACCGGCGGGGTCGAAGCTCGCCGTAGGTGGCCTGGTTGAAGACGTGCGGCGACCGGCCGACGGTCGGCGGCCACTGCGCTGCCGCCGTGCAGCACCATCCGGCCTGCGCGGCCGGGTGCGGATCGGCCGATGCCGTCGTCACGCTGTACAGCACGCTCGGGCACCTACTCGGCGGCGTTCTCAGTGGTGACAGCCCGGCAGTCGATGCGCTTCCGTTGCCCCTCGGCAGCGCACGGGCGAAGACGACGCCCCGGCAGGTTGCGTTACCGCGAGGGTGTGCGGTCGTGGGTGCCGCCGGTTTTGGTGGCTTTCGTCCGTTCTGCATAAGGTGTGCGCTCAGGGGTCGCGACCAGCGTGGTCGCGGATCTTCCTGCTGACACCGTGAGGGAATGTTGTACAAGATCTTTTCTGCCGCTCTGCTGACCGCCGCGGCCGTGGGCTCGCTGGTTCTCGTGCCTGCCGCTACGGCACATGCCAAGTCGCCGGCCTGCGACACCGCCATCGCCTGGATCAACGCGGCCATCGACATGTCCCCTGACGGCAACCTCGACGCGGCCACCCTGCAGTCGCTGTCCTCGCGGCTGTCGGGACTGCCGGCCGTGGGCGCGGAGAAGGCGGCGATCGACGCGTACGCGGCCGCCCTGCTCGACGACAGCGCCGACATGGACGCTGCCACCGACGCGTTCAACGCCGTCTGCGCGAGCTGATCGGTCGCCGCGGAGCGGGGCACGTCCAGTTCCCGCTCTGCGGCCGTCGAGCGTTTCGTGATTGGCTGCCGCACCGGCAGCTCAGTAGCGGAACTCGCCGGTGTAGTCATCGGGCCGGACGACGCACGGCCCGTCCTCGGCGTCCATGTCGCGGCGCGCGATCACCGCTTGCTCCAACAGATTGCGTTCTCCGAGAAGCTTTTCGGCCTCTTCGACGACCATGGCCCACCGACTCGGCCGGACGAGGCCGAACACATTCATCGTCTCGTACCCGATATCGTTGCCGTCGATCACGCCGATATCCGCATATGTAAAGGCTGTTTCGAGCGCGACTTCCAACTCCTGCAAGACGTCGACGTCGTCCACGGCTCCTGTCCTGGGGAGCTGCACGATCAGCTGCCAGCTCGGTGCTTCTTCGAACTCGTCCACGCCCCGAATTGTGCACGTCCGGTTCGCTGCCGCCAAGAGCCACCGCGCCCCGACTGGCCGCCCCGACGAGTGCGCAGGACTCGCTGAGCCGCAACAGTTCTCCGCCGCACAGGATTCGCCGAACCCTGCGACGACTTGATGTGAAGTAACTGAACTTGGCCACCGGCTCCTGAGGCGCATTCAGGCAGACCGTCGAGGACGCTACGCGGCCGCGGCGGCGTGGGCTTTGTTACCAGGTGGCGAGGCCGGGCGAGGTTCAGCTGGGCGGCGACCGGATTCAGCGGGCCGCCGACACCGATGGGTCGGTTCCTCAGCGATCCGAGTAATCAGAAGCGAAACGCTTTCCGTCGCAACCATTTTGCTGCATTGTCAAGCCTCGCGACCGACAACGTCGACGTAGCGCTGCAGGTACAGCGGCCAACCCGCGTCGTTGCCGACGCCCGCACGTACAGCGTCACCGGTGTCGCCATGCCGCTCGAGATGCCGATGTTCGAGATCGACGCGGGTGCGGTCGGGGGTTTCGGCGGTGAAGCGGACCTCCACCTCGGAAGTCTTGTCCGGGTCGGTCTCGATCTCCCAGCGGCCGTTGATATCCCAGCTGAACACCACCCGATTCGGCGGTTCGTACGCGAGCACCCGCGCCCACCGGCATTCGCTGCCGTCTTCGCCACGGTCATAGATGTGCCCGCCGACCCGCGGCTCGAAGACGGTCTCGGCGATCGGCACCGCCAGCAGGTTGTGTTCGCGCGGTTTGATCACATCGAATCGGGTGGTGAACAGCGTGAACGCGCGCTCGAGCGGCGCGTCGACCACAATCTGCAATCGCACGGGTTCGGTTCGGGTGTGGGTCATGACTTCTCCTGAATCTTGTTCGACCAGCTCCTGATACGTGGCGAGGGCGCGTCCCCAGAACCGGTCGAGCTGGGCGCGCAGCGCACCCATCCCGTCCGGATTCAACTGGTAGATCCGGCGTGTCCCGACCGCTCGGTCCAGCACCAGCCCCGCCTCTTTGAGCACCTTCAGGTGTTGCGACACCGCCGGCCTGCTGATCGGCAACGCTTGCGCGAGTTCGCCGACCGCCTGCGGTTTCTCCGCCAGGCGCTCCAGAATCGTGCGCCGCATGCGATCGGCGAGCGCACCCCACTCATCTCCTGCTCGGTAAGTATCTACGAACCGTAAGTCTCCACTTACCAAAGTTATCTGTCAATGCCGCACTCCGCCAAGATCAATCCTCCTGCCCTGCAGTCGAATGGTCGGAGGATATGTGTGGCGGACTGACGGTGGCCGTCGGCTGGCCGAAGGATCGGTGTTTCTGGGGCCGATGGTGGCCGTCGGCTTGCCGGAGGGAGCGATGTTTCGTGGACTTGGCGGTGGACGTCCGCTCGTGGGAGAGGATCGATGCTGCGTCGACTTGGCGGTGGCCGTCGGCTGGCCGAAGGATCGGTGTTTCTGGGCTCGGTGGTGGCCGTCGGCTCGCTGGAGGGATCGATGGTGCGTCGACTTGGTGGCGGCCGTCGGCTGGCCGAAGGATCGGTGTTGCGTGGACTTGGCCGGGTTGGTGCACACATACTGCTCGAGTGAGTGAGCTTGTGGTGCGGGCGAGCGGGACTGGGCCGGTTGTGGCGTTGGTGCATGGCGGGGCCGGACCGAAATCGACTTGGGCGGGGCTGGATTCGCTTACCGAGCGTTGGACGATGCTGCACGTGTACCGCCGCGGATACGATCCGAGTCCCCCGCCCCGCGACGGGCGGCAAGACTTCCTGGTGGACGCGGTCGACCTCGGCGAGATCTTCCGCACCCATCGCCCCCACGTGGTCGCCCACTCCTACGGAACGCTGGGATCGATTCTGGCCGCGGCAACAGATCCGCACACCGTCCGTTCCCTCACCCTGATCGAACCGCCCCTGTATGTCGTCGCTCCCGACGATCCCGAAGTGCTCCACTTGAAACGCCTCGGCGACGCGGTCCTCACCCACGGTCTCGACGCCGACCCCGAGGTGCTACGCGAATTCCTGGTGCTCTCCGGCGCACCCGGCGTCGACGTAGGCCAACTCCCCCAAGCGGCCGTCACCTCCGTCCGCCGCGCACTGGGCGGCCGTCTGCCCGGCGAAGCCCACCCCGATTGGGAAGCCTTGCGCGCGGCTCAGATCCCAGCTCTGGTCGCTTCCGGCGGCCACACCCCCGCCCTCGAACGAATCTGCGACGCCCTCGCCGACCTACTCGACGCCCAGCGCATCATCGCCCCCGGCGCAGGCCATTTCGTCGCCGCCGCCCCAGATTTCGCCCCCCAACTCACCCAATTCCTGGCCGCCCACGACACCAGGTGAACGGCGGGGAACCCATACGCTCACCGGCCGGACGCCGGAACACCAGGATTGTTGGCGTCCTAGGCGCGGCCCGCGGCCGCCGCGGCGCGATGCAGGCCCTCGGTCAGGTCGGACATACCGCGGATGTCGTCGTTGGGTTTGCCCGAACAGTGAGACGAGGGTGGCGGGAACCCGACACCCTCGGGCACGGACGACGCCCGCCCACGCTGGTCACCCGATCAGGAGGAATTGGTGGCGGCATCGCCCGAGAAGCCCCCGCCACCATTTCCTCCTGATCACCCGCCCAGTATCCCGAGCGAGTGTCGCGCGGCGTGTCGGAGACCTCGGACTACGTCGAGTACGCTCCCCGGTCATGTCGCCGCCCGCGCAGGACTGACCTTCGGCCTAGAGCGGACCGCTCGGCACAGTTGCGCGAGCCGTCTTGGGGCCTCCAGGCAAACCGCCGTCCCTGCACTTGGGAGCTATCCGGACGGGAGTGTCGGCAACTCGCGGCTACACGAGGCGGGCTCATCAACGCATCGCCGCCCTTGGGCAGGCCGCGCCTAGGCCCGGGGGCCCGCGCGAGGCCCGCCCCTCGGGCTGCCAGGCGAGACGACATCGCCGCAGTTGGTGCGCCGAATAGGCGAAACGACGTCGCCGCAGCGAATGGTGCGCTCACGCATCGCGGAGATGCGAATGGTGCGCCCACGCATCGGGTAGGTGCGGAGCGGGCTCGCCAGAGACATTGCCGCCCTGGCACCGGCCGAGTGCCTCGGCCCGGCGCACGTGCCCGCGCCCTCCGGCTGCGATGCGAGCCGATGCCGCTGCGGTTCGGAGCTTCGCGAATGGTGTGCCGACGGATAGCGGAGGTGCGCAGCGGGCTTGCCACAGACATCGCCGCCCATCTCAGGACGGGCGGCCTCGGCCGGCGCGCGTGCCCGCACCCTCCGGCAGCGAGGCGAGCCGATGCCGCTGCGGTTCGGAGTTCGAGAGCGGTGTGCCGACGGATAGCGGAGGTGCGCAGCGGGCTCGCCGAAGACATCGCCACCTGTCGCAGTACGGGCGGCCCGACACAGCTGCGGGTTGGAAGCATCCGATCCACACTGGTCGCGCTGGCGTGAATGGCCATTATCGAATCCCGAGCGATCAATCAGCCGAGTGCGCCGTACGACCTGGTGACAGGTAACTCAGTGCGAACGGGTTGACTGACCCCGAAAGCGACTGGCGCCCAACCCCCGTCCCCGCGCACTTCTCGTCATCCCGCGCGCATGTCGTTCAACTGACACGCGCGCGGGGTGACAGGAAGTGCGCGCCGGGCTACCACCGCCTTCGTAGCGGTCGCGCCGATCTCGTTCGTCAGAATCGTCGGCACCCTAGGACCGCAGCACAGCCTCGCGAGCCGCTGCGTTGCGGTCGCGCCGATCTCGTGCGTCAGAATCGTCGGCACCTTAGGACCACAGCACGGCCTCGCGAGCCGCTGCGTGCGCTGCGTTCAGGCAGGCGATGCACCGGTAAGTCGCAGACTTGCTGGTGTGCGGTCCCACGCGTCGGAATGGTCGACGGCAACCTGGCAGATCGTGTACCGGGTGCGCTGCGAAAGGTTCGCGGCCACTGCGTGCGGGCAGGGCAACGGCTAGCACCTACGCGAATTCGACCGAGAGTCTCGCCCTGCGGACAAGACGCCGAAGTTGCGGCTGCCGCCACATCCGGCCGCGTGTGCACCATCACCCGGCACCGGAACCAACACCCGCGCCGCCGCCGGTGACGTATCCGGCGGAATCGTGCCCGCTCGCGCCCCCAGCGGCCGAGCCCTGAGTGATCACGGTGGCCGAGCCCTGAGTGATCACGGTCGCCGAGCCCCGAGTGATCAAGGTGGAATGTTTCGTTGCGCGAAGGGCCACACAACGCGCACGAACCGTAAGGATTCTCCGCCGTCCTGAGCAACCCCGGCGGAGACCCCCAACACCCGCACCGCCCGATCCCCTTGTGCACCAACACTTCCGGCGCACGCAACACGGCAATCTTCAACAAGAGGGAGGAGGTGTTCTGAGTCCACCAAGAACCGGAAGCGAAAGAAATTCTTCTCTTTCCGCTATCTATTTTATATCGCACCCCCGGTCTTGCGGCAAGGCCCGGGGGATGCCGCACAATCGTCGGCCTGAGCTGTTGCCGATCGAATCGGGGGTAGGAATTTGCGGGTGTTGTTGTCGAGTTTCGGGTCGCGTGGCGATGTCGAGCCGATGCTCGGTTTGGCTGTGCAGTTGCGGGCGCAGGGCGCGCAGGTGCGGGTGTGCGCGCCGCCGGATTTCGCGGAGTTGCTGGCCGAGGTCGGGGTTTCGTTCGTGCCCGCAGGTCCGTCGGTGCGCCGGATCACGGCGGGTCCCGATCGGTGGCAGCCCTCCGATATCAAACAGCGGGCGACGGAATTGCTTGCCGCGCAATACCGCACGGTGTGCACTGCTGCCGCGGATTGTGACGTGGTGGTGGCGACCGGTTTGTTCCCGGCGACGGCGGCGGCGCGGGCAGTGTCGGAGAAGCTCGGCCTCGGCTACGTATTCGTGAGTTTCTTCGCGACCTTGTTGCCTTCGCCGCATCATCGGCCGCACCCGTGGCCGGGTCGTCCGCTGCCGCCGGAGTTGACCGACAACAACACGCTGTGGGAGTTGAACGCGCAGCACATGAACGAGTTGTTCGGCGAGGTGGTCAACGAGCACCGCGTGACGGTAGGCCTGCCCACGGTCGACAACGTGCGCGATCACGTGTACACCGACCGTCCCTGGCTGGCGGCCGATCCGGTCCTGGGACCGTGGCCACACAGCGCGGATCGGGCGGTGGTGCAGACCGGTGCGTGGCTCCGCCCGGACGCCCGTCGCCTGCCTTCGGACCTGCTGGCGTTCCTGACAGCGGGTCCACCGCCGGTGTATGTGGGTTTCGGCAGTATGCCGATGCTCGCGTCGGCCGATGTCGCCGCGGTGGCGATCGAGGCGGTGCGTGCACAAGGACGCCGTGTCGTGCTGTCGCGCGGTTGGGCCGACCTGTCGCTGGTCGATGACCGGGACGACTGTTTCGCGGTCGGTGAGGTCGATCAGCAGGCCCTCTTCGGTCGGGTGGCCGCGGTGGTGCATCACGGCGGCGCGGGCACGACGACGACCGCCGCCCGCGCGGGTGCACCGCAGGTGCTCGTGCCGCAACTGGTGGACCAGCCGTATTGGGCCGAGCGGGTAGTGGATCTCGGCATCGGCGCGGCGCTGCCCGGCCCGGTGCCCACCGTGGCGTCGCTGTCGGCCGCACTGCAGACAGCGCTGGCCCCCGAGACCCGAGACCGCGCCGCGGCGGTGGCGCACACGATCCGCGCGGACGGTGCCGCCGTCGCCGCGCACCGGCTCATCACCACCTACAGCCGGGACATGCCGACGGTATCGGCATGACGCACGCTATCCGAAAAAGTAAGGGGCACATGTCAACTCAGGGTTACGACGCGGAACTGGCAGCCGAGCGCGGCTATGTGGCCGAACTCTACGCGCGGCTCGACGCCGAGCGCGCCCGGGTCAAGGGTCAGTACAGTGCGGCGCTGCGGGGCCGGGAGGTTACCGCGATGGAGCGCGAGGATCAGGTGCGTGCGCTGGCGAAATCGGTGCAGCGCTACGACGTGGCGGACAATGGCTTGTGCTTCGGCCGGCTCGACACCTTGACGGGTGAACGTTCCTATATCGGCCGGATCGGGTTGTTCGACGACGCGAACGAATTCGAGCCGCTGCTGCTGGATTGGCGCGCGCCCGCCGCGCGCGCGTTCTATGTGGCCACGGCCGCGAACCCGGAGAACATGCGCCGGCGTCGCCAGTTCCACACGCGCGGAAGGCAAGTCGTCGATTTCACCGACGAGGTGCTGGGCCGTCCGGAGGGCGCCGAACGCGGTGACGCGGCACTACTGGCGGCGGTGAACGCGCCGCGCGGAGCGGGGATGCGTGACATCGTGGCGACGATCCAGGCCGAACAGGACGAGATCATCCGCCATGAGCATCAGGGCGTGCTGGTGATCGAGGGCGGTCCGGGCACAGGCAAGACCGTGGTGGCCCTGCATCGGGTCGCCTACCTGCTCTACACGCAGCGGGAACGGATGGAACGTCAAGGTGTGCTCGTGGTCGGGCCGAACCCGGCTTTCCTCGACCACATCGCGCACGTGCTGCCCTCGCTGGGCGAGACCAACGTGGTGTTCACGACGACCGGCGACCTCGTACCCGGACTGCGCGTCACGGCCGAGGACGGCCCGGAAGCCGCGCGGATCAAGGGATCACTGCAGATCCTGGACGTACTCGCCGCGGCGGTGGCCGATTGCCAGCGACTCCCCCGGGAGCCGGTGCCGATCGAGCTGGCCGACGCGATGGTCCGCATCGACGCCGAGACCGCGGAGTGGGCCAGGGAGGAGGCGCGCGCGAGCGGGTTGCCGCACAACGAGGCCCGTAAGGTGTTCCAGGAGATCGTCTCGTGGGTCCTCACCGAACGAGCGATCGCCCGTATCGGCAAGGGCTGGTTGACCCGCTCGGACAAGCAAGCCTGGGAACAGCTGCGCGAGGACCTGCTCGCCGAACTCGCGACGCACGACACGTTCACCGCGACCTTGGACGAACTCTGGCCGATCATGACACCGGAATCGCTACTGGCACGGCTGTATTCGTCGCACGACCGGCTCCGCGCGGCGGGTGCGGACGCGACGCTGTGGCGGGCCGACGGTGCGGCGTGGACGGTGTCGGATGTGCCGTTGCTCGACGAGTTGCTCGATCTGCTGGGCCCCGACAAGCCCGCCGACGACAGCGCCGAGCGGGAACGTCGACAGGAGGCCGAATACGCCGCCGGCGTCTTGGATGTCATGGTCAGCCGCGAGGACATGATGGACGACGAGGATCACCTCTTCGCCCAAGACCTGCTCTACGCCGAGGATCTCGCGGACCGGTTCCTCGAACGCGACACCCGCGATCTGGCCGAACGCGCCGCCGCGGACCGGGATTGGACCTACCGGCATGTCGTGGTCGACGAGGCTCAGGAGTTGTCCGAGATGGATTGGCGGGTGCTGATGCGGCGCTGTCCGGGCAAGTCCTTCACGGTGGTGGGCGATCTCGCGCAACGGCGTTCGGCGGCGGGGGCGAGCTCGTGGGCGAGCATGCTGGAACCGTATGTGCCCGGACGCTGGGTCTACCGTTCGCTGACCGTCAATTACCGCACCCCGGCCGAGATCATGGCGGTCGCGGCCGCGCTGCTCGCCGAGTTCGCACCCGAGGTGCAGGCCCCGGAGTCGGTGCGGGCGTGTGGTGTGCAACCGTGGTCCAGGCTCGTCAACGACGACGAATTACCTGCTGCCATCGACGCGTTCGCGCGCGAGGAGGCCGACCGGGAAGGGACCAGCGTGGTGATCGGGCCGCCGGGCGTACCGGGCGTGGTGCCCGCCTCGGAGACGAAAGGGCTCGAGTACGACGCGGTGCTGGTCGTGGCGCCGGAGCAGATCCTCGCCGACGGTCCGCGCGGTGCCGCCGAACTCTACGTCGCGCTCACCCGCGCGACGCAACGCTTGGGCGTACTGCATCAGGGTCCGCTACCGCAGGCTTTGTCCGGACTCGTCGAAACCGGCACGCCGGTAGGGAATCATCTGCCCGCCTAGCGGTTCCGTTCGACGCGGTGCACGAGGCCCGCGATGTGCTCGGCCAGGGTGGGCCACAGTTCACGAGACATGCTGTGGCCCATCCCCGGCACAACGACCAGTTCGGCGCCGGGGATGGCCTCGGCGGTGGCCCGGCCGCCGCTGAGATCGAAGGCGCGGTCCTCGGTGCCGTGGATCACCACGGTGGGCACGTGTACCGAGTTCAGTTGCGCGGTGCGGTCTCCGGAGGCGAGGACCGCGACGAACTGGCGCATCATCGCCTCGGCGGAGAACCCGCGGTCGAAGCCGCGTCCGGCGCGCTCGATCGCGGCGGCCTCGTCGAAGGCGAAAGCGGAGGCGCCCACCGCCCGATTGGCGGCCACCCGCCAGGCGATGTAGTCGGCCCGTTCGGTGGGCGGCGCACCGGCTCGGCCGAAGGCGGCGGGATCACTGCGGCCGACGTCGGGATTGCCGGTGGTCGACATCATCGAAGTCAACGACCTTGCCCTGCTCGGGAATTCGATCGCGATGGTCTGGGCGATCATCGCGCCCTGGGAGGCGCCGACGAGGTGGGCGCTGTCCAGGCCGAGTGCGTCGAGCAGGCCGACGGTGTCGGCGGCCATATCGGAGAGGGTGTAGGCCGCCGAGGACACGTCACCGGACATGGCGGCCGCGATATCGGGTGCGGGTCCGCTCGTGATGTAGGAGGATCGGCCGGTATCGCGGCTGTCGAACCGGATGACGTGCAACCCGCGCTCGACCAGTTCCGCGCACAACCCGTCCGGCCAGTCGATCAGCTGGCCCGCCGCACCCATCATCAACAGCACCGGCGGCTGTCGCGGATCACCGAGCCGCTCGAACGCTACGTCGATCTCCGACGGGCCCACCTTCGACGCCGATTCCTCTGCCATTGCGCATTCCGTTCCGCTCGTCCGGCACAGCCCGTCCCCACGCTGCGCGAGCGGCCAGGAACCGCTCAGACCAGCGATTATGCGGCATCGACGGGCCCTTGCCACAAGCCCACCCGCGCGGTGTATGTTCCAATGGGGAGGATTCAACGGCCTCGCAACGCCCACTCCTCGGCGGAGGATTCGCGTTCTGGCGGGCCAACGGCCGACGATTCACCCACCGCGGTCACCAGATCTGCTATCGCGACGACGGCTCGGGAGCCGACGGCACACTGCTCTGCATCCACGGTTCCCGACCGCGTCCCAGGCCCTGCATCGCCAGCGTCGCCCCCCCCCGGACGATCAGCGACTCTTCGCGACCTCGGCCAGCGGTACGGCTCCGGTGGCGACGGCCGTCGCGGTGTCCAGATCGAGATGCAGTTCGCGGCCGGTTTCGGCAGCCGGACCGTCGTGGTGCGCGACGCGTCCCGCGTCGTCGACGATGACGTGAAAGACCGTGTCGCCGATGAAAACAGTGACCGTCTCGTCCGGGAAGTGTTGCGCGACAGCGCGTCCCAAGGGTAGTGCGAACCAGTGGGCGCGGACCGCGTCGGTGGCGCGGCGCTCGCCGAGCAACGGAGTCCCCCACACCGAAAGTGCGTCCAGAACCGGGCGTAACGCGGTTCCGGTGGCGGTGAGTTCGTAGACCGCGGTGCTCGCGCGCGGGCCGACCCGCTGCCGGGTGAGGATGCCGTCGCGCTCGAGGTCTTTGAGCCGGGCCGCGAGGATATCGGTGCTGATGCCGGGCAGGTCGGCGAACAGGTCGCTGTATCGGCGTGGGCCCGAGGACAATTCGCGCACCAGCAGCAGGCTCCAGCGGTCGCCGACGACGTCGAGGGCGCGGCCGACGGCGCAGTAGTGGTCGTAGCTTCGGTGTGGCACGCCACCCACTGTAGCTTGCTACTTGGAAAATCCAAGTGCAGACTTGGATTTTCAAAGTACAGTGGGTCGGAGTCGCCACGAGAAGGGAAGTTCATGCAGGTCAAGCAGTCCAGCAAACTGTCAGGGGTGTCCTACGAGATCCGTGGACCGGTGGCCGAGCAGGCGGCGCGACTGGAGGCCGAGGGGCACCACGTGGTGAAACTCAACACCGGCAATCCGCTGCTGTTCGGGTTCGAGGCGCCCCCGGAGATCTTGCAGGACATCGTGCGCACGCTGCCCGCCTCCAGCGGCTACTCCAGCTCCAAAGGTCTGCTGCCCGCCCGGCGCGCGGTGGTGCAGTACTACCAGACCCTCGGGCTCACCGAGGTCGACGTCGAGGAGGTGTTCCTCGGCAACGGCGTCTCCGAACTGGTGATGATGGCGATGACCGCGCTGATCGAGAACGGTGACGAAGTCCTCGTTCCCGCACCGGATTTCCCGCTGTGGACGGCCGCGACGACGCTCAACGGCGGCCGCGCCGTGCACTACATCTGCGACGAGGCCGCCGACTGGTATCCCGACCTGGCCGATATCGAAGCCAAGATCACCGACCGCACCCGCGCCCTGGTGATCATCAACCCGAACAACCCGACCGGCGCGGTGTATCCGCCGGAAGTGCTGCGCGAGCTGCTCGAGATCGCGCGCAGGCATCAGCTGATCGTGTTCGCCGACGAGGTCTACGACAAGATCCGCTACGACGGCTCCACCCACACCGCGGCCGCCGCGCTCGCCCCCGACCTGCTGTGCCTGACCTTCTCCGGGCTCTCGAAGTCCTACCGCTGCGCGGGATTTCGTTCCGGCTGGCTCGTGGTCTCCGGGCCCACCCAGCACGCGGGCAGCTACCTGGAGGGGCTGACCATGCTGGCCGGGATGCGCCTGTGCGCGAATGTTCCTGCGCAGCAGGCGATTCAGGCCGCGCTCGGCGGACACCAGAGCATTTACGATCTCACCATGCCCACCGGGCGGTTACGGGAGCAGCGCGACCGGGCCTGGGAGGCGCTCAATGCCATCCCGGGCATCAGCTGTGTCAAACCCCAGGGTGCGATCTACGCGTTTCCGCGCATCGACTTGGAGATGTATCGGATCAAGGACGACGAGCAGTTCGTGCTGGATCTGTTGTTGCAGGAGAAGATTCACATCGTGCAGGGCACCGGCTTCAACTGGCCGCACCCCGACCACTTCCGCATTCTCACCCTCCCGCACGCCGACGACCTGGAGGCGATCATCGAACGCATCGGACGCTTCCTGGCCGGTTATCGGCAGTACTGAAAACCCGATCGCTCAGAGTTCCTTGCGCATGCCACCGTCGATGACGAGGTCGGCGCCGTTGATGTTGGGTGCCGATCCGCCGGCCAGAAACACCACCAGGGCCGCGATTTCGGCCGGTTCGGTGATGCGGCCGGTGGACATGCCGAGGGTCGCGGGCAGGACGTCGAGGAATTCCTCGCGGGACAGTCCGGCGCGGGCGGCGAGCGCGTCGCCGGTACTACCGGGCTCGGTCCACACCGACGTCCGCACCGGCCCCGGCGAGATCGTGTTGACCCGCACCCCGCGTGGGCCGAATTCCTCGGCGAGCGCTTTGCCGAGCGAGGCCAGCGCGGCTTTGGCGGCGGCGATGTCCACCAGGTGCGGTGCGGGGCGGCGTGCGTTGATCGAGCCGATGTTGATGATCTGACCGCCGCGCTCCAGCAGGCTGGGCAACGCGGCTCGGCTCGCCCGAACGGCGCTGAGCAGGGTCAGGTCCAGGGCGTGGCGCCAGTCGTCGTCGGTGACGGACAGGAATCCGCCCGGATGCAGGCCCGTGGTGCCCGCGACGTTGTTGACCAGCAGATCGATGCCGCCGAGTTCGGCCAGTGCGGCGTCGATGAGCCGGCCGGGACCGTCGGGGGCGCCCAGGTCGGCGGCGACGGCGAGCGAGGCGATCCCGGCGAGTTCTGCGCTGACCGATCGCGCGCAGGCCACCACCCGGTAGCCCTGGTCGCGCAGCGCGGTGGTCACGGCCAAACCGATGCCCTTGCTGGCGCCGGTGACGACGGCGTTCTTGTCCTCAGGCATTGCTGCCCCTTCCCGGGAGAT
>NZ_BAUA01000146.1 GCF_000710915.1 Nocardia brasiliensis IFM 10847
TTCACGAAAGCCCCCAGCATCGCTGGGGGCTTTCGTCGTTTTCCGACCCTTCCCACATGCGCCTGTCGGATGCTGTTCTCTCCGTAGTCGATTCGCTGTGGGTTCGCCGCTGTAGCGTGCGTGCTCTCGACGTCGTCCGGCTACGGAGGTTGTGCGGTGTGGGCAAAATTGGTGCGTCTCGGGTTACTGCTGCTGTTCACCATTTCGCTGCCCGCGCTGCCCGCGCTGCCCGCGCTGCCCGCGCTGCCCGCGCTGCCCGCGCTGCCGGCAGCGCACGCGGACACGGATCTGCCCACCGAGATATCCGGCGGGACATGGAAATCCGGTCATGTGCAGGGCATCGCGATTGATACCCGCAAGGGCTTCATGTACTTCTCGTTCACCGATCTGCTGGTGAAAACAGATCTGAACGGCGCGGTGATCGGTACGGTGACGGGATTCACCGGTCACCTCGGTGATCTGGCGTTCGACGAACGGGACGGCCGGGTTTACGGCTCCCTCGAATACAAGGCCGCTTCCGCGTTCTATATCGCGATCATCGACGTCGACCGGATCGATCAGCAGAACATGGACGCCGAAGCCACGGGCATCGTCAGCACCGTGTATCTGCGGGAAGTGGTGGCCGACTACACCGCTGACATGAACGGTGACGGAAAGTTCGACGGTGACGTCGCCGCGACCGCGGATCACCGGTACGGGTGCAGCGGCATCGACGGTGTGGCGTTCGGTCCCGCGTTCGGCAGTCGCGACGGTGCGCCGAAACTCACTGTCGCCTACGGGATCTACTCCAACAACGGTCGCACCGACAACGACTATCAGGTGCTCCTGCAGTACGACACCGCGAACTGGCGTGCGTACGAGCGCCCGCTCACCCAGCGTGCCCCGCACACCAGCGGGCCGCAGACGCCGGACGGAAAGTTCTTCGTCCGCACCGGCAACACCACCTACGGCGTGCAGAACCTCGAATTCGACGGCCACACCGGAAACTGGTTCCTCGCCGTGTATCCCGGCAAGAAGCCGCAGTTCCCGAACTACCCGTTCTTCATCATCGAGGCCGGTGCTCAGCCGCAACGCCAGGACCTCGCCGGCCAGCCACAACCCGAACAAGGGTCCGTGCTCCCCTTGGCACCAGGCGGCCTACAGGACGAACGATCGGGCACCCGCGGCTGGAAGTTCACGGCACCCTACGGTCTGATCGCCCTCGGCGACGGCCGCTACTACGTAGCGACCTCGAGCACCTCGAAATCCGACGGCACCACATACCAGTCCGGCGTCGCCCATCTGTTCCACTGGACCGGAAACACTCCGACACCGTTCGAGAAGATCGGTTGAGCACTGCCGCGCACTTCTCGTCACCCCGCGCACTTCTCGTCACCCCGCGTGCGTGTCAGTCGACCGACACGCACGCGGGACGCTGAAACGTGCGCGGGACGCTGAACGCTGCGAGATGCGGTCCGGTGTCGCTCACCTGTACGGGGGCCGAGTGCGCTCCGGCGTTGTTCGAGAAGGGCGAAGGGTAGCGATGCGGCGCGTGTCGCTGGGTGGCGTGCCACGATGGGACGGCATCGGTCTCGGAAGGGCCGAGCATCGGCCTCGAGGAGGGCGCGTGTCGGACAGCCGTGCAGAGGATCCGTTCGGGGGGCGTGCGCCGACCAGCCACGAGCGGATGACCGGCTTACCCTGGGACGCTTCGTATCATGACGGCCCCGCACCCTGGGACATCGGCGGTCCGCAGCCCGCGATCGTGCAGGTCGCCGCGTCCGGCGGATTCACCGGGGCAGTACTCGACGCCGGTTGCGGCTCCGGAGAGAACGCCCTGCACCTCGCCGCGCTGGGCCTATCGGTGCTGGGAGTCGATGTCGCCGAAACAGCTTTGGCCATTGCCCGCGCGAAGGCCGCTGCCCGTGGACTCGCCGTCGAGTTCACCATGGCCGACGCATTCGAGCTGAGCCGCCTCGGGCGCATGTTCGACACCGTACTCGACAGCGGAATGTTCCACACCTGCGACGCCGACGAACAGCTCCGCTACGCAGACAGCGTCGCCTCGGTGACCAACCCCGGCGGCACCCTCTACATCCTCTGCTTCAGCAACACCGGCCCCGACCCCGGCCCCCACCCCATCAGCCAGCAAGCCCTCACCGCCGCATTCGCCACCAACTGGGCCATCACCGCAATCGCCCCCACCCGAATCCACACCACCTTCCACCCCACCGGCGCCCCCGCCTGGCTAGCCACCCTCCACCGAACCTGACCAATCCCCACCCCACATCCCAGCCGCAGAGGTGCCTTCCAAACGGTGCGCACGCTCTGTGCTCACTGCGCCGGGCGGTCCTCGAGGTCGTCGTGATAGACCTCGTCTTCAGGCTCGCGGCCACCTCGCCGCACGGCCGTACGCGGAACCACTGCTTTCATCGGGACGTCGGGACAACTCCCGGAGAAGGCGCCACCTTCGTCGTCCTCACCGGAGACGCCGGGCCGGGTTCCGGGTCGTCCGGAGGCGAGGGGTCAAAGGACCGCGAGGGTGGTGGTCAGGTGGCGGGCGGCTTCGGTTACGGCTGAGATGTATTCGTCGCGTTCGGGTTTCGTGGTGGAGGGTTGGAGGGGGCCTAGTTGGACTTCGTGAGTGGCGGTGCCGGCGGGGTCGAAGACGGGGGCGGCGAGGTAGCTGAGGGGGAGGGGGCCGGGGGAGTCGAGTTCGGGCTGGGTGAAGGGGCGCGCGGTGAGTTCGGCCAGTTGGCGCAGGGCGCGGGCGCGCAGATGCGGTTGCAGGAGTTCGGTGCCGACGGCACCGAGCAGGTCGGCGAGGAGGTCGACCAAGCCCGCGTCGTCGGCGCGGGGACGGAAGACGGCGACGCCGCGGGCGCGGACGAGGGTGAGCAGTGCGCCCGCCGTGCGCCGGTCGGCGCCGGTGGCGGTGCGGATCCAGGCGTTCTGTTCGGCGGCCGGACGCCACGGCATGACGCTGGCGCCGGCCGGGAATTGCAGTGGAATGCGGTGTCCGACCGGGATTCCGGGGACGACGCGGGTGCGTCCGTGCCGGATGTCGAGGACGGTGAGCCGATCGGGTTCGATGCGGCTGAAGGTGGCGCCGAATCCGGTGCGGGCGGCGAGTGCGGCGAGTACCTCGCCGACGCCGGGCGGTAGTGCGGCACTGGACAATCCGGCCAGTTCCGGGCCGATGGTGTAGCCGCGCTGCGGGTCTCGGCGCACCCAGCCTGCTGCGGCGAGTTCGCTGAGGATCGCGGTCGCGGTGGCTCTGGCGATGCCGAGGCGTTCGGCGATGCCCGCGACACCGATCGGTTCGTTCGCGGTGGTGAGCAGCGAGACGATGTCGACGACCCGGCGGGTCGGCGGCGACGCGGACCGTTCCGGCATGACGGGACCTCTTGTTTCTGCTCGGGTGGGCAACCTACGATGTGTCGAATATTAGATCACCGAGCGTCGAATATTCGACACTCGTGGATTTCGGCGGGGACGACCCCGCATCGGATGGAGCGCGAATGATCCTGGATCGGTTCCGGATAGACGGACAGGTCGCCATCGTGACCGGCGCCGGCCGCGGCCTGGGTGCGGCGATCGCACTGGCCTTCGCCGAGGCGGGTGCGGATGTGGTGATCGCGGCCCGCACGAAGAGCCAGTTGGACGAGGTGGCCGAGCGGGTGGCCGCGACGGGACGGCAGGCGCATGTCGTCCCGGCCGACCTGAGCGATCTCGACACCACCGCGGCGTTGGCGGCAACTGCGGTGGAACGTTTCGGCAGGCTGGATATCGTGGTGAACAATGTGGGCGGCGCGATGCCGTGCACACTGCTCGATACGACGCCGCAGGCCCTGGTCGACGCGTTCAATTTCAACGTCACCAACGCGCACGCACTGGTGTGCGCCGCGGTCCCGCGCATGCTGGAGACCGCGGGCGGCGGTTCGATTCTCAACATCACCTCCACCATGGGCAGGCTGCCCGGCCGCGCGTTCGCCGCCTACGGCACCGCCAAGGCGGCGCTGGCCCATTACACGAAACTTGCCGCGCTGGACCTGAACCCGCGCATCCGCGTGAATGCCATTGCGCCCGGCTCGATTCTGACCTCCGCGTTGGAGATCGTCGCAGGCAACGAGGCGATGCGTACCGAACTGGAGACCAAGACGCCGCTGCAACGAATCGGTGACCCCGAGGACATCGCCGCGGCCGCCCTGTATCTGGTGTCTCCCGCGGGCAAATATCTCACCGGCAAGGTCATCGAACCCGACGGTGGTTTGATCATCCCGAACCTCCATCTCCCGATTCCGGATCTGTGACATGACTTATCGCGTAGTGCAGTGGGGTACAGGCAACGTCGGCCGGCACGCGCTGGCCGGTGTGATCGCCAATCCCGATGTGGAATTGACCGGCGTGTGGGTGTCCGGTGCGGCGAAGGCGGGCGTGGACGCGGGAACGCTGGCCGGGCTGGAACATTCGGTGGGGGTGCCGGCGACGACCGACGCGGACGCGTTGCTGGCCACCCGGCCGGACTGCGTCGTCTACTGTTCGATGACCGACAACCGCCTGTTCGAGGCTGTGCAGGACCTGCAGCGGATTCTCCGCGCGGGCGTCAATGTCGTCGCGTGCGCACCGGTGTTGTTCCAGTACCCGTACGGCGTGGTCCCCGACGAACTGTTGAAGCCGGTGCAAGAGGCTGCGGCGCAGGGCAATTCGACCCTCTGGGTGAACGGCATCGATCCGGGTTTCGCCAACGATCTGGTGCCGTTGGCCTTGGCGGGCACCTGCCTGCGCATCGATCAGCTGCGCTGTATCGAGATCGTCGACTACGCCAGCTACGACAATCGTGAAGTCATGTTCGACATCATGGGTTTCGGCAAACCGCTCGACGATATCCCGATGTTGTTGCAGCCCGGCGTTTTGTCGCTCGCGTGGGGCGGTGTGGTCCGCCAGCTGGCCGCGGGCATCGGCGTCGAACTCGACGCCGTCACCGAGACCTACGAGCGTGTGCCTGCGCCGCATGCCTTCGATATCGTCACCGGCCATATCCCCGAAGGTTCAGCTGCCGCACTGCGTTTCGAGGTGCGCGGCATGGTCGGCGACACCCCGGTCACCGTGCTCGAACACATCACCCGGCTGCACCCCGACCTCTGCCCCGACTGGCCGCAGCCGGCGCACCGGGAGGGCTCGTATCGGGTGGAACTGACGGGCGAGCCGAGTTACGCCTTGGACCTGGTCACCTCGAGCCGCAACGGCGACCACAATTACGCCACCCTGGTGGCCACCGCCATGCGTATCGTCAACGCGATCCCGGCGGTGGTGCAGGCGCCCGCGGGCATCATGACCGCACTGGACCTGCCGCTGATCACGGCACCGGCCCAGCGTCATTCGCGGGAGCGATAGCGTTCGAGCAGCCGGACGTGCGACGGCTCGAGTTCCTCGATGCTGGCCACGCCCAGGAGTTTCAGTGTCCGCGACACCTGGGTGCGCAGGATGTCGATGGCGCGGTCCACGCCGGGTTCGCCCCCGGCCATGAGTCCGTAGAGGTAGGCGCGCCCGATCAGGGTGAAGCGGGCGCCGAGCGCGAGGGCCGCGACGATATCGGCGCCGTGCATGATGCCGGTGTCGAGGTGGATCTCCATGTCGTCGCCCACCTCGCGGACCACCGAGGGCAGCAGATGCAGCGGCACCGGCGCGCGATCGAGTTGCCGCCCACCGTGATTGGACAGCACGATGCCGTCGGCGCCGAGACCTGCGAGTCGTTTCGCGTCGTCGACGGTCTGCACGCCCTTGACCAGTAGCCGTCCGGGCCATTGCTGCCGGAGCCAGGCGAGGTCGTCGAAGGTGACGGTGGGGTCGAACATCGAGTCGAGGAGTTCGGCGACGGTGCCCGACCAGCGGTCCAGCGAGGCGAAGGACAACGGTTCGGTGGTGAGGAAATCCCACCACCACCATGGGCGGCGCAGCGCGTCGAGCGCGCCGGACAGGGTGATCGAGGGCGGCACCGTCATTCCGTTGCGCACATCCCGCAGTCTGGCGCCCGCGACCGGCACGTCGACGGTGACGACGAGGGTGTCGAAGCCGGCCTGCGCGGCGCGTTCGACCAGCGCGATGGACCGGTTCCGATCGGTCCACATGTAGAGCTGGAACCAATTGCGCGCGTCGGGACCGGTCGATGCCGCGACGTCCTCGATGGCGGTGGTGCCCATGGTGGACAACGTGAACGGAATTCCCGCTCGCTCGGCGGCCCGCGCTCCGGCCGCCTCGCCGGCTGTGTGCATCATCCGGGTGAATCCGGTGGGCGCGATGCCGAACGGCAGCGCGGCGGTGCGTCCGAGTACCTGCACCGAGGTATCGGCGGAGCTGACGTCGCGCAGGATGGTGGGCCGGAACTCGAGGTCCGCGAACGCTTCTCGGGCCCGGTCGAGACTGATCTCGGCGTCGGCGGCGCCGTCGGTGTAGTCGAAGGCGACCTTGGGGGTGCGCTTGCGGGCCAGCTCACGTAGATCCCAGATCGTCTGGGCGCGCGCGAGTTTGCGTGCACGACCACCGAACGGGCGCTCGAATTTCAGCAGTGGCGCGAGTTCCCTGGGCCGCGGCAGCCTGCGCGCGGTCATCGCGTGGCGGCGCGTAGCCGCAGCGAGTGCATACCGGCGTCGACCTCGAGCATGGTGCCGGTGATGGAGGCTGCCCCGGGCCCGGCCAGGAAGGCGACGGCGGCGGCCACCTCCTCGGCCGTGACCAGCCGTCCGTGCGGTTGCCGGGCGCGCAGCGCGGTGAGCTCGGCCGCGGGATCCGCACTGGCCGCGAGAAGCCGCTGCACCCACGGTGTGTCGACGGTGCCGGGGTTGACGCAGTTGACCCGGATGCCCTCGCCGACGTGGTCGGCGGCCATGGCGCGGGTGAGCGAGAGGATCGCGCCCTTGCTCGCGCCGTAGGCGGCCCGGTTGGGCAGTCCGGTGGTCGCCGCGATCGAGCAGGTGTGCACGATCGCGGCCGAGGGCGACCGGCGCAGATGGGGGAGCGCCGCGCGGGAAACGCGCACCGCACCGAAAACATTGACCTCGAACAGATTTCGCCATTCGTCGTCGCTGTTGTCTTCGATCGTGCCCTGCGCGCCGATACCGGCGTTGTTGACGACGATATCGAGGCGGCCGAACGTTTCGTGCACCCGTGCGACAGCGTCGCGCACCGACGCGTCGTCGACCACATCGCAGTACAGGTTGATGCCCCCGGACGGCGGAACGTCACCTGGGTCCCGATCGAGCACCGCGACTCGCGCGCCCGCCGCCGCGAGCGTGTCGGCGATGGCCTTTCCGATCCCGGACGCACCGCCGGTGACCACGGCTACCAGTCCGTCGAACTCGTCGTGCGACGACATACCGACCCCTCGCTCTCGCCTCGCCCCCGAGGCGATGGCACGCCTCGAACAGGTCCGATGTTTACCCCTGGCGAACATAACACCGATCGCGCCGGAACGCGCCAGATTGCCACGGATAAACCAGGATTGACGAATACTCACACCCCTTGCGTCGGAAGACATCCGATGTATAGTCGTGACCCAGATCACTTTCTGGAACGAGGATCATCCCATGGCGCACCTCACGGCGCTGGACACCTTCGACGTCCGGTTTCCGACGTCGCGCGAGCTGGACGGCTCGGACGCGATGAACCCAGACCCCGACTATTCCGCGGCTTACGTGGTGCTGCGCACCGATGACCCGGCCGGACCGCAGGGGCATGGTTTTGCGTTCACCATCGGCCGCGGCAACGACGTCCAGCGGGTCGCGATCGAGTCGCTGGCCGCGCTGGTGGTCGGCCGTTCGGTCGCCGAGATCGCCGGGGACCTCGGAGGATTCGCCCGCGCACTCACCGCCGATTCTCAACTGCGTTGGCTCGGCCCGGAAAAGGGCGTCATGCACATGGCGGTCGGCGCGGTGGTCAACGCCGCGTGGGATCTCGTGGCGAAGCTGGCCGGAAAACCGGTGTGGCAGTTGGTCGCCGAGATGTCGCCGGAGCAGATCGTCGACCTGCTCGACTTCCGGTATCTCACCGATGCGCTCACCCCGGAAGAAGCGTTGGAACTGCTGCGGCGCGCGGAACCGGGTCGGCAGCAGCGAATGGACCGGCTGCTCGCGACCGGATATCCGGCATACACCACCTCGCCGGGGTGGCTCGGCTACTCGGACGAGAAGCTGGTCCGGCTCGCCCGCCAGGCGGTGGCCGACGGTTTCCGCACCATCAAGATCAAGGTCGGCCGCGACGTGGACGAGGACGTGCACCGGTTGCAGATCGCCAGGGCGGCGATCGGGCCGGATATCGGCCTGGCGGTGGACGCGAATCAGCGCTGGGACGTCGACGCCGCGGTGCAGTGGATCTCCCGCCTGGCGCCCGCCGACCCGGCCTGGGTCGAGGAGCCGACGAGCCCGGACGACATCCTCGGCCACGCCGAGATCCGCCGTCGCGTCGCACCGGTGCGGATTTCGACCGGCGAGCACGGCCAGAACCGCATCCTGTTCAAGCAACTGCTCCAGGCCGGCGCGGTCGACATCGTGCAGATCGATGCGGCCAGGGTCGCCGGGGTGAACGAGAACCTGGCAATCCTGTTGCTGGCGGCCAAGTTCGGGATTCCGGTCGTGCCGCACGCAGGCGGCGTCGGGCTGTGTGAGCTGGTACAGCACCTGGCGATGATCGATTACGTCGTGGTCTCCGGCAGCGTCGAGGGCCGCGCGATCGAGTTCGTCGACCATCTGCACGAGCACTTCCGATTTCCGGTGCGCGTGGTGGGTGGGCACTACCTCGCGCCACGTGAACCGGGCTTCAGCGCCGAGCTGCTGCCCGCGTCGCTGCGCGAGTACGAATACCCGACGGGAGCCGCCTGGCGCGCCACGCCGTCCGCACACCACCAGGAGAATTCATGAAAACCGCCAGCCTTGTCGGCGTCGCGCTGGGCGCTACCTTGATCATCGCTTCGGGTGCCGCGTGCTCGCGCGAATCGGTCGGCACCGAGACCGGCCCGGCCGTCACCGTGGGCAGCGGCGCGGACAACGGGGTACTGGTCGGCGCGGACCAGCCCCGGTCGGACTCCGACTTCTGGAGCGCCTACGCGGGCTACCTCGGCCCGAAGGCGGCGTCGGCCGGGGTGAAGCTGGAGAACACCTCGTCCGACAACGACGCCAACCGGCTCAAGTCCAACGTCGACACTCTGCTGTCGAAGAACGTCGCGGCGATCATCATGGCGCCGCAGGACACGGCCGCGGTGAAACCGGCTCTGGCCGCGGCCGCCGCGAAGAAGGTGCCCGTGGTGAGCGTGGACACCCGGCCCGACAGCGGCGGCGTGTACATGGTGGTGCGGGCCGACAATCGGGCCTACGGCACCAAATCGTGCATCTACCTGGGCGAAACCCTGAAGGGCGCCGGCAAAGTCGTCGAATTCCAAGGTGACCTGAGTTCGATCAACGGACGCGATCGCTCGGAAGCGTTCGCCGACTGCATGAAGACGCGCTATCCCGGGATCGAGGTGATCGAGATCCCCACCGATTGGAAGGGCGATCGCGCCGTGTCGGGTCTGCAGGACAAACTGCTGACCGACCCCGATATCAACGGCATCTACATGCAGGCGGGCGGCGTCTTCCTGCAGCCGACACTGGCGCTGCTGCGGCGCAGCGGAAAACTGGTGAAAGCCGGTGCGCCAGGGCATATCACGATCGTCTCGAACGATGGCATCAAGGCCGAGTTGGATGCCATCACGGCGGGCGAGATCGATGCGACCATCTCCCAGCCCGCCGATCTCTACGCGCAGTACGCCGCGTTCTACGCGAAGGCCGCAGTCGAGGGCCGCACGTTCACGCCGGGGCCGACCGATCACGGCTCGACCATCATCGACACCGGCGTCGGCGGCACGCTGGAGGATCAGTTGCCTGCGCCGGTCGTCACCCGCGCCGGAGGCAAGGTGGGCGAACTCGACACAGTGCCGCCCACCGCGCCGGGACTGTGGGGTCACGGCGGATGAGCGGCGAACCGATCGCGGAGGCGATCGAGGTATCGAAACGCTTCGGCCGCAACGTGATCGCGCTGAACCGGGTCGGGCTGCGGGTGGCGGCGGGGCGCACGCACGCGCTGGTCGGCCGCAACGGCGCCGGGAAGTCCACGCTGGTGTCGATTCTGACCGGGCTCGCAACTCCTGATGAGGGGGAGGTGCGGTTCAACGGTCGCCCGGCGCCCGCGCCCGCCGACCGGGACGCATGGCGCGCCAGGGTGGCGTGCGTGTACCAGAAGTCGACGATCATCCCCGATCTGTCGGTGGCGGAGAACCTGTTCATCAACCGGCAGGGCCTGGACCGGCGGATCATCAACTGGCGCAGGCTTCGTGGCCGCGCCCGGGAGTTGCTCGACACCTGGTCGGTGCCCGTCGACGTGGACACCGTCGCCCGTGACCTGTCGGTCGAGCACCGCCAACTGGTGGAGATCGCCCGGTCGCTGTCGTACGGCGCGCGTTTCATCATCCTGGACGAACCGACCGCGCAGCTGGACGGACCGGCGATCAAGCGGCTGTTCGACCGGATCCGAGATCTGCAGGCGCAGGGCGTCACGTTCCTGTTCATCTCCCATCACCTCGACGAGACCTACGAAATCTGCCAAGACATCACGGTTTTCCGGGACGCCGAGCACGTGCTGACCGCCCCCGCCGCCGAACTGGGCAAGCAGGACCTGATCGCGGCGATGACCGGTGACTCGGTGGAACTGCAGACCGCCGCCCCGCGCGGCGCCCCTGACCTGGCCGCGACGCCCACGCTCCGGGTCGAGGGACTCAGCGGCGCAGGGGAGTTCACCGACGTGACGTTTCAGGTGTCCCCGCGCGAGATCGTCGGCCTGGCGGGCGGCGGTAGCAGCGGGCGGATCGAGGTCGCCGAGACGATCGTCGGATTGCGCAAGGCCGCAGCGGGTTCCGTGCTGGTGTCCGGGCGGATGCCGCCGCGCGGCGGGGTGCGGGCGGCCCTGGACGCAGGTATCGGTTTCGTGCCGCGGGATCGCCACGAGGAGGGACTGATCCCGGAAATGAGCGTCGCGGACAACGCCACCCTCACGGTGCCGCGCCGCGTGGGCCGCCTCGGGCTCCTGTCCCGCCGGACCCGGAACGCGGTGGCGGACCAGGCGATCGACGCGCTCGGGATCAAGACGTCCGGCCCGGACCAGAGCGTCGCGGAGTTGTCCGGCGGCAATCAGCAGAAGGTGGTCTTCGCCCGCGCGCTGGCCACCGACCCCGCGGTGCTGGTGCTGATCACACCGACCGCGGGCGTCGATGTCCGATCGAAGCAGACCCTGCGCGCCGTGGTGCGGGCCGCCGCCGACCGGGGTACCGCGGTGCTGGTGGTCTCGGACGAGCTGGACGATCTGCGCGACTGCGATCGCGTCCTGGTGATGGTGCAGGGCCGGATCGCTCAGGAATTCGAGAAAGGCTGGGGCGACAAGGAACTCGTCGCCGCCATGGAAGGACTGTGATGACCCCGACCACGACCGGCCAGCAACCGGCGACCCGTACTGCCGCCGCGCGCCGGGGTGCGCCGGTCACCGTGCGCTGGGGCGCACTGCGCGATTTCCTGCTCGTGCCGCCGATCCTGCTCGTACTGGTGGTCGGCTACTTCATCAACGCCAGCTTCGTCTCACCGGCCAACCTCACCAATGTGCTCACCACGATGAGCGGTATCGCGCTGCTGGTGCTGGCCGAGGTGCTGGTGCTGGTGGTCGGGCGGATGGACCTGTCGCTGGAGTCGACGTTCGGGCTGGCGCCCGGCGTCGCCATCTGGGCCACCATGGGCACCGCGAAAGTCGGCGCCTTCACCTGGACTTCGCCGTGGATGACCATTCCGCTGGCCCTGCTCGTCGGACTGGCGGTCGGCGCGGTGAACGGGGTGCTGATCGTCCGGTTCGGGTTGAACGGGTTCATCGTGACCTTGGCGATGCTCATCGCGCTGCGCGGCCTGCTCACCTTCCTGACCGAAGGTTTCACCCTCACCAAAATTCCACCGTCGGTCGAATGGCTCGGTAACACCAGGGTATTCGGCGTCCCGGTCGATGTGGCGCTGTGCCTGCTCCTATTCCTGGTGGGGTACCTCGTGCTCACCTATACGACGGCCGGGCGCGCGCTGTACGCGGTGGGCGGCAACGAGGCCGCCGCGCGGGCCGCGGGCATCCGCACCGATCACGTCGTCATCGCGGTGCTGGTGGTGGCGGGCGGGCTCGCCGCCATCGGCGGGTTGATCTATTCGGGGCAGTTCGCCAGCGTGCAGGTCAGCCAGGGCGACGGCATGATCTTCCAGGTGTTCGCGGCCTGCGTGATCGGTGGTGTCGCACTGAACGGCGGACGTGGTTCAGTGCTCGGCGCGTTCTTCGGCGTGCTGATCCTGACGTTGATCCAGAAGCTGTTGTCCTACGGCGGCGTCAGTGCCGACTCGCTGAAGTTCATCAACGGCGCGCTGATCCTTGTCGCCCTCGTGATCACCCGCGTCGCCAGCGGGCGGCGACAGGAGTGATCATGACTGATCTGACGGACATCGTGCTCGGCGGCGCGGGATACGCCGGGCTGTACCGGGCGGTGGACCCTGCGGACGCGCACGCCGCATTGTCCGCCGCGTGGCACGCGGGCATCCGATCCTTCGACACCGCACCGCATTACGGTGTGGGCAGCGGCGAAGAACGCCTCGGCGAATTCCTGCGCACCCGTCCGCGCGCGGAATTCACCGTGTCCACCAAGGTCGGTCGGCTGCTCTACGACGATCCGCAGGCCGCCGATGGCGCCGACGGCTTCTACGGCGCCCCGAAACGCTCCCGGCGGCGGGACTATTCGGCGTCGGGCGTCCGCCGGTCCCTGGAGGACTCGCTGACCCGGTTGGGCCTGGACCGGGTGGATCTGTTGCTCATCCACGATCCGGAAGATCATCAGCCGGAGGCGCTTTCGGCGGCGGTGCCCGAGCTGGTGCGGATGCGGGACGAAGGCCTGGTCTCCGGTATCGGGATCGGCGTCAATTTCGTCGATCTCGCGCTGCGCTTCGTCCGCGAAGCTCCGATCGATCATGTGCTGATCGCCGGTCGCTACACCCTGCTCGATCGTGGCGCAGAAGCCGAGCTGCTGCCGGAATGCGGCCGGCGCGGCATCCGGGTGCTGGTCGGCGGGGTGCTCAACAGCGGCATTCTGGCCGATCCGCAGCGTCGGGCCACCTTCGACTATCACCCGGCGGACGGCGAAATCATCAGCAAGGCGCGTGCGATGGCGCGGCTGTGCGCGGAATACGAAGTGCCGCTGCGTGCGGCGGCACTACAGTTCCCGCGCAGGCACCCGGCGGTGACCCGCACGGTGGTCGGCGCGAGCACCCCGGACCAGGTCGCCGACACCGTCGCGATGCTGAATCACCCAGTCCCCGAGGAGCTCTGGGGTGCGTTGGCGGGGCGCGGATGATCCGATGCGTGCCCGCTGCTCTCGCACACCCGCGCCGGCACGCGCAGCGGGTGCGCAATATCGCGTCAGGGTGCGGCGCGGCGCAACCACTCCATCACACCCGCCACGTGGGCGAGGGCGCGCGCGTGCGCGAGTTCGGGGTCGTGGGCCGCGATCGCGTCGCAGATACCGCGGTGCTCGGCGACGGTGCGCTCGAACGCGCCTTCCTCGGTGATACCGCGCCAGATCCGGGCCCGCATGGTGGGCATGGACAGCGATTCCAGCAGCGAAGCCAGCACCTTGTTACCCGAGGCGGCGGCGATCGCGGCGTGGAACTCGAGGTCGAGCGCGACCAGATCCGTGACCGAGGAGTGCTCGGGCACCACCAGGGTGCGCAGGTGCTCGACCTGGTCCTCCGACATCGACTGTGCCGCAAGGGCGGTCGCGGCGGGCTCGAGAATGCGCCGCACGCCGAGAATGTCGAGCACCGAGTCGTCCTGGTGGAATTCGAGCAGAAAGCTCATCGCGTCCAGCAGCGACTTGGGTTCCAGGCTGGACACATACGTGCCGTCGCCCTGGCGCACGTCCAGGATGCGCACCAGGGAGAGCGCGCGGACGGCTTCGCGCAGCGAGTTGCGCGAGACCCCGAGTTCGGCGGCGAGGTCGGCTTCCCGGGGCAGTCGGGAGCCGGGCTCGAGATCGCCCGAGATGATCATCGCCTTGATCTTCGCTATCGCATCGTCGGTGACCGACACCCTGTTTCCTTCGACCTCGAGGATGTGAACGTATGCCTCCGATGACTGTAGACGCCCACATGCATGTCTGGCGGGTAGACGGGGGAGAATTCGACGTCGAGTACGACTGGCTGACAGAAACATCCGATGTTTTGTACCGCAACTACGCCCTACCGGATGTGCAGCCGGAGTTCGCCGAGCACGGGATCGGCGCGCTGGTGCTGGTGCAGGCTTCGGATTCGGCGGCCGAGAACCGCGCGCTGCTGGCAGCCGCCGCCGCGACACCGTACCCGGCCGCTGTGGTCGGCTGGCTGCCGCTGCGTCGGCCCGAGGTGGTGGCCGCCGAACTGCCCCGCCTGCGTGCGCATCCGGAGTTCGTCGGCGTCCGGCACATGATCCACCGCGATCCGGATCCCGAATGGCTGCTGCGGCCAGAGGTTTCGGACAGCCTGACGTTGCTGGCCGAGGCGGGCCTGGTCTTCGACGCGGTCGCCGAGCGGCCGGATCTGCTGGCCCAGGTCCCGGTGATCGCGCACGCGCATCCGGATCTGACGATTGTGCTCGACCATCTCGGTAAGCCGCCGATCGCCACGGGCGCGCGGCAGCCGTGGGCCGACCTGCTCGCCGACGCGGCGGCCGCGCCGAACGTGATCGCCAAGATCTCCGGCCTCGCGACGGTGTCCGGCAGCGAAATCAGCGCCGCGCGTTGGCAACCCTATGTCGATCACGCCCTCGAGGTCTTCGGGCCGGGACGGTTGATGGTGGGCGGGGACTGGCCGTTCACGCTGACCGCCGCGTCGTATCGAACCGTATGGCAGACCACCTTGGCGACCTTGGCCGCGCTGGATCCGGTCGATCGGGTGCAGATTCTTACCGAAGTAGCCTGGCGCACTTATCAATTGCCGCTGGCTCCGACCTGGATGACCGAGGGGGTCACCGAATGAAGTTGCAGCGCATCGGCGAACGCGGTGCGGAGCGACCGGTGGTGGTCGACGGCGCGCACGCTTACGACCTGACCCCGCTCACCCGGGACATCGACGGCGAATTCCTGGCCGCGGACGGCATCGCCGCCACCGCCGCCGCACTCGCGGCCGGTGAACTACCTCGCGTCGAGATCGACGGCCAGCGCATCGGCCCGCCCGTCGCGCGGCCGCAGGCGGTGTGGTGCATCGGCATGAACTACGCCGCCCATGCCGCGGAATCGGGTGCGGCGCCGCCGCGGACGCCGGTGGTGTTCTTCAAGACCCCGAACACGGTGATCGGACCATACGACGACGTGCTGATCCCGAAGGGGTCCGAAAAGACCGACTGGGAAGTGGAACTCGCGGTGGTGATCGGGAAGCGCGCCCGCTATCTCGACTCGGTCGAGCAGGCGCTGGATTACGTCGCGGGTTACACGGTGTCCAACGACGTCTCCGAACGCGCGTTCCAGCTGGAGGAGTCGGGCGGCCAGTGGTCAAAAGGCAAGTGCTGCGAGACCTTCAACCCGCTCGGGCCCGCCCTCGTCCCGCGCGATCGGCTCGATCCGGCGAACCTGCGCCTGCGCTCCTTCGTCAACGGCGTGGCGCGGCAGGACTCCACCACCGCGGACCTGATCTTCGATGTCGCGTATCTGGTCTGGCATCTGTCGCAGTACGCGGTGCTGGAACCGGGCGACATCATCAACACCGGCACACCGGCCGGGGTGGCGTTGTCCGGCCGCTACCCGTACCTGCGCGCCGGTGACCTGGTTGAGGTCGAGATCGAGGGCATCGGCAGGGCCGGACAGCGCTGTCGTGCCGCGGGGTGATGAAACCTATTTCGTCGCAAGAACTTCCAGCGCGCGGTCCACGTCGTCGGCGCTGTTGTACAGATGGAACGAGAAACGCAGGCCGCCGTTGCGCGCGGAGGTGATGACGTCGGCGGCTTCCAGCCGCGCCTGCACCTCGCCCGCACCGGGCACCGTGACGATCGGGGACTGCTTGGCGACGTAGTCGAGGCCCAGTTCGGTGAGCCCCGCGCGGAAACGGTCCGCCAGCGCGAGGTCGTGCGCGCCGATCCGCTCGACGGTCAGTTCCTCGATGAGCGCGATGCCCGCGGTCGCCGCGATGATGCCGAGCAGGTCCGGGGTCGAGTCGAAGCGCCGGGTGGTCTTCGGCAAGGCGACCGGGTTGTAGAGCTCCGCCCACCGATCCTCGGCGGCGTACCAGCTCGGCCCGACCGGACGCACCGACTCGGTCGCCTCCGGCCCGGCGGCGAAGAAGGCCACCGAACGCGAGCCGATCAGCCATTTGAACGTCGCGCACACCCAGTAGTCGGCGTCGGCGAACGACAGCGGCAGCCAGCTCGCCGCCTGCGTGGCGTCCACCAGCAACCGGGCGCCGTAGGCATCGGTCGCCGCGCGCAGCGTGGACAGGTCTGTGGTGCGTCCGTCCGCGGACTGCACCACGCTCACCGCGACGAGTGCGGTCTCCGCGCGCACCTCCTCGGCCAGGCGCTCCAGCGGCACCGTCCGCACCCGGAGATCGCCGCGATGCAGAAAAGGCATGGTGACAGAGGAGAATTCGCCTTCGGCGACCAGGACCTCGGCCCCGGACGGCAACGCGACCGCGACCGGGCCGATCAGCGGGCCCGCACCACTGCCGAGCGCGATATCGTCCGCGGTCGCACCCGCCAGCAGCCGGGCGTAGGCGGTCCGCAGCTCGGGCACCAGGTGGTCCTGCGTCATCGGCCCGCCCCGGCCGGCCGCCCATCGGGCACTCGCATCCCGTACCGCGGCCAGCGCGCGCTCCGACGGCAACCCGTACGAGGCGGTGTTCAGGTAGGTGACTTCGGGAGAGAACTCTTCGGGCGCAAGCGAGGACATACCGGTAGCCTGCGCCGTCGCGCCCGACCCGTCCAGCACCAGCGTCCCGAAACTGGACCGATCGCGGGCGCGCCGGTACGTCCCGATTGGTCGGCGGAATCCGCTTTCGTGTATTCGACCGTTCTGTGTCATGTTGTCCTGTTGGGTAATTCGGCCGTTCGCCGAATCGGCGCACCGTCGAAACCTGTGTGAAAGATGGGTGAATTCGCCGCACGCCCGCGGCCTGTCATCGGTCGCGCCAAGTAATTCCCGGCGATCGTTGGCGCATGCGAACCGAGAAACGATTCAACCGATACCTGGTCGGCATTTCCCTTGTCGCCGCAGGAATTACCTCGACGGCTTTGGCCGCGGGTGTGGCGTCGGCGACGCCGCCGAATATCCCGACCAAGGCCACGGCGCAGTCGATGCTGGACGGGATCGCCGTCGCGCCGGAGGGGGCGATGACCGGATACTCGCGGGACAAGTTTCCGCACTGGATCACCGTCTCCGGCCAATGTTCAACCAGGGAAACCGTTTTGATGCGCGACGGTACCGGCGTGAAAGTCGGCGCGGACTGCTATCCCACCGCCGGCTCCTGGTATTCGCCCTACGACAGTGTGACCGTGACCGATCCCGGCGCGGTGGATATCGACCACGTGGTGCCGCTGGCCGAAGCGTGGCGCTCGGGTGCTTCCGAATGGACCACGCAGCGGCGCCAGGATTTCGCCAATGACCTGAATCACCCACAGCTCATTGCCGTATCGGCGTCGTCGAACAGATCCAAAGGCGATCAGGATCCGTCCCAGTGGTTACCGCCCGCCACGGGTTATCGCTGCACCTATGCGAAGATATGGATCGCCTCGAAGTCGGCCTGGCAGCTTTCCGCGCAGCAGGCGGAAAAGAACGCTCTGCAACAACTCCTGAACGGATGTGCTTCATGAGCAACGAAATGACCACTACCCTCACCGCGGCCCCCGGCGGCATCATGACCGACGAAGTAGGCGTCATCACCGGCGAGGTCGAGATCCGTTCCACCGTCACCGAGTCCGGCCAAGCCACCGCACAGACCCGCTACGCGGGCGCGGACGAGTGGTACACCATCAGCGAAGCCGCCGAACACCTCGCCTCGCCCACCGAACTCCCGATCTACCACACCAAACTGGTAGCCAAATACCTCGGGCCCGAACAGTAGGCAGTCTTCTTTGCAGGCAGCAAGATCAGGTTCTCACCTGCGCTGATCACGATAGTTTGAGCATTTACTAGAAGAGTCTTGACTCGATTAGTGGATGCTGAGACGCTGTTCTCGTGTGGACGAGAGATGTTGAGCTGCCGACGGTGCGGGGCGGGTTCCCGGAGTTGTCCGGTGTCATCGAGCGACGGCTGCTGGTGAACTACCGGGTCGACCCGGCCGTCATCGCGAGGGTGCTGCCCGCGCCCTTGCGCCCGCAACTGGTCGGGGAGTGGGCGGTCGCCGGGATCTGTTTGATCCGGCTCGGGCAGTTGCGGCCGAGCGGGCTGCCACGCTGGGTCGGGTTGCGCAGCGAGAACGCGGCGCATCGGGTCGCGGTCGAGTGGGACGGTCCGGGCGGACGCGGGACGGGGGTCTACATCCCACGCCGTGACACCGGCTCGGTGCTCAACGTGCTGGTCGGCGGTCGGCTCTTTCCGGGCGACCACGAGCACGCACGGTTCCGGGTGCGCGAGACCGCCGACGATGTGCAGGTGGCCTTCGCGAGCCGGGACTCGGCCACGAAAGTGCACGTGGACGTCCGGCGGACGACAGGGTGGCCGGGCAGCGAGCTGTTCGCCGATCTGGCGCAGGCTTCGGAGTTCTTCCGTCGCGGCTCGGCCGGGTACTCCGCGACCCGCGGCGGAGCCGAGCTCGCCGGACTCGAATTGCGCACGGACGCATGGCAGGTCGAGCCGGTCGAGGTCGCCGCGGTGCACTCCACGTTCTTCGATGACGCGGAAGTCTTCCCGCCCGGCAGCGCGCAACTCGACGGTGCGCTGCTCATGCGCGACGTGCCGGTCACCTGGCACCCCCTCGCACCATTGCCCCTCGCCGCGCGGGGCCGGAACCGGTAGTACGTCCCAGTTTGTCGGACCCCCGTGTCACGCTGGGGAAGTACCAGCGCTCGACGGCCGGAGGGGAACGATATGGCCGACACCGACGACCGTGCCACGGTCCGACTCGTCACACACTGCCGCCGCTGCCACGGCTGGCTCGTCTCGGCCGATTCGGTAGCCCAGGGCATCGGGCCGACCTGTGCCGTTCGCGAACGTGCCGAACAACGCGCGAACCGAGAACTGACCCTGTTCGACATCGCAGCCTGACCGGGGCGACAGGCGGCCCCGGCCAGGGAGCAGCTGCCGCCGTTATGCCTCGGCGCCGGCGAGCAAGGCGCGCTTGGCTTCCGCGACGCACTCTGCCCAGGGGCGGTCGAGTTCGATGACGCCCTTGTCGCTCATGAACGCGCTGGACACGACGACGTCCGGAGTGAGGGCGGCGAGCAGGTCGAGGGTGGTGAGCAGGGTGTCGCGGTCGCTGTGGCCCTCGATGTAGCCGGCCCACCAGGCGCCGTTCTCGCCGAGGATCAGGGTGTCACCGGTGAAGAGATGGCGTTTGCCGTCGATCATCGCGAGATAGCAGGCGCTGCCCGCGGTGTGGCCGGGCGTCGGGATCACCTCGAGTCCGGCGATCGCGGTGTGCCGGGTGTCGAACGGATCGTCGACGGTGGTGACGGTGACCTCGCCCGCGTCCGCGCGGTGGATGTGCAACTGCGCGCCGAAGCGTTCGCGGACGAGCGCGAGCGACGAGGCGATCTCGTCGCGGTGGCTGAGGTAGTGCTGGGCGACGCCGCCGAGTTCGGCGATCTTGTCGAACTCCTCGGTGCGCGTGGTGTTGTAGAACAGCACGTTCCCGTCGGGTGTGGTCCAGAGATAGGCGTGCGTGTTCAACCCGGGGAAGGGGCTCAAGGTCTCGGTCTCCCACAGATTCGCGGTGATCTGGTGCATCGTCTGTTCCTTCCGTGCGTGGTCTGTCACCCGGAAGGCGCGAGATCCGATCTCGCGGCGCTAGATCGCGGCGACGCGAATTCACAGCCGCCAGCTGATGTCGCGCTGTGGTTGGTACCGGCAGACCAGTCCGAGCGAGACGGTCGCGCGCAGGTGTTCGGCCAGTTCCGGATGGATCCGGTCGATCCGGCGCAGGGTGTCGCGCACCCGGGCGGACACGGTTTTGCGCGCCCGCTCGGCGTCGTCGCCGAGGTGACGGGTGCGTCCGGCCAGGCCCGCGGTGCGGCGCAATTCGTCCAGCAGCGCCGCACGCTCCCGATCCAGTTCGGCGGCGCGGTCGTCACGACCGAGGGTGACCGCGCGGTCGATTTCGGCATCGAGGGTGGTCAGGCGCCGGTGGTAGGCGGCCTTCGCCTGGTCGTCGAGCACGGGGTCGGCGCCGAAGGACTTGGCGGCCTGCACCACCGCGCCGGGATCGGTGGTGCCGAACAGTTCGAGGCTGGGGATGTCGCTGTCCCGGTGGCCGAGCAGCACGTGCAGGTCGCGTAGCCCCTTGGCGTCGGGCAGGTGCACGGTCCGCTCGGCGAAGCGTAGCGTCCAGACGTCGCCGTCGCGCCGGAACTCGTTGTCCGCGAGCATGATCGGCGCGCGCGAAGCGGGTTGTGCGCGGTGCGAGAGCAGGTGTAGCTGCTGCCGTGCCGCGTCGACCCACGGCCGCGCCCGTAACTTGTGCGCCGAATCCGCGGCCGCGGTGAGGTATTCGACGGCGGCCGGGTGGTCACCCGCGGCCGCGGTGAGACGGCCCAGCCAGTAGGAGTACGGGCCGTAGACCGCGCCGCCGCCCGCGACCACCGCCCACCAGGCGGCCAGCGGAATCAGCCTGGCGCGCACCGTCTCGCGCAGTTCGGGATCGTCCAGCACGAGGGCGGCATACGCCTGGGCGACCAGGATGGACGGATGGAAGTGGCGCGGGTGCAATTCGTACATCGCTTGGATATCGCCGACCAGGCCGCGCACCCGGTCGAGGTCGCGGCGGCGAGCGGCGGTGATCAGTTCGGGGACCGCGGTATACGCGACGGCGGTGTCGCGATACCGGTCGACGAACGCCTCGGCCTGCGTCAGATCGCCCGCGAGCAGCGCCAGCGCCCAGCGTTGTTCGAGCCAGAGCGGGCTCAGATCGACCTCGCCGAGCCGCTCGCCGAGCGTGTACGCCTCGTCGATGGCGATGCGCGCGTCGGTGAATCGCCCGGTCAGGGTGGCGAGTGTGCCGGTGCGTGACAGCGCGATGAAACGGAACCGGAGCAATCGGGCCCGCTCCGCGTGGGCGCCGAAGGCGGCCAGTTCGATATGTGCCGCGGGATCGCCGAGTTCCAGCAACGCCGTGAAACGCAATAGCGCGCCTTGTAATTCGAGTTCATCGCCGTGTTCGCGGCGGCCGATCGCGGCGAGTTCGCCGGCGAGCGACAGACGCTCCGCCGCAGTACCGGGCTGCCAGATCGCGTCGTGCCGCGCGAGCAGGGCCGAGGCGAGGGCGGTGTCGTCGCCGGATTCACGTGCCGCTCGGACGGTTTCGGCGCTGACGTGCTCGGCCGCGGCGTGCCGCGCCCGTCCCGTGTGCACCCGCACCCGGGTCGCCGCGGCGCGCACCCGGACCGCGAGCGGGTCGGAGGGCGGGCGTTCGGCGAGCAGCATGCGATACGCCTGATCCATCAGGGCGATCTCGCGCTCGGCCTGATGCTCCGGATCCGGCATCCCGAGTTCGTGCAGCCCCAGGGCGGCCTCGGCGAACAGCTCGGCGGCCGCGCAGGTTCTGGCCGTTGCCAGCAAAGCCTCGTAAGTGCGCCGCGCCGCGGCGAGTTCGCCGGCACCGCTCTGCGCCGCCGCCAGCCCCAATCCGACGGTGCCGCGCAGCTCGGCCTGGTCCGCGGGGAGCAGGGCGAGGGCGCGCCGATAGTGGACGGCGACCTCGCCCGCCGCGAGCCGGCCGCAGGCGTCCGCGGCCGCGTCCAGCAGATAGCGCAGCGTGCGCTGCGGGTCGATCGCGTCGGCCGCCAGATAGGCGTGATGGGCGAGATCGCTCGGGGTCGCCCCGGACACCTCCCGGGGCAGCCGTTCGAGCGCGCCGAGCACGGCCGCGTGCCGCTTCCTGGCCTCGGTGTCGCCGATCCGCGCGATCAGATTCTCCCGCACCAGGTCGTGCACGAACGCGTAACGGTCCGGGCCCGGCGTCGTCAGCAGCCTGGCGCGCACTGCGAGTGCGACGAGGTCGAGCACCTCGCCGAGATCGCGACCCGAACCGGCGGCCACCACCTGCGCGGCGAACTCCCGGCCGACGAGTGCGGCGGTGGTCAGGACGTCGAGCGCGGCGGCGGGCAGCGGGGTCAGTCGCGCGTCGAGCGTTTCGCGCACGCCGGGGGTGAGCGTGTCCAGTGCGCTGCCCGCCTGCCACAGGCGGGCCGCCTGCTCGACCAGGAACGGATTGCCGCCCGAGAGGGTGTGCACCGTGCGGGCGATCTCGTCCGGCGCGCGTGTGCCCGTCGTCTCGTGCACGAACTCGGCGACGTGCTCGACCGGTAGTCCGGTCAGCTCGATCAGTCGCGCCGCAGTCGTCAACTCGCCGAACACTTCTCGCAGCGGATGGCCCGCCACGTCGATGTCGTTGTCCCGCGCGGCCGCGACGATGGTGAGTCGCTCGAACCACGAGTGTCGCGCGACGAACGCCAGCACCGTCAGCGATTCCGGATCCGCTCGATGCAGGTCGTCGATCACCACGATCACCGGGCGCAGCGCGCAGGCGGTGACCAGGGCCTCGGTCACCGCGTCGGCGATGCGGAACAGCGCGCCCTGCGGCGCTTTCGGAAGGCCCGGGTCACCGATCAAGAAGGACAACGCATTACCCGCGGCGGCGTCCACCGCGGCCCACTGCTCGGGTGTCGCGGCGCGGCGCAAACCGCGCAGCACCTGTACCCACGGCCAGAAGCCGGGGGTGCCGTCCCCACTCCAGGCCGTAGCGGTCAGCACGAGCGCGTCGCGCGGGTCCAGGCCGCCGACGACCTCGCCGAGCAACGCCGTCTTGCCGATGCCCGCCTCGCCGGTCACCAGCACCAACCCGCCATGACTGGCGGTGGTGCGCCGTAACTCCTCGCGCAGCAGTGCCGCGTGATGGTCCCGGCCGATCAGCCGCGCTGCCGGCACGCCTGCCTCCTTCGGCGGTGCTATTGCGGAGCCGGTGCCGCCCACATGTTCGTCAGCAGCTGGAAACTCGGCGTGTCGACGAGCGACTGCATGGATTCGTAGATGCGCTGATAGCCGGTCGAGGCGATCCGCCACTGACCGTCGTCGTCGCGCCGGTAGGTATCGGTGTAGTAGCCCGCGCCGCGAATTTTCAGGCCGTACTTGGTCTCCAGCACCGTGTCCTCGAAAGCCCAAGAGCCGACGGCGGTTTTCCCGTCGACGGTGATCTCCGGGTGATTCGCGATATGGACCGTGACGACGGTGGGGCCGAGATTTTCGCGCATGAAGTCCGTGACCGCGACGCGGCCGTCCAAGACGAGCGGTTCCCCCAGCGCGTGCGTGCCGTAGCGCCCGGCCACATCGACGGTGAGGGTGTCGGCGAACTCGTCCCACTGTTTGAGATCGAGGGTCCGGAAATACCGATACTTGAGCTGCCGGACGGCTTCTATGGCGTCGAGATCCATGGCACCAGCGTGGCACGGGCGTACGTCGCAGACAACAACCGGCGCCGGGTGTCCGCCGCGGCCCACTGGGTACTCGGTGTGATGAGGCATGGGCGCGCCAGCGCATGCGCTCACCGTGCCGAATGCCGCACCACCACACAGGAGTCCGCCGTGCACAGTCCGGTCACCTCGGTCCGTCCCACTGATCTCGCCCTCGACCAAGCAGTCGCCCTGCATGCCGCCGCCGTCCGGCTGGCAGACGAATTCGACGGCCTCGTCGCCGACGAGGCCATCGAACAATCCCTGCATTCGGCCTACGAACACGTCGCCGAGCACGCCACGATCGACAATTTCCTGCCGCTGCTCGCCGAGCGCTATACGCGAGAATGGTTGTACGCCTTGGTCGGTCAGCGCAGCTAGCGCAACACCTCGGCGACGATGGTGATACAGCCGCCGGTGGAGATGTGGCCGAGGGCCTCCGCCAGTTCGGCCCCGGTGCGCGGACCGTCGAGCAACTCCTGGATCAGCGCGTGCCGCGGGTCGGCGTATGGGCGCGGCTGAAAGATCCGTAGTCGTCTCCGTAGTTTCCGGGATTTCACCGACCGCCTGGCTCGAGGCACTGTGATGGGCGACACAAAGTGGTGTGCCGGAAACGCACATGCCTAATAGATGTACTTCTAAGCTCTAGGCGAGCACGTGGTGGAGGTGAGCTATGACGGTCGAGGCGGTGCCCCATCCCGAGTCCGGAGCATTGTGGACGGGATCGGTGCCGGCGCCCGCCGCCCGGCCGCCGGTGTCCATGATCGAGCGAATGACGCTGATACTGGACGCTTTCGACGGCTCTACGCCGACCCTGACCCTGCTCGGGCTGTCCGAGCGCACCGGCCTGCCGCGCTCCACCGTGCATCGCATCCTCGACCAGATGATCCGGTTGCGCTGGCTCGCGCACGCACCGGGCGGCTACCGGCTCGGCCTGCGCACGCTCGAGCTCGGCGGACTCGCCGCCGACCACAACGAGATTCGGGACGTGGTCAGCCCGTTGCTGCACGACCTCTGTCAACGCACCGGCATGGGCGGGCATCTCGGTGTGCTGGACGGACGCGAAGTGCTCTACCTGGACAAGGCGGGCGGCCGGTTCGCGGCGAACGTCCCGACCCGGCTCGGCGGCCGGATGCCCGCGCACAGCACCGCGCTCGGCAAGGCGCTGCTGGCCTCGCTGGAACCGAGCATCGTCGAGACCTCGTTGCGCGATCGACTACCTCAGCTGACCGCCCGAACCATCTGCGACAGAACCGATCTACATCGCGAGCTCGGCAAGATCCGGCAGCGGCAGGGCGTGGCGGTCGACAACGAAGAGTCGGTTGCCGGCATCGCCTGTGTCGCCGTCCCGATCCGCGGCCGCGGCGCCGCCGTAGCCGCCCTTTCCCTCTCCGCTCACCTCGACGGCGACCGGAAGTCCCTCGACACCACCCGCCTAGCCCGCGTCCTCATCGAAGTAGCCCACGAGGCGGGCCGCTCCCTGTTCCCCCGCCACGCCCGCTGGCGCTGAGCACCCCGGTACCCGCACCGAGACGGGGCGGGACGGTCAGTGCGGGATGGCGTCGATGATGGCTCGGGCGCCCTGGCGGAGCAGGTCGGCGCCGACGAAGAAGCCGAGGGCTTGCGGGTCTTCGGGGACGCCCCAGTGTTTGGAGTCGAGCCACTGCGCGCCATCGGCGCTGAAAACCTTGCCGTGCAAGGTCAGTCGGCCGGTGCGATCGGTGGTGGCGTAGCCGGCGATGGGGGAGTTGCAGTGGCCCTGCAGGGCGTGCAGCATCGCGCGCTCGGCGTCGGCCTGGCGATGGGTCTCGGCATGATCGAGCTGAGCGCCGAGATCGCGGAGTTGGCTGTCGTCGCTACGGCATTCGAGTGCGATGATGCCCGCGCCGATGGGCGGGCACATGGTCTCGAGGTCGAGCGTCTCGGTGATCCGGTGCTGCTGGCCGACCCGATGCAGGCCGGAGACGGCGGCGATCAACACGTCGACGTGTCCCTCTTCGAGACGCGCCAGCCGGGTATTGACGTTGCCGCGCAACGGCCGCACCGTCAGATGCGGGTAGTGCAGCAGCAACTGCGCGGTCCGGCGCACCGAGCTGGTGCCGACCACGGTCCCCGCGGGCTGCTCGGCGAGCGGGGCGCCGTTGCCGGTGATCACGGCGTCGTGCACGTCGTCGCGCGCCAGGTAACCGGCGAAGGCGAGGCCCTCGGGCACCGGGATATCGCCGGGGATGTCCTTGAGGCAGTGCACCGCGAGGTCGGCGTCGTCCACGAGCAGCGCGTGGTCGATCTCCTTGACGAAGGCGCCCTTGCCGCCGAGCTTGGACAGGTCACCCATCCAGCGGTCACCGGCGGTGGTGACCTTGACCAACTCGCTCTGCACGCCGAGCCGGCCGAGTAACTCGGCGACGTGTTCGGCCTGGGCCAACGCCATGGGGCTGGATCGGGTGGCGATCCGAATAATGCGCGTACGCGACATGTTCGGCACCTTACTCCCAGCCGAACTCCGTTGAGCACCGAGCCTGGCCCGGCGTGACCTGCCACACGTCGGGTCGGATGGCCCCGGTGTGCTGATTATCCGCCCGCGTGACGTTGGCAAGGCGACAATAAGGGCATGTACAGCGACGAACATCAGGAGTTCCGGGCCATGGTCCGGCGTTATCTCGAGCAGAAGATCAACCCGCACGTCGACGAGTGGGAACAGACGGAGATGATGCCGCTGCACGAGATCTTCGCCGATATGGCCAAGCTCGGCATCCTCGGTCTCGAGTACGACCCGGCCTACGCGGGGCAGGGTGCCGACCATTTGTTCACCGTGGTGCTCTGCCAGGAGCTGGGCCGCGTCGCGCACGGCTCGTTCCCGATGGCGCTGGGCGTGCACGTCGCGATGGCGACGCCCTCGTTGCACGCGCACGGCAGCGAGGAACTCAAACAGGAGTATCTGGCCCCGGCCATGCGCGGCGAGACCGTCTGCGGTGTCGCGGTCACCGAGGCCGACGCCGGGTCCGATGTGGCCGGTATCAGAACCCACGCCCGCCGCGACGGCGACGATTGGGTGATCAACGGCTCGAAGATGTTCATCACCAACGCGGTTCAGGCGGACTGGCTGTGCACGCTGGTGCGCACCTCTCCGGAGGGCGGCTATCGCGGCATGAGTCAGATCATCATCCCGACCGACACGCCGGGCTTCCGCGTCGATCGCAAGCTGGACAAGCTGGGCATGCGCGCGTCCGACACCGGCCTGCTCACCTTCGAGGATGTGCGAGTTCCGGTGCGCAACACCATCGGTGAGATCGGCCGCGGCTTCCAGCAGCAGATGTCGCAGTTCGTGATGGAGCGCATGTTCGCCGCGTACAGCGCACCGATCAGCTGTGCCGTGCAATTGGAGTTGACCCGTGACTACGCCAAGCAGCGCAAGGTTTTCGGACAACCGTTGACGGCCAATCAGTATCTGCAGTACACCTACGCCGAACTCGCGGCGCGAGCGGACATGCTGCGCGTCTACACCGAGACCACCGGCCGGTCGTATCGGGACGGCCAGGACGTCACCAGAATGGCGACCATCGCCAAACTGGAGGCAGGGCGACTGTCTCGTCAGGTGGCGGACTGGTGCCTTCAGGTACACGGCGGCATGGGCTACATGACGGAGACTTGGACCTCGCGCGCCTTCCGGGACAGCAGGCTGCTGAGCATCGGCGGCGGTGCCGACGAGGTCATGTTGCGGGTGCTGTCGCTGATGGACGGCTTCGCGTAGCACCGGTGCCGCGAGCGTATTGCGCTGGGGTGCGTGGCATTACGGAGCGGTACGCACACCGGATGATTTCCGGCAGGCTGCGGGAGTGTCCAGGAGGATGCTGGGGATTTGCTTCACGCTTGCTGAAGCGAATGCCTTTCACTGTGTAGATTTTTCGTTCACCGCGTGCGCGCGCCGTTCGGCTGCTTTCCTATGGACGTCAGGATGGAGAGTCCATGAGCAGGTGAACCGGAGTCGGGAGCGATGCACCGGATACCGATCAACCAGCGACACGTCCGTTCGGGGTGGCTGTGGTCCGCGATCGGCCTGGCGGCCATTGCGGGCGTAGCGGTGTGGGTGACCCGGCCCGAGCCGGTGCACTGCGACGTACCGAATGCGATGGCCCAGTCGGCGACACCGTCGAATCCGTTGACCGCCAACAGTATTTGGCCGTCCACCAGCCCGTTGCCGGAGTCGCAGCCCGTCGTGTCGGGTGAGGCGCGGTTCTATTCGTTCGGTCCGGGGGTCTCGTGTTCGTACCCCGACCTTCCGCTGGACGGCTTCTTCGTGGGTATGTCGACATCGGAGTACGGCACGGCCGATCCGTGCGGGGCCTACCTCGACGTCGAGGGCCCGCGGGGCAGCGTGCGGGTGCAGATCGTCGACCGTTGCCCGGGATGTGCTCCGGGACAACTGGATTTGAGCACGGCCGCGTTCACCGAGATCGCCGACCTGTCCGACGGAGTCGCGAAGGTTCGGTACCACGTGGTGCGCAATCCGGAGCCGGTGGCGGAGCTGACCTACGAGGTGAAACCCGATGCCACCGCCGCCTGGTTCGCCATCCTGTTCGGTGGTACCGGGAATCCGTTGCGCGAGGTCGCGATTCGGCCTGCGACGGGCGGGGCGTGGCAGCCCCTGACCCGCGGCATGGACAACTACTGGACCGTCTCCCGGGCGGGGACGGGTCCGTTCGCCGCGCGTCTCACCGATATCCACGGCAACCAGGCCGAGATCACCGGCATCACGGTGGAACCGGGGATGCGACCGACCGGTGCGCGTCTCTACCGCGAGTCACCGCCCGTGGTCGTGCCGGAGCCGACCGAGCCGCCGGTCGTGTCGCCGACCAGCCTGGCCGCCGCGCCGCCGCCGCAATCATCGTCGAACGCGACCCCGGCGGGCTGTAAACCGTGACCGTGCTCAGTCGCGAATGCTCTTGCGCAACTGGCGGAATCGGTCGTCGGTGAAGACCGGACCGGTGTACAGGGGAGCGTCGCCTTGGCCGTAGACCCGGATGGTCAGGTGCTGGGTCGCCGCGTACTCCTCGCCGCGCCGGTCACTGCGGAACAGCACGTCCAGAATCTCGTCGGACCGTGCTCCGGCGGCGCGCAGCCGGTTCATCGTGCGTAGGTACGGCAGCTCGAGATCGGTTGTGGCGGCGAAGGTATGGGCCACGAGATTTACCGGGACCGCGGTGCCGTCGCGGTCGCGGACCTCCACCCGGGTGACGCCCGGCGCCACCGCCCCGCACAATCCGGCCGGCATCACCCAGCGGATGGCGAACGGGCGCAGCGTGAAGTCCTCACGGTGTCCGCCCGCGGTGGTGATGCTGAAGAGCGCGAGCTCGCCCTCCCGGAAGACGAAGTCGGCCTCGTCGCCCGAGTCGTGGTAGGCGAGCAGCCTGCCCTCGGTCGTGCCCGGTGCGATCCGCGCGCCCGGGTGCCAGCCGGAATGCGAAACCTGCAGCACTGGTGCGCCGTTCAGCTCGGCCGCCCGGTAGGCGCCGGCGAAGCCCTGCAGCGCGGCCAGCCATTGCCGCCGGTGCCGCTCATCGTCGTCCGGCTCGAACCGGGAGAGGCGTTGTTGCTCTCGCCGGCCGATCGATGTACTGGGCGCCGACCCCCGCCGTCGGCCCCGATCGCACTTTCTCCACATCTCCCTGGCCTCGTTTGTCGAACTGTCCCTCGCCGACGAGGCCCTGCGCCGGGAATCGCTGCCGAAGGCTGCCCGAGCCTACGGGTGCCGTGCGGACCGGACAACCACCGTGACCTGCGGGATGATCTGCCGATTATGCGCCGATCACCGCAATGTCGCGGCCAATGCCAAACCTGCGGCCCGCCCGGAGAAGATGCAGCCGCCGAGGAAGGTGCCCTCCAGCGCGTTGTAACCGTGCACCCCGCCGCCGCCGAAACCGGCCACCTCGCCCGCGGCGTAGAGACCGGGAAAAGCGCTGCCGTCCTGCCGGATCACCTGTGAGTCGAGGTTGGTCTGCAAGCCGCCCAGCGTCTTTCGCGTGAGGATATTCAACCGCACCGCGATGAGCGGGCCCGCGGCGGGGTCGAGGATCCGGTGCGGCTTGGCGACGCGTCCTGCCTTGTCGCCGAAGTACTGGCGCGCGTTGGTGATCGCCATCAGCTGGCTGTCTTTGGAGTACTTGTTGGTGACGTCGCGGTCCCGCGCGACGATCTGCCGCTCCAGCGTGTCGTGATCCAGCTGCGGACCGCGGGCGATCTTGTTCATCCCGGCGACCAGCTCCCGCAGCGTGTCCGCGACCACGAAGTCGACGCCGTGCTGCTTGAACGCTTCGACCGGGCCCGGCGCACCCTTGGCGATGCGGCTCTTGAGGGTGAGTTTGAGGTCCTTGCCGGTGATGTCGGGGTTCTGCTCGGAACCCGACAGCGCGAACTCCTTCTCGATGATCGACTGGGTCAGTACGAACCAGGAGTAGTCGTAGCCGGTGGACAGGATCTCCTTCATGGTCGCGTTGGTGTCGTAACCCGGGAAACACGGCGCGGGCAAACGCCTTCCGTTCGCGTCGAACCACATCGAGGACGGGCCGGGGATGATCCGGATGGCGTGATCGGGCCAGATCGGATCCCAGTTGACGATGCCTTCGGTGTAGTGCCACATGCGATCCCGGTTGACGATGGCGCCGCCGGCCGCCTCGGTGATGCCGAGCATCCGTCCGTCCACGTGCGCGGGCACGCCGGAGATCATGGTCTCCGGGCATTTGCCGAGCCGCTCGACCGGCCAGTTGCGCCGGATCAACTCGTGATTGTGCCCGATGCCGCCGGAGGTGACGATCACTGCCTGCGCACGGAACTCGAACTCGCGCACTACGTTTCGAGGCGACGCGTGGCCACGCGCCAAATCGCTGGGCTCCAGCACCCCGCCGCGGACGCCGACGACCGCGCCGTCCTCGACGATCAACTCGTCGACCCGGTGGCGGAAGCCGAAGCCGACCAGTCCGCGCCGTTCCCCATCGAGCACGGGTTCGGCGAAGACCCGCACCACCTCCGGCCCGGTGCCCCAGGTGAGATGGAACCGCGGCACCGAGTTGCCGTGCCCGTCCGCGAAACCACCGCCGCGCTCGGCCCAGCCGATCACGGGGGTGATCCGCAGGCCGAGTTCGTGCAGGTAGTCACGCTTCTCGGTGGCGGCGAAACGGACATAGGCCCGGGCCCACTGCCGTGCCCACAGGTCCTCGTCGTCGCGGTCGAAACCGGCCGAGCCGAGCCAATCCTGCAGCGCCAGTTCGTAGGAGTCCTTGATCCCGAGCCGGCGCTGCTCGGGGGTGTCCACCATGAACAGCCCACCGAGTGACCAGAACGCCTGCCCACCGAGATTGTTGCGGTTCTCCTGATCGAGCACGAGCACCTTGCGGCCCGCCTTGACCAGCTCGTGCGTCGCGACGAGGCCGGCCAGCCCGGCGCCGACGACGATGACGTCGGCCTGCTGTGCGAATTCGGCGGTGCTGTCGGTCATCTTCATCCTTCGGTTCCGGTGCTATAGGCCAGCACGACGTGGTAGATGAGCTCGGTGCGCCGCTTGCGCACCGCGCGGCTGCGCGGTTCCATCAGGACCTGCACGCTGGTGCCGTCGTGCACCGCGACGAGGGCCTGGCCGAGCGCCGCCGGATCGGGGACCGCGCGGCCGATCCGGGCCAGGCCGGCGACGACGGCCGGCATCAGCGCGGCGCTGATCGCCTCTTCGCGCGCGGCCATCACCCGGCGTAGTTCGGGATGGCGCAGCGCGTGCGCGGTGAACTCCGCGGTGATCCGGTACCAGCCCTCGTCGATGGGCACCGCGCGTGCCATCCGTTCGATCGCGGTGCGCAGGTCGTCGTCACCGCCGATCAGCATGTCGTCGAGGACGCGCTTGATATCGGCGAGCATGGCGGCCGACCGCTGTTCCCACATCGCCAGGAACAGTTCGTCGAGCGAGACGAAATTGGAATAGAAGGCGCCGCGGGTGAAGCCGGCGCGTTCGCAGACCCGTTCCACGGTGGCCTTGCCGAAGCCCTCCTCGCTGAAAGCCTCGTACGCGGCGGTCAGCAGCCGCTCGCGGGTTTCGGCGCGGCGGCGGGTGACCCGGCTCGTCGCGGTTCCCGGTGGGGTGGACGACGCCATGGGCACCTCCTCGGGCGGGACCGGCCGCGAAGGTTCGAGCCGGTCGGTTGGATACAAAACTGTATTCAATACACAAATGTATCAGAACCGGTGCGGCGACAGTCTGAAATCGGTTGAGTAGGGTTTACGCAGCATCGAATTGCCAGTGCGGCTCGGCCAGGTGTCCCGGGGACGAGGAGAGTTGAGCATGAACGAGGTTGCGCGGTCGGGATCGATGACCGGATGGCGGGTCCGTCGCCCGGGGCCGATCGATGCGGGGCCGCTGGATCGGGTGCGCGAACCCGTGCCGGAGCCGCCCGCCGACGAACTGCTGGTGCGGGTGCTGGCCTGCGGCGTCTGCCGGACGGACCTGCACGTCGCCGAGGGGGATCTGCCCGTGCATCGCGCCGGGGTGGTGCCCGGGCACGAGGTGGTCGGGGAGGTGGTAGCGGTCGGCTCGGCGGTCGGCGCGAGTGCCGACGAGCGTCGCGCGGACGGCTTCGCCGTGGGCGACCGGGTCGGCATCGCCTGGCTGCGGCACACCTGCGGCGCCTGCAAGTACTGTCTTCGCGGACTCGAAAACCTTTGTCCCCGTTCGAATTACACGGGCTGGGACGCAGACGGCGGATACGCCGAATATGCCACTGTGCCAGCCGATTACGCGCTGCGCCTGCCGGAGAACTACACCGACGAGGAAACGGCGCCGCTGCTCTGCGCCGGCATCATCGGCTATCGCTCACTGCAGCGCGCGCAGCTGCCGCCCGGTGGTCGCCTCGGCATCTACGGTTTCGGCGGCAGCGCGCACATCGCCGCGCAGGTCGCCCTCGCGCGCGGCGCCGAGGTGCATGTGATGACCCGGGATCCGGCCGCGCAGGAGCTGGCGCGCGCCCTCGGTGCCGCGTCGGCGCAGGGCGCGGCGGATCCGCCTCCGGTGCAACTCGATTCGGCGATCTTGTTCGCGCCGGTGGGCGCGCTGGTGCCGCCTGCGCTGGCCGCGCTCGACCGGGGCGGCATTCTGGCGATCGCGGGTATTCATCTGAGCGACATCCCGGCGTTGAATTATCAGCGGCATCTGTTCCAGGAGCGGGAAATTCGCTCGGTCACCGCGAACACCCGGGCCGACGCGCGTGAATTTCTCGCGCTCGCAGGCGAACACCGCATAGAAGTGACCGCCCGTGGGTACTCCCTGGGCAGGGCAGATCAGGCCCTGGCCGATCTCGCCCACGGACGATTCACTGGCGCAGCGGTTCTCGTTCCGTAGAAAAGATTAGCCAGGACACGATTCGGCGTTGAGTCCGCATCGTTCGGGTCGACTTCCTTGACGACCTACTCAGCCGTTCTTACCTTCGCAGATATAGCCGAGTGGCACTTGTCGCTGACAAGTGTCACTCGGCTTCTCACAACGGCGTGAGTGGGTGATCACGATGGCAAACCGGAAGGTAATTCATTTCGAAAAGTGGCGGGTGGTACGAGTATTCATCGTGCTACTGCTGGCCGCGGGTTTCGGAGCGACGACGGGATCGCCCGCATGGGCGTCACCCTGCGCCGCGATCGACGTGGTAGTCGCACGGGGAACACAGGAACCCGGCTACCTCGGCGCCGCGGTCGGGGACCCGCTCTACGGCACGTTGCTGCAGGCGCTACCGGTGAGCTCCACCGCGTATCGTGTGAATTATCCTGCGGACCTGCTGGATCCGGCGTCGGTGAGCCGCGGCACCCACGACATGACCGCTCACCTGCTGTGGCAGGCGGCGGCGTGCCCGGACCAGCGGTTCATCCTGGTCGGCTATTCGCAGGGTGCGGTCGTCACGCACGGCGTCCTCGGCACCGGCGCGGTGACGGCACTCGGCGGCATGGCGGTGTTGCCGGGCGAACTGGCATCGCGCGTGGCCGCGGTGCTGCTCTTCGGTGATCCGGTCCGGCTGATCGGCTGGCACGTGCCCGGCCAGTACGCCTGGCGCACCGGAAACTACTGCACGGGTGGCGATCCCGTCTGCGGCGGTGGTCTCGACCCGACGCAGCACGGCAACTACGGCTGGGCCATGTGGCCGGCCGCCCAGTTCGCGGCGGACCGAGTGTAGTTCCCCGCCGGGAAATCCGCGGTGGGGCCGATCCGGCCCCACCGCACCGGCATTTTCCCCGCCGGGCGCCGCAATTTCTCTGAAACACCGGTAGTCCTTTTCGATTCGGACACGGTGTGGCGAAATCCCGTGGAACGCGCGGAGTTCGGGTGGTGTGGCCGCGAGCGGGCGTGATAGGAACAGCGAATGTCCGATGATCCCGACATCGCACAAGCCCGGGTATTTCTCGACTTGCTTGCCACCCACGCGCGCGGGCTCGCCCGCGCAATCAGTACTGCCGAACGGAGTTTCCAAACGCAGCGGCTGCGTGAACTCCATGCGGAGATGCACACGGTTCGGCACTGCATCGCGCGAATACACTATCGGTATCCCGATATCGTGCCGAACCGTCAGGCCCGCGTCTGATCCGGTCGCCCGCAATTTGCGCATGGGCGTCACCGGAATTCAAATGTCGGTGACTACCACTGCAATCCGGGCACCACCCGGGCCACCCGCGCCGCGGGGCCGGGCAGTGCCATCAGTGGCATGAGCACCGGCGCGAGCATGGTCAGCGGGCTGCGGCCGCGCTCTCCGGACGGTTCGGCCGCTGCGGACCGCGCGGGCGCGACGGCTTTGTTGCCCTGTGCCGCATGGGATTCCCCGAACAGGCGGAAGCCCTGGTGCAGGATCGTCCGCTTCACCGACGGCATCAGCAGATCGACGGCCTGGGCGAAGGTGCCGACCGGGGTGTCGATGCGGTGCGGGCGATCCTCCAGCGCGCGCACCACGATGGCGGCGGCCTGGTCCGGATCGGGGACCGGCAGCGAACGGTAGAGATCGGTCGGCGCGATCATCGGCGTGCGCACGAGCGGCATCCGCACCGAGGTGAAAGTGATGCCCGCGTCCCGGTTCTCGACCGCCGCGATCTCGCTGAAGTTGTCCAGCGCCGATTTGCTCGCGACATACGCCGCGAAACGGGGCACCTTGGTCTGCACGGCGATCGAGGAGATGTTGACGACGTGGCCGAAGCGCCGGGCCCGCATCGACGGCAGCAGGGCCAGGATCAGCCGGACCGCGCCGAAGTAGTTCACCGCCATGGTCCGCTCGAAATCGTGCATGCGATCGGTGGAGTTGAGCACCGAGCGGCGGATCGATCGGCCCGCGTTGTTCACCAGGTAGTCGACGTGGCCGTGTTCGGTGAGCACGGCGCGCACCAGCGACTCGACCGCGTCGGCGTCGGTGATGTCGCACGGATAGTCGTGGGCCACACCGCCTTCCGCGCGCACAGAGTCGGCGGCGTCGGACAGGTCGTCCTTGCCGCGGGCCACCATGAGCACGGTGGCGCCGCGCCGGGCGACCGCGTGCGCGGTGGCCAGCCCGATACCCGAGGAGGCGCCGGTGATGAGCACGATCCGGCCGCTGAGCGGATCGTCGCTGATCTCGGGGCGGTCGCGATGGGTGTCCAGATGTGCACGCCAGTAACTCCAGAGCCGCTCGGCGTAGCTCTCGAACGGCGGCACGCTCAGCCCGGAGCCGCGCAACTGCGCCCGGGTGGAATCGGAGATGAACTCGGCGGCGAAGGAGGTGTGCGGTGCGACGGCCGCGGGAATGCCCAACTGCTCCAACAGGAAATCGCGCACCGAGGCGACGCCGGGCAACTGTGCCAGCCCGGTCAGCGCCAGCGCGCTACCCGGCACCACGCCGATGCCGGTGGGGGCGCCCGCCGCCGCGGCGAGCGCGCCGTACACCGCGCTGAACGGCTGCGGCTCCGGGTTGACCAGATGGAAGGTGCGCCCGTCGAGCCCGGGCCTGCGGATCAGCGTGGCCATAGCGGCGGCGACGTAGTCGACGGGGACGATGTTGGTCGCGCCGAGATCGGGCAGCGGCATCGGCAGTTCCGACGGCAGCGCCGCGAGCTTGGCGATGGCGGAGAAGAAGTAGTAGGGACCGTCGATCTTGTCCATCTCGCCGGTGCGTGAATCGCCGACCACGATCGCGGGCCGGTACACCCGCCAGCGCAGGCCCTGCGCCTCGCGCACCAGCTGCTCGGCGGCGAACTTGGTGCGGTGGTAGGGCGAGGTGAGCCGCTGACCGAGGTCGAAGTCCTCTTCGAAGAACTTGCCCTTGTGGTCGCCGGCCACCGCGACCGATGAAACATGGTGCAGCACAGCGCCGATCCGGCGGGCCAGGGCGATCACCGAGCGAGTGCCCGCGACATTGGCGGCGTGCGCGGTGTCCTCGTCGGCGGTCATGTCGTAGACGGCGCCGAGATGGATCACGTGCTCGGCCGCCGGCGCCTCCCGGGTGAGCCCGAGTTCGTCCGCTGTGAGGTCGCCGACCAGGGAGAACACCCGTTCGCCGCCGTGCCACGCGGTGGCCAGGTCAGCAAACTTCTGCAGCGAGCCCGCGCGCACCAGTACATGGACCACGGCGTCGGGATCGTGGTCCAGCAGCTCCTGGACGACCCGTCGTCCCAAGAATCCGGTACCGCCCGTGACGATGTAGGTAGCCATCGGCCTCTCCTGCTGTTCACTCGAACCATGTTGTCGCACAAAGTAATCCGGCATGCAACAGTGAATGCGGAGATACTGGTCCGGCCGCGACGTGCCCCCTGACGCGGTAACAGCGGTCGGGCCGAAAGTAGGAACCCCTTCGTCCTGACTTATAGGAAACAGTAATGGATTCCGCGCGACCCCGGCAAGCGTTCCGGTCGGTCTGCGGCTGTGGGACTGGTCACCTGTCTGCGCAGGTCAAAGGGTAAGTGTTACAACAATTTCCAGGTATACCTTTACTGGTCATTTGACCAGTAGTTGGCCGGCATCCGATGAGCTAACGCCGCTCCACCCGGGCGGCCGGCGGCTGCACCGTGGGATGGTCCCGGAAGTAGGCCTCGAAGGCGTCCAGGTCGGTCGGGCCGGGGACGCTGTCGACGCCCTCGGTGAAAACGGCGAACCCGTCGCCACCCGAGGCGAGGAAGCTGTTCGTCGTGATCCGGTACGTCGCAACGGGATTGAGCGGTTGTCCGGCGATCCGCACGCTGTCGGCCGACACCTTCGCACCCTTCGGTGCGGATTCGGTGTAGGCGTAGGTGATACCGGCGGGGGAGAGCACGGCGGGCTTGCTCGCGTTGGTCCACTGCTGTTCGAGCAGTCGCAGCACCTGCGTCCCGGTGAGCGTGAGCGTGACGACCTGGTTACCGAACGGCTGGACGGTGAAGATATCGCCGTAGGTGACCGGGCCCGCCTTGATGTCCGCGCGGACCCCGCCCGGGTTCATGAACGCCGCCACCGCACCCGCCGGTCCGGCGGTGGCCGCGAGCATCGAATCGGCGATGACGTCGCCGAGCGGTGCGGTACCCGACGGCCCGGGATCGTGTGACAGCACCGCGGTGGCCGTGCCGACCACCCGGGCGGTGCGCGGCCGCGCCTGTTCGGCATAGAAGTCGACGAGCGCGGTGGTGGGCCCGTCGGGCGTCACCTCGCGGGTCACTACCCGGTTGACCGCGGATGCCCGCACGCCGTCCGCAGTGAAACGCAGCGTCAGATCGGTGATGAGCCTGCCGTAGGACGCGGCCTGGGTGACCACCTTGCCCTCGATCGTGCACACATAGGACTGATGGCTGTGCGCGGTGAACAACGCCTGCACCGCCGGGTCGATCGCCTTGGCCAGGGCCGTGACGTTCGGGCTGATGTCGGCGCACCCGTTGTAGTCGACCGGCACATCCTTGGGCGGCTGCTGGCTGCCGCCGTCGTGCATGAGCGCGACGATCGTCTCGGCGCCCGCGGACTTCACCTCCGGCACGTAGCGGTTGATCGTCGCGGCCTCGTCGTCGAACCGGTACCCGCGGATGCCCGCGGGCAACACGAGATTGGTGGTGTCCGGGGTGACCGTGCCGATCACGCCGATCTTGTGCCCGCCGACCTCCAGCATGGTCCACGGCCGCAGCGCGGGCGGCAGCTTGCCCTCGGCGTCGGTCACGTTCGCGGCCAGGTACGCGAACTTCGCGCCGGTGAACGGTGCGCCGGGCGAACAGCCGTCCGGCGCGCAGCCGCCCTGCTGGATGCGGGCCAATTCGAGGACACCGCGGTCGAATTCGTGATTGCCGACCGACGAGGCGGCCACCCCGATGGTGTTCATGAAGGTGATGGTCGGTTCGTCGTGGAAGAGACCGGAGACCAGCGGGCTCGCCCCGATGTCGTCACCGGCCGCGACCACCGCGCTCGCGGGATACGCGGCTTTCAGCCGGGCGAGGTGGGTGGCCAGATAGGCGGCCCCGCCCGCGTCGTGCCCGGCGATCTTGCCGGTCGAGCCGGCCGGCGGCTGCAGATTGCCGTGCAGGTCGTTGAGACCGAACAGATGTACTTCGTCGGTCCCGGCCGGGCCGAGATCGTCGGTCGAGATCAGCGGCACCACGCCGGGCGCGGTCGCGGTGACCGGCCCGCTGCCCTGGTCGTTCGCCGTGCCGCACCCGGCGACGAGCGCCGTGCTCACGAGTCCGGCAACGACCACGGCAAAACGACGGCGCGCGTTCATGTTCTGACTGTGCCACGCGGGGTCGGCCGGGGCCACCGTTCGCGCGCGCCGCCGTCGCTGTTCGCTCTGCGATCTCGCCGAGTTCACGGGATATTCCGATTGGGTGGATAGCCAGGAAATGAATACCTCTGTCCCGCTGTGCACACGATCGGAGTGATGGTCACCATGACGAGTTCGATGACACGACGCGATGCGATGAAGTGGTTCGGGGCGGCGGGCGGCGCGCTGGCCGTGGGTGCGGCGATGCCCCTGGCCGCCGCCGCACCCACGGCCGAGCAGATCCGAGTGCTCGCGATCAATATCTGGATGGGCGCCGGCAAGATCCCCAACGGGATCGGTGTGGTGGCTGATCTGATCATCGATACGCGCGCCTCGGTGGTGCTGCTGTCGGAGGCGAACAAGGCGACGAAGGCGATCGCGGCGGCACTGGAGCAGAAGGGCCAGAAGTTCGAAGCGGTCGCCTCGGGCGATACCGGTGTGCTGTCGGCGTTCCCGGTCGAGGAGAGCGCGGATCTGGGCTGGATGGTCAAGGCCCGGTTGAGCGTCGGCGGCAATCGTATCACCGCTTATGCCGCGCACCTCGAATATCGTTGGTATGCCACCTATCTGCCTCGCGGCTACGGAGCCGGCGTGCCCGCACCGGGGGAATACTCCGAATTCGGCTGGAACAAGCTGCCGGGCGGGCCGGTGACCGATCCCGCCGCCGTGCAGCGGGTGAACAACGCCTCCGGGCGCCCCGAAGCGATCGGCGCCTTTCTGGAGGACGCGAAAGCGGAGGCGGCGGCGGGCAGTTCGGTGCTCATGGGCGGCGATTTCAACGAACCGTCCGCATTGGACTGGACGCCCGCGGCGGCGAATCTGTTCGACCACAACGGCGTGGTGCTGCCGTGGGAGAGCACGCGCCGACTACAGCAGGCCGGGTTCGTCGACGCCTACCGCTCCCGCTATCCGGATCCCGTGACGCATCCGGGCTTCACCTGGCCCGCGAGCAATCCCGACGCGCCGGTCTCGCAGCTCACCTGGGCGCCCGAGGCCGACGAACGCGACCGGATCGACTACATCTTCGCCGGACCGGGCGCCGCCCTGCGGCTCACCGACGTGGGCATCGTGGGACCGCGCGGCTCGATCGTGCGCAATGCCCGGCGCGAGGAGAATACCCAGGACAATTTCCTCGCGACGCCGCAGAAATGGGTCACCGACCACAAAGCCGTCCTGGCGGCATATCAGCTCATCTAGAACACGACCGCGCCGTTTCACGACACGGCGCACCGAGGTGTACGGGAGTTTCCCGAGCGACCGGTTGGTGAATGTAATACTGCGTAGCCGAGAAGCAGTCGAAAGTTCACGACCATTTTGGAGGGCTCGGGTCTTTGAAATTCTCACGCACGACCTCGATGATGACCTGTGCGCTCGGTGCCGCGTTGCTGGTGCTCGGACCGGCGGCGCGGGCCGATGCGGTGATCTTCGGCGTGGCGATCGAAGCCGACGAGCACATGTGCGACGGCTCCGACCACGACGGCCGCTGGTATCAGGAGATCGGCGAGTGGCTGGAGCTCTCGCCGTTGATCTTCGACAAACCGGTGCACACCGAAACGCGGCGTGCGCTCTACGGAAATCCGGTATTCGACAAAGACACCCGAAACGCCATGTGCGCGGGGGAAGCGGCCTACAACGAAAAACTCCAGGCCTTGATCACGGAGAGTTACGTGGTCGGAAATCTGCACGAACTGTGTGAGACGAACGAAGGACTGCTGCGTTATATGAAGCGGCGATCCGCGGTGTTCCAGTGGATCACCGTGAACGACTGGAACGCGCCGAAACCGCCGGCGCCGACCTGCCTGGCCTGAACCGCCTCAGCGCAGCAGTTCGGTCACCGCGTCGGCCATGCTGGCGCGGAAGGCGGTGGGGGAGAAGGTTTCCGCGTGCGCGCGGATGGCCTCGGTCCGGTAATCGGCGGGGGTGCAGCCGCGCATCGCCGCGGCCAGGTTGTCGACGACGGTCTCGTCGGCGCCGTGCGCGACGTGCTCGCCGGTCACGCCCGGCCGGACCGTGTCCAGCGCGCCGCCGCGATCGACGGCGAGCACCGGGGCGCCGCAGGCCATCGCCTCCACCGGGACGATGCCGAAATCCTCGACGCCCGGCATGAGCAGCGCGCGACAGCGGCGGTAGGTGTCGACGAGGACGTCGTGGGAGGTCGCGCCGAGGAAGGTGGTCTCCGGTCCGGCCAAGGATTCCAGCTGCGCGCGGAAGCGGCCGTCGCCGAGCACGACCAGCTTGCGGCCGGCGCGCTGCGCGGCCCGAATGGCCAGATCCGGCCGTTTGTACGGCACCAGTCGGCCCGCGAACAGGAAGAAGTCCTCTCGCGCTACCGCGGTATCGGGCGTGAAGCTGTCGACCCGCACCGGCGGATAGACGACCGTGGCAGGCAGCCCCCACCAGTCGTGCACCCGCGCGGCGACGGCGCGGGAATTGGCGACGATCCTGGACAGCCGAGGCGCGGCCCGCAATTCGGCGCGGCGGGCCAGCCCGCCGAGCGCGGACAGGGCGAGCCGGCCCGCGGGCCCGCCCGCCTCCTGCGCGCGGAAGTCCTTGTCCCACGCCCAGCGTGCCGGGCTGTGCACATAGGCGAGGACCGGTACGTCGGCGGCGAACGCGGCCTGGGTGGCGAACGCGTGATGGCTGATGACGACGGCGTCGAAGCGGTGCGCGAGGGGCAGGCGGCGCAGCGCGCGCGGCGCGAAGGGCAGCAGCGGAGCGTGCGAACGGCGGCCGGTGACGGCATACGCGCGACTGAGCCAGGTATCGTGCACCGAGGTCAACGGCGCCCGCACGCCCGCCGGATCGACGATCGGCGCGAAAACCTCCGTGCGCTCCCAGGTTTCGGCCAGTTCGCCGACCACGGCCTCGGAACCGCCGAACTCGGTGAAGCGTTCGTGCACCACCGCGACGCGCGGGCCGCTCATCCGTTCGGCCAGGGGAAGCGCGGTGCGGCAAGGGCTTTGAGCGTCACCGCCGCGGCGTGCGGTGCGTGCTTGGCCGCACGGACTGCCGGGCTGCCATGACTGCAAGTTTGCATGCTGTGCCATTCCGGCGGGTGTTTCGGCGCTCGAATCGCCTTGTTCGGCTGCATCATTCGTCGTCCCGTCGAATTCGGCGCGGCGCGGCGTGCCGGCGGATGGCCGGCGCGACCGGGCGGCCGACGAGCAGGCCGTCCACACTGCCCTGGTCGATGGCCTTGCGGTACACCGCGGCCGCTTCGCGGCAGGCCGCGACGGTCTCGTCGATATCGCCGTCGGTGTGCGCGGCGGAGGTGACGAACGACTGCCCGAGCACACCCCGTTGCAGCAGCTCTTGCAGGAACAGGGTGCGGAACTCCTGCGAGGGGCGCCCGTTCGGGTCGCGAGTGACGAAGATGAGACACGAGGGGCGGCCGAGTACCTGGAGGTAGTCGGCGATGCCGAGATCCGCGGCGATCAGGTTGACTCCGTCGGCGAGACGTCGACCGGCCCGCTCCATGCGCGTGATGGGATCGCCGGTGCGGTACTCCCGCACCACCGCACGAAAGGCGGCCAGCGACGCCGATTCCGGGCCGTGCGTGGTGGACAGCAGGAAGACCCGATCGTCGTCGGTGCGCAGCCCGCCGAGTTCCATGTACTCGCGCTTACCGGCCAGCGCGGAGAGCGGGAATCCGTTGCCCATCGCCTTGCCCCAGCAGGACAGGTCCGGCCGCACGCCGTAGACCGCTTGCGCGCCCCCAGCCGACCAGCGGAAGCCGGTGATCATCTCGTCGAAGACGAGGAGCGTGCCGTGCCGGTCGCAGAGGGCGCGAACGCCTGCCAGGAAGCCGGGCGCGGGCTCGGCGAGCGCGGTGGCCGCCTCCATGATCACCGCGGCGACCCGTCCCGAATCGAGCACCGCCGCCAGCGAATCGAGATCGTTGTAGCGGAAACGCAGGGTGTCGGCGGCCAACTCGCCGGGGATGCCGCTGCGCATCGCGGTGGTGCCGATGAACCAGTCGTCGACCGAGAAGAACGGCTGATCGCAGACGGCCAGCGCGGTCCGGCCGGTGGCGGCACGGGCGAGACGCACCGCGGCGGTGGTCGCGTCGGAGCCGTTCTTGGCGAACTTCACCATGTCGGCGCCGGGCACGAGGGCGAGGAAGTCCTGTGCGGCCAGCAGTTCCAGTTCGGTCGGCCTGCTGAAGCTGACCCCGTCGGCGATCGCGGCGCGCACGGCGTCGAGCACCGGTGCGAATCCGTGCCCGAGGGTGACCGAGCGCAATCCCATGCCGTATTCGACGTAGCAGTTGCCGTCGGCGTCCCACACCCGGCAGCCGTTGCCGCGCACCAGCACCGGGGCCATCTGTTCGGGATACTGGTCCGCGCCCCTGGCGTAGGTGTGCGCGCCACCTGGGACGAGTTCGTGCAACCGCGCCTGGAGTTCGTTGCTGCGGGCGAACCGGCCGTGCGGCGTCGCCGGCTGCTCGGGATCGGACGCCATGATGATCTCCCCGCGGTTCGGCACACTCACCCGTGCGAATCCTCCGGTGCGCGACGGGTTCTGCGCCTCACTGTACGTCCGGCCCGCCGGGCTTGTCCGCGCAACGACGGCAGTGCCGCGCATGCCACAAAGCGGCCGGTCGGTGTGTCCGAACGGGCCTCAGCCGAACCGGTCGGCGCGACTCATCCGAGCCCGCAGACCATCGGTCAGGCCGAGGCGGGCACCGATATCGGTGAGGCTCATACCCTGATCGTGGGCGTCCTCGATCGCGGTCTGGCGGATGCCGGAGAGCTCGGCGATCCGCAGTTGGTAGTGCGTGATGAGGCTCGCGGCGAGCTGTGCGCGCCGGATCGGATGGGCCACGGCCCTGATCTCGTCGACATCGTCCTCCACCTGTTCGGCGACGCGGTGGGCGGCGCCGTCGCCGACGAAGGTGCCGCGCCGCGCGACGGTGTGCACGAGGCGCTGGTCGCGCAACAGCTCGAGCGCCCGGCGGACGGCAGCGCGGGAAACGCCGTGCCGCGCGGCCAATTCGGCCTGGCTCGGTAGCCGGGCGCCCGCGGCGAGGGCACCCTCGCGGATCTGCCGTGCGTACTCGGCCGCGACGGCGACGTGGGCCGGTTCGGCCATCGGGTCGATCCCTTCATCAGCGGTGCGTCGCCTTCGAGGGTAGGCGCGCGAGCCGGTCTAGCGGAGATCGAAAGAGGGAACAGGCGTTGCCGAATGCCGCGCTCACTGTTTCCCGGAACTTCGGGGTGACGGATCGGTGGACAGAGACGGTGCCGAGGTGTGTTCGGGTGGACTGGGTGTGGTGATCGCCCACAGATCGTGATCGGCGCGGCGGCCGGTGGCGTCGACCGAATCGCGCATCTGCCCTTCGTGTGCCATGCCTACCTGGGCGGCGATCGCGGCGGCGACTTGATCGCCCGGCGCGATGGTGGTCGCGACGCGGCACAGCCCGAGCGGTCCGAAAGCGAGCGTCAGCAACCCCCTGGTGGCCGCGACGCGGACGTGCTCGGCGTGCGCGGGATCGGCCCAGACGAACATGCGGGCGTTGCGATCGAACATGTCCCGATCGAACAACCGGGCCTCGCCGGCATACTCGCCGTCCACCTCGATCGCGAGGACCAGGCCACCCGCCGAGCGGAGCCCTGCTCGGGTGCGCAGGTACTGCCGTACCCATTGCCACCAGGAGTGCTGTGCGGCCCAGATGGGCTCGGGTCCCGACGCGTCCGGATCCAGCTCGGTCCGGCAGCGCGACCGCGCGGCCCGCCAGCGCCGCCAGTCGGTGGGCTTGCGGGTCCGGAGGACGACTTCCGGATGGTCCGGGTCGGCGAGCCGGATCGGCGGCGGTGTGCCGAGCGGATCGAACAGGTGCACCGCGCGCCCCACATAGAAGCGTGCGCCCGCGATCACCATGGCGAGCTTGGGCAGGCCGGGCGGCACCGGATCGGCGGGTGCGGGCAGCGGCGCGGCGCCTGGCGCGTCGTGGCGCGCGAGCCAGTGCCCGGTGAACCCGTCCGGCGGGCGATCGCCCGCCGTGACCGCCCAGAGTTCGTGATCGCGGCGCGCCCCGCCCACGTCGAAGTACCTGCCCATCAACGCTTCCCGGCGGAAGCCGACCCCGGCCGCGCCGTGGGCGGCGGCGACGTTGGCGGGTGAGATCGGCGCGGTGATCCGCTGCAGCCCGAGCCGGGTGAAGCCGTGGTCCAGCAGCATGGCCGCCGCCAGCCCGCCGATGCCGTGCCGGGCCACCGTGGCGTCGACCCAGATGCCCATTTCCGCGGCGCCGGTCGCGGCGTCGATCGTGCCGAGCTCGATCTGTCCCGCGAACCGGCCGTCGACCTCGATCACGGTGGCCAGCCGACGACCCGTCCTCGCCTCCGCGCGGATCATGAGACATTCACGCACCCAATGGGTTCCGCAGTGTCGTGCGTCCCAGTCCAGCGCCGAGCTGTACCAGAACGGCTCGATGTGCCGCCGGTCGCGCAGCCGGATGTGGCGCCAGTACGGGTAGTCGGCGAGCCGGGGCGGGCGCAGCACGACCGTGCTGCCGCGCAACGACACCGGCCCGAGTCTGCTGCGCGCCAACGATTTCGGTCGGGTCATGGCGGCTACTCGCGCGGCCGCTGTTTACCCAGGGACATGGTCTTCAAGGTGCCCTCGGTGGAGATGGACACCCGCCAGTATGTCCCGGACGCGTCTTTGAGCACGAGACCTCCTTCGCTGTGCTCGGAGAGCCAAGTTCCGCTCCCCAGGACGGCCGCGCGTACGGAGCCGTCGGCGGACTGCGTTTGGAATACGTCGGCATCGCTGCGCCCCGCCTTGATCACGACCGTGCCGGTGAAGGCCGGGGTGTGCATGCTGGTGCGCCCCAGCACATGCCAGCGATCGGGGAACACCGCCGGGTTGAGATCGTCCGCGGCGGTGGAGATCAGGTTCACCGCGGTGCCCTCGGGGCAGCCTGCCGGATCGATCCGCAGCTCGGTCGGCGGTCGGTCCAGGTCCTTGTCGAACTGCACGTTGGCGAGATACGGCTGGCGGCAATAGATCAGGTCCAGCCCGACGCTGCGCGCCGCCACCTTGCAGTTGATCATGCCGAACTGCGCGGGACCGCCCCGGTCGGCGTGCCCGATGGACAGCGCGACCTCGGCGCCCTCGAACCAGACATTGGTCAGCCACCAGTCGTTGGCCGCGCCGTCGACGAGGATGTGGCGATCGGTGGTGTGCGGATCGGCGTCGGACACGAATTCGACGTTGGTGAGCGCCAATCCGGCGTTGTGATCGTTGCCGGTGCCGAGCACGCCGACGTAGTTGCTGGTGAGTTTGGACGAGGTGACGTAGTTCTGGATGCAGGACGTGACGATGCCGTAGCCGAAATTGTTGATGTCGCAGTTGACGAACGAGGTGCCGCCGGTGTTGCCCTCCAGCACCACACCGCGCTGGGCCAGGTAGCGCGGATGGTTGTCGCTGAGGTGATTGCCGCGAATCACCACCGAGTCGAACGAGCACCGAAAGCATTCCGACAGCACGATCCCGGTCGCCTTGGGCCCGGCCAGGTAGAAGCCGATCCGGGCGAACCGCACCCGGTTGCGCTGATGTAGGTGAATGAGCGTCGTATCGGTCTCGCAGCTGATCACCGTCACGTCGGCGCCGTCACCGAGAACCGTGGCGTAGTCGTTCAATTCGGGCCACGCCGTCACTCGGTAGTGGCCGGCGGGTAGATACATGACGAGCGGTTTGTCCGTGACGGCGGCCGCCGCCGCGATGGCGGCCGTATCGTCTGCGAGACCGTCACCGACGGCGCCGAAGTCGCGGACGTTGCGCGCCGCGGGTGCGTCGGTGACGTGCGGCGAACGGAATTCGATCGTGGGTGGCCCCACCTCGGGTGTGCTGCCGCAGGCGGCCAGTACCGGCACCGCACCGACCGCCCCGAATGCGGCCGCCAACATACCCCGCCGACCGACTGCCTCTTTGCTCATGACCCTGCCTCGCCAACGCTGGGATCCGTCATGCGCCCGTTCATAGCCGCAGCCTGTCGCCGAGCCGCTGCAGCCGGTTGCCCGGCTTGCTGTACGCTACCGCGCCGGTCAGCTTGTTGTCGCCGAAAGTCGCCAGCGCACCGCGCAATTGCGGCGCGGTGGTGCTGCCGAGCGGGACGACGGCGATGGTCCGCCCGCAGAGCGGTGCGACCGCGATGGCGTCCGCGGCCCGGGTCACCGGTGCGGTCTGCACGATGAGGTGGTCGTATTCGGTGCGCAGCTTCGCGACGACCGAGACGAACCGATCCGAGGCGAGCAGGTCGGGGGTCTGCGCGTCGGCCGCGCCCAGCGGCAGCACCGTGACCTCGGTGTCCGGCAGTGCGGTGAGCGCGTCGGACACCGGGGTGCCGTCGCGCAGCACCTCGGCCAGCCCGAGCTTCGCTTCCGGGACGGTGCCGGAGCTGCCGTCGCCGGAGGTGTCCGCGTCGATCAGTAGCACGCCGGCGCCGGTGTCGGCCAGTGATTTCGCGAGGGCCGCCGCCACTTCCGGCTCCGACCGGGACGACAGGCTGGTGAACTGCACACTCCCGGAATCGTTTTCGCGCAGCAGCCGGGTGCGCAGCCGCCGGGTCTCGTCGGGCGCGCCCGGTCGGCCTGCATCGATGATCCCCAGGATCGGTACGGGTAGCAGCGCTTCGAGATCGTTGGATGTGCGCAGGGTGCGATCGGTGCGGTCCCGGACGAACGCACCCGCGCAGCCGAGCGCGAGCCCGGCGAGCACGCCCAGTATCAGAAGGCGTTTCGTCTGCGGTCCGCTCGGCGCGGTCGGCAGTTCGGCGCGGTCGACCACCGCGACCCGCGCCGCCGGCGCCGCGTCCCGCTCGATCGTCTCCAATTCGTCGACGAGTCTGCGGAATTGGGCCACCACCGAATTGGCCAGATCGCGCGCGCCCGCCGCGGTGCCGGACTCGACGGTGATGACCAGGTTGGTGGTCGCGGGCGGGGAGAACGCCTTGATCTTGCTCTGCACCTCGCCGACCGACATCTGCAGTCCGAGGTCGTCGATGACCCGCTTGGCGACGGTCGCGCTGGTGGCCAGGTCCAGGTACGAGCGGACGCGCTGCTGCGCGGCCAGGCCGCCCTGGTACGAGTCGTTGACCGAGGTACCGGTCGCCATCGACACGTACATGCTGCTGGCGGCGAGGTAGGTGGTCGGCAGCGTGCTCGCGTAGGCGCCCGCCGCCGCTAGGCACACCATCACCGCCGCGACGATGATGACCCAGCGGCGGCGCACGATGTGCCAATAGTCGATCAATCCCATGGGGTGGACGCTTTCTCGGTAAGAGGGACAGCCCCGACAAGGTCTGGTTCCGCGCGGCGCGCAACCGGTGCGGCTCGGCGCCGGTACGCACGTACCAGCAGCGAGATGAGCCACGCGAGCACGGCCGCCTGGAGAAATTTGCCGAGATTCTCCATGCTGCCGAGGATTCCGCGCTCGAACAGCGCGGAGGCGCCGGTCATGGCCAGCCCGAGGACCACGATCGGAAAGAAGCGGGAGTGCAGCGCTGCGGCCCAGGCGAGCAGCAGCGCGAAGGTGAACACCGCGCAGACGAGCACCCCGGCGTAGCCGCCGAGCACGTACCCCTCGTTGAGATTGCCTTCGGCCAGCGACACCGACACCTTGGTCATGTCGACCGAAGCGCCGCGTACGTCCTGCGCCCATGCCGTGCCGGACTGGAACTTCTGGCTGCCGAGCAATTGACCCGGGATCAAGCTCGTGGCGGCGTGGCGCAGTGCCTCGGTGGGGGTGAGCCACAGACCGGGGCCGTGAAAGTAGGCGTCGGTGGCCGCTTCCAGCAGGTCGAACCGGCGCAGGATGCTGAGGAACGGCTGGACCAGCGGCGGGTAGCCCGAATCGATCACCGCCGCTTCGGCTTTGGCCACCTCGGTCTGTTTCAACGACTGCAACCAGCCGAACCCGCCGATGCCCAGCACGCCGATGGCCGCGACGGAGCACGCCTTGGTCTTGGTCCAGCCGAGGATGGCGAAGCGGATCGCGATGGCCAGTGCCGCACCGATGATCGGCGTTTTCGATTCGACGACCGCGGTCCAGGCGAGTTCTCCGAGCAGCAGGCCGCCGATGATCAGCGCGGTGGTCTTCGGCTGTGCCGGTCGAATGAAGATGATCAGTCCGAGCGCGGCGATGGTGGCGAGAATCGCGACGAAGGACAGGATCGGATCGGCGCTGTCGACATCGCCTGCGCCGCCGATGGATCCGGTGGCGACCGAGGCGGCCCGGCCGCACAGTCCGACGCCGTACATGGCGGCGAGGGTCGGCACGAAGTCCGGGTCCCGGGTCAGCGCCGGCTGCGGCGGCGGTGGCTGCTGGCGGGCCCACAGCGCATAGGCGACAACGAGTCCCGCGTAGATCCAGAGGCCGAACACGACGTGCTCGAGCACCAATGCGATGCCCCGGTCGTACCCGAATTCGGCCAGGCGGGGATCGGGCACGTTGTCGCCGTAGTGCGGCTCGGGCTGCACATGCAGCAGCACCAGCGGCCGCCCAAGGTAGGACAGCGACCAGAACGCCGCCTGCGCGATCAGGAAGACCCGCGCCACCCCGGGGATCGCCGTGGCCGCGACTACGATCGTCAACAGGGCGAGGGCGATCAGCAGCACTTCGGTGGTGGCCGTCACGACGGCGCCGGTTCACGCGATCGCATCGATGATCTCCCTGGCCCGGTCGACGTAGCGATGGTGACCGTCGACGATTCGCCGGTATCCCGCCGCGGCGACCGCGGCGGCCTTGTCGGGATGAGCCGCGCACCAGTCGAGGATCTCGCGCAGTTCGCCGGTGTCGGAGAACAGGAAGCATTCGCTGGTGTCGGTGAGCAGCTGCGCGTGTTCGTCGGTGCGTTCGCCGACGAAGAGCCCACCGGCCGCGGGGACTTCGAACGAGCGGCAGGTGTGGGTGTCCCGGTTGTCGGAGTTCAGCAGGACCAGGTTGGCGGTGATGCTCGCGACGACCTCGGAGTACCGCTGGCCGTACACGGCGCCGCCGACCACCGCGCCGGTGGTGTGTAACTCGGGCACCCGTCGCCAGCCTGGTCCCCGCACCAACATCCGGGCACCGTACGTACGGGCGAGTGCGACCAGGTCGGCGCGGCGGTCAGGGCGGCACACCCCGATGAAACCGACGAGGAACTGCCGGGTGCCCCGCCGCGCGGTGGGGTGATGCCAGGCCGGGTCGTAGGCGCTGCGCACGAAGACGACGCCGCGGGCGCCACGCTTGCGCAGCTCCGCCACATTATGCCGCTTCGTGGTGAGCACATGATCCCACTCGTGTTCGTGCGCAAGGTATTCCGGACTGATGTTCGCCGGGTTCGCGACGTCGTCCGGGCTGTAGTGCACGTGCACGGGCGCCGGCACGTCGAGCAGCCTGCGCTGGTCGAGATGGACGCCCTTGAAGACGAAGACCAGATCCGGGCGCAGCGCCGCGGCGGCGCGGTCGATCTCGTCGTGCAGCGCGGCGAGATCCCACGGCGCGCGGCGGTGATTCAGCTTGGCGTAGATCCACGGCGGAGAAAGCCTGCGCGGCAACGTGACCCGGGTGGTGTCGAGGACGACGACATCGTGCCCGGCCTGCCGGAAGCCGTCCGCGAGCGAGCGGGCGTTGCTGCCGACCCAGTCGTCGCCGAGGTAGAGAATTCTCATGATCCGCCCTCCTCCCGCATCAGCACAATCGCGGGACCGGCGGCGGTCGTTACCCGCTCGCGGCGGATGAGCGTCCGGATGCGCAGCAGATACCAGGCGGCGACGGTGAATTCGACGACGACGGTGCCGTAGACCAGCGTCCACACCGAGTGGGTGCGGAACGCGATGGCGAGTGCGGTGGCCGCCACGGCGGTGCCGAGCACCGCCCCGATCAGCACACCGGTGGTGTCCTGGCGCACCGGCAGGACGGCCGTGGTGACGAACGAGGTGATCGCGGTGGCCGGGAGCACGAAGGTCTCCACCCGCAACAGTCCGATGGCGGCCGTGAAATCCTTACCGAACACCAGATGGATCAACGTCGGCGCGGCCAGCCACACCGCGGCGGCGGCCACGGTCGCGGTGCAGACGCAGGCGAGCAGCGCCTGCATGGCATGGCGCCAGAAGTTGTTGTCGGCGCTCTTGCGCGCCATGCGGGGTAGCAGCGCGAAACCGATGGGATCCAGGGTGGATTGGATCGCACGGACCAGTCGGTCCCCGGCGGAGTAGAGGCCGAGCGACACCGCGTCGAGCACCGCCGAATACACCGCCGCCGCGCCCTGCCCGTACGACGTGACCAGTAGCCGAGAGGTGAAAACCGGTGCGCCGGTGCGTAACACGGTGCGGATGCCGCGGGGGCGGGCCGGACGCCCGAAGGTACGCAACGAATCCCACCAGGTCAGCGCGACGGTCGGCACAGACGATACGAGCAGGCACAGCAGCGCGACCTGTGCGCTCGGTATCCGGGGCAGCACGGCGACGAGCAGCACGAGATATCCGATGCGGCCGACCGCCTGATAAGCGGTCGAAGCGCCGAAGCGGCCCTGACCGATCAGCAGCCAGTCCTCCGAGACCGACCAGAAGCCGCCGGCGAACAAGCCGAGCAGGATCATCTCCAGATGTTCCGGCGCACCCACGGCATAGCTGAGCAACAGCGCGGCACCGAGCACGCCGAGCGT
>NZ_BAUA01000145.1 GCF_000710915.1 Nocardia brasiliensis IFM 10847
ACGATTCAGCTCGGTCATGCACGGCTCATTTCGATAATTCGATTATTTCAGTAATCAGATTATCATCGTCGGTATGCGCCGCGCAGAGACCCGGGAGGTCAACCAGCACGCTCTGATCGATGCCGCGATCGCCGACATCGCCGAGCACGGCTACCAGGCGGCCCGGCTGACCGATATCGCTGCGCGCGCGGGACTCACCACCGGCGCGATCTACTCGATCTTCGGCAGCAAGCGCGCCCTGCTGATCGCAGCCACCAAGCGCATGGTGGAGGACTACCAGCAGACGTTGCGGCCGCTGGCGGACCCGGAACTGGATCTGCGCGCGGTGGTACGCGGGTACGCGAGAGCCGTACTCGACTCGACCGGCGCACCCCACGCCCGCGAGCACTTCGCGTTCGAACTAGAGGGCCTGGCCGCCGCGCTACGCGACCCGCAGCTGATGTCCGAGGTCGACACGCAGGTGCCGAGTACCCCCGGCGTGCTCGCGACGCTGTTCACCGATCGCCGGATCGGCACGGCGCGCACCACGGCCGAGCAGGCCGAGCGGCTGGCGCAGGCGGTGCACGCGCTGGTCACCGGCTTCGCGCAGCATGCGGTGATCGACCAGGACAGTGTGGACCGCGACTTCGTGGTGGCCAGCGCGGTCCAGCTGACCGCGCTGGTAGGCACGCCAGACGCGTGATCAAGGACCGGCGGCTCTGAGGCGAGGTGGGAACTCGACACCGGAGCAGTCAGCGGCATTCCGCTGCCCCGCACATGGGGAGCGACCGCCTATGCTCGATGCAGGCCTCGCCGACCGCAGGATAGGCGTCGTTCCCGCTGGGTCGAGACACACCAGCCACCCATCGCTCGCCCAGGAAGGAATGCCATGTGGGGTAGGTGGATACTGTCCGCGGCCGCTCTCGGCAACGCGGTTCTGCAATGGGTCGACGACTACAACTCGACCCACATTTTCAATCCTGCCTTCACTCCGCACGCCAAATTCCATGACGGCCTCACGATCTCATTGGCCAGCATCTTGGGTGTGCTGGCACTGATCTACCTGTGGAGCCCTGGATACGATCGGGAACGACTGCGACCAGCTGCTCTGTTCGCCGGTGTCTGGTGGGCCGGCGCGGCCGGCGCATTTCTGTTTCCAGGCGCGTCACACCGCGACGCCCAATTCGCCGCCGATGTACCGCATCTGTTCGGCATGCCGATCGACCTGCGCACCATCGTCCCCACCATGATCGCGGTGGTCGCACTCGGATACATAGTGGAACGCCGTCGCCTCACCAACCCGTTTCCCCGGCAGAGCTAGGCGCGTTCGACTTTCGTTCGCCGCACGAGCCACGGATTTCCGTCCGCGACGATCGCGCCGGACTCGACCAAGGTCTGCACGCGCCAGATCAAAATGGTGCGTCGGCGACGCTCATGACGGGGGCGATGATTCGGGATATCGGGGTCCAGTCCGCACCGGCCGCTTCGAGGAGAGCACGGTCGTAGTGATCCGACGGCGCGGAGACAAGGTCACCATCTCGCACGATACGGAAAGTCTCGTTCTCCTGTACCAGCCGCTCCCAGGTGCTGCGCACCGTTGACCCGTTCGGTGGCGGCGACAGGACGTGCAGTTTCCAGCTGTCGAGAAAGTTCTTCCAGGTCACGGCCGCCGAGTGCTCAAAGATGGCTGACAACACATCAGGGACATCCCCTACTCGGGGGACGTCAGATTCACCGCTCAACGGCGTCCGGGTTCGTCCACACCGTTCGAGGCAACCACGACTGGGGCTTCGGCGCCCCCTACACCGGACGACCCGGCGTCGAAATCGATCATCACTACTCCGACCGATCCTCGGACACCAGCCGGGATCCGCTGCCTATCGCGACCATCGCGTGGTGGTGGGAACTTTGAGCCGCGTGCACTGCGGCCGCGTCGCGGCATCCCGACCGTGCTTCTCGAACCACGGTGAGAGCGCGGGGCGCACCTCGCGCTGCGACTGCACCCCTCGGGCAGCGCAACGGAGTTCCGCGCTGGGCCGAACTCTACGGTTTCGGACATGACGCGGCATGCCCCGAAAACTCAGGGCATGCCTGCGGATTGCTCCGCGGCGCTACTTCGGGATGCATGCGCCGCCGACCAGGTGAATCCGGATCAAGCAGGCGATGTACTCGATTTGCTTGGTGAGGTCGGCGGAGCCGGAGAAGATGCTCGTCTCGGCACCGACCGGCGACGGTGCCGCCGTGGCGAGCGGCGCGGCGCCGGTCAGGACCGCGGCCGTCACCAGCAGTGCGGCGGCACAACGTTTGGTACGCAACATTATTCGTCCTCCAGGTCGAGCCCCGACCTGGAGGAAGCGTAACGAGAACGACAGCCGCGGGCATGCCCGGAATTCCACCGGGCACCTCTCAAGGCAGTGCGGTGATGAGCTTTTCGAGTTCGACACGGGGGCCGGTGAAGAAGGGGACCTCTTCACGGACGTGCAGGCGGGCCTCGGTGGCGCGCAGGTCACGCATCAGGTCGACGATGCGGTGCAGTTCCGGGGCCTCGAACGCGAGAATCCACTCGTAGTCGCCGAGCGCGAACGAGCTCACCGTGTTGGCGCGCACGTCCGGGTAGCCACGGGCGGCCTTGCCGTGATCGGCGAGCATCTTGCGGCGCTCTTCGTCGGGCAGCAGGTACCACTCGTAGGAGCGGACGAACGGGTACACGCAGATGTAGTTGCCCGGGTCCTCGCCGGCCAGGAAGGCGGGGACGTGGCTCTTGTTGAACTCGGCCGGGCGGTGCAGCGCCACATTGCTCCACACCGGCGCGCTCGCGCGGCCCAGTTCGGTGGTGCGCCGGAAGTCCGCGTAGGCGGCCTGCAGATCCTCGACCCGTTCGGCGTGCGTCCAGATCATGAAGTCCGCGTCGGCGCGCATCCCCGCCACGTCGTACACGCCGCGGACCACGACCTCCCGGTCGGCCAAGCCCTCGAAGAACGCCCGCGCCTCTTTGATCGCCGCGGCCCGGTCCTCGCCGAGCACGCCCGGCTGCACCTGGAACACCGAGAACATCAGGTATCGGATCGTCGAATTGAGTGCTTGATAGTCCAGTCGCGCCATACCCCCCATCGTGCCACTCCCCCCACCCACCACCGCCGTGCGGTAGCTCACCTCGCCGCACCCCGACTGCCTTCCCGCACCACTTCCGTCTTCCCGCACCCGCTATGCCAGTCCACATCGGGCGCAGGAAGACAGCACTGGTGCGAGAGACCTCGCGATGCGATCGACAGCGGCTGGCGCGGCCGCTGTGGAACCCGCGCAGACAAGGCGAAACGTGCTGCGCCGGTACAGCTCCCGCAGGGCCGGCACCATCACCACGCACCGGCGCACGGCAAGTCGCCGACTCACCGCCGATCGCCGAAACTCTGGCGGGCGTTCAGTTCAGCGCGGCGGCGATGCGGTGGGCGGCGGCGGTGCCGGACGCGACGCAGGCGGGGACGCCGACGCCGTGCAGGTAGGCGCCGGCCAGAGCCAGGCCGTCGAGGGGCGCGACGGCGGATTCGGCGGCGGCGATGCGGTCGGTGTGGCCGGGGGCGTATTGGGGCAGGCCACCGCGCCAGCGCTGGACGGCGGCGTCGGTGTGCGCGATGACGGTGCCGGTGACGGTGGCCAGGTCCGCGGCGGCGGTGGTGATCAGGTCGGTGTCGGACCAGGACAGGGTGCTGTCGTCGCCGAATTTCCCGAACGAGACGCGCACCAGCGCGGTGTCCCGCTGGGCGAGGTGCGTCCATTTGCGGCTGGACAGGGTGAAAGCCTTGGCGCGCAACGACTCTCCGGTGGCGACCAGAATCCCGGAGTGCTGCGGCAGTTCCGCTTCCAGCGCAAGCGCAAGCGCGACAACGACGGAGGAGGACAGCTCGATCCCCGCCAGCGCGGTCGCGGCGTCGGGCGCGACAGTGCCGAGCAGCCGGGCAGTCACCGGCGCGGGGGTGGCGAGCACGACGGCGTCCACCGCACCGACCGGATCGATGATCCATCCGCGCAACCCGCGCGCGAGGCGGGTCGCGGGCGTCGCCGTCACGAACTTCGCGCCGGATCGGGCCGCCAGGGCTTCCAGCAGTACCTGGTATCCGTCTCGGATTCCGCCGAATACGGGCGCGTTGGACGGGGGCGGCAGCGCGACCGCCACCGCGTGGGTGAGGCTGGGCGCGCCGTCGTCGAGGGCCGCGGCCAGCGTCGGCAGCGCCGCGCGCACGCCGATCGATCGGGAACTGCCCGCGTACACGCCGCCGAGCAGCGGATCGACGCTGCGGTCGGCGACCTGCGCACCGAAGCGGTCGGCGACCAGCTGATAGACGTCGATGTCGGCACCCGGCTCCCAGATCAGCGGTCGCTGCGGCTCCGCGGCGATCTTGGCCAGGGTTTCCGCATCGACCAGCCCGCGCATCGATTCCGCGTCGGACGGGATGCCCATCAGCGTCCGCTCGGGCAGCGGATGCGCCGCGCCACCGGACCACAGCAGCGGACGCAGTCCTGCGGGTGTGACGAGCTGGGTTTCCAGCCCGAGTTCGCGAAGCAATTGGGGGACTTCGGGTCTGCGGCCGACGAAGGCCTCGGCCCCGAGATCCAACGGCCCCCCGGCGAGCTCACCGGTGTAGAGGATGCCGCCCACTCGCTCGGCCCGGTCGAGCACCACGATGTCGGCCTCGGCGCCCAGCAACGTCCGCATCCGATACGCCGCGACCAATCCACTGATCCCGCCGCCGACCACCGCGATCCTCATGCCTTCGACGCTATCCCCCGTCCCGGCCGCGCGACCCACCGGTCCACCGGAGGACAGGCCGCACCCTTCCTTGTCATACGGCAGCGTGCCCAACTCAGCCTCGAAACTGACCGACTTACCCCATTTGCCCGATTCACACTCATTGACGTCCAGAGTTGCCGTAGACCGTTTATAGCTCCTTTCACATAGGGGGGATTGGAAACATCAATTCTGACGAACCTTAGGCGTGTCTAGATATGTCTAATTGCCCTTCAAAATCGACTGAGCCCAGTTCTGAACTTTGCTAACGGTATGATGGAAGTCGACAAGTTTTCTGGGCGCTTCCGGTGGGGCCGCGGCGTCCAGCTCGCAGACAGGTCTCTGGTTCCCCGATCAACTCGTTGTGCCGCGTCGGCATACCGGGGGGACTGCTGCGCGCTGAGCCCGGCCCGCCGGATACGGCATGTGAGGAGAGTTACCGACTCGTGGCTACCAACCACCCCACCCTGACGCGATCCGCCGAGGCGGCATCGGACAAGCAGGGCTACAACGCGTCCAACGTCACCGTGCTCGAGGGGCTCGACGCGGTGCGCCTACGGCCCGGCATGTACGTCGGATCCACCGGCGAGGCCGGCCTGCATCATCTGATCAAGGAGATCGTGGACAACTCCGTCGACGAGGCGATGGCGGGCTACGGCGACCGAATCGACGTCACGCTGCTGGCCGACGGCGGCGTCCAGGTGGTCGACAGCGGCCGCGCTATCCCGGTCGAGCTGCACGCGCTCGGCATCCCCACCGTCGAGGTGGTGATGACGCGACTGCACGCGGGCGGCAAGTTCGACTCCGATACCTACGAGTTCTCCGGCGGCCTGCACGGTGTCGGCCTCTCGGTGGTCAATGCCCTGTGCGCCAGAGTCGAATTGGAGATCGACCGCGACGGATACCACTGGACACAGACCTACCTCGACGCCGAGCCCGACGAGCTGGTCCGCGGCGCACCGACCGACCGCACGGGCACCACCACCCGGTTCTGGGCCGATCCGAACATCTTCGAGACCACCACCTACACCTTCGAGACGGTCGCGCGCCGCCTGCAGGAAACGGCGTTCCTGAACAAGGGCCTCACCATCACCCTCACCGACGACCGCGGGACGGAGGCGGCGGAGGCGAGTACCCGCTCCTTCTGCTACCCGGGCGGTCTCGAGGATTTCGTCCGCCACATCAATCGCACCAAGCAGCCGATCCACCACTCCATCATCGGATTCACCAGCACCGGTCCCGGCACCAGCGTCGAGGTGGCGATGCAGTGGAACTCCGGCTATTCGGAGTCGGTGCACTCCTTCGTCAACACGATCAACACCAAGGACGGCGGCACCCACGAGGAGGGCTTCCGCTCGGCGCTGACCACGGTGGTCAACAAGTACGCCAGAGAGAAGAAGCTGATCAAGGAGAAGGACGGCAGCCTCACCGGTGACGATATCCGCGAGGGCCTGGCCGCGATCGTCAGCGTGAAGGTCGCCGAGCCGCAGTTCGAGGGCCAGACCAAGACCAAGCTGGGCAACACCGAAATCCGTTCGCTGGTGCAGAAATCGTGCAACGAACACCTCACGCACTGGTTCGAGGCGAACCCCGCCGACGCGAAAACCGTGGTGACCAAGGCGATATCCTCGGCTCAGGCGCGCACTGCCGCGCGTAAGGCGCGAGAGTTGGTGCGCCGCAAGTCCACCGCCGATCTGGGTGGACTGCCGGGCAAGCTGGCCGACTGCCGGTCCAAGGACCCGGGCCGTTCCGAGATCTACATCGTGGAGGGCGATTCCGCCGGTGGCTCGGCCAAATCCGGCCGTGACTCGATGTATCAGGCGATCCTGCCGCTGCGCGGAAAGATCATCAACGTCGAACGGACCCGCATCGACCGGGTGTTGAAGAACAACGAGGTGCAGTCGATCATCACCGCCTTCGGCACCGGCATCCACGACGAGTTCGACATCGCCAAGCTGCGGTATCACAAGATCGTGCTGATGGCCGACGCCGACGTCGACGGCCAGCACATCACCACACTGCTGCTCACGCTGCTGTTCCGGTTCATGCGCCCACTCATCGAGCAGGGGCACGTGTACCTGGCCCAGCCTCCGCTGTACAAGCTCAAGTGGCAGCGCGGCGAGGCCGAGTTCGCCTACTCCGACCGGGAACGCGACACGCTCCTCGAGGACGGGCTCGCGAGCGGCAAGAAGATCAACAAGGACGACGGGGTACAGCGCTACAAGGGTCTGGGCGAGATGAACGCCAAAGAACTGTGGGAGACCACCATGGACCCGCGGACCCGCATCCTGCGCCGCGTCACGCTCGCCGACGCGGCGGCCGCCGACGAACTGTTCTCCATCCTGATGGGTGAAGACGTCGAAGCCCGACGCACTTTCATCACCCGCAACGCGAAAGACGTGCGATTCCTGGATCTTTGAGCACCGACGAGGAGAACCCATGCCGACCCGGCTGTACTCGACCACCGGCCTGCTCGAAGCGCCACCGGTATGAACCGACGGCGGCGTGCTGTTCTCGAACGTCACCGGTGGCGGAGTATTCCGCCACCGGGAGGGCGCGCTACAGCTCGTGGATCAATTCGACCAGCGCGGTCAGCACGCCGGGGTCGGTATCGGGCAGGACGCCGTGCCCGAGATTGAAGATATGTCCCTTGGCGCCCAAGGTGATCGCCTCGTCCGCCTCGGCCGCGATCCGGCGCGCCTCGGCTTCGACGGCCGCCGCACCCGCGAACAACACCGCCGGATCGAGGTTGCCCTGCAACGCTTTTCCGGGCCCGACTCGGCGGACGGCCTCGGTGAGCGGCACCCGCCAGTCCACGCCGACCACGTCGGCGCCCGCCTCGCCCATCGCGCCGAGCAGCTCGCCCGTGCCCACGCCGAAGTGGATGCGCGGCACGCCGGCGGCGGCCACCTCGGCGAACACCCGCTCCGAATGCGGCAGCACGAACCGGCGGTAGTCGGCCAGCGACAGCGCGCCCGCCCACGAATCGAACAGCTGGATCGCGTCGACCCCCGCGGCCAGCTGCGCCTGCAGGAACGCGATGGTGATATCGGTGAGCGCGCCGAGCAGCGCGTGCCAGGTCTGCGGATCGGCGTACATCATCGACTTGGTGCGCTCGTGGTTCTTGCTCGGCCCGCCCTCGACCAGATAGGACGCGAGGGTGAACGGTGCGCCCGCGAACCCGATCAACGGCGTCTCGCCGAGCGCGTCGACCAGCAACCGCACCCCGTCGGTGACCGCGCCCACTTCCTCCGGGCGCAATCGCGGCAGGGCGCGCACATCGTCGACGGTGCGCACCGGCGACGCGATCACCGGCCCCACGCCGGGCACGATGTCCAGATCGACACCCGCGGCCTTCAACGGAACCACGATGTCGGAGAACAGGATCGCCGCGTCCACCCGGTGCCTGCGGATCGGCTGCAGGGTGATCTCGCACACCAGCTCCGGATCGAAACAGGACTCGAGCATGCCGACGCCCTTGCGCAGTTCGCGGTACTCGGGCAGCGACCGTCCAGCTTGGCGCATGAACCACACCGGGCGCCGGCTCGGCGTCGCGCCGGTGGCGGCGGCCAGGAACGGGGCATCGGTCAGGCGGCGGCGGGTGTATGTGCTCATCACGGCTATCGTATGCGGCCCCCGATCCGGGCCGAGCCGGACACCGGTGGCGTAGCACCCACGAGCGCACCGACCGGTCGCGCACCGGCCGATCCGCCGACACGGCCTGCGCTACCACGGAAGTTCCGGCGCAGCCCGCGCCGACTCCAGCGGCGCGCCTCCGCCTGTGCGGGGGGCACTAGGTCTACCGTCCCCTTCGTGACACCGCTCGACTTCCGCGACGGCGCCGCACCGACCGAGGGACCTCATGGCGAGCCAGCTCAATTTCGCGCCGCGGTCGATGCGATGGGGACCGCTACAGTGCACCCTCGGATCGAGCTTGCGCCCATTCGGCCGCCGCAACGTCTGGCTCCCTACTCGTATGCACTCGGTGCCGAGGTAAAGCATCCGGAATCCGGTGTCGTACCGGTCGATTCGGAAGGCGACGCGTTCGGCAGACTGATCCTGCTGCACGACCCCGACGGTGACGACGCCTGGCACGGCACGCTGCGACTGGTCGCCTACATCCAGGCCGATATCGACGCCGCACTGGCCACCGACCCGCTGCTGCCCGAGGTGGCGTGGAGCTGGCTGGTGGACGCGCTCGAATCGCGCTCCGAGCCGTTCACCGCGCTCGGCGGCACAGTGACCTCGACGAGTTCGGTGCGCTACGGCGATATCGCGGGTCCGCCCCGCGCACACCAACTGGAACTACGCGCCTCCTGGACCGCCGTCACCACCGATATCCGGCCGCACGTGGAGGGCTTCTGCGAAGTTCTCGCCTACGCCGCCGGATTGCCGCCGGCCGGGATCACGCAGCTGGAGATGCGTCCAGGCGGTTCCGCCGACAAGCGGTAGCGATTTTTCGCGGCCGAGCGGAAGACAGACCGGTGCCGCGGCGTTGAGATGAACGAAAGCCGACAACGATTGTGCTGGCGTTCGTCATTCCGACACACGGAAGTCCGATAGGACGACGACGGCCGCGCACCTGCACGTAAAGTTCAACAACATGTCCGTACCCGAAGAATCCGAAACCACCGGCGCGCCTCCTCTGCTTGCGCCGGTGGACGGCGTGCCTCCGGTACTGGACACCGCCGCCGAAATCGCCGCGGCCGCTGACCGTCTCGCCGCGGGCACCGGCCCGCTCGCCGTAGACGCCGAACGCGCCTCAGGATTCCGGTATTCGGCGCGCGCCTATCTGATCCAGCTCCGCCGCAAAGGCGCAGGCACTTTTCTCATCGATCCGATCCCCGTGACCGACGCCCTGGCCCCGCTGGCCGCCGCGATCAACGACCTGGAATGGGTATTGCATTCGGCCGACCAGGATCTGCCCGGCCTCGCCGAACTCGGCCTACGACCGCAGCGGCTGTTCGACACCGAATTGGGCGGGCGGCTCGCCGGATTCGAGCGCGTCGGCCTGGCCGCCATGGTGGAAAACCTGCTGGGACACGCGCTACGCAAGGGACACGGCGCGGCCGACTGGTCCACCCGGCCGCTGCCCGACGAATGGCTCAACTACGCGGCACTCGACGTCGAACTGCTCCTCGAACTGCGTGACGCGGTTGCCGCCGAACTCGACGCGCAAGGCAAGAGCGATTGGGCGGCACAGGAATTCGAGCACGTCAGAACCACCGAATCGCCCGCACCGAAGGCGGACCGCTGGCGGCGCACCTCGGGCATCCACACCCTGCGCCGGGCCAGGCAGTTGGCCGTCGTCCGCGAACTATGGACCACCCGGGACGCGCTGGCCCGCGCCCGCGACGTGGCGCCCGCGCGGATCTTGCCCGACGCCGCCATCATCGCCGCCGTGACGGCCGATCCGAAAACCATCGCTCAACTGCGCGGACTACCCGTCTTCGGCGGACCGCGGCAGCGGCGGTACTCGCGCGAATGGCTGGCCGCCGTCGACCGCGGGCGCACCATGCCCGACTCCGAACTACCGCCGCTCACCCAGCCGTTCGACGGTCCGCCCCCGGTGAACCGGTGGGAGCGCCGCGATCCCGCCGCCGCCGCCCGGTTGACCCGCGCGCGCACCGCCATGGGCGAACTCTCCGCGAAACATTCGATTCCCGTCGAAAACCTGCTGTCCCCGGACCTCGTCCGCCGCCTCTGCTGGGACGGACTCCCCGACTACGACCGCGCCCCCGACTCCCCCGAAGAACTGGCCGCCGCCATCGACGGCTTCCTCAAATCCGGCGGCGCCAGGCAGTGGCAGCGCGAACTCGCCGTCCCTCCACTGACCGTCGCCCTGACGCCCGCTTGAGTTGCGGGGCGCGGGTCGGCCCGCCGAGTTCCGCGGCGCATCGCACACGGCGAGTGGGCCGCAGGTGTTCGCCGTGGCGCGTCACACGCAGTAGACCGCGGGTGGCGCGAGTGCGCAGGCCGAGTAGGCCATCGCACGGGTGAGCGCGGCTTGTGGCTGCGGTCGGCCGTCCGCAGGTGAGCGCGGCTTATCAGCGGTGGCTGCGTCGGCCATCCGCAGGTGAGCGCGGCTTATCAGCGGTGGCTGCGTCGGCCATCCGCAGGTGAGCGCGGCTTGCCAGCGGTGGGGGCGGTCGGCCATCCGCAGGTGACCGCGGCGCGGCGGGTTCAGAGTGTGGATGTGCTGACGGATCGGCCGAAGACGGCGAGGCCGTTGTCCATCGCGGCGCCGAAGGGTTCGGCCAGGGCGTCCGGCAGAACGTCGTGGGTCCAGACGAAACGGGTCTGCCCGTCGCCGTGCGGGAAGACCTGCATGCAGGCGTTGTTGTGCTCTGGCGTGACGCTGCCGCCCACGATCGAATAGACGAAGCGGCGCTCGTTCTCCTCGATGACCACGAGCCGTTCCCGCAGCACCGAGCCGTCGGCGAAGTCGACCACGCGATATCCCGGCTCCGCCAGTGCGCTGCGCACGGCGAACCCCGGTGCCATGCGCGTCGGCCCGTCGGCGAAGTCTCGGATGATGTCCCAGATCTCCGCGGGGTCCGCGTCCACGACCAATTCTTTGCGTACCGATGCCATGACCAGATCTCCTCGTTCGCCTCAGGTCGGCAAGATAACTTGCGTTCGCCGAACGATAGTTAGATAACCATCTACCGTCAATCGGTAGTTACGATGGTTGGATGCCGAGCCCGGTCCCCTCCGCCGACAACGCACCTCCCGCCCTGCACCGCATCGTGGAGTTCGTCAACACCCGCCGCGCCGACGGCGATCACCTCACCACCCCCGCTCACCTGCTCACGTGGCTGAACACCCACGACCTCCGGCAACCCGCGCCGGATCCGACCGACGTTCTCGTTGCGCCCGGCACCCCGAACGCAGCCGATGCGGGCGGATTGCAGCGGGCGTTGTCTTTGCGCGAAGGGTTGCGGGCGCTACTGGCCGGGAACAATGCCGCGCCCGTGCCGAGCCCGCGGCCGGATGGGCTCGATCCGCAGGCATTTCAGAAGTGTCGGACGCTCACCGACATGCTGCCCCTCGTGCTCGACATCACCGGACCGCAACCACGTCTGGTGCCGCACACCGACGACCCCGTCGATTTCGCCCTCGCCACCATGCTCGCCGACGTCTTCGCCGCCGTCAGCGCAGGCACCTGGAACCGCATGAAAGCCTGCCGCGAACCGAGCTGCCGCTGGGCCTTCTACGACCACTCGCGCAACCGCGGCCGCACCTGGTGCTCGATGAACGTCTGCGGCAACCGCGTGAAAGTCCGCGCCTCCCACCGCCGCCGCACCCTGTCTTGAGCACCGCTCACCACCCCGCGCACCCTCACCACCCCCGCGCACCTTTCGTCATCCCGCGCGCGTGTCATTCGACCGACACGCGCGCGGGACAACAGAACCTGCGCGGCACGTGCTACGTCCAGTGGGCGACGTAACGGCCGAGAAGCTCACGCAGGGTGCGGATCTCGTTGTCGTGGAGGTCGGACGCACTGTGCGCCGTTATGTCAGTGGGCTTCTCTACGCTGCCGCCCATGACCCGTTCTCGAACCAGACCCCGCCACACTGCCGGCCCTTTCGCGCTGGCCGGCACCGAACCCGACGAGATCGACACCCTTGGGATTTCGCCGGCCCTGGCGGTGCCGCGTGACAGCGGGTTCCGGCCGGTCGGGACGGTGTGAGAAATGTTCAGACTCGATGGCGAAGTGGGCGTCTCCTACAGTCAGATCTACGTCGTGAGCGACTCCTCGGGCATCAGCCCAGGCATGCACGAGGCGTTCGCCGGACAGAACTCAGGACTGTGCGGCGCCGCGGTGCCCGGCGCACTCTTCCTGAGCACCGGTTTGCACACCGGCGACGTGGGCTTCACCGTCGAAGTGCTCGGCCAGGCTCCCCCGCTCGATCCGAAATGGGAAGAGGTCGTGGAGGTCTCCTTCTACCCACTCTCGGAACAGAGCTCCCTGATGCAGTGGGCCGGTGAGGACTCCTGGGAACTGAACTTGAAAGAAGGGCTCGACTACCGAGTGCGGTACTGCGCACAGGGCATGGACCAAGCACGCCAGAAAGACGTCGGACTCGACGATGAGCCACCACTGGACCGCTACCTCCTGCAGTTCTGGCCCGCCGCACCCGAACCGGACCGCATAGTGCGCCAGACCTCGCAGGCCGCGGCATACTCCCATGACTGGGCCCGCCGGCAACCCGATGCCCAGTTCCGCGCACGGGCCATCATGGCCCAACGACGGGCACACCTCCCCCTGGAAGGCGCCGAATCGATTCGCGACGCCGAAACTTTCGAAGGCACCGCGGATATGGCGGTCATCTCCCGCGAGGTCGAGCTCCGGTTAGTCCGCGAACAGCTGACAGCGTTGAGTTCCTGTCCCACAGCGATGCCCTGGGATTGGGCCGAAACCTTCGTCCTGCCGGCCGGCGAGCGAGTCCATTACCTCGACGCGTTCCTCGAACAGGTCGGTGAGCACGCCTTCGCCCTCGGTACGGTTCTGGCGTCGCTGGGTTCCGGCCCGGACTGCTACTACTTGGCGTTCGTGACACCGACCGAATTCGAACAACTCTCACAGCTTCTCACCGCGCACAGAATGAGCGCTGAAAGCGTGCGGTACGGCCGCTGGACTCCACGAGCGAGCCCGGAAGACATCGCTGCGAGCACCGCGATCAGAGCCTGGGCCAGAGCAAACGGCCACCAGGTCAGCGCACTCCCAGGCGCGGCGACGGCGCCACTCGTGCACCTCGACGCACCCGAGGAGCCGGAACCGGACCGGCGCACCTGAGCCGCTCGGCGCCCGGACGAACCGCACCCTTCCCGGAGGCGAACTACGGCGTGTCCCAACGCGAGTCGACGCCACTGCGGCCCACGTACGGTGCGCACACGCCCCGCGATGCCGCGGTTATCGGGCCGCGAGCCACCCGCCGATCCGCCGGGCGATATCCGGTGCCGTCAAACCGAGTTCGGCGTGCACCTCGCCGCGGGACGCGTGGTCGAGGAACTGCTGGGGGACGCCGAGGTCGCGGGTGGGGATGTCGAGGCCGGAGTTGCGCAGCCGGGCCGAGACGGTGGAGCCGATGCCGCCGTGCAGCCCGCCGTCCTCCAATGTCACGACCAGCCGGTAGTTTTCGGCGAGTTTGACCAGGGTGTCGGAGATGGGCAGCACCCAGCGCGGGTCGATGACCGTGACCGAAACCCCTTCGTTCTCCAGCAGATCCGCCGCCTGCAGGGCGAGTTCGGCGAACGAGCCGACCGCGACGAGCAGCACGTCACCGCGCACCGCCTGCACCGAACCGCCGCCGTCGAGCGCGGTGTCGTCGCTGTGGTCGACCGAGGCCAGCCGCAGCACGTCGACACCGTCGAGCCGTTCGATCGCCGAGATATCGTCGGCGACACTGCCTTTGGGGAAGCGGATCGCGGTGGGCCCGTCGTTGACGGCGAGCGCCTCGGCGAGTTCTTCGCGCAGGGTGGCCGCATCGCGCGGCGCGGCCACGCGGATGCCGGGGACGATGCCGAGCACCGAGAGGTCCCACATGCCGTTGTGGCTGGCGCCGTCGGGTCCGGTGATGCCGGAACGGTCCAGCACGATGGTCACCGGTTGCTTCAGCAGTGCGACGTCCATCAGCAACTGGTCGAAGGCCCGGTTGAGGAAGGTCGAGTAGATCGCGACGACCGGGTGCATGCCGCCGAGCGCGAGCCCGGCCGCGGAGGCCATCGCGTGCTGTTCGGCGATGCCGACGTCGAACATCCGCTCCGGGAAGCGCTCACCGAACGCCGCGAGCCCGGTGGGGCCCGGCATGGCGGCGGTGATGGCGACGATGTCGTCCCGCTTCTCGGCGTGCGCGATGAGTTCCTGCGAGAACACCGCCGTCCAGCCCAAGGCCTTCGGCCCGCCGACGGGCCTGCCGGTGAGCGGATCGATCGGATCGCAGGCGTGCATCTGATCGGCGATGTGGTTCTCGGCGGGCGCGTAACCGCGGCCCTTCTGCGTCACCGCGTGCACCACGACGGGCCCGCCGAAGTCCTTGGCGCGGCGCAGCGCGGCTTCCATCGCGACGATGTCGTGTCCGTCGACGGGGCCGACGTATTTCATGCCGAGATCGCTGAACAGCTCCTGCGGGCTCACCGCGTCTTTTATCCCGGCTTTCACCGCGTGCATCATCGAGTACGCGGACTCCCCGACCCGCGGGATGCTCTTGATGATCCGCTTCCCGGCGTCGAGCGCGTGCTCATAGGCGGGCTGGGTGCGCAGAGCGGTCAACCGGTCGGCGAGTCCGCCGATGGTGGGCGCGTAGGAGCGACCGTTGTCGTTGACCACGATGACGACAGAACGGTCCGGCGCGCCCGCGATGTTGTTGAGCGCCT
>NZ_BAUA01000144.1 GCF_000710915.1 Nocardia brasiliensis IFM 10847
CTCGTCGAGGCCGTCCCGCACGTCGCACCAGCCGGCCCATCGAGGCGACCGGGGGGCGAAACTAGCCGTGCCCTCAACCCCGCCCGCAGGTCGGTCAGCTCCGCAGCAGCCGCGAGCATGGCTGCGGGCGCGGGTAAGTCGGGCACGAGCAGGATCGAGTAACCCTGCTGACGAGAGCGACGCACCCGATCTCGGCACCTCGGTCAAGAGCGGTGCCACGACCCTCGAATCGAAACGGCTTCGTCGTGCCTAGATCCCTTATGCCGGTCACGTCATCGGGGTACAGACAACCGGCGACCCGGACGAACCCGCCGAGGTGAGGTGCGTCGCAGCGCGGGCGGCGTCCGATGCCAGGAGGCGGATGACCGAGTTATAGTGGCGAGGTCGCGAAAAACGATGTGCTGGCAAGTTCTTCGCCGCGCGTCGCGCATACAACGATCCAAAGGGTCGTTGAGCGTCTCCTTGCTGAGGCCGGACATTCTGTTTGCGCCCAGCACTGACCATCGCCGACGCGGGTCGGCGCAACGGAGGAGCGCGGTATGCGGAAGACCATCGCCATTGTCGGAGCAGGGTTGGGCGGGCTGACGCTCGCGCGGGTGCTGCAGGTGCACGGCGTCGACGCGACGATCTATGAGGGGGAGGCTTCGGCGCAGGCCCGTACGCAAGGCGGCCTGCTCGACATCCATGAGGACACCGGACAGGTGGCGCTGCAGGCCGCCGGTCTGTACGACGAGTTCCGCTCTCTGATCCGCCCGGGCGAGGACGCCAAGCGTGTGGTCGACCTCCACGGCACGATCCTGTTCGACAAGCCGGCGGATCCCGGTACGGCGCGTCCGGAAGTGGATCGTGGCGAACTACGGCAACTGTTCATCGACTCGCTGACGCCCGGGACGATCAGGTGGGGCCACAAGCTCGACTCAGTGCGGCCGCTTGCGGCAGGCGGATACGACCTCACCTTCGCGACGGGTTCCACCGCACGCGCCGACATCGTGGTCGGCGCGGACGGTGCCTGGTCGAAGGTGCGCCCGCTGCTCACCTCCGCGGAACCGCGCTACAGCGGAACCTGCTTCATCGAGATCGCCCTAGCCGCAGCCAACGAGCACTGCCGGGAGAGCGTGGCCGCGATCGGCAGCGGCACGCTGATGGCGGTCGCACCGGGCCGAGGCATCATCGCCCATCGCTATGCCGACGGGAATGTGCGGGGCTATGTGGCGCTGAACAAGCCAGAGGACTGGATGAAGTCGATCGACTTCGGTGACCCGTCCGCCGGCCTCCGCCGCGTGGCCGACGAGTTCGACGACTGGTCGCCACTGCTCACCGCCTTCGTGACAGAGAGCGACGCGCAGCCGTGGCTTCGCCCCATCTATGCACTCCCGGTCGGGCTCGACTGGGAAAGGGTGCCCGGGGTGACGCTCGTCGGCGACGCCGCGCATCTGATGTCGCCGTTCGCCGGCGTGGGCGCGAACCTCGCCATGTATGACGGCGCGGACCTCGCGAGCAAGCTGGTCACGGGACTCGATACCGAGGACGCGCTCGAAGCGTACGAGGAGCGACTGTTCCCGCGTAGTGGCGACGCCGCCAACCGCTCGGCACAGAACCTGGAGACCTTCTTCGGCCGAGAAGCACCGCAGAGCGTGGTCATGCTGTTCGACCACCCCTGAGGGTCACGTGACAGTTCGCAGGCCATGCTCCGCTGCGCCGACGATGCGGGAGCCCTCGACAACACGAGGCCAGGCAGTGCACAACCCCCTGTGAGAGCCCACGACCCAACTGCCCTACTTCCCTTTACGTGTGCGCCCGCGCACCCCGTCCGCGCGCTTCGCCGCCCGGGCTTCTTTCCGGGCGGCGGCGTGTTCGCTGCGGCGTTCGGCGCGGGGGAGGCGTTCGGCACTGATGACGAGGGTGGGGGTGGAGACGAGTCCGGCGCCGCAGGCGAGGACTTGGGTGTTGCCGGCGCCGATGCGGTCCAGAGCGGCGGCGTCGCGCTCGAGTTCTTCGGCGGCGCTGACGCCTTTGAGGGCGAGCATGTGGCCGTGGTCGCGCAGCAGCGGGAAGGACCACTGGGTGAGTTTGGCGAGCGGGGCGACGGCGCGGGAGGTGACGACGTCGGCGCCGCCGGCTTCTTTCATAACGCCGGACTGTTCGGCGCGGCCGCGGACGACAGTGACGTCGAGTCCGGCCGCGTCGATGAATTCGCTGAGGAAGATGGTGCGCCGCAGCAGCGGTTCGACCAGGGTGATGCGCAGGTCCGGGCGCGCGATCGCGAGCGGTATACCGGGCAGCCCGGCACCGCTGCCGATATCCACCACGGACGCGCCTTCGGCGATCAGTTCACCGATCACCGCGCAGTTGAGGATGTGCCGATCCCAGAGGCGAGGCACCTCGCGCGGACCGATCAGACCGCGCTCCACCCCCGCGGTGGCGAGCGCCGCGCAATACTGCCGGGCGAGATCGAGTCGGTCGCCGAACACGACCGCGGCGGCCGCGGGTGGTTCCAGCTCGGCAGGCAACGCGGTGGTTCCACCGAGATCTCGTTCCACGTGAAACATCCTTCCGAACTCGTCAGGGAGATAAACAGGGATGCCGGACATGAACAAGGCCCCCGATCCGAAGACCAGAGGCCCTATCCCACCGCTACCGTCAGAGTGACGAAATACGCCGTCCCCTAACGATATCCGGCCAACGGCGCACGGCTTCGCTCAGGACGGAACGACGACCACGTGCCGGTTCGGCTCGACGCCTTCGCTCTCGCTCTCGACGCCCTCGATCGCCGCCACCGCGTCGTGCACGATCTTGCGCTCGAACGGGGTCATCGGCGCGAGCGACTCCGGCGCACCCGATTCCAGCACACGCTGCGCGGCGGCGGTGCCGAGCGCGCTCAGGTCTTCCCGGCGCTTGGCGCGCCAGCCGGCCACGTCCAGCATGAGCCTGCTGCGCACGCCGGTCGCCTGCTGCACGGCGAGCCGGGTCAGCTCCTGCAGCGCGTCCAGCACTTCACCGTTGCGACCGACCAGCTTCGACAGATCGCGGCCGCCGTCGATGCTGACGATGGCACGGTCACCCTCGACGTCGAGATCGATATCCCCGTCGAAGTCGAGCACGTCGAGCAACTGCTCCAGGTAGTCGCCCGCGATCTCGCCCTCTTCGATGAGGGCTTCCTCCGCGTCGTTCACGACATCGTCGGCGTCCGTTCCGGCGTTCACCATCGTCGTCGCCACTGTGGCGTCCCCTCCGTCGGTCTCAACTGTCATTTGGGTTTCCTTCATCTGCTCATCACGCTCGCCGGGCGCTCGCCGCCGGACGGTGCGCGATCAAAGGGTTGCTCAGCGTGGTGGCCGCCCGGCCACCGAAGTGTGATCAGCGTCTGCGCTTCTGGTTCGCCCGGCCGCGGTTGCCCGGACGCTTCTGACCGCCCGGCCGACGCTGACCCGCAGCCTTGCTTGGGGTCTTCGCGGTGCCGTTGGTCGACGGCGCACCCTCGACAGCATCCTCGACGGAGTCCGCCCCCGGACTCGGCTTCTTCTTCACATTGACCGGCTTGGCCCCCGGCTTGGGCGCGTTCTGTGCCCGCTGTTCCAGCTTGGCCAGCTTCTTCTCTTCCTCTTCCTTCTCCATGCGGCCGAAGACGAGGTGCTGCTGCCCGTAGGTCCAGATGTTGTTGGAGACCCAGTACAGGAGGATGGCGATCGGCAGGAACGGGCCACCGACGAGCACACCGAGCGGGAAGACCCAGAGCGCGAGCTTGTTCATCATCGCGGCCTGCGGGTTCGCCGCCGCCTCCGGCGTCTGCCGCGCGACCGACGCACGCGCGTTGAAATGCGTTGCGAGACCGGCGATTATCATCAGCGGGATGGCGACGAGCGCGATGTTCAGCTTGCTCGGCAGGCCGAGTCCGTGGATGGCGAAGGCCTGCAGCTCGGTGTTCGGGATGGTGATGAAGGCCGAGATCGGCGCGCCGAAGATACGGGCGCTCAGGAACGACTGCACATCGGCGGCGTTGAACACGTAGTTCGGCGTGTTCGCGTTCTCCGCGATCGACATGCCCAGCTGGCCGAAGCCGTGACCGGTCCGGTTGAACGAACGCAGCACGTGGAACAGGCCGAGGAACACCGGCACCTGGGCCAGGATCGGCAGGCAGCCCATCAGCGGGTTGAAGCCGTGGTCCTTCTGCAGCTTCTGCATCTCGACGGCCATCTTCTGGCGGTCGTTCTTGTACTTCTTCTGCAGCTCTTTGATCTGCGGCTGCAGTTCCTGCATCTGTTTGGTGGTGCGGACCTGCTTCACGAACGGCTTGTAGAGCAGCACACGCAGCGTGAACACGAGGAACACGACGGCCAGTGCCCAGGCGATGCCGCTGTCTTTACCGAGACCGGGCACCAACGCGAAAACCCGATGCCAGAACCACAAGATCCAGGACACCGGATAATAAATGAAGTCGAGCACGGCTCTATGCACTCCCGTCGTTCGTATCGCCGATCACCGCGCGCGGTGATCCTTTCCAAGCGTTCGGCTCCGACACCGAGCCGGTCTGCAGGTCGGTTCCCTGCGACGCCGGATCGGTGGCTGCCTCGGTTCCTGGTGCGGTGCGAACGGTGCTTCGCTTCCGCTCCGGAACCGGGTCCCACCCACCAGGGTGCCAGGGCGCACATTTGGCCAGTCGCACGGCCGCCAATCCGAGGCCGATGAACAGCCCGCGCGTCCGTAACGCGGTGACCGCGTACTCGCTGCAGGTCGGGGTGAAACGGCACACCGGCATGCGGGTGGGGGAGACGTAGGTCCGATACAACTCGATCAGGAAGATCAGCGCGTTCGCCGGTAGCCGGCCGATCGTGGCGGTGCGGCTCATACCGTGCCGACCCCGAGTTTGCGCAGCGCGGCGCGCATCTGGCGCAGCAGTTCCGCCGAAGAAGCATTCGCCGCACCGGGCAAGGCGCGGATGACGACATCGGTGTCGCTGGGCAACTCCGAGATCATCTGGTGGCACATATGACGCAGGCGGCGGGCGACGCGGTGTCGAATCACCGCGTTGCCCACCGCCTTGCTGACGATCAACCCGAAGCGTGGTCCACCGACGCGGATCGACACTCCGGCCGGATCACCATGGCGTTCATCAGTCATGTCCACCACTCCGTCATACCCGTGCGTCAGCACGGAACCTTGGCCGGAGTGGGTATAGACGTGCACGACCAGGTCGCGCCTCCCGATTCGCTGGCCGCGGCGCACCGTCCGGGAGAAGTCGGCACGATGATGCAACCGATACGGCTCAGGCAACACCCGAGCGTCCGCGAGCGAGGATCAGGCAGTGAGTTCGGCGCGGCCCTTGCGGCGGCGCGCCGAAACGATGGCGCGACCGGCACGGGTGCGCATCCGGAGACGGAAGCCGTGGACGCGCGCCCGACGACGGTTGTTCGGCTGGAACGTCCGCTTGCCCTTGGCCACGGTCAACACTCCTCGAGTCAGTGGGCACCAGTCGGTACCCGAAGCTTTTTCGGTGATACAGGTATTCGCGATGAATCACAGGTCCGGTCATCATCGGCGCGTCGGTCTTGGCGCACAGTCGGTCGATATCGACCTACCCGCGGTCAGCACAAGACCGCCACCGCACCAAAGGGTGACTGTACGAGGGTACTGATCGGCTCCGAACGGGTCAAACTCGGCCCACCCCGCCGCGGCCGTCCACACGACCAGCACAAACCCCGCACGACCGGAATCGAGCGCTGTGCACATCACTGCCCAGGCCTGTGAGTATCACCGTGAGTTCGTCCACACCCCTAGCCACGCCCGAGCCCGGCCACCAGCTATGTTGCTCATCGTTAGCTACAGAACCGCTGGTCAACGCCTTATCTAGCGGCCACGCAAGCGCATTTCACAACTCCCCAGGGTTCTCCACATCTGTGGATAATTGTGTGGAAAGACCCCTGGAGTGGCATATTCGTAGGGCCGACGGTGCCACGCCGCCGCCCGGAATGGGGATCTGGGCAGCGTCCGAACCGGTTACGGACGTACGCAGGATCACGGTACCGACCCGAGCATGGTCGTCGCCATCACCTCCCCGCGTGCCCCGGCCGTCTGCTCCTATCGACCTACTTCCGGGGAGGAAACTGCATGGACGACGAGCAGAACGTGTTGGCCACGGTGTGGCCCGAGGTAGTTGCCGAGCTGACCACCGGCTCACCGGACGGCGCCATTCCGCCGGTGACCCGAGCCCAGCAGGCCTGGCTGAAACTGGTCAAGCCGCTGACGGTGGCGCAGGGCTTCGCCCTGCTCTCGGTACCTTCCTCGCTGGCTCAGGAAGCCATCGAACGCGATCTGCGCGAACCGATCCTGCGATCGCTGGCCCGGCGACTCGGCCCGCAGGTGGAAGGGCTCGGCGTGCGCATCGCCGCGCCGACCGCCCCGGCCGCCGACCGCGCGAGCAGCAACCCCCGCCACGCCAGGATGACGAGCCGGCCCGAACGGGCCAGGGACAACGGTCCCCGAGACAACGGTCCGCTCGACAACGGACGCAGGGACAACGGCCCCCGGGAAAACGGGCATCCTCAACCGGGCTACCCGGGCACCGAGTATCAGGGACGCGACGACTACCCGGCCCCGCGCTACGCCCAGCCGAACGATTACGCCCCCGAGTACGCGGGCGCCGACACGTACTCCGACGCCGAGTACGCGCCCGAGTATCCGCCCGCCGCCGAGTACGACCGGCCGGACTATCCCCGCGACGACTACCAGGGCCAGGACGACTACCCGGCACACACCGAGTTGCCGCCGCGGCGCGAACCCGCGCCCGCCGCCCGCCGCGAACCGGGACTGCCGCCGCGGCGCGAGTCCATCCCGCCCGGCCAGGAGTCGCTGTTCACCCCTGATCCCGGTCCCGCCACGATGCGCGGACCGGTGCGCGCGCCGGTGCGGGAGGCGGCACCGGCCGAGGATTCCGGCCTGGCGGCCGCGCACGAGTCGGTGCGCGAATCCGACAACCCCCGCCCGGAGCACGACGACGAGCCCGTGGTCAACGTGCGCAACTCCTGGCCGACCTACTTCACCAAGTCCCAGGAGACCTCGGCGCCCGCCACGTCGTCGGCCAGCCTCAACGCGAAGTACACCTTCGAAACGTTCGTCATCGGCGCGTCCAACCGGTTCGCGCACGCCGCCGCGGTCGCCATCGCGGAGGCGCCGGCCCGTGCCTACAACCCGCTGTTCGTCTGGGGCGCTTCGGGTTTGGGGAAGACGCACCTACTACACGCGGCAGGTCACTACGCCCAGCGCCTGTTTCCCGGCATGCGGGTGAAGTACGTCTCGACCGAAGAGTTCACCAACGACTTCATCAACAGCCTGCGCGACGACCGCAAGGTGGCGTTCAAGCGCCGCTACCGCGAGACCGACATCCTGCTGGTCGACGACATCCAGTTCATCGAGGGCAAGGAAGGCATCCAGGAGGAGTTCTTCCACACCTTCAACACCCTGCACAACGCCAACAAGCAGATCGTCGTCTCCTCCGACCGCCCGCCCAAGCAGCTGGCCACGCTGGAAGAGCGGTTGCGGACCCGGTTCGAATGGGGCCTGATCACCGATGTGCAGCCGCCCGAACTGGAGACGCGCATCGCCATCCTGCGCAAGAAGGCCCGGATGGACCGGCTCGACGTGCCGCACGATGTGCTGGAACTGATCGCCAGCCGGGTCGAGCGCAACATCCGTGAGCTGGAGGGCGCGCTCATCCGGGTGACCGCGTTCGCCTCGCTGAACGGTCAGCCGCTGGATCTGCCGCTGGCCGAGGTGGTGCTGCGCGACCTGATGCCCGACACCGCGGCGCTGGAGATCAACGCGGCCACGATCATGGCGGTCACCGCCGAGTACTTCAACACCACGCTCGAGGAGCTGACCGGCCCGGGCAAGGCCCGTCCGCTCGCGCAGGCACGCCAGATCGCCATGTACCTGTGCCGCGAGCTGACCGACCTCTCGCTGCCCAAGATCGGTCAGGCGTTCGGCCGCGACCACACCACGGTGATGTACGCGGAGAAGAAGGTCCGCAAGGAAATGACCGAGCGGCGCCGCGTCTACGACCAGGTGCAGGAGCTGACCGCGCGGATCAAACAACGCTCCCGCTGAAGTATCCACAGCCCTGTCGGCCGGATCGGCTCGCTGAGTTCTACTAACACCTGTGCACCGCCTCTGACCAGGGGCGGTGCACTTTTTTGCCCTGTGGATTCCTCGAGGAATCCTTGTGGAGTCCTCGAGGAATCCACCGGTTTGTGCACCGATCGGCTAACAGGTGTGGGGATGGGTGTCGCGACGTCCGCTAACAGGGCTCGCTCCACAGTTTCCCCAGCCGATCTTGCGCACAGGGGCTGACCAGCCAAGAGGCCCGCACCGGGTTGTGGATTCCTCGAGGAGTCCATGTGGAGTCCTCGAGGAATCCTCGAGTTGTCCACCCCTCGGTACACACGTGTGAACAACCGGGTGAATTCGGTGGAACAACTCGAGGAGCACTCGAGGATGAATGTGGGACAACTTCGGAACTCCACAGACGCCGCTCGTTCATCCTCGAGACACGCACCGGTCATCCCCATGGCACCACGCCCGCTGACCAGCAGATTCGGCGTCAGTGCACAGATTCCACAGTGCCTACTACTACTTCAGTTCTTCTTCTAGAAGAACTCTCTTGAAAACAGGCTGTGTGGAAAGTCGGTTGGGGAGCTGCGGTCCAGGAGTGCTCCCGTCCCCAGGCAAGGAGGAGGGGAGTGGAGCCCTCATCGACCAATCCCTGCCCCACACCTATGCATCGCTCGCCGGCCCGAATCTGCGACACCCTCTTCGCGACAGTTCCTACTCGCACCCACCGACAAGTTCTCGACACACAGCGCACCGACCCCCGGAGGGTCGGACTAGGCCACGGGCGCAGTCGCGGGTACGGTTTGGTGTCGGTCGCCTGTGCCACACTTTTGATGGCGGCCGATCCAGCACCCTTCGCGAACCAAACGCTGATCGAGCCGAAAGGCTTGGAGGGACCAATGTCCGGCCACTGCACAACAGCTCACGGAACTGGGAGAGGACTGATCGGGCGATGGAGCTTGCAAGCATGAAGTTTCGGGTCGCCCGTGAGGACTTCGCGGAATCCGTTGCCTGGGTGGCACGTAGCCTCCCGTCCCGGCCTCCGGTCCCGGTGCTCGGCGGCGTGCTGCTCGTCGCCGACGACAGCGGGCTCACCGTCTCCGGTTTCGACTACGAGGTCTCCGCGCAGATGCGCGTCGCGGCCGAGGTCGCCGGTCCCGGCGAGGTCCTGGTGTCCGGCCGGCTGCTCGCCGACATCACCAAGGCGTTGTCGAACAAGCCGGTCGACGTGTCCGTCGACGGCACCCGGGTGCTGATCTCCTGTGGCAGCGCGAAGTTCTCGCTGCCGACCATGCCGGTCGAGGACTATCCCCAGCTTCCCGAGGTCCCGCAGCAGACCGGTGAACTCGGTGTGGATGTCTTCGCGAGCGCGGTCGGCCAGGTCGCCGTCGCCGCGGGCCGCGACGACACGCTGCCCATGCTCACCGGCATCCGCGTCGAGATCGAGGGCGACAAGGTGGTGCTCGCGGCCACCGACCGCTTCCGGCTCGCGGTGCGCCACATCGAGTGGAAGCCCGCCAACGCCGATATCGAGACCGCGGTGCTCATCCCGGCCAGGACGCTGTCCGAGGCCGCCAAGACCCTCGGGGCCTCCGATGCCCCGGTGCAGCTGTCGCTGGGCACCGGCGCGGGCTCGGACGGCCTGCTCGGCATCGTGAACGCGGGCCGCCGCACCACCACCCGGCTGCTCGACGCGGAATTCCCCAAGTTCCGTCAGCTGTTGCCGAAGGAACACACCTCCATCGCCACCCTCCAGGTGTCCGTGCTGACCGAAGCGATCAAACGCGTCGCCCTGGTCGCCGAGCGGGGTGCGCAGGTGCGGCTGGAGTTCTCCACAGAGGGCCTGCAACTGTCCGCCGGCGGCGACGACGCGGGCCGCGCCGAGGAATGGCTGGAGGCCGATTTCCGCGGCGAATCCCTGACCATCGCGTTCAACCCGGGCTACCTCATCGACGGCCTGTCCGCGTTGCACGCCGACCGGGTGACGTTCGGCTTCACCACGCCCAGCCGTCCCGCGGTGCTGCTGCCAGCCTCCGAGGAGGAGCCGCAGGCCCTCGATTCGGGTGCGTTCGCGGCGCTGGACAGCCCGTACATCTACCTGTTGATGCCGGTCCGGCTGCCGGGCTGAGCGCAGGTGCGTGATCGTGAACCGGGTTCGGCCGTCTGTGTTCGCCAGTTCTGTCGGCGGCATCGACGGTCGGCCCTGCGCGGCTGCGATCATCCGCAGCCATCCCCAGGCGCTGTCGAACCGGTAGCGCGACTGCGGGATTCGTCGGCCCGAGGGTGGGCGAGGACACAATTCATCCACAGGCTCACGCAGTGCTGTGGATGGCCAGCAAACACCTCGGCACCTGCGCCGATGCGGGTCGCGCAGGTCGAATCTGGCGAACTCGTGCAGGCAGGAGCCAGATAGCGGATGTTCGTTCGAACGCTGTCCCTGCGTGACTTCCGTTCCTGGCATCATGCAGAACTCGAATTATCCCCAGGCCGAACGGTTTTCTTGGGATCGAACGGCAACGGCAAGACGAACCTGATCGAGGCGCTCGGTTACCTGGCCACCCTCGGGTCGCATCGGGTCGCCGCCGACGCGCCGCTGATCAGGATCGGCACCGAACGGGCCAGGATCGGCGCCTCCGTCGTCAACACCGGCCGGGAACTGCGCATCGACGTCGAGCTGAACCAGGGCACCGCCAATCGCGCCCAGATCAACCGGTCACCGGTCCGGCGCACCCGCGAGATCCTCGGCATCCTGCAGACCGTGCTGTTCGCGCCCGAGGATCTCGCCCTGGTCCGGGGCGACCCGGGCGAGCGCCGCCGGTTCATGGACGAGTTGTGCACCACCCGCCTGCCCCGGCTGGCCGCGGTGCGCAGCGATTACGATCGCGTGCTGCGGCAGCGGTCCGCGCTGCTGAAATCCGCTGGGCGGCAAGCCCGATCGAGAGCAGATCTGAGCACGCTGGACGTGTGGGACGGGCACCTGGCCACCCACGCGTCGGTGCTGCTGGCGCACCGGCTGAAGCTGGTGCACGAGCTGTATCCGTACCTCGCCACGTCGTATGCCTCGATCGCGCCCGAATCCCGGCCCGCCACAATCGGTTACCGCAGTGCCGCCCTGCCGCCCGAATTCCTCGATCCCGCAAGGGAACCCCAGCCCGACGACACCGAAGCGCTGGAGGCGGTGCTGCTGCGCGAACTCGCGGCGGCCCGGCCCCGGGAGCTGGAACGTGGTGTGTGCCTGGTCGGCCCGCACCGCGACGAACTCGACCTCAATCTCGGCAGCGCACCGGCCAAGGGGTTCGCCAGCCACGGGGAATCCTGGTCCTACGCGTTGGCGCTGCGGCTCGCCGCGTTCGAGCTGTTGCGCGCCAACGGATCCGAGCCGGTGCTGCTGCTCGACGACGTGTTCGCCGAGCTGGACCGGCGCCGGCGTACCGCGCTCGCCGCGGTCGCGGCCGGTGCGGAACAGGTGCTGATCACGGCCGCGGTGCCGGAGGACGTGCCGGCCGAGCTGGCCGCGGTGCCGCTGCGGGTGGAGACGAACGGCGGACCGGACGGGCGCACCTCACAGATCGGCGAACCGGCCACACCGCCGCAGTGACAAGCACTTTCGTGTCCCGGTGGGCGCGCGAAAGGCAAACACATTCGAATTTCTGCACAGGTTTTCCTGTTATCAACAGGTTCCTGTGGAGAACTCGCCGACCGGAACGTCCGCGTTCGCTCGACGCTGTTCGCCGCACGGTCTGCGTCGGTGCCCTGTCGTAGAGTGACTCAGGCCGTGACCGACGAGAACGTGAGGAGCCTTGGTGACCGATCAGCAGCAGCCGGGCGCCGAACCGGCAGGTCCAGAGCCGGAGTTACGCGGGATCGACCTGGCCAGGCGCGCGCTCGAGGAGGCCCGCGCGGCCGCGAAGGCGAGCGGTAAATCCGTCGGGCAGGGGCGTTCCTCGCCGCAGCGCCGCCTCCGGGCCGGCACCCGGCGCCGGTCCGGCTGGTCGGGTGCGGGGCCGGATCAGCGTGATCCACAGACTTTCGCGGCCCTGACCGGCGCGCTGGCCAAGAGCCGCGGCTGGTCGGCCAAGGTCGCCGAGGGCATGGTGTTCGGGCGCTGGGCGGGGGTGGTCGGCGAGGACATCGCCGCGCACGCCACGCCGATCACCCTGAAGGACAACGTGCTGAGCATCGCCGCCGAATCGACCGCCTGGGCCACGCAGTTGCGCATGTTGCAGAGCCAGATCCTGGTGAAGATCAATGCCGCCGTCGGTCCCGGCGTAGTGACCTCGCTGAAGATCACCGGCCCTGCGGCGCCGAGTTGGCGCAAGGGGGAGCGGCATATCAAGGGCCGTGGCCCGCGTGACACCTACGGTTAGCCCGCCGCGTTCCACGTGAAACGGGGCCGGATCGCGCGCCGGGACAACCGATTTCGTCAATGTGACGGAAGTTGGCCGAGTCCGGCGAACAGGGGCGGTACGGACTAGGCTTCACCTGTCGCGCCCGCTCACGGGTTCAGCCGGGGGTTTCCGCAGTATGGTGGTCCGCCGCGCGCCGAACCGGTAACCCGTCGGCTACCGTCGCCGACCCGGAAACCGGCGGTGTGCCGAGGCGGCGCCACGGGCGGTTCGGTGGGTACCGGGCGAGCACCGCCCGATTGCTCCCAGAGTCGAGCGAAAGCGTTAAAAGGCGGAACAGACTCGCGGCGGTCCGATTTCTCGCATTCACGGAGCTGTCAGGGGTGTCGTAGGTGCGTTGTAGGTTGGCTGTACCAGTAGGATGGTGACGTAACTAGCGGCGATCACCTTCGGCGCGTTCCGTACAGCTCGCGTGGCCCCACATTTCCCCAGTGGAATGGCCAGGGACCACCGTGTGCTGTGCAGTGCCTCGCCAGGAGGATCAGCAAGTAAGGAGAGCTACCGACCAGTGGCTGCCAACGACTCCAACGCATCGGGCTCGACCAACGCTAACTCGGGCAAGGCGGATTACGGCGCCTCGTCCATTACGGTCCTCGAAGGACTCGAGGCGGTCCGCAAGCGTCCCGGCATGTACATCGGCTCCACCGGTGAGCGTGGTCTGCACCACCTGATCTGGGAGGTCGTCGACAACTCGGTCGACGAGGCGATGGCCGGATACGCGTCCAAGGTCGAGGTGACCCTGCTCGCCGATGGCGGCGTCGAGGTGGTCGACGATGGCCGCGGTATCCCGGTGGCGATGCACGCCCAGGGCGTCCCGACCATCGAAGTGGTCATGACCCAGCTGCACGCCGGCGGCAAGTTCGACTCCGACTCCTACGCGGTGTCCGGTGGTCTGCACGGCGTCGGCATCTCCGTGGTGAACGCGCTGTCCTCCCGGCTGGAGGCGGAGATCGACCGCGACGGTTACCACTGGAGCCAGTCGTACAAGGACTCGATCCCCGGCAAGCTGGTGCAGGGCGAGGCGTCCAAGCAGACCGGTACCACGATCCGGTTCTGGGCCGACCCGGAGATCTTCGAGACCACGACCTACAACTTCGAGACGGTCGCGCGCCGTCTGCAGGAGATGGCGTTCCTGAACAAGGGACTCACCATCACCCTCACCGACGAGCGGGTCAGCGAGTCCGAGATCACCGACGACGTGGTCAGCGAGACCGCGGAGGCGCCCAAGCATGCCGAGGCCGATGCCGCGGCGGCGCCGGTCGAGCACAAGGTCAAGACGCGGACCTACCACTACCCGGGCGGTCTGGAGGACTTCGTCCGCCACATCAACCGCACCAAGCAGCCGATCCACAACTCCGTCGTCGGGTTCACCGGCAAGGGCACCGGCCACGAGCTCGAGGTCGCCATGCAGTGGAACTCCGGCTACTCGGAGTCGGTGCACACCTTCGCGAACACCATCAACACCCACGAGGGCGGCACCCACGAGGAAGGTTTCCGCGCGGCGCTGACCACGGTGGTCAACAAGTACGCCAAAGACAAGAAGCTGATCAAGGAGAAGGACGGCAACCTCACCGGCGACGACATCCGCGAGGGCCTGGCCGCGATCGTCAGCGTGAAGGTCTCCGAGCCGCAGTTCGAGGGCCAGACCAAGACCAAGCTGGGCAACACCGAGGTCAAGTCGTTCGTGCAGAAGGCGTGCAACGAGCACCTGACGCACTGGTTCGAGGCCAACCCGGCCGACGCGAAGACCATCGTGAACAAGGCGGTCTCCTCCGCGCAGGCCCGGGTCGCCGCGCGCAAGGCGCGAGAGTTGGTGCGCCGCAAGTCCGCCACCGATCTCGGCGGCCTGCCGGGCAAGCTGGCCGACTGCCGGTCCAAGGATCCGAGCAAGTCCGAGATCTACATCGTCGAGGGCGACTCCGCCGGTGGCTCGGCCAAATCCGGTCGCGACTCGATGTATCAGGCGATCCTGCCGCTGCGCGGAAAGATCATCAACGTCGAGAAGGCGCGTATCGACCGAGTCCTCAAGAACAACGAGGTGCAGTCGATCATCACCGCCTTCGGCACCGGCATCCACGACGAGTTCGACATCGCCAAGCTGCGGTATCACAAGATCGTGCTGATGGCCGACGCCGACGTCGACGGCCAGCACATCGCGACGCTGCTGCTCACGCTGCTGTTCCGGTTCATGCGCCCGTTGGTCGAGCAGGGGCACGTGTACCTGGCCCAGCCGCCGCTGTACAAGCTCAAGTGGCAGCGTGCCGATCCCGAGTTCGCCTACTCCGACCGGGAACGCGACGGTCTGCTCGAGGCGGGTCTCGCGGCGGGCAAGAAGATCAACAAGGACGACGGCGTGCAGCGCTACAAGGGTCTGGGCGAGATGAACGCCAAGGAGCTGTGGGAAACCACCATGGACCCGTCGGTGCGCGTGCTCAAGCTGGTCACCCTGGACGACGCGGCCGCGGCCGACGAGCTGTTCAGCGTGCTGATGGGCGAGGACGTGGAGGCCCGCCGCAGCTTTATCACCCGTAATGCCAAGGACGTTCGCTTCCTCGACGTATAAGCCGGTGCGCTCGCCCGCCGGGTGCACACCCGCGCGGCACCGCAACCGCACCGCCCGCTAAGGAGACTTGATGACCGACACGACGCTGCCTCCGTTCGGAGGCACCGGCGGCGACCGGATCGACCCGGTCGACATCCAGCAGGAAATGCAGAACAGCTACATCGATTACGCGATGAGCGTGATCGTCGGCCGTGCGCTGCCCGAGGTGCGCGACGGCCTGAAGCCGGTGCACCGGCGTGTGCTGTACGCGATGTACGACAACGGATATCGGCCCGACCGCGGTTACGTGAAGTCCGCGCGCCCGGTCGCCGAGACCATGGGTAACTACCACCCGCACGGTGACGCGTCGATCTACGACACCCTCGTGCGCATGGCGCAGCCGTGGTCGCTGCGCTACCCGCTGGTCGACGGCCAGGGAAACTTCGGCTCGCGCGGCAACGACGGCGCGGCCGCCATGCGTTACACCGAGTGCCGGCTGACCCCGCTCGCAATGGAGATGCTGCGCGAAATCGACCACGAGACGGTCGATTTCATCCCGAACTACGACGGTCGCTCGCAGGAGCCGACCGTGCTGCCGAGCCGGGTGCCCGCGCTGCTGATGAACGGCAGCAACGGCATCGCGGTCGGCATGGCGACCAACATCCCGCCGCACAACCTCACCGAACTGGCCGAGGCGATCTACTGGGCGCTGGACAACCACGACGCCGACGAAGAGTCGACGCTGGCCGCCTGCATGGAGCGGGTGAAGGGGCCGGACTTCCCCACCTACGGACTCATCGTCGGTAGTCAGGGCATCCACGACGCCTACACCACCGGCCGCGGCTCGGTCCGGATGCGCGGTGTGGTCGAGATCGAGGAAGACAACAAGGGCCGGACCACGCTGGTCATCACCGAGTTGCCGTACCAGGTCAACACGGACAACTTCATCAACTCGATCGCCGAGCAGGTGCGCGACGGCAAGATCGCGGGCATCTCCGATATCCACGACGAGTCCTCCGACCGCGCGGGCATGCGGATCGTGGTCACGGTCAAGCGGGACGCGGTCGCCAAGGTCGTGCTGAACAACCTGTACAAGCACACCCAGCTGCAGACCAGCTTCGGCTGCAACATGCTCTCGATCGTCGACGGGGTGCCGCGCACGCTGCGGCTCGACCAGATGATCCGGCTGTACGTCAAGCATCAGTTGGACGTCATCGTCCGGCGCACCAAGTACTTGCTGCGCAAGGCCGAGGAGCGGGCCCACATCCTGCGCGGCCTGGTCAAGGCGCTCGACGCGCTCGACGAGGTCATCGCCCTGATCCGGCGCTCGGCCAACACCGACACCGCGCGCACCGGCCTGATGCAGTTGCTCGACATCGACGAGATCCAGGCCACCGCGATCCTCGACATGCAGCTGCGCCGCCTCTCGGCGTTGGAGCGGCAGAAGATCATCGACGAGTTGGCCAAGATCGAGCTCGAGATCGCCGACTTGAAGGACATCCTCGCCAAGGAAGAACGTCAGCGCGCGATCGTGCGCGACGAGCTGGCCGAGATCGTCGAGAAGTACGGCGACGACCGGCGCACCCGGATCATCGCGGCCGACGGCGACGTCGCCGACGAGGACCTGATCGCCCGCGAGGACGTGGTCGTCACGATCACCGAGACCGGCTACGCCAAGCGCACCAAGACCGACCTCTACCGCAGCCAGAAGCGCGGCGGCAAGGGCGTGCAGGGCGCCGGGCTCAAGCAGGACGACCTGGTCAAGCACTTCTTCATCTCCTCGACCCACGACTGGTTGCTGTTCTTCACCAACAAGGGCCGGGTCTACCGCGCCAAGGCCTACGAGCTGCCCGAGGCCAACCGCACCGCGCGCGGCCAGCACGTGGCGAACCTGCTCGCCTTCCAGCCGGACGAGAAGATCGCCCAGATCATCCAGATCAAAAACTACGAAGTCGCTCCGTACCTGGTGCTCGCCACCAAGAATGGCCTCGTGAAGAAGTCGAAGCTGTCGGACTTCGATTCCAACCGCAGTGGCGGCATCGTCGCGGTGAATCTGCGTGACGAAGACGAACTGGTCGGCGCCGTGCTCTGCTCGGCCGACGACGACCTGCTGCTGGTCTCGGCGCTCGGCCAGTCGATCCGGTTCTCCGCGACCGACGAGGCGCTGCGCCCGATGGGCCGGGCCACCTCCGGCGTGCAGGGCATGCGGTTCAACGCCTCGGATGAACTCCTGTCGCTGAACGTGGTGCGGCCGGATACATACCTGCTGGTCGCGACCGCCGGCGGCTACGCTAAGCGGACTGCGATCGAGGAGTACACGGCGCAGGGTCGCGGCGGTAAAGGTGTATTGACCGTCCAATACGACCCCAAGCGTGGCACCCTGGTCGGTGCGCTCATCGTCGAGGACGAGGATGAGTTGTACGCGATCACTTCCGGTGGTGGTGTCATCCGGACAGTGGCCAAGCAGGTTCGTAAGGCTGGACGACAGACCAAGGGCGTGCGATTGATGAACCTCGGCGAGGGCGATACGTTGCTTGCTATCGCGCGCAATGCCGACGAGCCCGATCCCGATCTGCACGCCGGCGGCGACAGCGACACCGGTTCTTCTGAGTAAACCAACAGCGGCGGCAACGAACGGATCTAAGGATTCCCATTGACCACTCCGAATCAGCCGAATGACGAGCGGCACCAGACGAACGGTGTGACCGAGCGGATCGCACCGTCACCGATTCCGCCGCGGCCGATCCCACGGCCGGTCTCCTCGGCAGAGAACGGGCAGCAGGGCGGCGGGCAGCCCAATGGCGGCCCGCCGAACGGCGGCCAACCGGGTGGTGCGCAGTCGCCGGGCGGCCAGCAGGGCGGGCAACCGCACGGTGGTCAGCCGGGCGGTGCGCGGCCGGGCGGTCCGCAAGCCGGTGGTCAGCAGGGTAGCGGGCCGTCGGCAGGCGGCCCGCAGGGTGGACAGCCCCGCGAAATGCGCGACCAGCAAGGCGATTTCGCGAACAAGCAGTCCGGCCCCGAGCAGGTGCCCGGTCAAGGCGGCCAAGAAGCGTTCGACCAGACTGTCCGCATGAACAACTCTGAGTCCGGTGCACCCGAGTCCGGGGATCAGTCCGGCGGCAACGGCGGTGGCCAATCGTCGTTCCAGGAAGGGTGGTCGCAACTCCCGCAGCGGGAGCCGCAGTCCAACCTGTACCGGCCCGGCCAGGCACCGGTGACCGGACGCCCCAGCGGCTCCGGTGGCGGTGGCGGTCTCGGCGGTGGCGTCACCAACGCGCGCACCACCGCGGACCTCGCCGCCAAGGCGGCCCGCAAGGAAGCGGCGATGGTGAAGTCCGTCGGCATCGACGGACCCACCCGCAGCATCGCGCGTCCCGAACTGATCAAGGACATGCCCGACCTGTCCGAGATCCGGCACCCGCTGCCGCCGTCGGCGCCCGAGACCACCGGCCCGCAGACCCCGATCTCGCCCGCGGTGCCCGTCGCGGTCGCCGCCGCTGTCGCCACCGGCGAGCCGCTGCGCGCCACCGTGCAGATCCGGCGCATCGACCCGTGGTCCACGCTGAAGATCTCGCTCGTCATCAGCGTCGCGATGTTCTTCGTGTGGATGCTCGCGGTCGGCCTGCTCTACATCGTGCTCGAAGGCATGGGCGTGTGGGAGCGGCTGAACAACACCTTCACCGACATGGTGTCCCAGGACAGCGGGTCGGTCGGCCTCATCGACGCGGGCACGGTCTTCGGCTACGCCGGCGTCATCGGCCTGATCAACGTCGTGCTGTTCACCGCACTCGGCACCGTGGGCACGTTCATCTACAACCAGTGCTGTGATCTCGTCGGCGGCATCCAGGTAACCCTGGCCGACCCCGACTAGAACCCGGTCTTGCCGAACGGCCGGTGCCGCCCTCGCTCGGGCAGCACCGGCCGTTTGCGTCGGTGGCCATCCCGAACTGCCCTGCGCGGAGCTTCTACCAGCCGTTTTGGATGGCATGGGCGGTGTTGTGTACTCTCTACACGTTGTCGCGAACTACGCGCTACAACAAGATAAGGGCCTATAGCTCAGGCGGTTAGAGCGCTTCGCTGATAACGAAGAGGTCGGAGGTTCAAGTCCTCCTAGGCCCACCCTCCACTCACGGCAGGCTCATGCTCACGAAGAGCGTGAGCCTTTGTTCGTTTCGGAGTGTTTTTGTGGGGGGTGCAACCCCCCACGCCCCGCCCGGCGGGCTTCGCCCCCGGACCCCCAACGGGGGTTGCGTTCGAATGGCTACTGCGGCTTGCCCGACCCCGACCGTCTGTTTTGACCGTGCCGACAGCGGGAAGGTACCGTTGCGGGGTCGATCGCCGCGCACGCACGGCGAGCGATATCCGGGGCCTTAGCTCAATTGGCAGAGCACTGCCTTTGCAAGGCAGGGGTTAGGGGTTCGATTCCCCTAGGCTCCACTCGTAGGCGGCTCATGCTCACACAGGGCGTGAGCCGTTCTCGTTCCGCGTATTTTGTGGGGGCGCAGCCCCCACGCCCCGCCCGGCGGGCTTCGCCCCCGGACCCCCTCCCACGTGCACGCCGGGAGGGCTCGCCCTTCGGGCTTCGGGTGCCGATGGTTGCGTGGTTCGCGGGTGCTCGCCCTTCGGGCTTCGGGTATCGACGTTTGCGTAGTTCGCCGGTGCTCGCCCTGCCGGACTTGCGATCGTGTCGGTGATCCGCCGTGGTTGGTCAAAGGCGTCGACGCTCGGTCGGCGAATGATGCCGCTAGGTCGCCACAGGATTTCGGTGTCCTCGGTCGTGGTGACATGAGGCGACTTGACCGGGTGACGGTCGGCCTTCGAAAAGTGTGCCGGTTCAGGGGAAATCAGGGGTTCGTCGCGGTCCAGGCGCGGAATGCGGTGATGAACTCTTCGGGGGCGTCGGACTCTACGTAGGTGCCGGCACCCTTGACGATGACGGTTTTGTGGTCGGGGAAGGTGGCTTCCAGGCGTTCGCGTTCTTGCGGGCGGAAGGCGATGTCGGCGTCGCCCCAGACGATCAGGGTCGGCAGGTGGGCGATATCCGCGTGACCCGCTTCCAGTTCAGCGAAGAAGGCGCGGCTGGACAGGACGCTGCGCGGGAAGACCGCGGTGGCCTTGCGGCGCTCCGGAGTGCTCATCGGCCGGCGGTAGTGGGCCATCTCGGCGGCTGTCGGCTTGCGCCGCTTGTGGCCCAGGGGAATGAACACGTTGACGACGAAGTTCAGGCGCCGAGCCAGCAAGCGTCCCGGGGGGCCGCCGAAGATGCGCGAGAAGTACTCGAAGTGGAAGACGCCGTTGACCGGCCAAGCCCAGGTGTCGGCGAGCACGAGCCGATCGAAGACGCCGGGCCGCCGCTGCACTGTGGCCAGGCCGATCAGTCCGCCCCAGTCCTGACCGACCAGGGTGACCCGATTCAGGTCGAGCGTGTCTACGAACGCGGTGACCACATCGGCGTGTTCTTCGGGCAGGAAGCCGTAACCGGGTGCGGCCGTGGACAACCCGAAGCCCGGGTAGTCGAGGGCGATGCACCGGAAATCGTCGCGCAGTGCGCGGATCACCTCGCGCCAGAGGAACGACCAGGTCGGATTGCCGTGCAGGAGTAGCAGAGTCGGGCCTGACCCCTCGTCGACGTAATGCACGGTGTGCCCGTCGATCTGGACGAAACGGCTCTCGAACGGGAACAGACTGTCGTCGACCCATGCTGGTCGCGCACTCTCGGTGATCTCGGCCATGGCGGCCCCCTCTCGGCTCGGCCCCGCGATATGCTTGAGCATTTCAAGTGCACTTTATAAAGTCAAGTAGAGGGCAGGATGCGTAGTTACGGTCAGTACTGTGGGCTCGCCCGATCGCTGGAGGTGGTCGGCGATCGGTGGAATCTGCTCATCGTGCGTCAGCTGCTGCTCGGCCCCGCGCGTTATCGGGACCTGATCGAGGGCCTGCCCGGCATCGCGACCAACCTGCTCGCCGACCGGCTGCGCGACCTCGAGACCGCAGGTGTGCTCGAGCGGCGACTGGCCGGCACGAGCAATGTGGTCGAGTACGCCCTCACGCCGTGGGGCGCCGAGCTGCGGGAGCCGATCGAGGGACTGATCCGCTGGTCCACCCCGTTGATGGTGCGCGGGGCCGAGGGTGACGCCTTCCGTCCCGAGTGGCTCGCCCTCGCCGTTCCGGCCCTGCTCGCCACTCGGGTCGAGCACCGTCGCGCCGCGGTGGTCGGCCTCGAGATCGGCGGCTCGCTCTTCCAGCTCCGTGCGACGGCGACCGGCTTCGAGATCGGGTCACATGACGGCGGCGACCTCGATGCCACGGTCCGCGCCGATCCGGCGGGTGTACTCGGTCTGGCCGCGGGCGCGCTCACCCTGGACGGTGCGCGCACCTTCGGGCTGGTCGAGATCGACGGCGACGAGTCCGTCGTCCGCGCGGTCTTCGCCGCCTGACGACGCAAGCCACACCAAGATCGTTCCGGCGGAACGGAATCGGCGTAGCCGACGCGCCGGGACCTGGTCGTGCGCCGGAACCAACCAGTAGGGTGAGAGGCATGAAGATTCTGGTCGTTGTGGGTGCTGTGGTCGCTGTTCTCGTCGGTATCTCGAAGTTGCGCCGGCGCAGCGACGCGGACATGTGGCACGAGGTCACCACCCGCTGATTTCCACCCGCTCGATCTCTCGAACATGAGTTCGACTCGAGGTAGGGTCTGGACGGTGCCTCAACTTTCGCGCCGGGACCGAGCCAGGATCAACCTCGAGCAGGTTCGCGAACAGCTGCTGGACGCGGCGGCCTTCGGTAAATACCTCCCGCCCGAGCAGCTGGAGCACGCGGCGGGAAAGATCGCCGAGGGGTTACGCGTCTACACCGAGCTGACGCGGGACCGGGATTGAACCCGGCCCGGTTCACAGCTCGACCGCGGCGGCCGCCAGCCGGGCCCGGACCTCGGCGTCGGGCCAGTGCCGGATCTCGTAGCGGCGCGGCGCGAGATCGGGGATCGGGGTGAGCCCGACCATGTCGACGACCGTGGCGAACGGGACGGTGAACAGCACCGACTTCTCGCCGTTCTCCTCGACGCAGAACATCACGTAATCGGCTTCCGGCAGGAAATAGTCGACCCCTTCACCCCAGATGGTGACGGTGTAGGGCCCGCTGTCGGCGCCGATGTACATGACGGAACCGACGTAGGCGCTCTCGATATCGCCGTTGGCGGTCTCGATGGCGAGGCGCACGTCGAGTTGCTCGTTCAGGACGCGTCCTTGGGCCTCGTACTCGGTCAGCGCCAAACCACAGCGGGCCCGTTGGACGAAGGGCAGGTGCTGGTGGCGGGGCGATTGATCGAGCGGGATCACGGCGCCGTCGTCGTCGACCGTGTAACCCTGCGGTGAGATCTGGCGGACCGCCTCGCGGTACTGCTTCTCCACGTATTCGTAGAGGGGACCGAGGTCGCCGGCGTCGGGGGCGATGATCAACGTGTCGACGTCGGGCAGGAACGCGATCGGCCGCTGCTCGCCGTCGCCGCAACCGGCGAGCCAGCCGGGGATCAGCGGCCAGGACGTGCAGTAGCCGTCACCGTCGTCGCCGAAGAACAGCACGCCCGATTCCTTGAAACCGCCGGAACCCACCTTGGCCGTGAGGTTTTCGCGGGCGGCGGCGAACACCTCGGCGTCCTCGACACCCCATTCCGCGAGCATCACGTCGTTGACGATGGAGCGCGAGTTCGGCAGGTCCACCGCGACCAGCTCGTTCAGGAACGGCAGGGCGGGACGGGTGAGCGGGACCATGTCGTGGCCGCTGGTGGTGCCGATCCCGAAGGTCTCCGAGCGCAGGATGGGCAGCAACGAGGACCGCACCTGCGGCCAACCGGGTATCGCCGCGGAGTCGGTCGGGGTGGCGATGAAGCGGGCGATCCGGGTGGCGCGTTCATCCTCGGGCAGGTCGTGCGTTTCCCGGAAGATGTTGCCCAGGAAGAGCTCCCACCCGCTCGACAGGCGGATGACGAACTCCTCCGGGTCGTATTCCGCCCCTTGCTCACCCGCGTCGGTCAGCTGCTGCAAGACGAGCGCCGCGAACTGGTCGGCATCGCTCCCGAGATTCTCCACGCGGCCACCATAACCGCGGTCTCCGGACGGTCGCACGGGAAAAGCGCCGGGGTCACTCCGCGGAGAGCGGGCCGTGCCGGTCGAGGTGCAGATAGGTGTAGCCGGTTACGACCAGGCACACGGCGGTGGCGGTGATCAGCATCGCCCAACCCGCGACCACCATGCTGAGCAGACCACCGAGCAGCGCGCCGAGCGCGAAACTCACATACAGCAGGAAGTAGCCGAGCCAGTCCGCGTAGTCGCCGCCGCTGATGTGGCGTTCGATGCCCTGCGCCATCTTCACCAGCGTTCCGGTGACATAGCTGAGCGGCACCGACACTTCGCCGTCCTTCACGAACGAGGTGTTGAGCGCGCCGACGCCGAACGCGACGAACAGGATCGGCACGAAGTCGATATCGGGTGCGTTCTGGATGCGGGCCAGGTCGATGATCGAGGCGGTGGCCAGGCTGAAGGTGGTCAGCAGCGTCGGGCCGTGCGGGTGCCCGGACCAGAAGTGCCGCCGGCACCAGGAGGCGACCACCACGCCGCCGACGAACGACGCGAGCAGGCAGGCCGCCGCGAGCGCCGTGTCCTTCTGGTCGTGGAAGTGCCCGAGGATGGCGCGCTCAGTGTTACCGGTCATGAACGTGACGAAATAGCCCGCGGTATGCATGAACGCCGCGGCACCGATCAAACCGGCCAACGCGGCCAGTACCCAGGACAATCTGGCCTCGTTGTCGAACAGTGCCCGCCTACGCTCTTCGTTCGGTTCAGGCACAGCTCAGACTCCTTTTAGAGGCGAATGTGTCCCCATCAGTGATACCTGCTCCGCGCCGGGGTGCGCAGCTGCGGCGCGGCGAGTTGCCGGGAGATCACTCGCGGCGATGTGCGGTGGCTTTCAATGCGCCGATCGGTATCCCGGCGGTAACCCAGTGTCGCGAAAGTGCCGTCTTCCGAGTTCACCGACGGTGACGCATGATGTTGTCAGTTACAAGAAGTAACCAAGAAGGCCGGTCGGAGACAGCGACGACAGCCAGTGCACCCGTCGTCGGGCGACCGGCCGGTGTGACCGGTAGCACGCAAGATCGGAGCCTCGGCATGACCAGCACGGTGACCTCTTTCGCGGATCTGGAAACGGAATTCGACGACTTCGTCGGCCACATCGGCTACGCCACCATGGTGACCGTCGACCGACGGAACCGGCCGCGCACCCGCGTGCTGATTCCCATCTGGGAGAACGCGGACGGCGTTCCGGTCGGCTGGCTCGCGACCTACAAGACCCCCGTCAAATCCGCGCACATCGCGGCCAACCCGCACGTGAACTTCTCCTACTGGGCCCCGGGCAACAACTCGGTGGCGGTGGACGCGACCGCCGGGTGGATCGACGCGCCCGAGACCAGGCAGCGGGTCTGGCAGCTGTACCGGCAGACCAGTCCGCCTGGCGCCGGCTACGACCTCGGCCGGTTCTGGCGCTCGCCGCAGGATCCGAAGCTGCAGATCCTGCGCTTGGATCCGTGGCGGATCCAGGTGATCCGCGGGCGGGATCTGCGCAGCCGGATCTGGCAGGCGCCGGAACCGGTCGAGCGGGCCGCCGGCTGAACCGGCACGGAAAGTCCACCTGTGCCGGTTACCGTGCACGAGTGGATTCCGTGCTCGATTTCCTGCTGACCGAACCGCTCGCCACGACGCCGCTCGATGATGTCGGCGCGGCCTGGACCCGGCATCGGGTGGCGGCGAACCGTTTCGACAAACCGGTCGATATCGCCGTCGCGGGCGGGTTCGGCGCCGACCGCCTCGGCTATGCGTTCCTGTCCGGATACCAGGAGGCGGTGCGCACGCTCATTCCCGGCCTGGCCGATGACGAGCTGGTCGCGCTGTGTGCGACGGAGGCGGGCGGCGGACATCCCGCGGCGATCGAGACGACGGTGACCGAGACGCACGGTGAGGTCCGGCTCAACGGCACGAAAACCTTTGCGACGCTGGGCATGCCGGCGCAGCGGCTGGTGGTGATCGCCAGTGTGGGGGCGGGCCCGGACGGCCGGAATCGCTTGCGCGCCACCACGGTCGAGTTGCCGCAACCAGGCGTGCAAATGACGGGCCTGCCCACGACGGCGTTCGCGCCGGAGATCCCGCACGCGATGATCATTCTTACCGACGTCGCGGCCACGGTCCTGCCCGGTGACGGCTACCTGGACTATCTCAAGCCGTTCCGCACCATCGAGGACATCCACGTGCTCGCCGCCACGCTCGGCTGGCTGGTGCGGGTGGCGCGGGCGTCGGCGTGGCCGCAGTCGGTGCTCGAGCGGCTGCTGACCGGCGTCGCGGCGGTGCGCGGGCTGGATATCGACGCGCCGGGCTCGCCTGGTGTGCACATCGCGCTCGGTGGCGTGTTCGAGTTCGTCCAGCGTTTGTCGGCCGAGCTGGATTCGCTGTGGGGGTCGGCGGATTCGCTGACACGGGAGCGGTGGGAGCGGGATCGTCCGCTGCTCGGGGTCGCCGGGCGGGTGCGCGAGCAGCGGCTGGCAACGGCTTGGCGATCGGTATTGCCGGGTGCTGAGCAAGCCGGCTGACCCGGTCCAGAAATGGGGAGCGGGCCTCGGCGAAGGGGGGGAGTTAGCCGAGGCCCGCGTAAGGTCGGCCCGGGGGGGAGGGGCCGACGTGAATGATCCTACGCGATGATTCGCGATTGTGTGCGCGTGGGGAGCGCCACTTTCTCGACTTTTTCCGGGCCCGCGATCTTTCCCGTAGGCGGGGGTCGTTTCGGCGGCGGAATCCGCGCGGAATCCGCTCGGCGCGGAGGTGGCTTGGTGTTTGCCAAAACCGCTGTTGCGCAGGTCGATACCTACGTACACCGCAGTGCGGCGCAGGGATGGGGATCGGTGCGCCAAACATGCCGACCGGTCTCTGTGTGTCGAGGATCGCTGTCGGAACATGCGGTACACGCCGTGTCCGAGGGTGAATATGCCGCGTGTCGGTGCTTGGCGGCGTGTCCGGACCGTCGCTGCGCCCGGGGCGCACCCGCGTTCGTGATTCACCGGTGCGCGGTGCTGTGTCGGTCGGATGTTCAACTCGCCCGGTCGGTTTGGTGGCGAGGGGTGCTCGGGTCGAGTAGCGCCCGAGGGTGAATCGGGTAGTGCGCTACGCACGACGATGTGGGGTTCCCGGAGGGACTATTCAACCGGTCGCACTTCGATCCGGCACCCCCGAGCACCGCCTGGATCGAGGTGCGACCTTCGTGTGCCGTGGGGGCCTGACCGATTCGGGTCTGGGCAATCGGAGAAGATCTCTGTACCTTGTATAGAGAAAAGGTGCCCGTCGATCCCGGACAGGAGCAGCACCGGCGGCGGGACTTTCCGCGACACGGGTGACGAACAAATCGGATGAACTTGTCGGTGGGTAGCGCAATACTGACACGAATCGGCCAGCGACCCGATCACGCGAATTGGCCGGCGTCGGATCTACCGGCGTCGCGCAAATACATCCTATGAAAACTCACGAATCTCAGGAGAGTCATGCCCGACGCAATAGTCGCCGAGGGTCTGGTCAAACGATACGGCCGGCTGGTCGCGCTCGACGGACTCGATCTCACGGTCCCGGAGGGGACCGTCACCGCGCTGCTCGGCCCGAACGGCGCAGGTAAAACTACTACCGTCCGGGTGCTGAGCACGCTGTTGATACCGGATGCCGGTCGGGCCACCGTCGCGGGTATCGACGTGCTCGCCGACCCGCGCGCCCTGCGCTCCCGGATCGGGGCGTCCGGCCAATATGCCGCCGTCGACGAATATCTGACCGGCTTCGAGAATTTGGAAATGGTCGGCCGGCTGTATCACATGGGCGTGCAGCGGAGTAAGGAACGGGCGCGGGAACTGCTCGACCGTTTTCGGCTCAGCGATGCCGCCGACCGCCCGGTGAAAGGTTATTCCGGCGGCATGCGCCGGCGGCTCGACCTGGCGGGAGCGCTGGTGGCGAACCCGCCGGTGCTGTTCCTGGACGAGCCCACCACCGGCCTCGATCCGCGCGCCCGGCTCGACCTCTGGGACGTCATCGAGGAGCTGGTGGCGGGCGGCACCACGCTGCTGCTCACCACGCAGTACATGGACGAGGCGGATCGGCTGGCCGACGCCATCGCGGTGATCGACCACGGCAAGGTCATCGCGCGCGGCACCGCCGACGAGCTCAAGACGATGGTCGGCGGCGATCGGATCGAGCTCACCGTCGACCACGTGGACAACCTCGGCGTCGCTTCGCAGGTGCTGAAAAGCTTGGCGGACGGGGAGATTCACGTCGAACCGGGGTTGCGGCGGATCACCGTGCCGGTGTCCGACGGGTCCCAGGCACTGGTCGCGGCGATCAACAAGCTCGCCGAGAACGACGTGAAACTGCACGATGTCGGACTGCGCCGGCCCTCGCTCGACGACGTGTTCCTCACCCTCACCGGACATGAAGCCGAGGAACTCGTCAACGGCGAAGGCGCGGGCGAGCTCGAAACCACGGAAGGAAAGACACGATGACCGTGGCGATTCCGGTCGTCGACCGGCCCTCGATCGGGGAGAAGCTGGCCATTGTCGTCAGCGATAGCCTGACCATTGCCAAACGCGGCGTTATCAAGATCAAGCGAGTGCCCGACGTTTTGATCTTCTCGACCCTCTCGCCGATCATGTTCGTGCTGTTGTTCGCCTATATTTTCGGCGCGGCGATCGACGTGCCCGGCATGTCCGGCGGCTATCGGGAATTCCTGATCGCGGGCATTTTCGCGCAGACCGTGGTGTTCGGCGCCTCGTTCACCGGCGCCGCACTGGCCGAGGACATGCAGAAGGGCATCATCGACCGGTTCCGATCGCTGCCCATGGCCCCCTCGGCCGTGCTGATCGGGCGCACGCTCAGTGACGTGGTGATCAACGTGGTCAGCCTGACCGTGATGTCGCTGACCGGGTTGGTGGTCGGCTGGCGGATCCGCGGTTCGTTCCTGGACGCGGTGCTGGCGTACGCATTGCTGCTGCTGTTCGCCTATGCGGTGTCCTGGATCATGGCGGTGGTCGGGCTGCTGGTGCGCACGCCCGAGGTGTTCAACAACGCCAGCTTCATGGTGGTGTTCCCGCTGACCTTCATCGGCAACACCTTCGTGCCGAGCGAGAAGCTGCCGTCGGTGCTGCGGGTCGTCGCCGAGTGGAATCCGGTGTCCGCGTTGACTCAGGCGACGCGCGACCTGTTCGGCAACACCAGCCCGCTGGCGCCCACCCCGGGGGCGTGGTCGCTCCGGCATCCGGTGGCGACCACGCTCGTCTGGGTGGTGGTGATCATGGTGGTGTTCGTGCCGCTGGCGATCCGGCAGTACAAGAAAGCCGTCAGTCGCTGATCAGCGTCCGTTCTCCGCGCCGGCGCCTGCTACCGGGGTCGGCGCGGAGCCGTTGCGGGAGTACCCGATCCGCGGCGGTTCCGGGGCGGGCGCGGGTGGCTGCGGTCGCTTGCTGCGTATCAGCAGGGCCACGCCACCCGCGAGCGCGACGGCCGCCGCGACAATCAGCCGGTACCGGGTACGTGCGGATACATGTAGGCGCCCCAAGGTCATTGGCCCATGCTGGCACAACCGCGTAGTTCATGCAGTATCTCCAGCTCAGCAGTTCGTCCCGGGTCGAAACGAGCGACTCTCGCCGCCGCGTGGCGGGTTCGCCGCGGCGGGACCGTAGCATTGCGGCGTGACCTCACCGAACCAGACCGCTGTGGCGACGCTCCACACGAATCGCGGCGATATCAGGATCTCGCTCTTCGGTAACCACGCCCCCAAGACGGTCCGCAATTTCGTCGGCCTGGCCGACGGCTCGGCTTCGTACACCACCCCGAACGCGAGTGGCGGCAGCACCGGCCCGTTCTACGACGGCGCCGTCTTCCATCGGGTGATGGCCGGGTTCATGATTCAGGGCGGCGACCCGACCGGCACCGGTCGCGGCGGCCCGGGGTACGAGTTCGGCGACGAATTCCACCCGGAACTGCGCTTCGATCGCGGCTACCTGCTGGCGATGGCCAACGCCGGACCGGCGACCAACGGTTCGCAGTTCTTCATCACTGTCGGCCCGCAGCCGCATCTCAACCGCAAGCACACCATCTTCGGTGAGGTCGTCGATCCGGAGTCGCGCAAGGTGGTCGACGCGATCGCCACGACGCCGACCGATCGCAACGACCGCCCCCTGGAACCCGTCGAAATCACCAAGATCACGATCGAATGAGACTATGACCGCTCAGCCGCCCGCACCCACGTGCGTCCGTCACCCGAATCGTCCGACCGGTCTGGCGTGCACACGCTGCGGACGGCCGTCCTGCCCGGAATGCCTGCGTCCGGCGTCGGTCGGCCAGCACTGCGTCGACTGTCTGCGCCAGGATCAGCGTGATGTGGCCCCGGTGCGTACCGTCGCGGGCGCACCGGCGCCGCGCGGATCGTTGCCGTTCGTGACCTACGCGCTGATCGCGGTCAATGTGGCGATCTTCGCGGTGACCGCGGCCCAGGCGCAGAGCCTGCTGGAAAACCGCGCCTCTGATCTGTTTCTGCGCTGGGTGCTGTACCCGCCCGCGGTCGCCGACGGTCAGTGGTGGCGCGTGCTGGGTTCGGGCTTCCTGCACTACGGTCCGATTCATCTGCTGCTCAACATGTTCGCGCTGTATGTGATCGGCCGGGACGCGGAGCTGGTGCTCGGCCGGCTGCGCTACCTCTCGGTGTATCTGGTGTCGCTGCTCGGCGGTGCCGCGGCGGTCATGGTGTTCGCCCAGGACAGTGCCACCGCGGGTGCGTCCGGCGCGGTGTACGGCCTGTTCGGCGCGATCACCGTGATCCTGATCCGGCTGCGGCAGAACCCGAATCAGATGCTGATCCTGATCGCCATCAACGTGTTCATCAGCTTCTCCTTGCCCGGCATCTCGCTGTGGGGTCACCTGGGCGGCCTGGCGGCGGGCACTCTGGCGACGCTGGGCATCCTGTTCCTGCCGGGCTGGCTACGGGCGAAATCGCCGCAGGCGGCGCGGCTCATCGGCTGGAGCGCGGTGGCCGTGGTCGCGCTGATCTCGCTCGCGGTGATCGGTGCGACCGCGATGTCGTTGACCTGACCGGGTTCTCGGCTTCACGTGAAACACGAGCGGGTCGCTCGGCTCGGGTTCAACGGGTGGTTTTGCCGGACAGCCGCAGTGCGCGAACGAGAGCGGCATGCACCTCGTCGGGCCGGGCGCCCAGATCCCAGCGTCCGAAGATGAGCAGGCGCTCGGTGTCGGCATGGTTCACGTCGATCTCCAGCATCGGCATCTTGCGGCCGAGGCGGCGATAGTCGACGACGCGAGCCCGGATGATCTGTTCGCGGGTGTATTCGTCCGGGCCGAACAGGGTGCGGACCACCATCCGTGGATCCGCGCCGGGAACGACGCTGAGCCGGGGGCGCTGCCGGAAGCCGAGCCCGGCCAGCGCGAGCAGGCCGACCGCCGCCAGGCCGGTGAGCAACCGGGCCGGCGCGTCGCCGGCGAAGATCGTCGCCACGGCCAGCAGCACGCCGCCGCCCGTGACGGCCGCGAGGGCGGCGGCGGGGGTGGTCCAGGCCAGCTGCGCCGAGTTGTCACCAGGCGGCTGAGCAGGAGATTCAGACGTCACGGGCCACTTTCCCCAGTGCTGCGCGAGTTGTCCACAGATTTATCCACAGGTGTGTATGAATGACACGTCTGTAATCCAGATGTGGTGTCTGCGTCACCTTCGGCCACCCAGATGTGGTGTCAGCGCCACCGCATGGTCATGATCAGACCGACGACCATGAGGCCGAATCCGATCAAGAAGTTCCACGCGTTCAGATCGCTCATCCAGCTGATGTGATCGGCGGCGATGTAGTAGACCAGCAGCCAGGCCAGCCCGGCGAGCATGAAACCGAGCATGATGGTGACGTACCAGACCGGCGAGGGGCCGACCTTGACCTTCACCGGAGTCCGGCTGGCGGGGTTGATCGTGTAGTCGGTCTTCTTACGGACCTTCGACTTCGGCATGACGTCCTCGTGTTCGGCGTTCAGGTCGGTACCGGCGGGCAAACGCGGTGTGCCGAGTGGTGGTGCCGAGCTCGCTCGCCGCTGTGGACAAGGCTCTGGCTGCCCTCCGGTGTGCCTCTAGGCTATCCCAACTGGTATTGGATGCGACGCGGTGTCATGCGGGGACGTAATCTCAGAGCATGCGAGTTCTGGTCGTCGACAATTACGACAGCTTCGTCTTCAACCTGGTCCAGTACCTCGGACAGTTGGGTGCCGAGGCGGTCGTGTGGCGCAACGACGACCCGAATCTGGCCGACGTCGACGCGGTGGTCGCCCAGTTCGACGGCATCCTGATCAGCCCCGGCCCCGGTACCCCGGACCGTGCGGGCGCCAGCATCGAGCTGGTCCGCGCCTGCGCCCGGCACGCGGTGCCGTTGCTCGGCGTGTGCCTCGGCCACCAGGCGATCGGCGAGGCGTTCGGCGCGACCGTGACCCGCGCTCCTGAACTGCTGCACGGCAAGACCAGCTCGGTCTTCCACATCGGGGCGGGTGTGCTGGCCGGGCTGCCCGACCCGTTCACCGCGACCCGTTATCACTCGCTCACCGTGCTGGAAGAGACTTTGCCCGCGCAGATCGAAGTGCTCGGCCGCACCGAGAGCGGCATCGTGATGGCGATGCGGCACCGCACGCTGCCCATCCAGGGCGTGCAGTTCCATCCCGAATCGGTGCTGACCCAGGGCGGGCACCGGATGCTGGCCAACTGGCTCGGCATCTGCGGCGAGCGCCCCGCCGAGGGGCTCGTGGAAATGCTCGAGGCGGAGGTCGCCGCGCTGGTGCTGCAGTGAGGCGCCGCAACGGTCACAGCTGCGGACGGATCGGTCTCGACTCGCCGCAAGGTGCGGCGTAGTGGCAGCCCGGCCCCACGTTTTGCTGTCCGTCGCAGTGAGCGTCGACGGGTACATCGATGACGCGAGTCCGCAACGGCTGCGCCTGTCCGGCCCGGCCGATTTCGACCGGGTCGACCAGGTCCGCGCGGACTCCGACGCGATTTTGATCGGCGCGCAAACCCTGCGCCGGGACAATCCGCGCTTGCTGGTGGACAGCGCCGAGCGCCGGGCCGCGCGTGTTGCGGCGGGCAAGCCGGAGTATCCGGTGAAGATCACGGTCACCGCCGGCGGTGACCTCGATCCCGGGTTGCGGTTCTGGCGCCACGGCGGTGACAAACTCGTCTACACCACCGATGCGGGTGCGGCGCGCATCGGGAACCGGCTGGCCGGGCTCGCCGAAGTCGTCACGCTCGGCGCCGAACTCGACTTCGGCACACTGCTCGACGATCTCGGCCGTCGCGGCATCGCACGCCTCATGGTCGAGGGTGGCACCCGGATCCACACCGCGTTCCTCGCCGCCGATCTGGCGGACGAACTACATCTCGCGGTCGCTCCCCTCCTGGTAGGCGACCGTGCGGCACCCCGATTCCTCGATCCCGCGAGTTTTCCCGGCTCGCCGCATCGCCGTATGCAGCTGGCCGGGGTAGACAAGGTCGGTGACGTCGCGGTGCTGATCTACCTGCCCAAGGCGGGTATGCGCTGAGTCCCGCAGCTCCGGCCGGGGGCGATGCGAGGATGGACAAGGGATACGGACCCGGATCGGAAGGCGCTCGATGGGTGACACGCAGGACGTGCGATTCATGCGGCAGGCGATCGAGCTGGCGCGCGACTGCCCGCCGAGCGCGACGGCGTTCTCCGTCGGCGCGGTGATCGTCGCCGCCGGGGTAGCGATCGCCACCGGGTACTCCCGCGAGACCGACGACAAGGTGCACGCCGAGGAATCCGCGCTGAACAAGCTGGACGCGGCCGACCCGCGACTGTCTGCGGCCACGATCTACACCACGCTGGAGCCGTGTTCGCAGCGCGGCACCGCCACCCGGCTGCCGTGTACGGATCGAATCCTGCGCGCGGGGATCCCCCGGGTGGTCCTGGCCTGGCGCGAACCCGCGACCTTCGTGACCAACTGCGTCGGTGTGGAAAAGCTGCGGGAGCACGGCGTCGAGGTGGTCGAGCTGACCGAGTTGGCAGCGGAGGCGATGTCGATGAACCGCCACCTCGATCTGTCCCGCTGACTGACGGTCCCCCTCGCCCGAAGCCGAGTCGTCAGCGGTCGACCGGATTCACGGCCGCCCGTAGACCGCTGTCACGAATTCGCCGATTTGGTTGTCGTCGAGGTGACGGGCCAGGTCGGCTTCGCTGATCATGCCGACGAGGCGCTTGTTGTCGATCACCGGCATTCGCTTGATCCGGTGACTTTCCATCTCGTCGAGCACTTCTTCGATATCGGCGTCGGCGGCGACCCAGCGTGGCGTCGACTCGCAGAGCTCGGCGGCGCGGGTGGTGCCGGGCGAGCGGCCCTGCGCGATGCACTTCACCACGATGTCGCGGTCGGTGATGATGCCGCACATCCGATCGTTGTCGTCGGCGATGACCAGCGAGCCGACGCCGAGTTCGGCCATCACGCGGGCGGCCTTGCCGACGGTCTCGTCCTTCGCGATCCACTGCGCACCGGGTTTCATGATGTCCCTGGCGGTCGTCATGGTTTCCTCCTCGCTACTCAGCACAGCTGATTCGGATGGAGCACACCAATTCTGCCGCTGAACACACCGACTGGTCGGTGCTTTGCGGCAACTGCCGAAACAGAATGAGCGGACCCGAAGGTCCGCTCATCCACTGCGCGCGAAGTTCCGGCTCGACTACGGCGGGCCGAGCACCCCGACGCCGACCTGCACCGCGCCGCTCTTCGGGAGCGAACCACCCGCGGCCGGCGCCTGGGTGATGATGCGGCCGACGCTGCCCGCGTCGAACGTGCCCTGGGGCGACTGGCTGATCTGGCTCTGCGAGCCGGTCCAGCCCTCCTTCTGCAGCTTGTCCACCGCCTGCGCGACCGTGAGCCCGGTCAGCGACGGCATCTTGATCTGATCGCTGGACACCTGGACGACGACGGTCGAACCCTTCTCGACCGTCGTGCCGCCGGCCGGGCTGGTCGCGAGCACCTCACCGACCGGACGACTGGACGGCACCTTCTCGATCGTGATCTTGAAACCGGCGCTGTCCACCAGATTCGGCCGGGCGACCTCGATGTCCTGACCGACCACATTGGGCACGCGGATCGGTTCCGGGCCGGAGCCGAGGGTCACCACGATGACCCGGTCGGCGTCCACCCGCGACCCGGCCGACGGGTCCTGCCCGATGACCTTGTCCTTCTCCTGTGTGCTGGACGGCTTGCGCTGCACGTTCGGGTCCATCTGCAAGCTGTTCTTGCGCAGTTCGGCCTCGGCCTCCTGCTGGGTCAGCCCGTCGAGCTTGGGCACCTGCACCTGGGTGGGACCGGTGGACACCTGCACGGTGATGGTGCTGCCCTTGTCCACCCGCGAGCCGCCCAGCGGCTGGGTGGCGATGACGTTGCCGGTCGCGACCTTGCTGTCGGCCTTCTGGAAGCTGGCGACGGAGAAGCCGGCCTTCTGCAGCGCGTCGATCGCCTGCTGCGAGGACTTGCCCGAAACATCGGGCACCGTCACCTGATCCGGCTTGCTGCCCGGTCCGATCAGCACCCAGAACAGGGTGAACGCGACGGCGACCGCGGCGGCCGCGGCGACGGCGAGGTAGATCGTGCGGCGCGGGCCGCCGGGATCCACCGACGCCTGCTCGGAGGTGTCGTCGTTGCGTTCGATGGTGCGGTAGCTGCGCGGCGCGGGCTCGTTGTTGCCGAAGACGGTGGTGCGGTCCTCGTCGGTCATCACCATCGGGGCGCTCGGCTTCTGCCCGCCGAGCACTCTGATCAGGTCCGCGCGCATCTCGGCCGCGCTCTGGTAGCGGTTGGCCGGATTCTTGCTCATCGCCTTGAGAATCACCGAGTCGAGCTCGCGGGGCACCCCGGGATGCACGTGCGAGGGCAGCCGCGGATCTTCCCGGACGTGCTGGTAGGCCACCGCAACGGGCGAGTCGCCGGTGAAAGGCGGTTCACCGGTGAGGATTTCGAACAGCACGCAGCCGACGGAGTACACGTCGGAGCGGGCGTCGACGGTCTCGCCGCGCGCCTGCTCGGGCGAAAGGTATTGCGCGGTACCGATCACCGCGGCGGTCTGGGTCATCGGGTTGGAACTGTCGGCGATCGCCCTGGCGATGCCGAAGTCCATCACCTTCACCGCGCCCGCGCGGTTGATCATGATGTTGGCGGGCTTCATGTCGCGGTGCACGATGCCGGCCTTGTGGCTGAAATCCAGTGCGGCACAGACGTCGGCGATGACCTCCATGGCCCGGCGCGGCGGCAGCGGACCCTTGCCGCGCACGATATCGCGCAGCGTCTCGCCGTCGACGTACTCCATCACGATGTAGGGCAGCGGACCGTCGTCGACCTTGGCCTCGCCGGTGTCGTACACCGCGACGATGGCCGGATGGTTCAGCGCGGCGGCGTTCTGTGCCTCCCGCTTGAACCGAAGGTAGAACGTGGGATCGCGGGCCAGGTCGGCGCGCAGCACCTTGATCGCGACATCCCGGCTGAGCCGTAGATCGCGCGCCTTGTGTACTTCGGACATACCGCCGAACCCGATGATCTCGCCCAGCTCGTAGCGGGAGGAGAGATTCTTCGGGGTCGTCATGGTTGTCCTTGCGAAGAAGTAGCGGGCGCGCCGACGGAGCCGGAGGGGCCTCGGGCTCCGGGAATCTCCGGAAATGGTATGTCGATCGTAGGAACTCGCGGCCGGGTTGTGGTCGGCGCGGTGGTCGTCGGTTTACTGCTCGTCGACGGCGTGGTCGTCGTCGGGGTCGGGGTGGTGGTGGTCGGCTCGGGGGTGGTGGTCGGCGGTTCCGTCGTGGTGGTCCGCTCGACCGTGGTCGGCGGCGGCGGAACAGGTTTCGGCGTCGTCGTGCTGGTCACCGGCGGGGGCGGCGGCTTCGGCGCGGGCACCGACGTCGTGGTCGTCGCCGGGCCCTTGTTCGGGTTGGTGTCGCCGCCGAACATCAGGTAGCCGACGGTGGCGACGAGCAGCACACCGGCCGCGACACCGGCCGCGGTCCACTTCTGAGTTGTGGTGAAGCCCTTGTCTTTCGGCGGCACCCGGTTGCCGCCGGTGCCGGGGTTGAGCATCGTCGCGGGCGCCGCGCCCGTGGCCTGGCCCGCCGCGCCGAGCGCACCGCCGGCCGGCGTCGAATAGCGCACCGTCGCGCCGTCGAAATCCGAAGGGGTGGACGGCAACACGACGGTGGGGCCGGGCGGCAGCACCCGGGTGG
>NZ_BAUA01000143.1 GCF_000710915.1 Nocardia brasiliensis IFM 10847
CGCGGGGCGATCGACAACGCGTCCGCGGCGGCGGTGACCGGTGCCACCTCGACCACCACATGGTCGAAATCGCATCGCAGGTCGGCCAGCAGCGCCCCGAAACGCTCGGTGGACAACGCATCCGGCGTCCCGGGATCGGGCGAGCCGAGCGGCAGCAGATCGATGCCGTCGTCGGGCAGCCGCACCACCGCGTCGCTCAGTCTCGGTCCGCCGCGTAGGACTTCGGCGAGCCCGGGACCGGTGTGCGCCAGCAGTTGGCCGGAACTGCCCGCACCGGTGGTGTCCGCGTCCACGAGCACCACCCGGGCCGCGGTGGCGGCCAGTGACCGGGCCAGCCGTGCCGCGATATCAGGAGCCGACCGCGCGGAAAGGCTGGTCAGCACAATCGTTTTCGGGCTCTTCCCGGCCGCGGCATCGGTGAGGCGGGCCCGTAGCCGCCGCGTCTCACCCACCTCGCCCGGCAGGCCGATGTCGAGTATCGCCAGAATCGGCACGGCCGGCCGTTCGGGTGCGCCGCCACCGCCGCCCCGAACCGGTTCGGCGAGTACCGATTCCAGCTCGGTGGAGGTGCGTAACCGACGGTCCAGCCGATCGCGGAGCAGGGCCGCCGCGAATCCCAGTGCGAGGCCGGCGCACAGGCCGAGAGCGAGCAGCCGCGTCCGTCGCGGCCCGCTCGGCGCGGCGGGCAGCTCGGCTCGGTCCACCACCGCGACCCGGGTGGCGGGTGCCGCGCCGAGTTCGGTGGTCTCCAATTCGTCCACCAGCCGCCGGAATTGCGCCACCACGGCATCGGCTAGATCGCGTGCCTGCGCGGCTGCGGGTGCGGTCACGGTGGCGACGAGCACGGCGGTCGCGGGCGGCGAACTCGCCGAGATCCGGCTGCGCAGTTCGCCGACGCTCAACCGCAACCCGCGATCGTCGATGACACGCTGTGCGACGGTGGCGCTGGTGAGCAAATCCAGATACGACCGGACCCGCTGTTGCGCCGCCAAACCGCCCTGATACGAGTCGTTCACCGACGTTCCGGTGGACATCGACACGTACATGCTGCTCGAGGCTTTGTACGTCACCGGAATCGTCTGCGCGTAGCCCGCGGCGGCGAGCAGGCAGACCAGCACCGCCGCGGCGACGACGATCCAACGGCGCCGCAGGACGCGCCAGTACTCGATCAAACCCATTGCCCAGTCCTTTGTGTAACGGGGACAACGGATTCGGCCCGCTCCCACGATCGATGCGCCGATAACTGCCCGCGCGAACCGCGGTACAAACCCACCAGCAGATAGATGAACCACACCAGTACGACGGCTTGGAGATATTTGCCGAGCATCTCCATGCTGCCGAGAATTCCGCGCTCGAAGATCACCGGTATCTCGACGAGCGCCAGCCCCAGCACGACGAGGGCGATATGCCGCGAATACAGTGCCCGCGCCCAGGAGGCCAAGAGCGCGAACGTGAATGCGGCGCCCACCATGATTCCGGTGTATCCGCCGAGCAGATAGCCTTCGCTGATCCCGCCCTCGGCCAGCGAGACCGACACCTGGCTCATGTCCACCGAGGCGCCCCGGACGTCGGCGGCCCACGCGGTGCCCGAGCGCAGCTTCTCCGTGCCGAGCAGTTGCGCGGGAATCAGGCTGCGCGCGGCATTTTCGGCCGCCTCGGCCGGAGACAACCAGGAGCCGGGCGGGGTGTAGTACACGTCGGTCGCCGCCTCCAACAGGTCGAATCGGCGCAACACGCTGAGCATGGGCCGGACCGCGGCGGGATACGCGGCGTCGGTGACCGCGGCGTCGGCCTGCATCTGCCCGGTGGCCTTCAGCGACTGCAACCAGCCGAAACCGCCCATGCCGAGGATCGAGACGAGCAGAATGGCAACGATTTTCGGCCGCGTCCAGCCGCCGAGCGCGAAGCGCACCCCGATCGCCAGTGCGGCGCCCATGATCGGGGTCTTGGATTCGACGGCGACGGTCCAGAGCAGTTCACCGCCCAGCAGCAGTCCGACCGCGGCCACCGTCGCACGGGCGCTCGCCATTCGCACGAAGACGATGAGCCCGATCGCGCCGATCGTGCCCAGCATCGTCACGAACGTCAATGCGGGACTGGAGGTTTCGACCTCACCCGCCTTGCCCGCGGTGCCGGTCGCGACCATCGCCGAGCGGCCGAGCGTGCCCAGGAAATACAGCACGCACAGGGTCGGCATGAAGTCGGGGTCGTCGGTGATCGCGGCACGCTGGGGCGCGCGGCGGCGTAGCCAGATCGCGAAGGCGACAACCAGGCCCGCGTACACCCACAAACCGAACACCACCGGACGCAGCACCATGGCGATGCCGTGGTCGTATCCGAGCGCGGCGAGGCGCGGATCGGCGACGTTGTCGCCGAAACGAGGTTCGGGCTGCACCCACAGCAGCACAACGGGTCTGGCGAGGTAGGACATCGCCCAGTACAGAGCCTGCGCGATGAGCAGCACCCTGGCCACGCCGGGGACGGTCAGCGCCGCGACCACCATCGTCGCCAGCGCCGCGGCGATCGCGATCAGCGCGGTGACGGCGGCGGTCATCGGCGGCCCCCGACGGCCGCACCGGGTCGGGGGAATTCAGGTGAGCGCATCGATGATCTCCTCCGCCCGGTCGACGTAGCGATGCCGCTCGGCGGTGATCCGCCGATAGCCGGCAGCGGCGACCTGCTCGACCGCCTCCGGTCGGCGCGCGCATCGAGTGAGGATCTCGCGCAACTCGGTTCGATCGGAGAACAGGAAGCACTCGGTGCCCTCGTCGAGCAACTCGGCATGTTCGGCAGTTCGCTCGCCGACGAAAAGCCCGCCGGCGGCCGGTATCTCGAACGACCGGCAGGTGTGGGTGTCCCGGTTGTCGGAGTTGAGCAGCACCAGGTTCGCGGTGATCGAGGCGACGGCCGCGGCGAAGCGCTCGCCGTACACTCCCCCGCCGAGTTCGGCGGCGGTGCTGCGCAATGGGCGCACCCGCCGCCAACCCGGCCCGTGCACCAGGAAATCGGAGCCGTACTCCCGAGCCAGGTCGACGAGCAGCGGCGCACGGTCGGGGCGGCGAGCGCCGATGAACCCCGCCAGGAACCGCCTGGCACCCCGGCGGGCGCACGGATGGTGCCACGCCGGGTCGTAGGCGCTGCGCACGAAACGCACGCCGCGTGCGCCGCGCGCGTGCAGTTCGGGCACATTGTGACGCTTGGTGGTGACCACCAGATCCCACTCCGACTCGTACGCCAGGTAATCGGGGCTGGTGTTCGCCGGATTCGAGACGTCGTCGGGGCTGTAGTGCACTCGCAGGTCGGCGGGCGTGCTCAACAGTCGTTGCTGGTCCAAATGCACGGCTTTGAACGCGAACAACAGGTCCGGTGCGAATGCCGCTGCGGCACGGTCGATCCGGTCGTGCAACGCGGCGGTCGTCCAGCCGGCCCGACGACCGGCGGCCTTGGCGTACAGCCAGCTCGGTGACAGCCGCGCGGGCAGCGTGACCGGGGTGGAATCGATCACCACCACCTCGTGTCCGGCCTGGCGGAACCCGTCGGCCAGCGAGCGCGCGTTGCTGCCGATCCAGTCGTCACCGACGTACAGAATCTTCATCGCACCGGCTCCTGCGCGACGGGCCCCGCGGCGGCGCGCTCGCGCACGATCAGCTGCCGGACCCGGACGAGATACCACAGCGCCACCGCGAGCTCGGTGAGCACGGTGCCGTAGACGAGCGCCCACACCGAGTGGTTCCGGAAGGCGACGGCCAGGGCGGACGCCGCCACGCAGGTGCCGATGAGCGCCCCGACCAGCACGCCGACCGTGTCCTGTCGCACCGGCAGCAGCGCGGTGGTGATGAAGGAGGTCACCGTCATCGCGGGCAGGATCAGCACCTCCACCCGCAACAGCGGTACCGCGCCGTCGAATCCGCTGCCGAAGATCAGCTGGATCAACGTCGGCGCCGAGAACCACACACCTGCCGCGGCCAAGCCCGCGATCCCGGCGCACACAGTCAGCACCTGTATCGCGTTGCGCCAGAACCGGTCGTGCGCGCTGCGCCGGGCCATCCGTGGCAGGAACGCGAATCCGACCGTGTCCAGCAGTGATTGGATGGCCCGCACCAAACGGTCACCGGCCGAGTACAACCCGAGGGAGGCGGCGTCGAGCACCGCCGCGTAGACCACCGGCGCACCCTGGCCGTAGCCGGTGACCAGCAGCCGAGACGCGAAAACCGGTGCGCCGAGCCGCAGGAGTGCGCGAACCGCGTGCGGCCGGGCCGGCGGACCGAAGCGGCGCCACGCGTCCACCCAGGTCGCGGCGACCGTGACGACAGCCGAGACCAGCAGGCACCCCAGCGCCACCGACGCGCTGGGCCAGCGGGGCAACAGCAGCACGAGCAGCAGCAGGTAGACGATCCGCCCGGCCCCCTGGTACACCGCCGAAGCCCCGAACCGGCCCTGGCCGATCAGCAGCCAGTCCTCCGAGATCGACCAGACACCACCGGCGAACAATCCCAGCAGGACCATATGCAATCGAGCGGGCGCTGCGGCCATCGTGCCGACCGTGAGCAGTGCGCCGAGACAACCGAGAATCGTCAGCCTGACCGCCAGGTAGTCGCCGCGCAGCTGCCCGATTTGCCGTGTTTCCGTGCGTGTTTCGTGCACTCGGGCGGCAAGGAAGGACGTGATGCCCAGGTCCACCACCAACGAGCCGATGAAATAGGCCGACATGCCGATCGCCAGCAGGCCGAGCCCTTCGGCGCCGAGCACCCTGGCGATGAGGGGCAGGGTCACCACCGTGATCAGGTACTGTCCGTATTTGCCGAAGCTGACGAAACCGATGTCGCGCAGCACCACGGCTGTCCCGCGCCAGGGGCGCGGCGCGGCTTGTGCGGCGGTACCGGTCTCAGCCATGGCGCGTTCTCGCCACCGTGGTGAGGAACTCCGCTGCGACGAGCGCGGATTCGGCGATATCGAACTCGCGGGCGCGCAGCACGCCCGCGGCCGCCAGCTTGGTGCGCAGCGCGGGATCGGTCATCAGCAGGTCCAGCGCGGAGGTGAGCTGGGCCGTGTCACCGCCCTCGACCAGGACACCGTGCACGCCGGGTTCGATGATCTCGGCGGGACCGCCGGGTCGGGAGGCGATCACCGCACAGCCTGCTTGCAATCCCTCCACGACGACCTGTCCGAACGGCTCGGCCAGCACCGAGCAGTGCACCAGAATGTCGGCCTGGCGCAGGTGGTCTCGCGGATCGTCCACATGCCCGGTGAAGGTCACGGGCAGCCGCAGCGCACGCGCCGAGCGCTCGAGTTCGCGGCGATAGGGCTCCTCGTCGAACAGCGTGCCGCCGATCAGGAATACCTGGCGTGGCGGCACTTTCACTTCCGCCAGCGCCCGCAGCAAGACGTCCTGCCCCTTCCACGGCGTCAGGCGGCCGACCATCGCGACGACCACGTCGGCGGGCGGGCGCTGCGGTGCCCGGTCGGCCGGCGGCGCCGGATCGGGTTCGATGCCGGGGTACACCACCGCGACCGGCCTGCGCCAGGTGATCAGCGAGCTCGCGGTCGAGCGGCTGTTCACCAGGTACCCGTCACTGACTGCCCAGCCGAGCAGGCGAATACCCCAGGCCAGCCACCGGCCGAAGTATTCGCTCGAAACCCGGTCGTGCACCGACCAGATCAGCGGGACGCGGGCGCGCCGCGCCGCGACGGCACCCATCAGCATGGCCTTGGTGCTCCCGGCGACCAGCACCTGCACGTCGAGTCGCCGGGTTTTCGTACCGAGCCTGCGCCCCAACCGAATCAGGGCGAGCGCGCCGACGAGCACCTTGCGCAGACCTGCCGCATCGATCGTCAGCGACCGGCTGTCGAACCCGTTGGGCAGCACCAAGGTCCGGATGCCGCGGGACCGAAACCGGCGCACCATGGGACCGTTCTCGGTGAACAGCATCACCGGTTCGACGGCGGTGCGCTCGCTCAGCGCGGACAGCAACCGCATGGTGGCGAGTTCGGCCCCCGACGGCGCCGCGGTGTGTGCGAGGAACAGCGCCCGGATCATCCGCGTAGCTCCGTGTACAGCGCGTGATGCCGGGCGGCGGCCACCGTCCAGGAGAACGATTCCGCGTGCGCGCGACAGCGGTCCGGCGTGGGTACCGCACCCGCGAGGGCGGCGACGATACGCGCCGCGAGCGCCTCGACATCGCCCGCCGCCACGACCAACGACGGATCGAGCCCGCGTACCGCGTCGGGCAGGCCGCCGCAGTCGGTGACGATCGGGGCGCGCCCGCATGCCAGGGATTCGAGGGCGATCAGTCCGAAGCCTTCGAGCGCGACCGATGGCACCACGGTGCAGTGCGCCCGTTCGTACTGGGCCGCCAACTGATCGTCGCAGAGATGCCCGGTGAAAGTGACCGAACGCTGCAGACCGCTCGACACCACCTGCTCTCGCAATTCCCGCTCGGCGCTGCCGGTTCCGACGATCACCAACCGCGTGCCGGGGTGCGCGGACAGCACCGCGGGCCACGCCCGAATCAAACGATCGATGCCCATCCGGCGTTCCAGCCGCCGAATGCACAGCACGACAGGCTCTTCGGCCGCGCCCCGAGGCGGCGCCACCGCGAATCTGTCGAGATCGACACCGGGAGCGATGACTTCGACACGTTCGGCGGCCACTCGATAGTCGGTCACCAGCACCTGCCGGAACTGCTCGGACAGCACCACGAAGCGCTCCGCGCCCGCATAGCGGATCCGCTCCACGAGATACTTCGCCCACGCGGTGAATTCGGACGCACCCGCGACCCGGCTCTCCGCGGCCCACGGGCCGTGGAAGTGCACGACGAGTCGCTGACCGCGGGCGCGACCGACCACCGGCGGCCCGTACAAACAGAAATGGCGATCGAGCACGGCGGGACGGCGCGGCGCGGGACGAGCGGCGACGGAGCGGCTCGCGCGGCGCAGCGTGGAGCCGGTCAGCCCGCCCCATGACCGTCCGCCCGCGGGCGGGTCGCCGAAGGCGGCCGCCGACACCTCGGTATCGGGATGCCGCCGTAATGCACCGAACAGATCGGTGAAGTACCGGTTGAGTCCGCCCGCCGCGGAACCGAACCACTCGGCACCGGTCATGTGCACCGTCACCGGCGCGGAGCGCGCGGTCATGTCCGCGTCCTTCGCGCCCGGGTCACCAGCTCCTCGGTCACCGCCCGCGCACGCACATTTGCCCGATGCAGGGCGGTCCGCACGAGCCGGCCGTCGGCGGCCAGTACGTCCCGGTGGCGCACGTGCTGGGGATACTCGCCCGCGATCCGGTGATGGAACCGCAACAGTTCCACCAGTTTGCTCACCGTCGAGGTCTGGCTGCACAGGTTGAAGGTCGAATTACGCCACGCGGCAAGCACACCCGGCATGCCGAAGAAGTGACCGAGCGAGGCGATCCGGCCGAACAGATCGACGTCCATCGGGAACACCAGATCGCCGCGCAGGCCGCCGACCTGATCGAAGTGCGCCCGCCGGAACATCGCCGCGGCTGTCGGGCCGAACTCCGCCGGGCCCGCCCGCACGATCGTGCGCAGGACCGGGCCCGCCGGCTGCGGACCCAGCAAGCCGGGCAGTCCGAGTCCCGTCTCGAGGACCGCGCCGCCCTCGTCGATCACCTGGAACTTGGCCGAACTGATCGAGATCGCCGGATCGGCCATGACCGCCAACTGCGCTGCGAGCGATCCCGGCAGCAGCACGTCGTCGGCGCAGACCACCTTCACCAACCGCCCGGTGGAGTGCCCGATGGTGGCGTTCCAGTTGGCACCGATCGGCAGCACCCGCTCGTTGCGGAACACCCGAACCCGTGCGTCATCGAACGACCTTGCGATGGCGGGTGTTTCGTCCGAGCTCGCGTTGTCGAGCACGACGAGTTCGCAATCCACGTCCTGCGCCAGGATCGACCGCATGGTCGCCGCCAGGGTTCGGCCCGCGTTGTAGGCGGGCACGCAGACGGACAGCTCGGTCATCACTCGATTTCCTCATTCGTCGGGGCGAATTCGGCGCCGAGCCAGCGGCCGGCCAGGGCCGGGAAACGAGCGTCGAGCTCGGGCCGCAGATCCGGCAGGGTCAGCAGCACCCGGTCGGGTTCGGCGCGCACCAGCTGCGCCGGCGAGATGATCGGCACGTCGGTACCCGGCATCCGTCTGCCCTGTTTGGCGGGCGAGGCGTCCGCGACCGCCCGCACCAGGCCGCGATGGATCCCGGCCAGGCCGAACAGCGCTACTGCGCGCGAGGCCGCACCATAGGCGTAAACGGAACGGCCCGCGTCGATTTCGGCCGTGAGGCGACGGCGCAGCGCCCGCGCGTGCGCATCGGCCGCCGACTGCAGCCCGCCGACCACCGCGGGATCGGTGATCCCGGCCTCCGCGGCGAGCATGCCCCGCACCGCGGCGTCGGGCGCACGCACCCCGTGCACCGCCGCCACCAAGACGGTGCCGCCGTACAACGCGAATTCCCAAGCCGTGGCCACGCTCATCCCAACGCGACGCAGCAACTCGCGCAGCGCGGTCAACGAGTAGTAGGCGAAGTGGCCGTGGCGCAGCGCATTCCACTGGTGCTGCCGGACGATCGTGCGCAGCGAATGGAACTGCAGCAGCAACAACCCTTCCGGCGCAGTGGCTTTCGCGCGTTCGACGAAGGCGCCGTGCTGGTCGGCCTCGTGCATGATGCCGAAGCAATCGAGCACCACATCGGCCTCGTCCGCAACCGTATCGAAACCGTGCGCCGCCAGGTGCGGCAGCCAACTGCCGCCGTGCGGGCTGCCGAACTCACGCACCGTCGCACCGCGCAGCCAGCCGTCCGCCCGGACCCGGGCGACCGCCGCGGCCGCCTGGTCCCGCAGGGCCTGCGGCTCCACCCCGCGCGGCTCGGCGGTTCGCGTATCGTCCTCGGCGAGCTGGGCCAGGCCGCAGCCCACGCATAGTTGCATCGCGAGTGGGTGCGCCGCCTCGTCCGCCCGCACCGGCACGTCGGCGCGGGGGAAGTGATCCGCGGCGGGCATGCGTCCCAGATCCAGCACCCGGCGCAGCCGGGTATCAGCGCACGCGCGGCACTCGTTCATCGCGGTCCTCCGACGGGCGGGCGAATCGGCGCACGCGATGGCGCGCCGCGGGTCCCGTCGGGCACCATGGCCTGGTGCGCATCGAGCAGAGCGACCTCGCCGACGTCCTGGTGCTCGTCCCCGAGCCGTTCCGGGACGAGCGGGGCCTGTTCACCCGGACCTTCGACGCCGTCGAGTTCGACGACCACCTGGGCACGCCGGGGAAGGCCGCGACGTTCGTCCAGGACTCGCAGTCCCGCTCGGCGCGCGGCGTGCTCCGCGGTATGCACGGGCGCGCCGGGCGCGGCGAGGCCAAGCTGGTGCGCTGCGCGCACGGCGCCGTGCACGACGTGCTGGTAGACATCCGCCCGCAGTCCCCGACTTTCGGGCAACAGCAAGCGTTCCTGTTGGACGACAACGACTTCCGGCACCTGTATGTACCGCCGGGGTTCCTGCACGGCTTCCAGGCGCTCACCGCGGTCGCCGACGTGTGCTACCGCATCGACCGTCCGCACGATCCGGCCGAAGACCTCGCGGTGGCACACGACGATCCGGACCTGGCCATCGCGTGGCCGCACCCGGTGACCGTGGTCTCGGCCCGGGACGCGGCCGCGGGCAGCTGGCAGGCGTTGCTCGCGACGCTGCCGCACGTTACGCCCCGATCCTGACCCGGCACAGCGAGTCGTCCAGCACGCCACCGTCTTTCAGCTCGGTCAGGCGGGCGAGCCGGGTGAACCGCTGGAAGAACCCGGCCGCGGTGAGGCCGCGGGCCAGATACTCCCGGTACAGCTCCGCGGCGCCGTCGGCGACGCTCCACTCGGCCTGGAAAGCCAGCTTCTCGCGCGCCTTCGTGAAATCGACGCGATAGGACCGCGCGTCGGAACCGGAGGTACCGGCGATCACCAGCCGGGCGCCGGGCACCGCATCGACGACGGCGCGGGCGATATCGGCCACGGTCAGGTTGTTGACCTCGGTGCCGATGTTGTAGGCCGCGCCGTGCACCGTCTCGAGCGGGGCGACCAGGCAGCGGGCGAAGGCGCGGGCGATGTCCTGCGCGTGCACCAGCGGCCGCCACGGCGTACCGTCCGAGAGCACCTTGACCTCGCCGGTCAGCACCGCGTAGCCGACCAGATTGTTCAGCACGATGTCCGCGCGCAGACGCGGCGAGAAGCCGAAAGCCGTTGCGTTGCGCAGAAATACCGGCGCGAACCCGGAATCCGCGAGCGCGAGCAGATCGTCCTCGACCCGGACCTTGCTCTCGGCGTACGGCGTCAACGGCCGCAGCGGCGCGTCCTCGGTGACCAGTTCGTCGCCCGCCGCGCCGTAGACCGAGCAGGTCGAGGCGTAGAGGAATCGGCGCACCCCGGCCGCTTTGGCCAGGTGGGCGAGCCGCACCGAGGCGTGATGGTTGATGTCGTGGGTGATCCGGGGCGCGAGCGCGCCCAGCGGATCGTTGGACAGCGCGGCCAGATGCACCACCGCGTCGAATCCGGTGAGCTGATCCACCGTGACATCGCGCAGGTCCACCGCGAGCCCGGGCGGATCCGCCGGGGCCGCGCCGAGCACACAATCGGCGAAATAGCCGACGTCCAGCCCGGTCACGTCATGCCCCGCGGCGCGCAGGACCGGCACCATGACCGTGCCCAGATAGCCTTGATGTCCGGTGACGAGCACACGCATCTTCACATACCTCCGAAACTGACGACGGTCTTCTCGGCCACGAAGGCCTCGGCGTATTCGGCATGGCACTGCACCCCGCGCACCCGGGCCGCGGCGAGGAAGGCGTCCTCGGTGAACCAGTCCCGATCACGTTGCGAGGGATAGTGTTTCACCAGCAGTCGCGCCTTCTCCGCGGCGACGCCCGCAGGCAGCGGATGGAACAGCGTGGGGCGCGCAGTGTCGGTCTCCCACTTGAGGATCTCGTAGCCGAGCGTCAGGTGATCCCGGAATTCGGTGGGCGTCAGTTCGGCGAGCAGGCGGTGATCCTGGTGCGCGTCGGCGCGATTGGGCGCGAACACGAGGTCCGGCTCGCCGCGGCGGCGCAGCGCGGCCACCGCGCCCTTGACTCGGTCCCAGTGCGCGGGCGCGCGGCCGTCGGGCAGATCCAGCACGGTCAACTCCACCGTCGCGCCCGCGCAGATCGCCGCGAGCGCGGCCCGCTCCTCGGCCGCCCTTGCGGTACCGCCACCACTGAGCACCAGCGCCCGAACCACCAGCCCCGGAGCGTTTTTCACCAACGTGAGCAAGGTGCCGCCCAGGCCGATGGCGATGTCGTCGCAGTGCGCCCCCAGCACCGCGACCTCGGTGATCCGCTGCGAGCGTAGCACGTTCACGAAACGACCTCGAGGCTCTGGCTGCCCTCCCAGATCATCCACGGCCGATCGCCGCGGTGGTAACCGTCGTCGAGTTCCGCGCGTTCCTTGAATGTGTCGGCGGGCTTCCAGAATCCGAGGTGCTGATAGCCGAAGAGCCTGCCCTGGCTCGCCAACGCGCCGCAGGCGTCCTCGACCAGATCGCCACCCGGCGGCAGCAGGTCGAGCACCTCCCGGGTCAGCACGAAGTAGCCGCCGTTTTCCCAGATAGGCAGTCGCGCAACAGGTGTGATGTTCTTGATCTCGCCCGCGGCGTTGATGTCCACGCAGTGGAACGACGATTGCGGCGGGACGATCAGCATCGATGCGGCAGCCCCGGACGCGGTGAACTTCTCGATCATCTGGTCCAGGGGCGCATCGGTGAGCACGTCGGCGTAGTTGGCGAGGAAGTACTGCTCGCCGTCCAGGTGCCCGCGCACCCGGCGTAATCGTTCGCCGATGGCCGAGTCGACGCCGGTGTCGACGAAGGTGATGGTCCAGTCGCTGATATCGGACTGCAGCAGTTCGACCTGCCCGTCCCGGATGACGAAATCGTTGGACACCGATTCCTGATAGGTCAGGAAGTAGTTCTTGATGTGGTTGGCGCCGTAGCCGAGGCACAGGATGAAGTCCTTGTGGCCGTAGTGCGCGTAGTACCGCATGACATGCCAGATCAGCGGGCGTGGACCGACCATCTGCATGGGTTTGGGGATGACGTCGTCGGTGCCGTTGCGCATGCGCATGCCGTAGCCACCACAGAACAGGACAACCTTCATGAGAGCTCCGCGCGACGCAGGGTGGGCAATGGATAGACGAGCTCGCCGCCCCAGTCGCCGATATGGCGCAGCTGCGCGGTGATCTCGGTTTCGAGATTCCAGGGCAGGACGACCACGACATCGGGCCGGTCGTGCTCGATCCGCTCCGGCGGGTGGATCGGGATCCGGGCGCCCGGGGTGAATCGCCCGTGCTTGTACGGGTTTCGGTCCACGGTGTACTCGAGCAGGTCGGGCCGGATGCCGCAGTAGTTGAGCAGCGTGTTGCCTTTGCCCGGTGCGCCGTAGCCGACCACCCGTTTGCCCTGCCCGCGCGCGGCGAGCAGATAGCGCAGCAGATCGTGCCGGACCGCTTCGGTGCGCGGACGCAGCGCGGCGTACCCGTCGACCTCGTGCAGACCGGCCTCGGCTTCCACCGCGAGCGCTTCGGCCACCCGCCGGCCGGGAACCGCGACCGAATCGGGCCGGGCCCAGATCCGCAGCGAACCACCGTGCGTGGCCAGATGTTCGACGTCGACCACCGTCAATCCCGCGGTGGCGAGCGCCCGTTGCGCCGAGAGCACCGTGTAGTACTGGAAATGCTCGTGGTAGATGGTGTCGAACTGCCCGAGCCGCACCAGGTTCAACGCGTGGTGCACCTCGATGGCCAGCCAGCCGTCGTCGGTCAGCAGGTCGCGCAGCGAGCGGGTGAAACCGAGCAGATCGGGGATGTGGGCGTACACATTGTTGGCCACCACCAGATCCGCGGGACCGTGCTCGGCGCGGACCTTCGCCGCCGTCTCCTCGTTCAGGAACGCCGACATCGTCGGCACGCCGCGGGCCAGCGCCGCCGCGCCCACGTTCACCGAGGGCTCGATACCCAGACACGGCACGCCGGCCGCGACCGCGTGCTGCAGCAGGTAGCCGTCGTTGCTGGCCACCTCGACCACGAACGATCGCGGGCCCAGCTCGAAGCGGGTGATCGCCTGATCCACAAACGCTTTCGCGTGCCGCACCCAGCTGTCGGAGTAGGACGAGAAGTACGCGTACTCGGTGAAGGTGTCCTGCGGCGTGATCAGAGCGGGGATCTGCAGCAACAGGCAGTTCGCACACAAACGCAGATGCAGTGGATAGTTCGCTTCGGGATGGTCGAGTTCCGCCGCGGTCAAGAATTTCTCGCAAGGTGGACAAGCGCCCAGATCGAGCACGCTTACCAGCGGGGATTCACAAAGCCGACAAATCACGCATGCTCCCACTCGGATCGACCAGCACCTGAAGCGGCGGAAACGCCACAACAAATCGGGTGGAACAATACCAATAACCGCCATTCTCCCCGAGCTAGCATACTCACAGCAACGCTCGCATATTTTTGGGCTTCTGCACACCGCGCGAGCTCGGCGCAACCATAACCTCATCGAAACCAGCAGGCAATAGGAGCCTTTCATACCTGCTAGAACCCGACACTAGCACTGGGACGCGGACCGCTCCGCCCCGTTAAGCCCCACCTGAAATCAACGCTTCAATAGTCACAGCTTCATCGGACCCATAAACCAATGGCCAGCGAGTTTTCGCAAAGATATAGCTATCACCTCTCCCTGTGATGTGCGTCGCACTGGATTGTGCGCCCGTTCTCATCCAGCGATCGATCTGCAACACTCGCTTCGCGGTTCTGTTCGGAAGCAATTCCCCGGCGGTGGCAGGGGAATCGCTTCAGCGTTTATCGCCACGCTCGTCGATGAAATAGGAACGTCTCCATGCGTTTAGATATGTGCGGGTCAGGGGTTGCTGTCGATCCGCCTTCGGCCGCGCGGCGCGGACTGCACGCCGGCCGGGTCCGAGCCTGCGGCACAACAGAGTTCGCGGTCGTCCGCACTGCGTTGCGCTACCTGTTCGCCATGATCGCGCTCGCCGCACTGCTGTTACCGCTCGATACCACCCGTGACTTGCTGGCGCTCGCGCTGCCGGTCGGCCTGCTCGGTCTGCTGGGCAGCCGGGCGCTGTCGCGCCGCCGCGCCGACGCCGAACGCCCGCGCCCTACCTCCGTCCTCGTGGTCGGCAATCCCGCAGCGGCACAGGCGGTCACCGCCGCCTTCACCGCCGATCCCGCCTCGAACTACCGGGTGATCGGCGTATGCACCCCGGCACCGGTCTGCGCCTGTTCCAACGGAATCGGCGTCACCGGCCTGCAGGCGCCGATCGTCGGCGACCTCCGATCGGTGACCGAGGCGGCCTATCGGACCCGCGCCGATGCCGTGGTGCTGACCGGCGGTGACGTCTGCGCGCCCGGCGAATTCCGCAGGCTCGCTTGGGACCTCGAAGCGCTCGGTGCCGAACTGCTGCTGGCGACCGGCTTGATCGACGTCGCCGCGGACCGGGTGACCAGGCACTCGGTGTCGGACATGACGGTTCTGCACGTCGCGAAACCCCGCCACCCCCTGGCCAGATCGCGAGCCAAGGCCGCCTTCGACCTGTGCTTCGCGTCCCTGGCACTGCTGGCGACCGCGCCGACGCTGCTCGTCATCGCGCTGCTGATCAAACTCACCAGCCCGGGCCCGGTGTTCTACCGTTCCGAGCGGATCGGCATGCACGGCAAGCCTTTCGCGATGATCAAGTTCCGCAGCATGTACCTAGACGCCGACGACCACGTGGGGGCGTTGATCGACGAGGCTGGGGGCAACCCGGTGTTCTTCAAGCTCGAACACGATCCGCGCGTGACACCGGTCGGCCGGATTCTGCGCAAGTACAGCCTGGACGAGTTGCCGCAGTTCCTCAATGTCCTGCGGCGGGAGATGAGTGTGGTCGGCCCGCGCCCGCAGGTGCAGCGCGAGGTCGACGCCTACGACGACGCGATGCGGCGCAGGCTCCTGGTCAAACCCGGGATCACGGGGCTGTGGCAGGTGAGCGGGCGGTCCGATCTCTCGCTCGAGCAATCCATGCGGTTGGACGTCAGTTATGTCGACAACTGGTCCATGCGGCTCGACCTGATGATCCTCGCCAGAACGATCACCACCGTCACCAGCGGCGACGGAGCGTACTGACCGTGCCGGGCGGCGGCCCGATCCGGGTGCTGGTCGAGAACGGCGAGTACGCCCTGCGCAATCGGGGCGATCTCGCGATGATGGCGATCACCGTGCGGCGGCTGCGGGAACGCTGGCCGCACGCGCGCATCGGGATGCTGACCGACCAGCCGCGGGTGCTGCGGGCGTTGCTGCCCGAGGCGGAACCGGTGTACGCCGCGACCGGCGGACATTGGGCGCGTTCGGGTTTCGCGAGCGAGGCCATCCGAGCAACCGGCACGACAATGATCGGTCCCGCCGCATTGCACTGGCGAGCGGCGTCGGACGTGCCGAAAGAGCGACTGCGCCGGGTCCGCGCAGCGGCGAAGACGAAGTTGCGGCCGTCCGGCACCGACGCGCCCGCGGCGGAGCTCCGCACGGCGCAGCGCCCGGCGGCGCTCGCCGACGCGTCCCTGGTGATCGCACAGGGCGGCGGATACCTGACCGATGTCGACCTGTACCAAGCCCATCGCGTTCTCGATCTGCTGGAACAGGCTGCCGCCCTCGGCATTCCCACCGTCATGCTCGGCCAGGGCATCGGTCCGATGCGGGATGCGGGGCTGCTGAAACACGCCGCCGCAGTCCTTCCCGGTGTCGACGTCATCGCGTTGCGCGAGGGGCGGCGCGGGCCCGGCCTGCTCGCCGATCTCGGCGTTGCCCCCGGACGAATCCTGGTAACCGGCGACGACGCGGTCGAATTCGGTTACGGGCTGCGCCGGGCCGGACTGGGCGTCGATCTCGGTGTATGCCTGCGGGTCGCGGACTACTCGCGGGTGGGCGACCCGGCCCGTGCCGTACTCACAACCGTGTTGCATTCTTGTGCAACACAATTCGATGCGGCGCTGGCGCCGTTGATCGTCAGCGAGTACGACTCCGAGGACCGTCGCGCTACGCTGCCGCTGCTCGTCGGCGCCGATCGCGTCCGTCCCGCGGTGCGCCGGGCCGGGACGGCCACCGATGTCGTGCGCCAGGTCTCCGGGTGCCGCGTGCTGGTGACCAGTACCTATCATCTCGCGGTCTTCGCACTGTCCCAAGGGATTCCGGCGGTCGCGCTCTCGGCCTCGCAGTACTACGACGACAAGTTCCACGGCTTGGCGGGTATGTTCGGCACCGGCCTGCGCATCGTCCGGCTCGACGACAGCGCCTTCGAGCAGCAACTGACCGATGCCGTCCGGGAATTGTGGACGACGGCGCCCGCATTGCGCGATCGGTTGCAGGACAAGGCGACCGAACAGATCGCCGCCGGGCGGATGGCGCTGGAGCGGGTGTTCCGGCTGGTCGAGGGAGGAGCGCCCACGCCGATATCGGGGCGGTCACCCTGAGCGCAGCGCGCTCACTGCTGCACGCGGGCCTGGATCTCCGCCAGGTTGGCCCGCATACCCGCCGTCCATTCCTCCAGCCGGCGCGCGACGATGCGGCCTTCGAGCTGCGGCGTAGCGGTGATCGCCACGACCAGCCCGGACGGCGCGGGCCCCATCCGCGCCCACTGCCGCACGATCACACCTTCGCGCGCTTGGTCGATCTCGAAACCCCAGGTGGCGCTGATGCCGTCGGGACCGACCACGTTCCATACCCAGCGGCGCTCGGGTTCGACCTCGACGACCTCGCACACGGTTTCCCAGGCCCCGAGCGCAGGATGACGGCTGTGTCCGCGGAACCGCGCGCCGAGGGCGACCCGATCGGCGTCGCCCTCCCAGCTCACCGCCTCCAGCTCGGGAGAGCAGCGCACCGGCAGCTCGATGTCGGTGACCAGGGCCCACGCCGTCGCGGCGTCGCAGGAAATCCGTTCCGCCACTTCGATAGTGGGACAGTCGCGATACCGCACCGCACCCCTTCCCGCCTGCTCCGCGCCGGCTGCCTTATACGCTATTGCATAGAACATAGAGGAGGGGCCGGGCTCCGGTCCACCAGGCCGAGGAGGCACAGTGCGTATCGGGGTGCTGATCGAACCGCGGTTACCCGGTGCGGTGGAGTTCGCGATCGCGGCCGAGGCGGCGGGGGCCTCGTCGCTGTGGGTGGCGGAGGTATGGAGCTACGACGCGTTGACCGGGTTGGCCTATCTCGCGGCCCGGACCTCCTCGATCCGGCTGGGCACGTTCGTCGTTCAGCTCGGGTCGCGCACCCCCGCGCTCCTGGCGACGTCCGCACTGAGCCTGCACGAGCTCTCCGGCGGCCGGTTCGACCTCGGCATCGGCGTGTCCGGACCGCGGGTGATGGAGGGGTGGCACGGCGTCCGGTTCCGCCGCCCCGTGCGCACCACCCGCGAGACCATCGAGATCATCCGGACCGTGAGCCGCGGCGAACGGCTCGCGCACACCGGCGAGATCTACCCGCTGCCGTTGCCGGACGGGCCGGGCCGGGCGCTGCAGCCCATGGTCCGCCCGGCGCACGTGCCGATCTACAACGCGGCCATGGGACCGCGGAATCTGCGACTGACCGGCGAGCTGGCCGACGGCTGGCTCGGCAACGCCTTCATCCCCGAGGCCGCCGAGGTGTTTCTGGACCCGTTGCGCGAGGGCGCGATCCGAGGCGGGCGCGAGCTGACCGAACTGGATCTGGTGGCGCCGGTCGCGGTCGAGATCACCGGTGACGAGCAGGCCACCGCGCGCATGATCGACAAGCACGCCGAGGGTTACGCGTTCACCATCGGCGCGATGGGCGTCGGCGGCCGGAACTTCTACAACGACGCCTTCGCCCGGCTCGGCTTCGGCAAGGAGATCGAGCAGGTCGCCCGGCTCTGGCAGGCCGGCGACAAGGACGCCGCCCGGCGCGCGGTGCCCCGCGAACTCGGCGCGCTGACCAACCTGATCGGCACGCCCGCCGACATCACCGAGCGGCTGCGGCGCTACCGGGCTGCTGGAATCACCAGTCTGCTGGCCAAACTCGACGGCGACTACGCGCAGCAACTCTCGACCTTGCGGACCTTGCTCGCGCTCGCCTCTCGCCTCACGGACTGACCGGATCCTGCTCTCCGGCGTGCGCCGGTGCGTCGAACACCCGCACCGACGGGTGTTCGGCACTGTCGCGCGGCCAGCCCGGGTCGCCGGTGCGCGCGAAAGCGACCCAGGCGGTGTGCATCTCGTCCGCGACCGACTGCGCGGGATTCGGCCCGACCAGCGCGGGCACCGCGTCGAGCGTGTCGAACACGAACGGGAGTTCCAGGGCATGGAACGCGCCGAAATCCTGATCGACTCGGCGCCAAGCGAATTCGAAGGCGAACACGGGCGTGCCGGTGCCTGCCTGGGCGTGTGCCAATTGCCTTGCGGGGAAACGGAACGCGTGATCGGTGAGGACCGCGGCCAGCAGGTCACCCGCCGAAGCTCGGTGCTGTTGCGCTATATACGGCTCGAGGCAGGACGCGTCGAGTCGATACCTCGCCAGCACGAAGGGCAGCGCGTCCATGGTCAGCGCGGCGGCGACGCCGGTCGGGACGATGAAGAGCCGGAATTCCTCGCTGGTGTGCCCGATGAGCAGCGGGATTCCGCGGGCCGACCCGGCGGCGACCGCGTCGATCGGCCGCTCGTGCAGCACAACGCCGTCCAGCACCGGGAACAGGCTCATCGAGGCGAGTCCACCGGTGATCACCGACGCGCCCCAGCGCGCCGGATCGGTATCGGCGATCAGGTCCGCGACCGTCTTCTCCTGCGCGGCGATCAAGGCATCCGGCGGCACCGCCGCGAAATCCGCCGCGGTGGGCGCGATCGCGAGCGTGGCGGCGATCTCGGCGGACACCTTGCGCGCGTCGGCCTCGGACGCCACGACCTCGCCGTTACCGCTCTGCATGATCGCCTTGGCGAACAGTCCGGCCGAGCGGGGTGAGGCGAGCAGCGCGGCGATGCTCATCGCGCCGGCCGATTCGCCGAAGACCGTCACGTTGCCGGGATCGCCGCCGAAACCGCGAATGTTCTCCTGCACCCACGCGAGCGCGTACTGCTGATCCAGCAGACCGCGATTGGACGGCGCGCCGTCGAGCACCGCGAAACCCGCTGCGCCGAGCCGGTAGTTGAGCGACACCAGCACCACGCCGTCGCGGGCGAACGCGGCACCGTCGTAGGCGGGCAACGCATTCGAGCCACGGGTGAACGCACCGCCGTGGATCCACACCATGACCGGCAGTCCCGACCCGCCCGGATCCGGTGTCCACACATTGACATTGAGCGCCTCCGCCCCCGGCACCGTCTGGACCCCGAAGATCGCGGCGAGCGCCGGCGGGTACGGCGCCTGCGGGCAGCTGCCGCCGAATTCGACCGCCTCGCGCACGCCCTCCCACGGCACCGGCGGCTGTGGGGGCTGGAACAGCGCCGCCCCGACCGGGGGCGCCGCGTACGGCACACCCAGAAAAGCGCTGATCCCGTTGGCAGTCCGGCCGCTGATCTTGCCGCCCGTAACCGCGACGACAGGTTCCATCGTCACTCCTCACTTCGCGCACTTCGCCGTCCATTCAACCCGTGCGTCTAGCGGATGGTGCGTGGATTTCCCGCGATCGGCACCCCGATGCGCTCGGCCTGCGCCACCGAGGCCGGCGAATCCGCACTGCGGGCGGCGGTTCGCGGCAGGACCGATGGTTTCGCGAGGACGGAAAGCCCTTCGGGCGGTTGATAATCGGCGAGCACGGCGGTCCCCCACACGTACGGGTCGGCCTGCGGACTGCCGAACGGCGACCAAGCCAGACGCGTGTGCCCGGTCTTGTCCGCGCTGTCGGAGTCGTAGACCAGGATGTTCACGGCGAACCTGTCGGGATCGACCGGGGCGGGCAATTCGGCCAGCGGTATCTTCACCTCGACCGTGTAGCCGCGGTACGGCTCGCTGACCCGAGCGGCGACCCGCATGCCCGGTGCCGTCTCACCCGCTACGCCCTGATCGTTGTCGGCGTCGCGCTCGGCGGCCGGGCCGCCCCCGCTCGCGGTGTAGGGCAGGATACCGGTTTTGAACGTGGTCGACGTGTCGTCGGAGTCGCCCCGGGGATCGAGCGCGATCTCCACCGCGTCGGTGCGCCAGTGCCGCTTGACGTCGTCGGCCGCCAACTCCGCGCCCTTGCGATCGTCGGTGACATCGACCAGCACGTACAGGTCCTCAGCGTGCCTGGACAGTTTCGCCGTCGCCGCGCAGTCCCCGCCGCCCTGCCAGAGGGCCAGCGGCAGTGCCGGACCCGGGTATTCGCCCGGGCCCTCGATACCGTCGAGCACGGGCGCGACCGGCACCGTGGGGATCACCGTGCGCGGGTTCGGCGGATACCCGGGCTGGGCGCGATTGGCCAACCAGGGCAACCCGATTCGCTCGGCCCAGTCGCGGAACTCGGCGTACAGCGGCCGCAGTCCGGTCTGCCGCAGCACCGGCGCCTCGACGAAACGACCGTCCTCGGCGAGCACTGTGAACCAATCCGAACCGAGCTGCCGCGGATCCGCGGGCACCCGCGGCGGCAGCGCCGCGAAACCCTGTGTCAGATAACGACGTGCCGCATCGCGTTCCACCTGTGCCCAGCTCATGTCGTGCGCCCGCGACAGCCCACCGGACCAGACGCCGAGCACCGGTAGGCCGCTGGCCGGATCGATCTGCCGACGCTCGGCCGCGTCCGGCCCGAGCAGTGTGTCGAATCCGTAGTTCTGCGCCAGCAAGCTTCTGGGCTGCCACACGCGCAGTCCTTCGTCGGTGAGCTGGCTCGGAAAGGCCTGCGGGTCACCGGCCGAGCGGAACGCCTCGATGCCGAGGCGGGCCGAAAGCTGGTGCCCGCCATGCTGATTGAACGGGCGCGGGTCCATCACCACGATGGTGTGCGGGGTGGTCGAGCGGACCAGTCGCACGAGGCGCGCCAGCGTGTCCTCGACACCCCAGACGCGCGCGGTCAACGGGGCGGAGAGGGTGTACCAGAAGTCGGGCTTGTCGAGGTAGAAGATGTTCTCGATGCCGACCGATGCGGTGGCCCGGCGTTCCTCGATCTCCCGGAGCAGACCCAGCTCGGGCCCCTCCTCGAGGCCTGCCGCGTTGCCGCCGCCTTCGCCCCGGGTGATCGTCACGACGCCGGTGCGCCAGCCCAGTTCTTCGCGCCAGCGCCCGAAGGTGGACAGGTTGCTCGACTCGTCGTCGGGGTGCGCACCGATGAACAGCACGTCGGTGTGGGCCGGATCGGTCTCGGCACGCCGTGGCGCGGCGGCGGACGCGTCGGCGACGAACCACGTCGCGGCGACTCCCGCCGCCAGCACCGCGCGCCGGCTCAGCCGTGCCCCACAGCCCGCCCCTGCGCGCCCCATCCCTGCCTCCCGTCCGCCGCACCGCACGAAACCAGAGATAGTAGAGCAGCCGGTTCCCGTCGACACCGGTCCGACGCACGCTGATCGGAACGTTCCACGCAGGTAACGAGGCCGGCGTGACGCACTCCACAAAGCACCGGTTGAATTCTGCACCACCCACTCCGGCCAGCGGGACTCCGATATCGAAAAGGTCAACGGACGATCACGGCGACACGCCCACCCAGGGCAGAGGTTGCCAGAAGTTTGCCATTAGGTTTTCCTTTTACCCGAAGGGGAACCCATCTTTGCGGGTTCGAAGCCAACATACGACCCGACAAGGATCAAAAAACTATGAACAGGGTTGCCTTTCGGCGCGGGCACGCCGCCGCCGCGGCATGCACGAGTGCGATAGCAGTCGGATTGCTTGTAGGCGCACAGGGGATCGCCGCAGCCGATGCCGTCGCCGACAAGTCCCGGGTTGTCACCACCGACGACGGCTGGACACTGACCGTCACCAAAACCAGCGAGACCCTCGACCGCTATCCCAACCTCGCGGCCACCATGTTCACCCGCGAGGGATTCGTCTCACTGAAAGCCGTCGCGGAGATCACCGGTAGCGGCAGCCAGCCCGTCAACACCGGGCAGGTCAGCTTCGGCTACCAGATCGGCTGTCAGATCGACGTCTCCTCCGGACTCACCACCAGCCTCGGGTTCTCCGCAGGGCCCAATGCCTCCCTCAATATCTCCTACCCGCCCAGCGTCAGCCTCGGCGTCAACGCCTCGGTCTCCCCCAACCTGTCCACCACCCTCAAACCCGGCTCCATCGCCACCGTCGAATTCGGTCGCAAGCAACTCGCCACCGGCCGCGCTTCCATCGCCATGGATCAGGTCGAAGTCAAGGTCGACGCCTGCATGGGCCCGGTCTCGCTGCGCTCCTTCGCCACCGCCACCATCTCCACCCCCACCGCCGACAACACCACCACCGCCTACGGCGACCCCATCTGGCTCTGACGCCCGCGACGGCAGCCCTGTCTGCACGAGGCATCGATCCGACCGGCGGCGAACCGCATGGCACGACGGCCTTGTTCGACCAGAAAGGTGCGTGATCGACCATGGATGTACTCGCCGCCCGTACCGCGGTGCGCGTACCGACCTGATGACGTTGCCTTCCAGGGACCTTCGACCTCGGCGGTGGGCGGGGTGGATCGTCGCGGTCGCGGGGGTGCTGAGTTTGGTGGCGGCGCAATCGACGCTGGCGGTCACCTGGCTGGTGCCGGTCGCGGAGTCGGTACGGGGCGGTGATCGGCTCCGGTTCGACAACAGTCGCAGGCTGCCGGAGGTCGACGTGACTCCGTGGTGGGCGCCGAGCGGCTATCCGTACGGGCTGGATCACCTCGGGTTCGTGCTGGTCGTCGTCGGCGCGGTGGGCGTACTTCTCGCGCCGGTGCTGCTGACGCGATTCGCTGTCACGTCGGTGGGGCGGGCCGCGGGCCCGATCATCGCGGCGGCGCTGCTGCTCAGTTCGGCGACCTCGGTGTACCTGGTGCTGCGGTTGCGCAACTTCTGGCAGGACCGGATCGCCGCCGGCGGCGGATTCCGTTTCGGCCCGGCCTTCTGGGCACTCTCGGCGACCGCCGCCCTGGCCGCTGTCGCCCTCGGTCTGTACGCGTCCACCCGGACAGACGAATGAGTGCGCTCAGGACGCGCTTCGCTCGGCGGTGCGGGTGGCCAGCAGCGTGCGGGTGATGTCGACCAGGCGGGATTCGGGGATCTCCTGGGCGCCTTCGGCGTCGACGATCACCGCGCGGGGGTAGATGCCGCGGACCACGTCGGGACCACCGGTGGCGGTGTCGTCGTCGGCGGCGTCGAACAGGGCCTCGACCGCGATGTGCAGGGCACGGTCGGCATCGATGTCACGGGTGTGGGTCTTCTTCAGTGACGACTTCGCGAACAGCGAACCGGAGCCGACCGCGGCGTAACCGAATCGCTCCTCGCTGCGGCCGCCGACGACGTCGTAGGAGAAGATCCGGCCGGCCCGATCGGGGTCGGTGGCGTCGAGATCGTAGCCGACGAGCAGCGGGACGACCGCCAGATCCTGCATGGCCGCGGGCAGGTTGTCGCGCACCATCTTCGACAGCCGGTTGGCCTTGCCCTCGAAGGTCAGCGGCGCGCCCTCGATCTTCTCGTAGTGTTCGAGCTCTACCGCGAACAACCGGATCATCTCGACGGCCGTGCCGACGGTGCCCGCGAAGCCGGCCGCCGAGTAGGTGTCGGTGATGAAGACCTTCTCCATGTCCCGGGTGGCCAGCAGATGACCCATGGTGCCCCGCCGGTCGCCGGCCAGCAGCACACCGCCGCGATAGGTCACCGCGACGATCGTGGTGCCGTGCGGCGCGATGTCTTTCGCCGTGCTCGCGCGGCCGAACCGGTGCGACGGCAACAGTTCCGGTGCGTTCCGGTGCAGGTATTCGGAGAACGACGACGATGCGTGCCCCTCGTCGAACCAATCCGCCATCGCAGCCCTCCTCGATACCCAACGCCGAACCCGGGTATCGACCCTACCCGCTGCGCGCGCACCGCACGCAACGTGCGCGCACCGGAAGGTCCCGGCGCTCAACCGGATTCGCACGGATGTGACCCAGGCGCCCGGACCCGCCGCCCGGATCGCGCTGACCTGCGGCGTTACCGAAAACACCCGGACTCGCGTCGGGGTCCCGTACACCGTCAGGTATGACGCACGTGCATCCGTGTCCTCCCAAATGACGACCCTGCCAGCGACCCGCGGGCGATGCCCCGAGCCTGCCTGACCACGCAGAATCTGTGGTGCCGGTCGTGATCACAAGCATTCTGTAGGAAAACTGTTAGCCGCAGCGGATTTGATACAGGTGCGACAGATGCGGGTGCCCACCACGACCCCGCCCCAGAGTTCTCGAGCCACCTGATGAATGGAGAAGACAGTGCCTGCGACGTTCCAGAGTCCCGTCACCGTGGCCACCGTGAACGCAGCGCACGACTACTGCGACCGTGGCTGGACCGTCACCGAAACCGCCAACGGCATCTGCCTGATCACCGACGAGCAGGTCGCCGCCGTCGAGTTGACCGGTGCGCTCGCCGGTGAGGTCTCCCGCTTCCTGCACGCGAACAACCTGCTCGGCCCGGTGGTCGAGCTGCCGGGCGCACAACGTCGCGAATTCCACCTGGTTGTCGGTGCCGCCAAGGCGGGGCTCGCCATCGCCGCGCTGCGGGACGCGGGTGCCGTCGTGCACACCGACGGCGCGAGCATCCCGCTGCCGCCGACCCGGCTCGCCCACGGCGCGGCGTGCTGGAAGATCGCCCCCGACGAGGCCCGCTGGGTTCCGCCGGTGGTGGCGATCGCCGCCGCGGCTCGCGCCAGCACCGCCCACCGCGCCCGGCAGCTCGCCTCCGTCGCCTGCTGAGAGGGTCACGCCCGCTCAGAAACGGGTTCGACACCTGAGTGACGGTCCTCACATCTCTCCGGATCAACGGTCCACCTACAGCAAATGCTCAGTTACTGTGCAAGACAGTAGACGGGCACGAATCTTGTCGGGGTGCACAAACAGACCGGAGACTCTCTTGCCGACGTGAGGGCGGTGGCTTTGGTGACCAGCAGCCGAGCGATGGTGCGCTCCTGGTGGCGGTATCGGGTCGATTACCGATGGCTGATCGAGACGTTCGAGGCGCACTCGGCGCTCGGGCCGCTGAAGTTCATGATGGGCTGGGGCGGCATCGTGATGGGGTCGATCACCCTGCTGGCGCTGGCCTCCCAGGGCGGCCAGCGCGGCGTCGCGGGCGATATCCAAGCCGTCGTCGTCGCCGTCACCGCCGGATTGTGGACCCTGCGCTGGTGGCTGTTCGCGTGGCCGCGCGAAACCGAATCGCTCATGTGGGTCGCCGTGGTCGACATCGCCGTGACCGCGAACAACGTGATGGTCCAGGACCGGTTGCTCGGCGCGATGGGCTGCGTGCTGCTGGTGACGACCGGCGGGTACATCACGATCTTCCACGGTCCACCGGTGCTGGCGCTGCACGTCGGCTTCTCCGTGCTGTCGATCCTCGCCCTGGCCGCCATGATGGTCGCCGGTGGGCCGGGCGGCAGCGGGCACGGCCGGGGCGATCTCGCTCTGGGCGCGGTGGTCGTGCTGGTCATTCTCGTGGTCACCGGCGTGGTGCTGCCGGTCGTCCAGTTCTGCAACTGGCTGCTGCGCCTGGACGCCCTTTCCGATCCGCTGACCAAGGTGCTGAACCGGCGCGGCCTCGATTCGCATCTGCCCCGATTGTTCCGCGCCCGCGGCCGGGACCACGGCGTCTACGTCGTGACGCTGGACCTCGATCGATTCAAGTCCGTCAACGACACCTTCGGTCATTCGTTCGGTGACGAAGTGCTGGTTCGCACGGCCGAATGCCTGCGCGCCGCCGCACCGCCCGGCGCCGTCGTCGTACGCACGGGCGGCGAGGAGTTCGTGGTCGTCGGCCGGTTGCACGGCGCCGACCTCGGCGCAGTCGCCGAACGACTGCGGCAGGCGGTCGAGTCCATGCCTCGGCTGCCGCAGACCATCACCGCCAGCGTGGGTGCGGCCCGGATCGACCCGGTCAACATCGGGGACCACCGGCGCGTCCCGATCGACCGCACCGTGTTCCACACCGCCGACTCGGCGATGTACCGCGCAAAACAATTGGGCGGTAACGCCGTCGTGATCGCCGAGCCGGTGCCGCGGCCCGAACCCGTGCGCCGGGAGACGCGGGAACGGCGGTGAGCGGCAGGTCTACGTATTGCCAGAATTCGCACAGTCACATTGAGTCAATTGTCAATAGCGCGGCGTGTGCGCGATGCATTGGGATTGACCCATGGAACGAGTGCACCTGCCGTCTTCCCGAGAGGCCCGCACGTTGCCGACCCAGCTCCGGCAGGTCGCGGTGCTGCACCGGGCCGGGATGATCGACCTGCGCCGCCCCGATCAGATCGTCCGGACGATCCGGTCGGTGCGGACGCTGGGACCGATCGCGGGGACGGTGGCGATCGCGGCGCTGCGCTACCCGGACCGGATCGCACTCATCGACGAATCGGGTCTGCTGACCTATCGCGAGCTCGCCTACAGCACCAACGCGCTGGCGCAGGCCTGGCTGACCCAGGGCGTGTCCGCACGCACGCCGATCGGTGTGCTGTGCCGCGATCACCGCGGCATGGTGCAGGCCCTGATCGCCGGCGCGAAGATCGGCGCCCGGGTCGTGTTGCTGAACACCGGTTTCGGCGCGCCCCAGCTCTGCGACGTCGTCGCCAGAGAGGGCGTCGGGGCCATCCTCGCCGACGACGAATTCGGCTCGGCCACAGCGGCTCTCGGACCGGAAGTCCGGCGCCTCGACTTACGCGCCGCGAAGAACAGCGTCGTCACCGGGCCACCCGCTCCGGCCACCCAGGGCGGCTTCGTGATCCTCACCGGCGGCACCACGGGTACACCCAAAGGTGTGCCGCGCAAGGTCGAAACCCCCTTGGCCGCAGCGCAATTCCTTGACCGGGTGCCCTATCGCAGCGGAGGCGTCACCCTACTGTGCGCTCCGCTGTTCCACGGTACGGCGTTGACGCAGTTCATCATGTCGCTCTCGCTCGGCTGCACCGTGGTGTTGCACGGCCGGTTCGACGCCCGTCGCGCCCTGGCACAGATCCAGGAATACCGCTGTACCGCAGTCGTTCTGGTGCCGACGATGTTGCGCCGGATACTCGATCTCGGCCCCGAGGAGATCCGCGGCTACGACACGAGCAGCCTGCGCATCGTCTTCTCCGCGGGCGCCGCGCTGCCTTCGGCGCTCGGCTCCCAGGCCATCGAGCTGTTCGGTCCGGTGGTCTACAACTTCTACGGCTGCACCGAGACCGGCACCGCCACCATCGCGACCCCGCAGGATTGGATCGCGGCGCCGGGCACCGTCGGCAAACCGCCGGTCGGCATCGTCGTGCGACTGTACGACAACGGACAGCCGGTGACCGAGCCGGGAGCCAAAGGCACTGTGTACGTCGGCAATTCGATCGCCTTCACCGGCTACTCCGGTGGCGGCGGCAAGAACGTCGTCGACGGCCTGATGAGCACCGGTGACGTGGGGCATTTCGATGCGGCCGGCCGGCTGTTCATCGACGGCCGCGACGACGACATGATCGTCTCCGGCGGCGAGAACGTCTTCCCCGGCGAGGTCGAGGATCTGCTCTACCGGCACCCGAAGATCACCGAAGCGGCCGTGATCGGCGTGCCGGACGAGGAATTCGGCCAGCGCCTTGCCGCTTTCCTGATCGCGCACGACGATCTGAGCGGCGACGAGGTCCGCGCCTACGTCCGGGACCACCTCGCCCGCTTCAAGGTCCCCCGCGATGTCCGATTCTTCGAGGACCTGCCCCGCACGCCCACCGGCAAGATCGACCGCAGCGCCCTCGCCGCCCTGGCGCTGACCTGAGTCTCCCGTAGACTTCGCCGCGACCTGGCGAGATCTCGTCCGTGTCACACTTTCCCGCGCTCATTCGTCAATGCGGTGCCGGGCAACGAACAGCCCGTTTCCCCGGCGCGGATCGCTACCGCGCCACCCGAACGCATTCCGGAAAAGTCAGGACGCAACATGACATTCGCCGATCTTCGCAACGCCGTGCAGGGCCGGGTACTGGTTCCCGGTGACGCGGACTTCGCCGCTGCCGCACAGCCGTGGAATCTCACCGTCGCCCAGCCGGTGGCGGCGGTGGTCGAGGCCGCCGACGCGGCCGATATCGCCGCGGTGGTGCGCCACGCCCGCGCCGCGAACATTCCGGTCGTCACCCAGCCGACCGGCCACAGCGCGACCGGCGGCGTCGAGGCGGCGATCCTGGTGCGTACCGGCCGCCTCGACAGCGTGGCGATCGACGCCACGCAGCGCATCGCCCGAGTCGGCGCGGGTGCGAACTGGGGGCAGGTACAGGTCGCGGCCGGCGCGCACGGACTCACCGGGCTGGCCGGCAGCAATCCGGTGGTCGGCGTGACCGGCTACACGCTGGGCGGCGGGCTCAGCTGGTTCAGCCGCAAATACGGCTGGGCCTCGGATGCGGTGCGCGCCTTCGAGATCGTGACCGCCGAGGGTACGCGGGCCCGGGTCACCGCCGCGGACGATCCCGCGCTGTTCTGGGCGTTGCGCGGCGGCGGTGGCGATTTCGCCGTGGTGACCGGACTCGAATTCGATCTGTTCCCGGCGCCCGGCCTCTACGGCGGCCGGACGATGTGGCCCGGTACCCGTACCGCCGAGGTCTTCGACCTGTTCCAAACGCTCACCGCCGGTGCGCCCGACGAACTCTCGGTGTGGTTCCACCGCTTCCAGTTCCCGGACGCGCCGCCCATGGTCGCACTCGATGCCGCCTACCTCGGCGACCCCGAGGTAGGTCGCGCCCTGCTCGCCCCGCTGGACGCGATCGGCGGCGCCGTGGTGGACAAGCGCGGCCCGCTGCCGGTGGCGCGACTGGGCGAGATCACCACCGAACCCACCGACCCCAGTCCGTCTGTGTCGCACGGTGAACTGCTCACCGATCTGGGCGACGCAGTGGTCAAGACCCTGCTCGACCAGCCGGTCGCACCGCTGGTGAACATTCAGGTCCGGCACCTGGGCGGTGCGCTCGCCGCCGCCCGGTCCGACCGCGGTGCGCGCGGGTCGGTAGCCGAACCGTATCTGCTGTATCTGCTCGGGCTCGGCCTGCCACATCTCGCGGATGCGGTGCGCGCCAAGCGATCCGAGATCGTGGCGGCGATCGGCGGGCACCTCGGCGGGCTCAAGCCCTACACCTTCCTCGGCTCGCAGGAGTCGGCCGCCGCGGCATTCGACGAAGGCACGCTGACCCGGTTGCGAGAGATCAAGCAGGCTCGCGATCCGCACTCGGTGATCCGCGCGAACTACCCCGTGCTCGGTTAGTCCACTACCCCGCCCGCACCACGCGGGCGGGGCGCTAAGTTATCAATACTTCCTCCGCAACAACCTCGCTGCCATAGCCCTACCCATGGTTGTCATTCAGCAAGTATTCAACTCTCGCATCGATTTTGACCAATTCTCCGGAAGCCGCCCCCATACCGAACGCGCCTTGCTAAGTTAATGACTATTCTTTCACTCGATGCGCGGATCGGCGCGACGTGACCGGCCCTGCGCGGCAGGGTGGCGTCAGCTCAGTGAGGAGTATCGCCGTGGATCGAATCAGTAGGCGAAACGCGTTGAAGGTCGGTGCGACGCTGGGCGCGGCCGGCGCGATCGCGCGAGTGTCACCGGCGCGGGCACAACCGTGGAGCTGGTCACCGGACGGCTCCGTGGCGGGCAGCGGGGCCGGCGCGGACCCGATGACCGTGTGGGATTCCGAGGCCGACCCGGTGGTCGCGGCACTGCTGGAACGCAACGAGGTGGGCCGGGTGAACGAGCTGTTGCGGACGTGGACCCGCAACGGCCAGCCCCTGCCCGCAGGATTGCCCACGGAGCTGCGCGATTTCATGGAATACGCCCGCCGGCTTCCGCAGTGGACCGATCCGGGCAAGCTCGGCACGGCGGTCGAGTTCAACAAGAAGCGGGGCCTGTATCTCGGCGTGCTGTACGGCTTGGCCAGCGGCATGATGAGCACCGTCATTCCCAAGGAGGCGCGGGCGGTCTACTACTCCAAGGGCGGTCACGATCTGAAGGACCGGATCTCCAAGACCGCGAAGCTCGGCTACGACATCGGCACCGCGAATGCCTATGCGCCCGACGGCGAAATGATCGTCACGTGCGTCAAGACCCGCCTGGTGCACGCCGCCGTGCGGCACCTGCTGCCGCAGTCCCCGCACTGGGTGCACGCCGCCGAAGAAGACATCCCGATCAGCCAGAACGACCTGATGGTGACCTGGCACAGCCTGCCGACCACCGTCATGAAACACCTGCGGGCGTGGCAGGTGCCCATACCGGCGCACGAATCGGACGCCTTCCTGCACTCGTGGCAGGTCTGTGCGCATATGCTCGGCATCCGCGACGAGTACATTCCCGATTCGTGGGCCGAGGCGAATTCCCAAGCGGCACAGGTACTCGACCCTGTCATCGCGGCGACCCCCGAAGGCGCGGCGCTGGCCGACCGGCTGTTGCGATTGGGCGTGAACCTCGATCTGGCGATCCTCAGCAAGCCCGTGCTCGGCGCGTTCACCCGATTCCTGCTCGGCGACAAGATCGCCGATGGTTTGGCCATCCCCAGAGAACCGGTCTGGGACCCGCTGCTGCGGGTAAGTTGGGGGCCGTTCATCGCGGTGCGCGAAGGATTGCTCCCGGTGGTACCGCTCGCGCCGGACGCCTACTGGCTCTTCGACGAATTCCTGCGCCAGGCGGCCCTGATCTACCTGGCCGAACTCCGGCTGCCGATCAGCATAGAAATCCCGCAGCTGAACCGGGACATGAATCGACCGCCCCGCTGAATTTCCCGTGCCGGGCAAAGTGCCGCCTCGCCCCGCAGCGCTGAGATCCCGAACGCATATAACGGAGCTCACGTGGTAGTTCCCCGCAAAGGGCGCGGCAGCCGCCATCGGCATCGGGTCGCGCCACCGGCGTCACCGACTGAGGAGGATCACCATGCTCTATGCACCCCGCCGTCCCGGCTCCGGCCTGCGCAAACTCACTATCGGTGCGACGCTGGCCGTCGCGCTGATCGGTGGCAGCGCGGTGGCCGGCGCGCAACCCGCCGTCACCGAGCAGGAGGCGCTCGACGCGGCCCGCAACGCACTGATGGGCGCGACCGTGCAGTCCATCGAATTCGACACCTCGGACGGCGCGCCCAAGTGGGAGATCGACGTCAAGACCCGGGACGGCGGCGGCTACGAGGTGGCCGTCGACGCGCGCACCGGCACCATCGTTTCCATCGACGAGGACAACGACTGACCGCTACCGCTCGAGCAGCCGAACGACGCCGGGTTACTTTGTAGCGATCATCCCGCACGGGGTGTCGGACAAGCGAGGTAGCCCGGCGACGCGGGCGGTGGGAGGCCGGGGTGCAACGGTGGCACGGCACCGCGTTGCTCCGACCCGGCACCCTCGCGTTCGCAGGTGCCATCGGGACCACCGCCGCGCACGCGCACCACGCGGTGCAGTTGATGACCGCGCCGACCGAGTTGCTCGTCGTGGACGGAAACGGCAAGCAGCACAGCGGGACCCACCTCATCGTCCCGGCCGACGCGGTACACCGCATCGATACGGGCGCGGCCATCGGCACCGCCGTGTTCCTCGATCCGGACAGCGAGCCCGGTCGCGCCGCGCACCAGCGGGCCCGCACCGACGGCTGGACCGCAGGTTTCGGCTTCCCCGCCACCGTCGGCGAACACGGGCTCGATGCCTTCGTCACCGCCCTCACGACCGCACTGCTGCCCGCCGATCACCGGCCCGACCGCCACCCCGCGGTCGAGGCGGCGATGGCACTGCTGCCCGACCTGGTCGCCGCGGGCACGATCAGCACCCGCGACCTCGCCGGACATGTCGGTCTCTCCGCGACCCGGTTGACCCATCTGTTCACCGCGCAGGTCGGAATTCCGTTGCGCCGCTTCATTCTCTGGCTCCGGCTCGGCCGCGCCATCGCCACCGCCGCGGCGGGCGCGGACCTCACCACCGCCGCGCATGCCGCCGGGTTCGCCGACAGCGCCCATCTCACGCGCACCTGCCGCGAGATCTTCGGCCTGCCACCGTCGGCGCTGAGCCGGAACCTGCACTGGGACATCGCGCATACGCCGTAGCCGAAACGTTCAAGCCGGTACCGGCCGTCCGCCGCCACGATCGTCCCCATGACCAGCACGACCGACACCCCCACCGGGTGGCACCAGCTCACTCGATACGCCTACGTCCCGTTCATGTTGCTCGGCCTCAACGGGGTCGGCATTGCGCTCGCTGCCGCGCACACTCCCGAATACTGGCTCCTGTCGGTGCTCGCGGTGGCCGTCGCCACCTCGTTCCTGGTGGAACGGATCATCCCGTACGAACCCGAGTGGAACGGTCCACAGGCCGACAGTCGTCGCGACCGCATCCACACCGCCGTCAACGAAAGCCTGCTCCTCGTCAGTGTCGCCGCCATTCCCGCGCTTGCGGTGATCGTGCCCGCACCTGCCCTCTGGCCGAGCGGCTTGCCGTTCGTGCTGCAGGTGCTCCTCGCGGTGCTGATCGCCGATTTCGGCATCACGCTGGTGCACCTGGCCAGCCACAAGATCGGCCTG
>NZ_BAUA01000142.1 GCF_000710915.1 Nocardia brasiliensis IFM 10847
CTTCGTCTCCAGCAGCTGGGCGTACTCGTTGTACGACATGGCCTGGGCGGCGGCGATGTCCTTGGCGAGGAAGGCGTTCATATCGAACTGCTGCTGCACCAGTTTGACGTCCTTCGCCGGGTCGATGCCCGCCTTGGTCATGCCCGCGAACAGCTCGAACTCGTTGCCGTAGCCCCAGTTTCCGACCGTCTTGCCGCGCAGCGCGGCGGGGCCCGCGATGTTCTCCGACTTGAACGACACCTGTTTGGTGCCCGAGCGCTGGAAGATCTGCGCCACCTCGGTGATGCCCGCCCCCGCCTCGCGGGAGGCGAGCGCCTTGGGCACCCAGGCGATCGCGTAGTCGGCCTGTCCCTGCGCCAGCACGGTCTGCGGGACGATATCCGTTCCGCCGTCCAGGATTTCGACCGACAAACCCTGCTCTTTGTAGAAACCCTGATCGACCGCCGCCAGGTAGCCGGCGAACTGGCCCTGCTTGAACCACTGCAACTGTAGCCGGACCTTGGTGAGGCCGTCGGCCGTGGTGGTCGAGCCGCCGTCGGTGGTGCTGCAGCCGGTCAGCGCGGCCGCGGCCAGCGTGACCAGCGCGAGACAGGCACGGAATCGCTTGGTGGATCGGGTCATCGGGTTCTCCAGAGGGTGGTGCGGGGTCTACGGGTGAGTTGTTCGAGAAGTAGTACGGCGGCGAGGAACACCAGGCCGACGAGCATGGCGCCGACCACGTAGGCCCACGCGCGCGGATAGGCGGTGTTGGCGGCGGCCGAGGTGATCCGGCTGCCCAGGCCGTTCTGCAGACCGCCGAAATACTCGGCGATCACGGCCGCGATCACCGCGCCGGGCGCGGCGATGCGCAGGCCGGTGAACAGGTGGGGCAGCGCCGCGGGCAGCCGGACCGTGCGGGTGACCTGCCAGCCGCCCGCCGCGTACGAGGTCATCAGGTCGGTGTGCACCTGCGGCACCTGACGCAGGCCGCGCGCCGTGCTGACGAACATCGGGAAGAACACGACGATGGTGACGACCATCCGGCGCGGAGTGTCGGTCGTCGTCGAATACATCGAATTCAGCAGCGGCGCAAGGGCGACGATCGGCACCGCGGCCGCCGCGGCGGCGAGCGGGGTGAGCAGGCCGTCCACCAGTCGGAATCGCACGGCGAACATGGCGGCGACGATGCCGAGCACGCCGCCGGCCAGCAGGCCGAGCAGCGCGTTGGCGCCGGTCGCGGTCGACGCGTCGAGGATGCGGTCGAAATTCCCGGTGAACTCGCTCGCGATCGCGCTCGGCGCGGGCAACAGGAACGACGGCACCCCGGCCACGGTGGTGAGCAGCTGCCACAGCATCAGTCCGCCGACGCCGAACAGCAACGGCGGCAGCACCGTTCGCCACGGCAGCAGCGTTTTCCAGGACGTCATCGCACATCCCGCCCCGCGACGGCGCCGGTATCGCCCGACCCGCCGCGCAGCGCCTCGCGCACCGCGGCCACCGCCTCGAAAAACGCTGCGCTGGAACGCACGTCGTCGGCGGCCTCGGCGGCGTCGCGACGGCCCCAGCCACCGGTCGGCACGATCTCGGTGATCCGGCCCGGCCGCGGCGACATCACCACCACCCGATCGGACAGGAACACCGCCTCCGGGATGGAGTGCGTCACGAACACCACCGCCGCCTCGGTCTCCCCCGCGATCCGCAGCAGCTCGGTCTGCATCCGCTCACGGGTCATCTCGTCGAGTGCGCCGAACGGTTCGTCCATCAGCAGCAGCGACGGCTTGGGCGCCAGCGCCCGCACGATCGCGACCCGCTGCTGCATGCCCCCGGACAGCTCGGCGGGATAGCGCTTGGCGAACTCGCTCAACCCCGCCATCTCGAGCAGTTCCGCACTGCGCGAACGGCGTTCCCCGCGCGGCACCTTGTGCAGTTCGAGCGGCAGTTCGACGTTGGCCTGCACGGTGCGCCAGTCGAGCAGGCCGGACTGCTGGAACGCGATGCCGTAGTCCTGATCGAGCCGGGCCTGCCGCGCGCCCTTGCCGTGCACGGTCACGGTGCCGCTGGTCGGCTGTTCCAGGTCGGCGACGATCCGCAGCAGGGTCGATTTACCGCAGCCGGAAGGGCCGATCAGCGAAACGAATTCGCCTGCGGCCACGGTGAGCGAGACGTCCGACAGCGCGGTGACCGAGCCCGCCGCGAAGATCTTGCCCACGTGCCCGAGTTCGACCGCGGCGAGCCGCTGCGGGGCCGGTTCGGCGCGCTCGGCGGCATCCCCTAGCTCGTCCGCCGGGTCCGGCGCCGCGGTGGCGACGGCCGGTCTTGCTTTGGCGGTCAATGGATACCTCCTGAAAAGCTGCCTGCCCATCTGTGCAGGCGGTTGTGACGGTGTGCCGAATCCGGGCCGAAGGTCTTGGCGTCCAAGGCCATCGGTCGGTGCTCGCGGGGCAGGTAGTCGATCGCGCCGGTCCGTCGGCTATCCCGCGAACATCGGTTGCGCTCGTGGCCGACGGGGCCGGCCGCCGGTGAGGTCCGTGCCCGCGGCACCACCTCGATGGCAGGTCCGCGCCGGGCCGGTGGGCCGATCATCGGCCGGACTGCACGGCGTCGGCCGAACCCGGCGGCCGGCTGTAGCGGCGCAGCGTCCATTCGGCGAGGCCGACGACGGCGGTGATCACGACGCCGAGCAGGGCCGCGGCCAGCACGGCCGCGTACAACCGCGCGGCGTCGCCGGTGGCCTGCTGGGCGAACACGATGATCTGGCGGCCGATGCCGCCCGCGGTGCCCGTGGAGATCTCGGCGACGACCGCGCCGATCACCGACGCCGCCGCGGCCAACCGCAACGCGGGCAGCAGATGCGGCACGGCAGCGGGAAAGCGCAAGCGCACCAACGTTTCCCACCAGCCGGCCGAATAGCTGTGCAGCAGCTCCACCGACGCTTTCGACGGAGCCTGCAAGCCGCGCAGCATGCCGACCGCCACCGGGAAGAAGGCCAGATAGGACGCGATCACCGCGATGCTCATCCACGGCCGCCACGGCTCGCCCGCGATCACGATCTTGCCGCCCCAGCCCGCCACCAGCGGCGCGAGGGCGATCAGCGGAACCGTCTGCGACACAATGATGTAGGGCAGCAACCCGCGCTCGACCCAGGCGAAGCGCTGCATCAGCACCGCGAGCAGCACCCCGACCACCGTTCCGATCGCGAGCGCGAGCAACGCGAGTCCCAACGTGAAACCGGCTGTGCGCAACAATGTTTCACCTACGGTGCCGGTGCCGTCGCGCTCGCCGAGCACCGTCACCACCGCCCACACGTGTGGCAACGCGCCATCACCCGTGCGTGGCAGGATCCGCTGCTCGCCGATGCTCACCCCGCGTTCGGGCACCGCGAACTTGACCAGCTCCCACACCCCGACGACCAGCAGGAACACGGCTGCCGCATAACCGGCCCGCACCCATCGACCCCTCATCGAACCTCACTCACGTACTCGCCCGGCCGGATTCGGCCCCGCCGGTCACATATCCAGCGCGGCGACCCACACTTTCCCGTCGTCACCGCGCCTTCGGGCTGCCGGGACAGCGCCGCACCGTCGTAGTGCCGTCCTCCCGCCGCACCTTCGTGCTGCCGGCCCCGCGCCGCACCGTCGTCGTATTGCCCACTCCGTGCGACCGACCGCCGGGCGAGGACCGATGCGGATTCGCGCGGATCCCCGCCGCACCGCCGTCCCCGACCGTGCGCGGCTTCGTCGACGCCGGTCACCCGCACCGCAGATGTACTCGAACCGGCGCGCACCGGGTAGCCCGCGGACCGCTCAGCGGACCACGGCGACATCAAGCGCCCTCCGTGGCGGTCACCGGGTGCGCCAGCCGGGGCAGCACCGATTCGCCGTAGGCCTCGAGCGTGGCCGTCTTCGCGTCGTGCTGCAGGTACACCGCGAACTGGTCGACACCGAGTTTCTCCAGTTCGCGCAGCCGGGCCAGCTGATCGTCGGGCGTGCCGAGGAGGCAGAAGCGGTCCACGATGGCGTCGGGGACGAACTCCGCGTGCGTGTTGCCCGCGCGCCCGTGCTGGTTGTAGTCGTAACCCTGCCTGCCCGCGATGTATTCGGTGAGCGCGGCCGGAACATCGCTGCCCGTCCCGTATTTCGCGACGATATCGGCGACGTGGTTGCCCACCATGCCGCCGAACCACCGGCATTGCTCGCGGGCGTGTGCCAGCGCGGCCGCCGACCCGTCGGTGACGTACGCCGGGGCGGCGACACAGATCCGCACCGCGCCCGGGTCACGACCCGCCCGTTCGGCGGCGGCGCGCACCCGGGCGATGGTCCACGCGGTGATATCCGGATCGGCCAGCTGCAGGATGAACCCGTCGGCCACCTCGCCGGTGAGATCCAGTGCGCGCGGACCGTATCCGGCCACCCACACCTCGAGCCGGGAACTCGCGGCCCAGGGAAAGCGCACGATGGTGTCGTCCACCCGGGCGCTGCGCCCGTTGCCGAGCTCCCGGATCACCTCGACGGCTTCGCGCAGCGTCGCCAGATTGCTCGGTTTGCCGCCGAGCGTGCGGACCGCCGAATCGCCGCGGCCGATCCCGCACACGGTGCGGTTGCCGAACATGTCGTTCAGCGTGGCGAAGGTGGACGCGGTCACCGTCCAGTCCCTGGTGGCCGGGTTGGTCACCATCGGTCCGACGACGACCTTCCGGGTGGCCGCCAGGATCTGGCTGTAGATGACGTAGGGCTCCTGCCACAGCAGATGAGAGTCGAAGGTCCAGACGTGGGAGAAGCCGTGCGTTTCGGCTTGCCGGGCCAGTTCGACCACCCGGGAGGCGGGCGGCGTGCATTGCAGCACCACACCGATGTCCATGCGGCACTCTCCGTTTCGAAGTCGGATGCGGCTGGGCGGGCCAGCCGCGGAATCAGATCAGGTTCTGCGACAGCGCGCGTTTGACGAACCGGCCGTGCCCGGCGCTGCCCCGATACTCGCCGGCGTCGACGATCACCCGGCCGCGCGACAGCACGGTATCGACGTGACCGTCGATCTCGAAGCCCTCGTACGCCGAATAATCCATGTTCATGTGATGGGTCTTGCCGAGCCCGATGCTGGTGTGCCCGTTCGGGTCATAGATCACGATGTCGGCGTCCGCGCCCGGGCTGATCACGCCCTTACGCGGATACATGCCGAACATGCGCGCAGGCGTGGTGCAGCAGACCTCGACCCAGCGTTCCAGCGAGATCCGGCCGCTCTTGACGCCCTGGAACATCAGATCCATCCGGTGCTCGACGCCGCCGATCCCGTTCGGGATCTTGCTGAAATCGCCGAGGCCCATTTCCTTCTGGTCCTTCATGCAGAACGGGCAGTGATCGGTGCTGACCGTGGTCACATCACCGGTGCGCAGGTAGCGCCACAGCTCGTCCTGATGCCCCTCCGCCCTGGCCCGCAGCGGCGTCGAGCACACCCATTTGGCGCCCTCGAAACCCGGTGCGCCCAGCTGCTCTTCGAGTGACAGGTACAGATATTGCGGGCACGTCTCGCCGAACACGTTCTGACCGTTGCCGCGTGCGTTCGCGATCTGCTCCAGCGCCTGCTTCGCCGACACGTGCACCACATACAGCGGCGCACCGGTCAACTGCGCCAACATGATCGCGCGATGTGTGGCCTCCTCCTCCATCTGCCACGGTCTGCTGGTCCCGTGGAAGTACGGGGCGGTGTCGCCGCGGGCGATGGCCTGCTCGACCAGCACGTCGATGGCGATCCCGTTCTCCGCGTGCATCATCAGCAGCGCGCCGAGATCGCCCGCCGCCTGCATCGCCCGCAGGATCTGGCCGTCGGTCGAATAGAAGACGCCCGGATAGGCCATGAACAGCTTGAAACTGGTGACGCCCTCCGACACGAGTTCGCTCATCCCCTTGAGGGATTCGTCGTTCACCTCACCGATGATCTGATGGAAGCCGTAGTCGACGGCGCACTTGCCGCCCGCCTTCTGATGCCAGGCGCCGAGCGTGTCCTGCAACCGCTCCCCCGGCGTCTGCACCACGAAGTCGACGATCGTGGTGGTGCCGCCCCAGGCGGCCGCGCGGGTACCGGTCTCGAACGTGTCCGAGGCCTCGGTGCCGCCGAACGGCATCTGCATGTGCGTATGGCCGTCCACGCCACCGGGGATCACGTACTTGCCGGTCGCGTCGAGCACGACATCGGCGCTCGTCGCGAGGTCCGCGCCGAGCGTCGTCGTGCCGGGTTGCAGTACGGCGGCGATGGTTTCGCCGTCCACCAGCACATCGAGCAGTTGCGAACCGGTGGCCGAGACCACCGTGCCGCCGTGGATGAATGTCAGCGTCATGGGAGCGTCACCGGCCTCAGGGCGCCACCAGCGGGCCATAGGCGTCGGGCCTGCGGTCGCGATAGAACGCCCACCGGTCGCGCACCGTCTTGATCAGGTCCAGATCGAGATCGCGGATGACCAGCTCCGGATCGGTATCGGAGGCGACCTCCCCGACGAACTTGCCCTCCGGATCGACGAAATAGCTGGTGCCGTAGAAGTCGTCGTCGCCGTACTCCTCGATGCCGACCCGATTGATCGCGCCGATGTAGTACTCGTTCGCGACCGCCGACGCGGGCTGCTCCAGCTTCCACAGGTAGGCCGACAAACCACGCGAGGTCGCCGACGGATTGAACACGATCTCGGCGCCCGCCAGGCCCAGGGCACGCCAGCCCTCCGGGAAATGCCGGTCGTAACAGATATAGACGCCGACCTTGCCGACCGCGGTGTCGAACACCGGCCAGCCCACATTGCCCGGACGGAAGTAGAACTTCTCCCAGAACCCGTTGACATGCGGGATATGGTGTTTGCGGTACTTGCCGAGATACGTGCCGTCGGCGTCGATCACCGCCGCGGTGTTGTACAGCAGGCCCGGCTGTTCCTGCTCGTACACCGGCAGGACCATCACCATGCCCAATTCCCTTGCCAGCGCGGCGAATCGGTCCGTGGTCGGGCCCGGCACCGACTCCGCGTACTCGTAGAACTTCGCATCCTGCAACTGGCAGAAGTACGGGCCGTAGAACAACTCCTGGAAGCAGATCACCTGCGCGCCCTGCGCGGCCGCCTGCCGTGCGTAATCCTCGTGCGCTTTGATCATGGACTCTTTGTCGCCGGTCCAGTTGGTCTGGACGAGCGCCGCTCGAACGATTCCCATGCTTTGTTATACTTCACTCCCGACCAATTCGGTTGTGTTACAGAATTGCGGAAACAATTTCGTTGCCGTAAACCTTCTTCCGCGGCCCCCGCCCCCAACGCAGAATGACCATGTGAGCAAGCCGAACCCGACCTCCGCCCACCACACGGTTCCGCACGCGGGTTCGGGGAGGTGCGCGCTCGGCGGTGTAGCCGTTCGACGGCGACGCAGTCGCACGGGGCGAGGGGCAGCCGTTCGGAGGCTGCCGGGCAGGGCGCGCCTGCCGCGCACCTTTTGGCACGCCGCGCGCGTGTCATTCAACCGACACACGCGCGGGAACACGATACGTGCGCGAAAGAGCGGGGCGGCACGGCCCGCACGCAACGGAGCGAACGCGCAGCCGTTCGGAGGCTGCCGGGCAGGGCGCGCCTGCCGCGCACCTTTTGGCACGCCGCGCGCGTGTCATTCAACCGACACGTGCGCGGGAACACGATACGTGCGCGAGAGGGCGACACGTGCGCGAGAGGGCGATATGTGCGCGGGAGGGCGACACGGCTGCACACGGCGAAGCGCACGCGCGGGCGTTCGGAGGATCGCGCACCCCTTCTGTCTCCCGCACCCGGTGTGGCGTTGCAGAGGGGTGCGGGAAGACAGCAGGAGTGCGGCTGTCGGGCCGGGGGCGGCTGGCGGGGGCACTTTGGGGTGGGGCGTGAGTGTTGTGGGGCTGACGCGTGCGCGGGGGACGGAAGCGTGTGGGGGGACGGATGTGGCGGGGAGATGGGGCGGGGTTGGGAGGGGCGGGTGTGAGCGTTGAGCCGGTGGTGGGTGAGGGGGCGTTCATCGCGGAACTGACGGATCGGTCGGCGGCGGGGATCGCGGCGGCGGTGAGCCGGTTGATCCGGTCCGGGGAGTTGGGGCCGGGGCGCGGCTGCCGACCGTGCGGGAGGTGGCGCGGGAGTGGAAGGTTTCGCCCGCGACGGTGAATCAGGCTTGGCGGGCACTGGCCGCGGCCGGGGTGATTGTCGCGCGGGGGCGGGCGGGGACGTTCGTGAGCGCGGCGAGCAGTGGGCCCGCCGCGATGACGGGTGGGCGTTATCAGCGCTTGCATCCGCCGTCCTACAGCGCTTTTCGGGTCGATCTGTCGCGGGGCACACCGGACCCCGAACTGCTGCCGGACCTCGGCGCGGCGTTGCGGCGGCTCACCCGGGACGGGGCGAGCGACCTCGGGGCCGAGTATCTCGGCGAAGCGGTACTGCCCGAGCTGGCGGCGAAGGTGCGGGCGAACTGGCCGTTCCGGGCCGAACGGTTCGCGATCCTCGACGGTGCGCTGGACGCGGTCGACCGGATACTGACGGCACATGTGCGGCTCGGCGATGCGGTCGCGGTCGAAGATCCTTGTTTCCCACCGTTTCTCGATCTGCTCGCCGGGCTCGGGGCCCGGCCGGTACCGGTGCGGATGGACGAATCCGGGCTGCTGCCCGGTGACCTCGACCGTGCGGTCGCCACCCACGGGGCGACGACGCTGATCCTGCAACCGCGGGCGCAGAACCCCACGGGTGTCTCGATCACCGCGCGGCGCATCCGCGAACTCGCCGACGTGTTACGGGGCACCGGCACCCTGGTGCTCGAGGACGACCATTCCGCCGGAATCGCCGCCGCCCCACTGCGTTCGCTCGGCAGCAGGCTCCCCGGCCGCACCGTGCACATCCGCTCGTATTCGAAATCGCATGGCGCCGACCTGCGCCTGGCCGCCGTGGGCGGCCCCGCCGAACTGCTCGATCCGGTGATCGAACGCCGCATGCTCGGTGCGGGCTGGACGAGCCGGCTGCTACAGCGGGTGCTGCTGAGCATGCTCGACGATGAGCACGCGGTGTACACGGTCACCGCGGCCCGCGCCGAATACCGCAGGCGCTCGACCGAATTGCGCCGTGCCCTGAGCAGGCGCGGCGTCTCCGTCGCCCGTGCCGACGGCATCAACCTGTGGCTGCCGGTCGCCGATGAGAACGCCGCCATGATCTCGCTGGCGGCAGCAGGCATCAAGGCGGCCCCCGGCGGCCCCTTCATCGTCGGCCCGCTCCCACCCACCGACCACCTCCGCATCACCACCGCCGCCCTCACCGACGCCGACATGGACTGGCTGGCCACCGAACTCGCGGCCGCCACCACCGCCGCCCCCACCTACCGCCGCATCCGCCGCCCCTGACCCCTGCCCACCGCGCGGGAAACCCATTGCAGGCGAACACGACCTGGGAAACGTCACCCAGCCACATGATCGGCTCATCCGCACCCTACGAGCCCGACACAGCCAGAACTCGGCCGTCGCCGCTGCACCAGCGCCCGCCATTCGCCGAGCACGAGCCAACACTGAAAGGACTGCAACCCGACACCGACAGTTGGCCGACCGGCGCGATCACCGATGGCTCGTGGGGGGTGCCGGGTCGACTGCATCGGATGGCAGCACCCTGTGCCTATCCGGCCCCCGCGACCACTGTTGGGGTGGGTGTCGTCGGATGTTTTCCGGCCGATCACCACCGTCCAGGCCCGTTCTGGGCGGCGAGATGGAATGATTCGGCACGGCATCGTCCGGTGCGCAACGCGATCGAAGGAGATTTCTAGCGGTGAGCAGCGAAGTCCAGGGGCGGCAGAGCGACAGCGGAAAACACGGTTGGCGGTTCGGGGTACCGCGTGGGGTCCTACGGATGGTCGGTGTGGCAGCGGTCGCCGCCGCGCTGGCGGCGTTCGCCAGCGGTGGCGTGTCCGCGCAGACCTGGAGCGTCCGGACGCAGCAACCCGCGCAATGCGCGGACGCGGGTGTGGCGCCGAACGGCAAGCAGTGGACCGCCGAGCCCGGCATGACCATCGACACCGGCGCGACCTACACGGCGACGCTCGACACGACCTGCGGCAACGTGCAACTCACGCTGGACGCGGCGCGCGCACCGCGCACAGTCAACTCGTTCGCGTTCCTGTCCAACGAGCAGTACTTCGACAACACCAAGTGCCATCGGCTCACCACGGCAGGCATCTACGTGCTGCAATGCGGTGACCCGCAGGGCACCGGCATGGGCGGTCCCGGCTACAAGTTCCCGGACGAGAATCTCGCGGGCGCAACCTATCCCGCCGGTACGGTCGCGATGGCGAACGCGGGTCCGAACACCAACGGCAGCCAGTTCTTCCTCGTCTACCAGGACAGCCAGCTGCCGCCGAACTACACCCCGTTCGGCCACGTCACCGCGGGCATGGACGTCCTGACGTCGGTGGCCGCCGCGGGCGCGCAGGGCGGTTCGGACGGTGCGCCGGTCAGCAATGTCGTACTGAAATCCGTAGCCACCACTCGTAACTAGAGCGCTCGACAACAGTGGCGGCGTCCCTCGGGAAGCCGCCACTGTCATGTCCGGGCACGTTTATGTGTGCGGCGCGAGCTGAAATCACTCTCGCAGCAACGCGATCGGCGCTCTGGCGAGCAAACGCCTCGAGCTGGTGTACGCGCTCGGTGACCAGGTCACGCTCGCAATCGAGGATGTCGCGCGACGGTGATGATCTCCGGGCAGTCGGGGGTCAGCGGCCGCCGATCCCAGTCACCGAACTGTTCGGCGACGATCAATCCCGCCCCGCACAGCAATTCCGCCAACCCTGCCGAATCGAGGAACCGCAACACGGAGTGGCTGACCTCCGGCCGCGCCCACCCCGCGCTGCTGAAGGTGTGGGTGAACGAGACGAGATCGCCCGCCACCGGCTCGAGCACCTCGCACACGCACCGCACGACCGCGCCGGTGTGGTCGGTGACCTCCCCCGAGTATCGGCGATCCCACGTTTCCCATTCCCGCACAGCGGGATTGCGGGTTTCGAAGACGAAACTGCCGGTCTCGTGCAGGACCGCGGCGACGGTCGCGACGGTGGAGCGCAGTGCGTCCTCGCCCACCAAGGCTTGGAACGCGTGCCCGGTCATCACCACGAGGTCGAACTGCCGGTGCCGGTCCCGCACGGCCGCGATATCACCTGGCACCCACTCGATATCGGCACACGATCGTGCCACCCCGAGCATCCCAGGGGCCGGATCCACACCGCACAGCCGCCCGGTGTGCCCGGCCGCACGCGCCCGCCGCAGCAGAGTGCCCGTGCCGCAGCCGAGGTCCAGCACGGACCGCGCGCCCATGACCAACGGCAGGTAGAACTCGAAATCGGCCCGCTCGTCGGGCGGACTGAACAGGTCGTACAGCGCGGCCAGCCGTGCGTCGGTGAAGACCTTGTCGACCATGGACGAAGCGTGGCAGAGTCCGGGCGTGCGCCGCCACCGATTTTCGCCGACCTCGGCGGCGGCGCGAGATCAGTTCAGCCGCAACATGTCCGGCCACTGTTCCGACCACGGACGGTGCGGCTGCGCGCAGCGCCAGATGGTCGCGTCCCGGGTGAGGCCCGGGATGCCGAGACGGGCGTCCGCGCGGCCGATCGGCGTCACCGAGCCGAACAGGGCGCGCAGGTCGGCTTCGTCGCCGCCCACCCAGAGGACCGTGGTCGCCGTGTCGGGCGGGGTGCCGAAGTAGCCGAACCCGCGGTTGGGGCTGTAGACCGCGGGAAGTCCGTTCGCTTCGCCGAACACGTCGAGAGCGCTTGCCTGCCAATAGGAGTCGGCGATGAGGACGGTGTCGGCACGGACCGGCTCGGGCAGCGACCGGAACGCGGTCGCCACGTCGGCGGCCAGTTCAGGCCAGCCGACCCGGCCGTAGATCGAGAGGTTCAGGCCGACGTCCGCGTCGCTCTTCGCCGGTTCGATCTCGGACTCGGGTGTGAACGGCAGCGAGAAGAACACGATCACCGCGGAGACCACGACCAAGGGGACCGTGACGGCGGTGCGCCAGCGCGCCCGGTGCTCGGTCCAGTGCACCGCACCAGCGGCCATGATCGCGGCATAGCACCCGACAGCGTAGTACGGCCTGCCGTCGGTGACGATGAACACCACGGCCAGCACGATCGGCATCAATGCCAGAAAACGGTACGGCCGCAACGGTTCCCAGCGGAACAGGACCACGATCCCGTAGATCAGCAGCAGGCCGCCGAGCAGTCCGGCCATGATGAGCGCCAGCGGCAACCAGCTGTAGCGACCGCCGATGGTGGCCTGCTCCTCGGCGATCACCGCGCCGAGTCGCAGTTGCGGCCAGTCGTGGCTCGCCTGCCAGACCAGACTCGGCACGCTGACCAGCAGGACCAGCGCCGCACCCAGCCACAGCGCGGGCCGCCGGAGCAGCTCGCGGGGCCCGTAGCACAGCACGCCGATCGCGACGGCGATCCAGAAGAACGGGATCAACCACTTCACCTGCATGTCCAGCGCGGTGGCCAGCGACGCCCACAGCAGCAGCGCGTCCTGCCTGGTGCGTACCCAGCGGATGAGCAGCCAGCTGATCAGCACCCACAGCGCGGTGTCGATCGTGTTGGTGGCCAGCTGCGTGCCCTGCACCAGCAGGAACGGCGACGTCGCGTAGGCGGCGGCGGTCAGCGTCTGCGCCGTGCGGGAGCCGCCGAACTCCCTGGCGATCTGCGCACTGATCACGATCGCGGCGATGGTGACCAGCAGTGCCGGAATACGCTGCGCTATCACCGATCCCGGCGCGAGCAGATCCATCAGCCGGGCGATGAGGGGCAGCAGCGGTCCCTGATCGGCGTAGCCGAAGGCGAGCCTGCGCCCGGCGGACACGAAATATAGCTCGTCACCGAAGAATCCGTACCGGTTCAGCGCGGCGATCAGCCCGATCGTCGAGGCGAGCGCGATCACCCCGACGCCGGCGAACGCGAACGGCGGCACCGGACCTCGCGCATCCATGCGCGACGTTCGTTCTTGCGCAACATCAGTCATGTTCCCCCACCTTCCGAGTAGCCAGATCGAACAGCCGGCACGTGTGCGCGGCATATGCGGTCATATCGAAGTCGGACTCCCGGATCGTGCGTCCGGCAGCGCCGTCGATGGCGTCGCGAATGGACTTCGCCATTGCCACGGCGTCGAACTCGCCGAACTCACCGGCCTGCTGCCCCTCGGTCATGAGGTCGATCAGCGGCGTGATGATCTCGCGTTCCCCTTCGGCCGAGGCGAACTTCGGGCTGCCGTGCGCGTCCCGCAGATTCCAGACGACATCGGTCAGCGCCGCGACGTAGCTCCGGTTGGCCTCGATGAAAGCCAGATTGGCTTCGATGTAGGCCAGCAATTTGTTCCGCCGCCCGACCGCCGCCTCGACCCGCGGGCCGATGTGCTCGGCGCCGGACACGTACAGCTGCACCACCAGTTGCGTCATCAGCTCGTCTTTGCCCGCGAAGTGATAGGAGATGACCCCCTTCGAGATCCCGGCGTGCTCGGCGATCCGCGCCAGCGACGCGCTGCCGTACCCGACCTCGGAGATCACCTCCACCGCCGACGCGATGATCTGCCGACGCCGCGCCTCCTCGATGAACGACTTTCGCTGGCCGTCCGTACTACTTTCTGACCGCACGGCCAGATATTAACACGCTCAGCCAATGAAGTGCCGGGTGTCTCCGCGTGACCAGCCCGGATCACCCGACGTGACGAAAGCGAGCCAGCTGTCGCGCATCTCGTCCACCAGCTGCTGCGGGCGCTCGCCCCGCAGCATGGGCGCGGCCCGCCACGCCGCCGCGTCGCCGAGCAGGAACGGCAGTTCGAGGCAGTGGCAGGCGCCGAACGGGCTGTCGGCCGGCTGCCAGTCGAACCGGAAAAGCCACGGCGGCACACCCCGCGCACCGAGCGTCGCAGCCAGCTGCCTGGCCGGACCGGCGAAGACGTGTTCCGTCGCCGCCGCCATGGCCGTGCGATCGTCGGGGAGGAAGGCCGCCCCCTCATCCCGAGTCGTGCCCATCAGGATCGGGATGTTCACCTCGCGACCCACGGCAGCCACCGGGTCGGCGGCGACCAGCGTCGCGTCACCCGTCAGCTGGAACGGCGGCAGGATCCCCGACGTGGCTCGACTCGCGACCGCGAACTGCGCGGCGAGCAGGTCGGCCACCGGAACCGCGTCGAGTTGCGCGGCCTCGATGCCCAACTCCTGCAACAGTTTCACGCCCGTCTGCTCGGCTTCCGCCGGTGTCGCCGGCGCCATGCCCAGCGGCGTGCTCTGCAAGATGGCCTGCTGGAACAGCCCTCGCCCCTGCTCGCCCGAGAGCAACGCCACCAGCGAGATCGCGCCCGCCGACTGGCCCGCGGCCGTCACCCGATCCGGATCGCCGCCGAACGCGGCGATGTTCTCGCGCACCCAGGTGAGAGCGGCGATCTGATCGAGCAGCCCGAGGTTGCCGGCGCTGATGCCGGGCAGGCGCAGATAGCCGAGGACACCGAGGCGGTAGTTCACCGTCACCACGACGACCTCGCCGCGCGCCGCGAATTCCGCGCCGCCGTACCAGTCGAGACTGCCTGCGCCGCTGGAGAATCCGCCGCCGTGCAGGAATACCAGCACGGGATGGCCGGCGCCGGGCGGCGCCCACACGTTGAGCGAGAGGCAATCCTCGGCCTGCGGCACCTCGAACGGGCCCATCACCCGCTCCAGCCGCGAAGCGAGTTGCGGTGCGGCCGGGCCGAATTCGTTCGCCTCCAGCACGCCTGTCCAGGCGGCTCGTTCCGGCGTGCCGAACCGTTTCGCCTTGGCGTAGGGCACACCCCGGTACGCCGTCACCCCACCCTCGCCGATGCCCCGCACCGGACCCGAGGTCGTCTCGATGATCGCCGACAGATTCAGCTCCTTGGTCATACGCCCAAGTCTGCCCCGATCCCCCGGCGCGGTGGTCGCATCACCGACCCCGCACCGAAATCCGCCGCTCGACAGCACCGGACCGGCGATTTCGGTCATCCGATCTACACCCCGCAGTCGTCCGTTCGGAGGACTCCACCGCCGCGACCACCCGGCCATGATCAGGTCATTCCGACCAAGGAGGACATATGAACAAGCGCCAACGCGGCTTGGCAGCCGCCTTCGGCGTCGCCCTCGGTGCCGCGGCCGTCACCGTCGCCACCGGAACCGGCACCGCGAACGCCCAGGACTGCGCGTTCGACCGGCAACTCACCGGCGCCACCGTCACCTGCCCCGGCGACCCCGCCCGCTGGGGCCTGGTCGACCTGGACTGCAACGGTTTCCACCTCACCTACGGCTTCCAGCCCGTGATCGGCCCCTACACCCAGTACGGTTTCGGCAACCTCGCCGAAGGCGTATCCGTCTCCTGCCTCGGCAAAGGCAGCCCCAACATCGGCCTCTTCGGCATCGTCACCAACGTCCGCCTCCGCTGACCACGCGAAAAAGCCGCGCTCCCAAGGGGAGCGCGGCTTCTTCGTGGGCGTCCTACAGGTACTGGCCGGTGTTGGACTCGGTGTCGATCGCGCGGCTGGCGCTGGCGTTCTTGCCGGTCACCAGGGTGCGGATGTAGACGATACGTTCGCCCTTCTTGCCCGAGATGCGGGCCCAGTCATCGGGATTCGTGGTGTTGGGCAGGTCCTCGTTCTCGGAGAACTCGTCCACGATCGAATCGTAGAGATGCTGGATGCGCAGGCCCGGGTTGCCGGTGTCGAGGACGGACTTGATCGCGTACTTCTTGGACCGGTCCACGATGTTCTGGATCATGGCGCCGGAGTTGAAGTCCTTGAAGTACAGGACCTCCTTGTCACCGTTGGCGTAGGTGACCTCCAGGAAGCGGTTGTCCTCGCTCTCGGCGTACATCCGCTCGACCACCCGATCGATCATCGCGCGAATGCACATCGCCTTGTCGCCACCGAACTCGGCGACGTCGTCGGCATGCAGCGGCAGATCCTCGACCAGGTACTTCGAGAAGATGTCCTGGGCCGATTCGGCGTCCGGACGCTCGATCTTGATCTTCACGTCGAGCCGGCCGGGCCGCAGGATCGCGGGGTCGATCATGTCCTCGCGGTTGGAGGCGCCGATCACGATGACGTTCTCGAGGCCCTCGACACCGTCGATCTCCGAGAGCAACTGCGGCACGACCGTGGTCTCCACATCGGAGGACACGCCCGAACCACGGGTGCGGAAGATGGAATCCATCTCGTCGAAGAACACGATCACCGGCGTGCCCTCGGACGCCTTCTCGCGCGCCCGCTGGAAGATGATCCGGATGTGGCGCTCGGTCTCGCCGACGAACTTGTTCAGCAGCTCGGGGCCCTTGATGTTCAGGAAGAACGACTTGGCTTCCTTGGCGTCCTCACCGCGCGCCTCGGCGATCTTCTTGGCCAGCGAGTTGGCCACCGCCTTGGCGATGAGCGTCTTACCGCAGCCGGGCGGACCGTAGAGCAGCACACCCTTGGGCGGGCGCAACGCGTACTCCCGGAACAGATCCTTGTGCAGGAAGGGCAGTTCGACCGCGTCGCGGATCTGCTCGATCTGCCGGCCGAGGCCACCGATGTCGCCGTAGTCGACATCCGGAACCTCTTCCAGCACAAGGTCTTCGACTTCGGCCTTGGGGATGCGCTCGAACGCGAAGCCGGCCTTGGTGTCCACCAGCAGCGAATCACCGGGGCGCAGTTTGCGAATCGGGGAGTCGGGGTCTTCCAGATCGTCCATCTCGGCGACCTTGGCCAGCGGACCCGCCAGCCAGACCACGCGCTCCTCGTCGGCGTGGCCGACCACCAGGGCGCGGCGACCGTCGTCGAGGATCTCGCGCAGGGTGCCGATCTCGCCGACCGCGTCGTAGACGCCGGCCTCGACCACCGTGAGCGCCTCGTTGAGGCGTACGGTCTGACCGTATTCGAGGGTCGAGGTCTCTATGTTCGGCGAACACGTCAACCGCATCTTGCGACCCGAAGTGAACACGTCGACCGTTTGATCGTCGTACACGCCGATCAGGATGCCGTAGCCGCTCGGCGGCTGACCGAGCCGATCGACTTCCTCACGCAACGCGACCAGCTGCTGGCGCGCCTCCTTGAGGGTGTCCATCAACTTCGTGTTGCGAATGGTCAGCGAATCGATGCGGGCTTCCAATTCCCGTGCGCGATCCGGCGAATCGGCGAGTTGCCTTCGGAGCGCAGCGGCCTCGGCGCGTACTGCCTCGAGCTCTCTCCAGGCCGCCGAATCCGAATTCTCGATGGGGCTCATGTGCTGCTCCTCCCAGTCCCGGTCTATCAACGCTACCGGGCGCGAACCGTTCTCGCTTTCCGACATGGTTTCGTCGTGATCACATCTGGGCTGCGATCGACCGCCGGATGACCATGTTAGCCTGCCCTAACCCGAACTCGGTGAGCCCGCTCGCCGACCGAGCCGAAAGGTTGCTGAAATTGCTCCCTTCCACCACAATTCTGCGCGTTTCTGTTGCTACCGCTGCGGCCGCCCTCGCCGTTACCGTCGGGCTGTCGGGCTGCGGCTCCGATGACGGCAAATCCGATACCAAGTCCTCTTCCTCCAGCGTGGTGGCCTCGAGCAGTGCCGCGCCGAGCGCCGCGGCGGGCGCGCCGACCGCCGACTCGTTGCAGGCCGTGCTCGTCAAATTGTCCGATCCCGCGGTACCCACCGCGGACAAGACCAAGCTCATCGTCGACGGCGAAAAGCGTACGGCGAACATCGATCAGATGAACAAGGCTTTGGCCGGATACGGCACCCTCACCTACGCAGTGGCCGATGTCACAACCCAGGGCAGCACCGCGACCGCGCAGGTGACCATCACCTCGCCGCACGGCGCCGCGCCCGCGATGCCACTCACGTGGGAGAACGTCGGCGGCACCTGGAAGCTCTCCGACGCCAGCGGCTGCCTGCTGCTGGGCTTCGCCCAGGCGCCCTGCGTCCCGGCCTGATCGCCGCGACCGCTTTCGCCGTACGCCGGCGACCTTCGATCGGTCGGCTCACCGGGTAAGGGTACCGATCGAAGGGGGATCTTCCGGTATCGGCGAAAGCGGTCTCAGCGCGCGCGTCAGCCTTTGGACGGGCGGCGCTGCGGCTTGGGGGTCACCGTGCCCTCCGCGAGGCGGCGTGCGCTCACCAGGAAGGCGGTATGGCCCTGCATGCGATGCTCCGGGCGCACCGCGAGACCGACCACATGCCAGCCGCGCACCATCGACTCCCACGAGCGCGGCTCGGTCCAGCACTCCTGTTCGCGCAGCGCCTCGACCACCTTGGTCAACTGCGTGACGGTCGCCACGTACACGATCAGCACGCCGCCGGGGACCAGGGCCTTGGACACCGCAGGCAGCGCGTCCCACGGCGCGAGCATGTCGAGCACCGCGCGATCGACGGGCGCACCGTCGTAATCGGCCACATCGCCGACGGTCAGCGACCAGTTAGCCGGGCGTTCGCCGTAGAAAGTCTCGACATTGCGGACGGCGTGCTCGGCGTGATCCTCGCGAATTTCGTAGGAAACGACCTCGCCCTGCGGGCCGACCGCGCGCAACAGCGAGCAGGTGAGCGCGCCGGAACCGGCACCGGCCTCCAATACCCGCGCGCCGGGGAACATATCGCCCTCGTGGACGATCTGCGCGGCGTCCTTCGGGTAGATCACGGCGGCGCCGCGCGGCATCGACAGCACGTAATCGATCAGCAGTGGGCGCAAGGCCAAATACGGAGTGCCGTTGGTCGAATTCACCACCGAGCCTTCGTCCGCACCGATCAAGCTGTCGTGCTTGATCCCGCCGCGGTGGGTGTGGAATTCCTTGCCCGGCTCCAAGACCACCGTGTACAGGCGGCCTTTGGCATCGGTCAGCTGTACCCGGTCACCGGTGGTGAATGGCCCGGTCCGTCTGGCCGTCATGTATCTCCGTTCGCTGAAGAGCAACGCTCTGCTGGTCGCGCACCGGCTTGTCGGTGCCGCCGGATAGCCTGCCAGGTATGAGCTCGCCCGTGTCCAGGCCCCCTGTCGACGGCACACCGCCGCTCACCCCTGGCCCGTCGGCGAGTCGTTCACGCCCCGCGCTGTCGCCTTCGCGGGCAATGGATTTCAAGCAGTGCCCGCTGAAGTACCGGTACCGCGCGATCGACCGGATCCCCGAGGCGCCGACTCGGCACGCGGTGCGCGGCACCATGGTGCACGCGGTGCTGGAGGATCTGTACGGGTTGCCCGCGCCGGAGCGGCGACCGGAGCGGGCGGACGCGCTCGTGGTTCCCGCGTGGGCCCGGATCTCGGCGGATCATCCCGAAGTGGCCACGCTGATCACCGAAGCCGAGCTGGACGGTTTTCTCGGTGAGGTGCGCGCCCTGGTGCAGACCTATTACCGGCTGGAGGATCCGACGCGCTTCGATCCGGAGTCGCGCGAGGCCAGGGTGGAGGTGGAACTCGACGACGGAGTTCTGTTGCGCGGCTTCGTCGATCGCATCGATGTGGCGCCCGCGGGACAGCTGCGCGTGGTCGATTACAAGACCGGCCGCTCCCCCGGGCCGACCCAGGAGACCAGGGCGCTGTTCCAGCTCAAGTTCTACGCGCTCGTGGTGCTGCGCACCCGCGGCATCGTGCCCGCCCAGCTGCGCCTGATCTACCTGGCCGACGAGCAGATCCTCACCTACGCGCCGGACGAGGCGGAGCTGTTGCGCTTCGAACGCACCCTGTCCGCGCTGTGGCAGGCCATCCGGGAGGCGGGCCGCACCGGGGAGTTCCAGCCGAACCCCGGTTGGCTGTGCGCGTACTGCGACTACAAACCGCTGTGCCCCGAATTCGGCGGCACCCCACCGCCCTACCCGGGCTGGCCGGACGGCGGGGCGAACGAGTCCCCCGCCGAGACTCTCGCCGACGCGGTCGCCGACTGACTGTTCAGCGGTCGGTGAAGACCGTCATGAAATCCAGTGCGGTGCCGTGTGATCCGATCAGCGCCACCGCGACGATCAGGACCACGACGCCCACCACATCACCGGCCAGGATCAGGATGTTGCGCACCCGCGGCCAGACCGGCGCGCCGACGACGGATTCCGGCCTGCCGTACTCGATGCCGACGGCCCGCTCGGTCTCCGCTTCCATCGACGCCTTCCCATAGCTCATCGCCGGGATCCGCCACCGCGCTCCGACGTTCTCTCCGTGTATTTCGCCCGACACACCGCACAGTGTTGCCGACACATCGTGAACATTTCGTGAAGTCGACGGGAATAAGCCGGACGCGGTGACCGCGATCCCCCACACCGGGTGCCCGCGCTGGAACCGGCGATTTTTCAGATCGTGAAGTTGTGGAACAGCAGGACCGACAGGCCGAGGCCGACCGCGAGGTTGACCACGACGGCGGAGCCGAACACCACGATCGGCCGCCAGCCCGCCTCGCGCAGACCGCGCAGCGAGAACTCGAGGCCGATGGAGACGAACGCGAAGATCAAAAACCAGGTGCGCAGATCGTTGATGATCGCGATGTGCGCGGCACCGGACTTCTTGTCGGCCGCTTGCAGATACAGCGTGCCGATGACCGAAGCGGCGACGAAACCGAGAACGAATTTGGGGAACCGCTCCCAGAGCCCGCGCGCCGAGGGCCGGGCGGCGCCCGCGACGCGCTCGACCCGCAAGGTGAAGTAGGCGGTCAACGCGATCGCGACGAGACCGATCAGCGCGTTCTGCGTGGTCTTCACGATGGTGGCGATCTGTAGCGCCTGCTCCCCCGCGATGGCGCCGGAGGCCGCGACCGCCGCCGTGGTATCGATATTGCCGCCGATCCACGCGCTCGCCACCGCGTCGGACAGTCCGAGCACGTCCGCGAGCCAAGGCAGCAGGAAGATCGACGGTAGCGCGAAGATGATCACCAGCGAGGCCGCGTAGGCGATCTGCTCGCGCCGCGCCTGCACCGCGCCCGCCGCCGCGATGGCCGCGCTCACACCGCAGATCGACACCGCCGAGGACAGCAGCGCCCGCAGCTTGTCGTCGAGCCCGAGCCGCCCGCCCAGCCACCAGGTGAACCCGAACACCACGGTGATCAGCAACAGCGCCTGCAGGATCGACGGACCCGCCGCGGTCACCAGGATCTTCAGGTTGATCGAGGCGCCGAGCAGCACCACACCGGTCTTGATGAAGAATTCGGTGCGGAACCCGGCCGAAAGCCGGTCGCGCAGCGCGAGTTTGCTGAGCACGACGTTGCCGAGCAGGCCGATCGCGATGGCGTACACCGGGAACTCGATCGACTTCGCCACCCGCTGCAGCGGCGTGCCGACCGCCCACCGCGGGACATGGGTGTCGAAGTAGCGGGTCAGCGCGCCGAGCACGAGGACCACCGCGATACCCGCCACGATCGCCGTGCCGGTCGGCCGCGAAACCGCCTGTAATGCCGCCGTTTCCGAGCGCACCGCGGCGCAAGACTCCGCGTCCGTTCCGTTCTCGCCCTGCTCGACCGTAATCCCCGCCCGCGCTTCGGTATCCGCCATCACGGCACCAGCCAATCGGGGATCGCGCCGATCAGCACCAAAGCAATCAGCACCAGGCCGACGACGGCCGCCAGCCAATCCTCGTTCCAGGCGAAACGGCTGCCCGCACGTTGCTCGGGCGTTGTCTGCGACACGGCGGTACTCCTTGCGATTCCTCATCCAGAGTCCGCAAAGTACCAACGCCGCACCGGCACCCGCACCGGTTGCGTTCACCGTGAATTATTCACGCATACAAGACAAACCAGACGCCGATAATCCGTACCCGCCCTGGACGGGACGGGTACGGATGGGTCTCAGAAGGCGCGGCAGGAACGAATGTCGAAGGCGAGGATGGCTTTCGCACCCAGATCGGCGAGCTGGTCCATCACCTCGTTGCCCTGCTTACGCGGCACCATGGCGCGGATCGCGACCCAGTTCTCGTCCGCCAGCGGCGACACCGTCGGCGATTCCAGTCCGGGCGTGATCGCGACGGCCGCGTCGAGCAGCTCCTTCGGGCAGTCGTAGTCCAGCATGATGTACTGCTGGCCGAAGACGACGCCCTGGACGCGCGCGATGAGCTGGTTGCGCGCCTTCTCCTGCTGGTCCGAGCCGGTGCGCTCGATCAGCACCCCTTCGGAATCGCAGAGCGATTCGCCGAACGCGATCAGATTGTGCTGGCGCAGGGTGCGACCCGAGCCGACCACATCGGCGATGGCGTCGGCGACACCGAGCTGGATCGAGATCTCCACCGCGCCGTCGAGGCGGATCACCTCGGCCTGGATGCCGCGGCGCTGCAGATCGGCGAGCACGAGATTCGGGTACGAGGTGGCGATGCGCTTGTCGTAGAGGTCCTCTACTTTCCAGTCCTGCCCGGCGGGTGCCGCGTACCGGAAGGTGGAGCGCCCGAAGCCGAGGGCGAGCCGTTCGCTGACCGGCGCGCCGGAGTCGAGGGCGAGGTCGCGGCCGGTGATGCCCAGATCGAGTTCGCCGGAACCGACGTAGATAGCGATGTCCTTGGGCCGCAGGAAGAAGAATTCCACCTGATTGGCCGGGTCGAGCACGGTCAGGTCGCGGGCATCGGTGCGTTTGCGGTAACCGGCCTCGGCGAGAATAGAAGTGGCGGCTTCGGACAGGGCGCCCTTGTTGGGGACTGCGACGCGCAGCATGGTTGAGGTCCTTTCACGGAGAGAGACTGCGGAACAAGACGGCCGTCACAGATGTCGGTACACGTCTTCGAGCTTCAGCCCACGACCCACCATCAGCACCTGAACCCAGTACAGCAGCTGGGAGATCTCCTCGGCGAGCGACTCGTCGCTCTCGTGCTCGGCGGCCAGCCACACCTCGCCGGCCTCCTCGAGCACCTTCTTACCCTGGCTATGCACGCCGGCGTCCAACGCGGCCACGGTGCCGGACCCCTCGGGGCGGTTGACCGCACGATCCTGCAGCTCGGCGAACAGGGATTCGAAGTTCTTCACGATAAGTCATTCTTTCAGACCGGTGTGCGGGGCCGTTGCCAGCCCCGCTCCGTCGAGGGGGAACTGGTGGCGCGGCGCACTCGGGCGTTACCGCCACCAGTTCCCCCTCGACGGCCGCACGCGGCGCGGGCGCGGCGTTGCTGGTGCAGGTCACCGACCACGACGAGGCGCGGCGAGCCGCGGACGTCGGCGCGGACCTGATCGTCGCGCAGGGCAGCGAAGTCGGCGGGCACGGCGCGGGGCGTTCGACGATGACCATGGTGCCGACGGTCGCCGACCTGGTACATCCCACGCCGGTGCTCGCGGCGGACGGGATCGCGGACGGTCGCGGCCTGGCCGCCGCGCTCACGCTGGGGCGGCCGGTGCGATGATCGGCACGCGGTTCGAGGCGACCCACGAGGCGATGCTCTCCGCCGCGCAGGCGAAGGCGATTGTGGCCGCGCGCGGTGACGACACCTCCCGCAACCGTGTGTTCGATATCGCCCGCCGCTCCCCTTGGCCCACGAAGTACACCGCACGCATGCTGCGCAACCCGTTCTTCGACCGCTGGCAGGACCGCGAGGACGTCCTGCGCGCCGACACCGCCGCCCAGGACGTCTACCTCGACGCCGTGCGGCGCGACGACCCGGCCGCGATCCCGGTGTGGGCCGGCGAGGGCGTCGACCTGATCACTGCGATCGAACCGGCCGCCGACGTACTGACCAGGATCGCCGACGAAGCCGGCACCACCTTGGCCGGCGCGACGGCACATCGACGACGCCTGAGCCGCCGCCGTGACGTTACGAGTTCCCGCACCCCTTTCGTCGCGAAACACGGTATGTCGCAAGTCGAGTCGGGGTGCGGGCGGTCAGAAAGGGTGCGGACCGCGGTCGGCGCCACCGCCCGCCGCAGCGCCGAGCTGACGTCGGCCATCGAGTGACCGACGCGGTGCCGGACGACGAACGCCGGAACCGAGCTGGGCACCGAAGTGGGCGCCTTGCAGGATTCCGGCGTTCCGGGTTCGACCCGATCAGCTCGGGCTGAGCAGTGCCTCCAGGTCGGCGACTGCGGTGCGGAGGTGGTCGGCGAAGGCATGCATCTGGTCGGCGACCGCGGTGGGGGTGGCGAGGTAGAGGTTCCAGCGGTCGGGCAGCAGAACGTAGGCGACACCGATACAGCGCGGGCTGGTCGAGCCGAAACCGAAGTAGCGGATGTTGACCGACGGGGCCGAGCTGGTGCTCAGGTAGTCGTCACGCATGATCGTCCAGCCGGGGCTGTCGTAGAACGGAATCGGCTCGGTGACACCGAGTTCCGCGCCGCGCCTGCGCTGGATCCACTGCAGTTCCCACAGGTGCTGTTCCGGCGCGTCACCGGCCTGGCACTGCTTGGCCCTGGCCACGTGCGCGGTGGCCGCGGTGCGCGCCGCCGCGAGCCGCGTGTCCCGATCGACGGACTCGTCCTGCATCGCGTCCACGAACGCCACCATCTCCGGCGTGATCACCCGCATCGCCTCGGTGCGGCCGTTGCGGTACTGCCGGGTGGCGATGGATTCGTAAGTGGCGCCGGTGATTCCCTTGCTGCGCCGGTGCGCGAGCTGATAGCTCAACTGCGCGAACGCATCCGGCGAGATGCCGAGCTGCTTGGCCCGCGTGGTACCGAAATCGGCGAAAGAGACGGTCTGCGTGGCATTGTCGGCGGCGTAGCGCGCGAAATCGGCGCCCGCGGCGGCGATGTCGTTGCGCTGCGCGGCGTCGAGCACGAACTCGATCGGCTCGACGGCCGGTAAACCCTGGGCGCGCGCGCCGGATCGGGCGGCGTGCTCCTGCGCCGAGGTCTCCAGCATCGCGTCCACGAAGGACAGGATGGTGGTGCCGTCCAGTCCGCAGTGCTCGATGTTGATGCCCGCCTGGCCGTCGCCGAAGACGATGAACGACACCGACTTGTCGAACCAGCGGTTCGCGCTGTCGCCGTGCAGCAGTTGATCGCACGCGTGCAGCTCGTCGCGCGGCGCGAAATCCTCCAGGCAGACGCAGAACAGCGCGGTCTCGACGATGTCGAGAGCCGCCGCGTTGGCCGGCTCGGCGAGCAGTGCCTGCCTGCTCGCCGCCCATTCGGCCCGGGCCTTGGTGGTGAGATGCCCTACCGCGGAATCGGTTCGGGTCGAGCGGGCGCCGGCCTTGAGCACCTCGCGCAGGCCGTCGGCGAGATCGTCGAGCGAGTAGGGCGCGCCGTCGGCGCCGAGCACGTCCATCCGGAACATGCTGCCGCGGAAGAAGACCACCACATGCTTGGCGGTCGAGGGCCCCGGCCATTCGGCGCTGTAGGGGACGCGCACGCTGTCCTGTTCGGCACCGGGAATCCGGGTCTCGGAGAACAGGTACTTGTTCTGCCACATGGACAGCGCCTGCCCGCGTTGCAGCACCGGCGGGATCGCTTCCTGGTCCAGCGCGAGCTTGTAATCGACTGCGGCGCTGATGATCCCCGCCGCCCGTTCCACCTGGTTCGCACCGGTCGAGGTGGCCAGGGTGGTCTCCTCCCGGAACAGGAAGAAGAAGTTCGCGTTCAGCGCGATCCGATCACGCCGGCCCAGGTAGCGCGACGGCCAGAACAGGTCGAGCCAGCTGCCGACGCCGGGTGTGGCGTCGTATTCGGCCAGCGCCGCGTGCAGCGTGCGCGCGGGGCTGTCCGGGCGCAGCAGGTCGGCGACCGCTGCCTCGGTGGTGGCCAGTTCATCGGCGGTGAGCAGCGGTGCGCACCACTCCAGAAAGCGGTGGCAGCTGGCCTCCAGCGTCGGCAGGGGCACCCGGGGCAGGGTGTCGTCGGCGGCGAAGGTGCGTTCGGTCAATGCTGGTCCTCGGTGTCGGCGTGGTGCTTCGGCAACGGTCGCGATAGATACAGGCCGGCGTAGAGCCAGCCTTCGGTTTCCCGGTCGGTAGTGTCGATCCCTTTGGCGGACAAGGTGTTCAGCACCTGGGTCTGTTCGGCGACGGAGGCGAACCTGCGCTGCTCGAACAGCCCGGGCGCCTGCTCGGTCCGGTAGCCGAGCGCCGCGAGTTCGGCGGCGATCGGCGCGAAGTCGAACATGCGCAGCACGAAGTGTGCCATCCAGGGTCGGCGGCGCGGATGGGCGGTGGCGACTCGGGCCAGAGTTTTCTCGGTGACGTAGCCGATACAGCCGGTGGAGATGATGAGGTCCGCGCTCGCCAGCAGCTCGCGCTGCTCGTCGGTGGGCTCACCCGATTCCAGATCGGCGTGCACGGTGGCGTGCAGCAGTCCCGCCTCCTCGGCATAGCCGAGCGCGGGCGCGGAGGCGTCCATGCCCAGGAAGCGGACATCGGGCAGACCGTCGGCGGTGCCGAGGTCCGCGCGATCGCGGGCGATCAGCGCCGCACGGTCACCGTCGGCGGTGCGGTAGTGCTCGGTGAGGTCGTGCATGGTGGTGTCGAAACGCAGCAGCGCGGCGTTGACGCCGTAGGAGCAGCCGATGTCGAGCACGGTGGGCGTGGCCACCCGCGCGGACGCGCGATACTCCCGGATCTGTTGCTGGAAAATCGGTTTCGCCAGTTCGGGAATGCGATAGTCGAGGTCGGACATGCGGGCGTAGTAGTCGCGGGGATCGGGACGTTCGTAGATATCGTCGAAGGAGGCTTTCCCGGTCGTGTGTAACGGCACTGCCACAGTCGTTCCTCTCGGGTCGAGCGGTGTTTCCCGATCGACGTGACGATCGGGCCGTTCGGCTCAGTCGAGCAATCGGTCACCGCGGACGACGTCGGCCGCGGCGGCCAGATGGTCGGGAAGTACCCGACCGAAGAGTTGCCGGGTGCGCTCCACCGTGCCGATCACCCCGGGTCGGTCGGTGTAGGCGAAGATCGCCGAATGCCGCTGTGCCGCACCGGCGACGGGCGAGACGCGGTGCAGGGAGAAACGGCCACGGAACAGCTGCAGATCGCCGGGGCGCAGGTCGAGCCGCTGGATCAGCGGTGCGCCCGAGCCGGTGAGCACCGCGCGCACGTCATCGAGCCGCTCGGCCTCCGGCGTGCGAATGTTCGGACAGTACTCGAAGATTCCGCCCGACTCCGCCGGTTGTGTGAGCATGCTGACGGTGAATTCGTTGGTGTCGAAGTGCCAGGGATGCGACATGCCCGGCGCGACGACGTTCAGGCACAGGCCGGCCAACGGGTCGGCGAACTCGTGCAGCTCGGCCAGGTCGAAGCAGTCGGCGACGAAGCGCTGGAACCGTTCGTCGACGTAGAGCCGATGGATCAGCGCATCGCCGGGGATGCGGTCGCGCGGCACGAAGGCGTTGCCGCGTTCCAGCACGATCCGGCCGGGATGATCGTCGGGCAGTTCGGTATCCAGCGGGATGTTGTAGGCGTTGACCCGCTCGACTTCGTAATAGGCGTGCGGGGCCATCGCCTCGCCCTGCGCGCGCAGGGTCTCGGCGAGTTCCGGCCGGATGAAACCGCGCAGTACGGTACATCCGTTCGCGGCCAGTTCCGCCCGCGCCGCTGCCACCGCGGCCAGCCGGCCCGGGTCCGCCGCATCCGTCAATGGATACCGAGCGGTATCAACGATCTCGTCGAGCACACCCGTGGCTGCCATGGCGACATTCTGGTAGAGCGAACGGCCGACACGCCCGAGATTCGCCGAGATTGCCGGTGATCGCGGTCACAGGTATCAGCTGGGCGCACTACCGTTGCGGCACAGTAACTCTCGGCAAACGCGCTCGGGTGTGTCGCGCGCCGACCATGATCGACTACCAGCGCCCCGGGCCGGTTTCACCCCTCGCCCCGCTCCCCCCACGGGGCCGCTGCGGCACCGAAATACTCAGTCGCGCAGTAACAAAGCGCGTTCCAGATCGGCGAGGGTGAGTCCCACGAGCGAATCGCGGAACATCCGTCCCGGTCCGTCCGGAACCGCGATCTCACAGGGCACCACGAGCACCGCGCACCCCGCCGCGTGCGCCGCCCGGACACCGGTCGGCGAATCCTCTACGGCCACACAGTGTCGCGGCTCGACCCCGAGCCGTTCGGCGGCGCGCAGGTAGACGTCCGGTTCCGGTTTGCCGCGCGCCACCTCGTCACCGCACACCGAGATGTCGAAGAAATCGCGGCCCAGCGTGTCCAGCCCGAACTCGGCGAGCGACCGCTTGGTATTGGTTACGAGGGCGGAAGACAGACCGGCCGCACGCACCAGCGCGAGGGCGTCCTTGGCACCGGGCCGCCACGGAATCGGTCCGGTCATCAGCTCGGCCACACGCTGATCGAGGAACTCGGCCGCCTCCTGCACGGCGACCGGCGTCGGATCGATATCGAGACTGGTGAAGATGATCCGCATCGCGTCGTCCCCGGACGCGCCGATCAGCGCGTGCCGGATCTCGTCGGTCATCTCGTGCCCGAGTTCCCTGGCCAGCTCCCGCACGCCGACATCCCAGAGTTTCTCCGAATCCAGGAGCGTGCCGTCCATATCCCACAGCACCGCCGCGACCCCACGCTCCGAACCCACCGGTACATTCTGTCAGCCGCCGTGCGCAGCCTGCCGATGGGGGCTCGCCGCAGGTCTCGCCCCGCCGCACACGTCCCGCCCCGCCGCACACGTCCATCCCGCCG
>NZ_BAUA01000141.1 GCF_000710915.1 Nocardia brasiliensis IFM 10847
TGCCGGGCGGTGCGGACGCGGCCGCGAGGGGTTCCAGGATTTCGGTCATGTCCAGCCCTTGTTGTAATTGACTGATAACTACAGAGTTGGAGAGTATGCATCGGCTGATAACATGTCAACACCGGGGGGCGAGAGAACGGAGTTCGAGCGTGATGGCGAGTTCGACCAGGGTCCGGATGACCGCCACGGAACGCGGCGAGCAGGTGTTGCGCGCGGCCGTCTCGGCCTTCGCCGAAGGCGGCTACGCGGCCACCAAGACCGACGAAATCGCCAGGCGCGCAGGCGTTTCCCAGCCGTACGTGATCCGGCTCTTCGGCACCAAGCAGCAGTTGTTCATCAGCGCGCTGCATCGGGTGTGCGACCGGATCGAGGAGGTGTTCCGCGAGGCACGCTCGGCAGCCGACCCCGACGCCGCTCCGGCCGAGGCACTGCACGCCCTCGGCCACGGGTTCGCGGTTTTCCTGGCCGACCGGGAGCTGCTCCAGCTCTTCCTGCACGGGTTCACGGCGAGTTCGGAGCCCGCCATCGGCGGCGAGGTGCGGGCCCGGTTCGGCGGCATCTACGAACTGGTGCGCGAACTCACCGGCGCGGATGTCACCGAGGCGCGGGAATTCATGGCGACGGGGATGCTGCTCACCGTG
>NZ_BAUA01000140.1 GCF_000710915.1 Nocardia brasiliensis IFM 10847
GCACGCGCCCGCCGTGCTGCTGGCTACCGGCGGGCTCGGGCAGCTGTACGCGTGCAGCACCAATCCCGCCGGGGCGACGGCCGACGGCGTGGCGCTGGCCTTGCGTGCGGGCGCGGTGGTGGCGGATCTCGAGTTCGTGCAGTTCCATCCGACCGTGCTGTACGCGCGCGGCGGGCTGGGGCGGCGACCGCTCATCAGCGAGGCCGTGCGCGGTGAGGGCGCGATTCTGGTGGATACCGAGGGCAATTCGGTCACCGCCGGAGTGCACCCGCGCGGTGACCTCGCACCGCGCGACGTGGTGTCGCGGGCCATCGCGGCCCGCATGCGCGAACTGGGCACCGAGCACGTCTATCTCGATGCCCGCGCCATCGACGGTTTCGCCCAGCGGTTCCCGACCATCACCGCCTCCTGCCTGGCCGCGGCCATCGACCCGCGCACCGGACTCATCCCGGTCGCTCCCGCCGCCCACTACCAGTGCGGCGGCGTGGTCACCGACACCCACCGG
>NZ_BAUA01000139.1 GCF_000710915.1 Nocardia brasiliensis IFM 10847
CGATGCGGTCGATGTCGGCGCGGTCGGTGTCGGCCGGTTCGGAGCCGGTCAGGGCGAGGAAGACGTCGTCGAGATCGGGAGTGTGCACGGACAGTCCCTCGGGTTCGATGCGCTCGGCGTCGAGGCGGTCCAGCATCTCGCGCACCGAACGAACACCGCCGTCGCTGGGAATCGCGAGGGTCAGGTCGCCATTGACCTGTGCGGCCCCGCCGAACACCCGGGCCGCGGCGGTCAGTCCGTCCCGGTCGGCGAAGTCGAGGCGGATGTAGCCGCCGGGGACGAGGCGCTTGAGTTCGTCCGCGGTCCCCTCGGCGACGATGCGCCCGCCGTGCAGCACCGCGATGCGATCGGCCAGCTGATCGGCCTCCTCCAGGTACTGCGTGGTCAGCAGCACGGTGACGCCACCCGCGACCAGGTCGCGCACGATCTCCCAGACCACGCGGCGGCTGCGCGGATCCAGTCCGACGGTGGGCTCGTCGAGGAAGATGATGCGCGGACCGCCGACCAGGGT
>NZ_BAUA01000138.1 GCF_000710915.1 Nocardia brasiliensis IFM 10847
GCGCGGCGTAGAGGGTGTGCTCGTCCATGAAGGTCAGGCAGAACGCGCCCTTCAAGGTCGGCAGCAGTTCCATCGCCGCCTGTTCGATGCTCGAATCGGCGGAGGCATGCGCGAGCAGCGCGGTGATCACATCGGAGTCGGAGGTCGCGGCGATCGGCTGCGGGCGGCCGTTCGCCACCGTCGCGCCGATGAGCCCGAGTTCCCTTGCCCGGCCCGCCAATTCGGCGGTATTGACGAGATTGCCGTTGTGGCCCAGGGCAAGTCCGGAGCCGACCGCGGTGGTGCGGAAGATCGGCTGTGCGTTCTCCCAGGTCACCCCGCCGGTGGTGGAGTAGCGGCAGTGCCCGACGGCGATATGGCCCGGCATGGCGGCCAGCGTCTGCTCGTCGAAAACCTGACTGACCAAACCCAGGTCCTTGAAGACCAGGATCTGCGAACCGTCGGAGACCGCGATGCCCGCCGCCTCCTGACCGCGATGCTGCAGCGCGTAGAGCCCGTAGTACGTGAGCTTCGCCACGTCCTCGCTCGGGGCCCAGACACCGAACACGCCACACTCTTCGCGTGGCTCGTTCTCGTCCTGATCGGGGGTGGCGGATGTGCTTACGACCGGCAGTTCGGCGTTGGTCACCGTTTGCTCCCTGTTCGGGCGGGCTGGGGGCGATTTCATTCTACGGGTGAAACTTCGTTCGCGATCACTCGCCACCGCATCCGGACAGCAATCGAGCACGCCACAGGACCCGGCGCAGGCGGGCCGGTAACTGTTACCGTGCCTGCCGTGACGACTACCGACAGCGCGGACACCGGCGGCGGAGCGGGATCGAACACGGCGGGAACGGGACAGCAGCGCCGGCCTTGGGCCCGCATGGTGCTGTTTCCCATCTCCGTGCTGACCCTGCTGACCGCTCTGCTCGGCATCATGTATCTGGATTACGTCGTCGATCCGGAGAAGAATCTGCACGACTTTCCGATCGCCCTGGTGAATCAGGATGTGGGCGATGTCATCAAGAAGGCCGACGGGCAGCAACAGGTGAACTTCGGGGCGCAGATCACCGAGGCGCTGCGGACCGGGGTGCCCGCGGACAAAGTCGACCTGCAGGTGATCAGCATCAGCGAGGCCGAACGGCAGCTGCAGGCCGGCAAGGTCTACGGCGCGATCGTGATCCCGAGCGACTTCAGCAAGCAACTCGGCAATCTCGGTATCGGCAGCGTGATCCCCGGCGACCTGGAACGTCCGATCATCACGCTGCAGACCAACCCGCGCACCGGCGCGTTCGGCACCCAGATCGTGTTGCGGGTCGGCAATCAGGCGCTGACCGAGGTGAACAAACAGGTCGGCAAGCAGCTCACCGATCAGGTGAACGAACAGCTGAAACCGCAGCCCGGCGGGCCGCCCGCGCCCGAACTGTCCGGCGCGACCCGGCTGGCGATCGCCGACCCGGTGAAGGTGGTCGTCCAGCAGTATCGCCCGCTGCCCGACGGCACCGGCCAAGGCCTGTCCGCGTTCTTCTACGCGCT
>NZ_BAUA01000137.1 GCF_000710915.1 Nocardia brasiliensis IFM 10847
CGCCGCGATCGTGGCGACCGCGGTGTTCACCAACGCGGACCGGATCGTCCGTCGGCAACGACAGTGACCGCCGTGTCGGGGCTGCCCGCCTATTCCGAGTTCGTCTCGAACGCGGAACCCGCACCCCCGCGGCCCCGGAAGCGCTGGCCGTTCGTCGCTCTCGTGTTCCTCGGCGCGGTGCTGGTGCTGGCCCCGATCGTCACCGGCATGTTTCCGCGGGCGGTCAAGGGCGAGGCGATGATCGACGCGTTCGAGCCCTACATGACCCGCTCCAGCCTCGACGGCTACCAGCACGATCTGCAGGTGCTGGCGGACGCGCGCGCGAACGTCGTGACCTTGCAGCAGCGTGGGCAACAGCCGGGTACCTACGACCGGGTCGAGCAGTTCGTCCGCGACTATCCGGAGATTCGCGCACACATGTCCGGGATGATCGGCGCGATCGATGACAACCGGCAGAACTACGAAAAGCTTTCCGCGGTCCTACCTTTCGGCACGCTGCCCTGGTTGCTGGCGTTGCCGGGTGCGGTGCTCGTGGGGGCGGGCGTGTTCGGCTGTCGGCGGGCCGGGAATGGCGAGCGGGCGCTCGTCTGGCGTTCGCTCGCGGGACTCGCGGCGCTCGGGCTGATCGCGGTGTCCGTGTTCGGCGGGTTGTTCCCGGCTGCTCCGGCCGGACAGCCCTTGATCGATGATCTGCGGCCGATCCTCACCCATGACGAGGTCCGGAAGTTGCAGGGCTACTTCGTCACGCTGGTGGCCGCGGACGGGGAGCTCAACAGCCGCTACACCGGTGCGGTCCGCAGCGCGCACCCTGATGCGGATCTCACCGGCATCACCACGCTGGAGGCGCAGTGGCAGCCGATGACCTCGCGCTTCGCGGCCCTGATCGGGGCGATGAACGACAACGTCCGCAACTTCGACGCCGTTGTCGCGCTGAACGAATCGACGAGCCCAATGGGTTTCGGCGCGTTCCGCGGTCTCGGTTATTTCTACCTCGTGCCCGGGGTGCTCGCGCTCGCGCTGGCGGGCACCGGTGTGCGGCTGCCGCGCGGACGGGACGGCCGGGCCGGAGCCGCGCCGGCGGATTCACCTGGCGGCCAGGCGAAATGAGTATTCGTCACCCAGTCGGTCGGCCCATCGTGGTCGAAAGCTCAGGAGGCAAGCCGGTATGAGCCTACGAAAGACGTTCGCGCTGGCTGCTTTTGCCGCGCTGGTGCTGGTGGTACCGGGCTGCTCCGGTGGTGGCGACGACGACCCCGCACCGAGCGGGCCCGAGCAGTTGGTCGGGTTGCTGCGCTTCACACCGGGTTCGGTGTCGGGCGAGCAGGTGGCAGGCACCTGGTTCCGGATGGTCCAGCCGGGCGGTACCCCCGAGAAGGGCCCCTATATGCCCAACGGTGATTCACCGGCTCAGGGCGGTTCGACCACGCTGCTCGAACCCGGCACCGCCGGCGGCCTGCGTATCGGCGGATATCAGAGCGAGCCGAATCCTGGTTTCGCGCAGGGCAATTCGCTGTCCGCGTCGATCACCAAGCCGACCAAGTTCTTCGCGGTCGAGTTCGGCATCTCGACCAACCCGGTGGACCCGCAGACCCAGCGCCGGGTGCCGCCGCCGACGGTGACCGCCGACGGCGGCACCCTGACCGCCGACCTGTCGTCCTGGGCGGCCTCGTGGAACGACCAGGAGTTCAACCAGGGCGCGCCGAAGCCGCCGGAGAAACAGGACGCCCAGGTCGCGGGTGCTGAGCAGGTGCAGAAGGTGTGGGACTGGGTCGCCAAGCAATGGTTCGACAAGCCGAAATCCGACGCTGCGCAAGGGCCTTCGGCGACCGGCAGTTATGACCGCAAGTCGCG
>NZ_BAUA01000136.1 GCF_000710915.1 Nocardia brasiliensis IFM 10847
CGCGGCGGCCCGAGCACAGGGGCGCGGCCTGCTGCGGCTGTCCAAACAACTGTGGCCGCATCATGATTGGGCCGCGGTCGGCCCGCGCCCGCACCTGTCCACCGTGTTCGGCATGGTCGGCGCCGCCTGCCTGGTGACGCCGCAGGAGATCGCGGGCGTGGTCGTCTACACCACGCTGACCGGCGCGGCGACCGCCGCGCAACGGCTGCTCGCGCTCGACCCCGCCGCCATCGCGGCCTGCACGGTCCGCCTCGCCGACCTGTGCGACCGCACCGCCGCCGACGCGGTCGACGGCCTCGCCTGCCTGTCCGACCCGCTGCAGGACGTGCTCGCGCAACGCCACCTGCACCGTGACATGCCGCTGTTCGCCAGTTGAATCCCGGAAGAAGGAGCTCGCCACCATGCCACCGCATCTGATCGACGGTGAACCGCACGACCATTCGCACGATCGCCCGAAGCGCGAGCGCACCGCGGGGGAGGCGCTGCGCATCGGCATCGGCGGTCCGGTCGGCTCCGGCAAGACCGCGCTGGTCGCCGCGCTGTGCAGGCAGCTGCGCGACGAGCTGTCGCTGGCCGTGCTGACCAACGACATCTACACCACCGAGGACGCCGACTTCCTGCGCAGGCACGCGGTGCTGCCGGACGAGCGGATCACCGCGGTGCAGACCGGCGGCTGTCCGCACACCGCGATCCGCGACGACATCACCGCCAACCTGGACGCGATCGACGACTTGGTCGCGGCGAACCCGCCGCTGGACCTGATCCTGGTCGAATCCGGCGGCGACAACCTCACCGCGACCTTCTCCTCCGGTCTGATCGACGTGCAGATCTTCGTGGTCGACGTGGCCGGCGGGGACAAGGTGCCGCGCAAAGGCGGTCCGGGTGTGACGTTCTCGGATCTGCTGGTGGTCAACAAGACCGATCTGGCTCCGCTGGTGGGCGCGGATCTCGGCGTGATGGAGCGCGACGCGGCGAAGGTGCGCGAGGGTCGCCCGACCGCGCTGATCTCGCTGACCGACGATCCGGCCGCCACTCCGGTGCTCGCCTGGGTGCGTACCCAGCTGCGGCTGCTCGCCGAACAGGACCACGCCGCCGCCGAAGCCCCTGTTGCGCACTGAACTCCGGATCATCGCGCGGGTGGCGACGCTGCCCGAGATCCACGCGAGCGGCGGGCTCTCGGCCCGCCGCACCGGACCGGACACGGTGCACCTGATCGGTACCGCCGCGACGCCGCTCGGCGGCGACGAACTCGACATCACGGTGGTCGTCGCGCCCGGGGCGCGGCTGGTCGTGCGCTCGGTCGCGGCCACTATCGCGCTGCCCAGCGCCGCGACGCCGATGTCGTTGGCGCACTGGCGGTTCGAGGTGGGCCGCGGCGGTGAGCTCGACTTCGATCCCGAGCCGACGATCGTGGCGGGCGGGGCGCAGCACCACACCGTCAGCACGGTCCGGCTCGCCGCCGATGCCCGGCTGCGGCTGCGCGAGCGGGTGCAGATCGGCCGGTCCGGTGAGGCGCACGGCGGCTGGCGCGGCGACCTGATCGCCGATATCGGCAAGACGCCGCTGCTGCGCCATCGTCTGGAATTGGGTCTGGGTGCCGCCGCCGACGACGCCCTGGACGCTCCGCGCGCGCTGGAGAGCGAGTTGCGCTACCCGGACGAGCGACCCGAGGAAACCGTGGGCCTCACCGACTCTCGCCTCCCGCTCGCCGCGGGCGGCTCCCTGCGCACCCGCACCAGTGGTGCACTCTGAATTCCCGGCAGGGCACGCGGGGCGTTGCACCGCTGCGCGAGTTCGGTTTCCGTTCGGTCTCCGCCCGGCGTTTGCTGTTGTGTTGCGAGTCTTCGGCGGGTAATGCGACTCGCCGGAACGCGGAACGTGCGGCGCGCCGATGGGCACAGTGGCGCACGTCACCTCTAGGGTTAGCGCACCCGGATCGGGACAAAAGGGAAGGGTGGGAACTCGACAGCGTGGTCGGGTTCCCACCCTTGGTGGGTG
>NZ_BAUA01000135.1 GCF_000710915.1 Nocardia brasiliensis IFM 10847
AGGGCGCCGTGCTGTGCGCAGCGGCGCCCGCGCCCACCTCGGCCGCGGTGGCGGCCCGGTCGGGCGATCCGGCCGCGGCGGCGCCGGGCCGGTCTGTGCTCTTCGAGTCGTGCTCGGCTGACATGCTTCGCACAATAGGCGGCGTCGACACCGACGCCGAGGTCTGCTCGGGGCTCACCGAACCGGATCCCTCACTGGTCCAGGACGACCGAGCGGTTGAGGCCACGCGGGTGATCGGGGTCGAGCCCGAGATCGGCCGCGCGCAGGATGCACAACTGGTGCACGCGAACCAGATCGGCCATCGGATCGATGTCGCGGTGCTCGAAGTGCGCGCCGGTGCTCGCGATATCGGCGGCGAAGTTCGGCACCAGCGGGCCGAATGCCCAGACCGCGCGACCGGGCGCGGAGATGGCGATCGGGCCGTGCCGGTATTCGGTGGACAGGTAGGACTCGGTCCAGGACTGGCAGGATTCGCGCAGCTTGAGGCCGGATTCCTCGGCGATGGCGGCGGCGAAGCCCATGCCGACGAAGCTGATCTGCTCGGCGTGGCGGACCTGCGCCAGCGACACCGTCGGGTCCTCGGCGAGCACGGCCCTGGCCTGGGCGATCACGGGGTCGAGGTCTTCGCCGAAGTGCCAGCGCAGGATGGCCAGCGTGGTGGTGGCGAAACGGGTCTGCACCACCGATTCCTCGTCGACCTCATCGATCAGGATCGGGTCGCCCAGCTCGAGCACCGGGGTGTTCGGGCTGGAGCAGATGACGGTGCGGGGGATGTCCGCGGGCAGCTCGCGCATTGCGTTGACCACCTCTGTGGTGGTGCCGGAACGGCAGATCACCAGATAGCGGTCGTACTCGCGGCCGGAGCGGACCTCGCTGGCGGGCCAGGCGTCGGTCAGACCGTGGCCGGCTCGCTCGCGCAGGGCCGCGATCGCTTTGGACATGAACAGGGAAGTGCCGCAACCGATCACCGCGACTCGCTCGCCCTTTTGGGGGAGGATCTCGCGGTGTTCGGCAGCGATCGTTTCGGCGCGCGCCCAGTCGTCAGGCTGGGTGGCGACCTCTTTGGCCAGGTGGGTGGCGGGCGTGGGTTCGGCTGAGATCGACACAACAACAGAATCCGCCCGGTGATCGTTCATGTCAACTTAACGAGCGAATCGGTCACATATGATCAAGATGGGGTCTAGATTGAGTGTCGGGTCGATCAGGTCGATCCCATCATCGGCTGTCCAGTGGCGCCGGATGTGCAAATTTGAAAGGTTCTACTCGTGAAAAGACCACTCCACGGCGTGCTCGCGGGGGTCGCGATGGTCACCGGCCTGGCGCTGGCGATCTCGTCCTGTGGGTTCGGCTCGAAAGATTCCGCCGACTCCGACACCACGATCAACTTCTTGGCTCCGGCCTACAGCGACGGGGCCAACGGTACGAAGGCGCTGTGGGACGGCATCATCGCGGACTTCCAGAAGCAGAATCCCGATATCAAGGTGAATCTGCAGATGGAGTCCTGGAACTCGATCAACGACGTGGTGCGCACCAAGTTGCAGTCGGAGTCGACCACGCCGGACATCCTGAACATCGACGCGTACTCCAGCTTCGCCAGCGACGGCATGCTCTACCCCGCTTCCGAAATCGTCTCCCCGCAGGTACTTTCGGATATTCAGCCCGGTTTCGCGAAGAACGCCTCGCTCAACGGGACGCAGTACGCGCTGCCGCTGTTCGCCTCCACCCGCACGCTGTTCTACAACACCGACCTGTTCACCAAGGCGGGCATCGCCACACCGCCCAAGACCTGGGCGGAACTGACCGACGCGGCCAAGAAGATCCAGGCCCTCGGTGACGGGGTGTCCGGTTACGGCCTGCCGCTGGGCAGCGAGGAAGCGCAGGGCGAGACCTCCATCTGGACCTTCGGCGCGGGCGGCACCTGGTCCGACGGTGACAAGGTCACCGTCGACACCCCGGCCAACCTCGAGGGCGTGCGTGCCATGCGCGAGATCGCCGATGCCGGTGTCACCCAGCCGAATCCGGGCGCGACCGACCGCAAGGACGTGATCAACGCGTTCATCCAGGGCAAGATCGGCATGATCGAGGGCCTGCCGCCGACCATCGGCCAGATCGCCTCGAAGAACCCGAGCCTGAAGTACGCGACCGCGCCGTCGCCGACCAAGTCCGGTACTCCCGTGACACTCGGTGTGGCCGACCACCTGATGGCGTTCAAGAAGGACGGCAAGAAGGCGGCGAACATCAAGAAGTTCCTCGACTTCTTCTACGGCGCCGATGTCTACGCGAAGTTCGTCTCGACCGAGGGCTTCATCCCGATCACCAACACCGCGGCCGCCAAGCTCGCTTCGGACCCGGTGACCAAGGCGTTCGGCTCGACCCTCGCGGTGGCCCAGTTCTACCCGAGCAACAACCCGAAATGGGCTGCGGCACAGGGCGCTATCCGCCAGCAGATGGGCACCATCGCGCAGGGCACCGACCCGGCCCAGGTGTTGCAGCGCATCCAGGAAGCCGCGAAGTAGCGTGCGGCGGAAAGGAACTCTGGCGGCGATACCGTGGATCGGACCCTCGCTGGTCCTGATCGCGGCTATCGTCGCCTTCCCCGCCTGCTACATGGTGTGGACCAGTACCAGGGATCTGAGCGCCTACGGCCAGGATCGCGGCGCGGCCGGCCTGGAGAACTTCCGCACCCTGTTCGGGATCTCCGAGCTCGGCTCGGTGCTGCTGCACACGGTGGTCTGGGTCGTCGCCGTCGTCGTGATCACGCTGGTGATCTCGGCGGGACTGGCCCAGTTCCTGAGCAAGGACTTCCCCGGCCGCACCGCGGTACGGATGGCGGTGCTGGTGCCGTGGGCCGCGTCCGTGGTGATGACGACGACGATCTTCTACTACATGCTCGATCCCGACGTCGGCATCGCGAACCGGTTCCTGGTCGATATCGGGCTGCTGGATCGCGGCTACGGCTTCACCAAGCAGCCGACGCCCGCGTTCCTGGTCGCGATCGGCGTGGCGGTGTTCGTCTCGATCCCGTTCACCACCTACACGATTCTGGCCGGGCTGCAGTCGATTCCGGCCGAGATCAGTGAGGCGGGCCGGGTCGACGGCGCGGGCGCGTGGCAGCGCTACCGGTATCTCATTCTGCCCCAGCTGCGTCCGGCGATCGCCGTCGCGACCATCATCAACATCATCAACTCGTTCAACTCGTTGCCGATCCTGCAGGTGATCACCGGCAGTATCGCGGGCTTCCAGGCGGACACCACAACCACGTTGATGTTCAAGTTGATTCGGCAGAACCAGCAGATCGACACCGCCGCGGCGATGAGCGTGCTGAATTTCGTCCTGATCATCGTGATCATCGCGATCTATGTGAAGGTGATCCGGCCTACCCAGGAGGTGGACGGGTGACCGCCGACGCCGAGGTGACACAGATCGAAAAGGTCACGGGCGCAGTCGCGGTGGCCGAGCCCGCCGCGCGGCCGAAGGTCCGGGCGAAGCGGCGCCGGTGGGAACTGACCGCGGTCGGCGTGGTGATCGCGGCGCTGTTCCTGCTGCCGTTCATCGTGATGGTGCTCGGTTCGTTGAAGAATCGCGCCGAAATCCTGCGTATCCCACCGACCTATCTGCCCGAGTCGTGGCATCCGGACAACTACGCCACCATGTGGGACACCCCGGAGACGCCACTGCCGTTCAACATGGCGAGCACCGTCATCATCTCGGTGTTCGCCACGGTGCTCGTGCTGCTGGTCGCCATCCCGGCCGCGTATTACACGGCGCGGCACAAGTTTCCGGGCCGCGCGGTATTCCTCGGCCTGGTGCTGGTGACCCAGATGTTGCAGCCGACGGTGCTGGTGACCGGTCTGATCCGGGAATTCTTCGCGATCGGCATCAACGACACCTTCCTGGCGATGATCCTGGTGAACGCGGCGTTCAACCTGTCGTTCGCGGTGTGGATCCTGCACAGCTTCTTCGCATCCATCCCGGTGGAGATCGAGGAGGCCGCGCAACTGGACGGACTGAGTCGCTGGCAGACCCTGGTCCGGGTGAGCCTGCCGCTGGTGTGGCCCGGCATCGTCACCGCGACGATCTTCGTCGTGGTCTCCTGCTGGAACGAATTCGCCGCCAGCCTGGTGGTGCTGACCACGCCGGAGAACCAGCCGCTCTCGGTCGCGCTGACCAAGTTCGTCGGTCAGTACGACACGTCCTGGCAATACGTCTTCGCTATTTCCACCGTGGGTATCATCCCGGTCGTCATCCTGTTCGCGCTGATCGAAAAGCGCCTGGTGGCCGGTCTGACCGCGGGCAGCGTCAAGTAATTCGACGCGGCGGGTGGTGCGCTGGACCACCCGCCGTTGTCGTGCGTGAACCGCACCACTGTCTCAGACTAGACTTCTGACCCATTATCTGAAAATATCTCTGACCAATATGGGTAACGGTTGGTAACGGGAAGGCACTTCGATGAGCGTGCGCAATGGTGGGCGCGTCGTCGTCCTCGGCGTCATCGCGCTGATGGCGGCATGGATGGGACTGGCCTCGGGGCAGGCGGTGCCGGGGGCGGACGTGCGGGTCGAACCCGCCCCGGCGCTCACCCTGCCGCCCGAACTGGATGACTTCTATCGGCCGCCGGCCGGTGACGTGGCGGCCGCGCAGCCCGGGGAGATCCTGCGCGCGCGGGCGATCTATCCCGCGTTCATGGGTATTCTGCAGCTGAATGTCGATGCGTGGCAGCTGCTTTACCGCACCACGAACAGTCATGGCGCACCGATCGCGACGGTCACCACGATCCTGAAGCCGCGTGGCCCCGCTCCGGCCGGCGGCTCGAAGCTGCTGTCCTATCAGATCGCCGAGGACAGCGTCGCGCAGTACTGCGCGCCCTCGTATGTGGCCCAATCCGGCGCCATCCCGGTCGACTACGTGAACGCGGCGGAGACGCTGATCCCGATCGCGGCCGGTCTCGGGCAGGGGTGGACGATCGCGATGCCCGACTATCAGGGGCCGAATTCGGCCTACGGCGCGTCCCGGATGAATGCCCAGGCGACGCTCGACGGTATTCGCGCGGCGGAGAATTTCGCACCCGCGCAGTTGAGCGGGCCGGAAACGCCGGTCGCGCTGTGGGGCTACTCCGGCGGCACGATTCCCTCCGCGTTCGTGCCGGAGATCAAGGAAAGCTATGCGCCGGAGCTCAATATCGTCGGCATTGCCGCCGGTGGTGTTGCGGCGGGCGACTATGCCGGGGTGGTGCGTCACAACAATGGCGGCGTCTATGCCGGGTTGATCTCGGCCGCGATCGTCGGCATCTCCACCGAATACCCGGAAATGCAACGGGTGATGCGGGAACGCGTCGATCTGCTCGGGCAATTCGTGCTGGCCTCCAAGAAGGTGCTGTGCCATCCGCAGGGTGCGGCGCTCTTCCCCGGGTTCAACTATTTCGGCACATTTCAGGGCGGAGATCCGTTGACGCTGCCCGAGATTCGGGAAGCCATCGCGGACAATTCCCTCGGCCAGCAGACGCCGACCGTGCCGATCTACTTCTATCACGCGCAGAACGACGAGCTCATTCCGATCGCGGGTACCGACGCGACCGTGCAGAAATACTGTGCGGCAGGCGCGCCCAGCGTGACCTATGTCCGGGAATTCGCGGCCGAGCATCTCTCCGGCGTGCTTTCGCATCTGCCCGGCGCGTTCTATTGGCTGAAGGATCGGCTCAACGGCGTGGCCGCGGCGCCGGGCTGCTCGATCACCAGCCCGGTGAGCACCGTCCCCGAGCCGCAGTTCGGTCAGGCCCTGTCGGAGATTCTGCCGCCCATGGCGCAGGCGCTCGTCGGCCACGCGATCGGCGCGCGCAAGTAGGCCGCAACCGGCGCGGACCGATGTCCGCGCCGGAATCACCGGCGGTCAACGGGTAGCATCGAACGGTGGCACGGCGGGAAGAGGAAGCGAAGGACGGGCGCAGCTATGGCGGGCTGTCGCGGGAACAGCGGGTGGCCCAGCGGCAGACCCGATTGATCGATGCCGCCCTGGAATTATTCGGAACACAGGGTTACGCAGCCACTTCCATCGAACGCCTCTGCGCGGTCGCCAACGTTTCCACGCGCAGTTTCTACGAAGATATGGGCAGCCGCGAGGCATTGCTGATCGCGCTGGTCAATCGGATCACCTCGCGCGCGGTGGAGCGAGCGCTGGAATCGCTGGCGAAAACCGAGAACGAACCGCTCTCGACCAGGGTGGTCGAGGGTTTCCGCGCTTATCTGGCGGTGACCTGTGCGGATCAGCGTTCGGCCCGGGTCTGCTATGTCGAAGTGGTCGGGGTGAGCCCGGCGGTGGAGGAATGGCGAACCGAACAGCGGCGCCTGCTGTCGGCATTGCTGGTCAGCGAGGCCGAACGTGGTGTCGAACGCGGTGAGGCCAAGCCACGGCGTTTCGACCTTTTCGGGCTCGCGGTGATCGGGGCGGTGAACTCGCTGGCCCAGGAATTGGTGCACAGTACCAAGCCGGATTCGGTCGTCACCCTCGATGAAATCTGCGACGAGATCGCGTATCTCGTGCACGCGGGCCTCGTCTACACCTGAGTTGAATTCAGCTGAATCGACGCCTGGAACCATCGTGGATTTCATCTGAAAAGATGTCTTGCCGAAATCCTTTGAATCTCTTACAGTCGATGCGAGCCCTTCGGTCGAGGGGACGAATTCGGTCGGCGGCTGGCGGCTTTCGTGGTGTGCCACCTCGGCAGGAACTGGATGTAGGTGATCAATGAAGATGACCGTCCGACGGGCCACCACGAATCTGCTCCGCCTCGCGACCGCCGCGGGAATGCTCATGGCGTCCGCGACGCTGCCGATGGCCGCGCCACTCGCGCTCGCCGCCCCGCCGTCGAGCCTCGACTTCCCGAAAGCGAACGCCCGCACCGGATTACCTGACGGT
>NZ_BAUA01000134.1 GCF_000710915.1 Nocardia brasiliensis IFM 10847
CGGGCTCGTCCCGTTCCCGTACGGGTGGCTCGTAGTCCCGTGCCATGAATAACTCACCCCGCCAGTGCCTTCGGAATAGTCGCGTGTTCCGGCAGGATCACCCCGCAACCGAGCGAGGCCGCGAAGGCCGCCGCCTGGTAGCGGTAACACCGCCGAATCTTCAAGCGCGCCTGCGTCGACAGGTCGCGCGTGATGGCTTCGATCCGCGGCAGGTCGCCGCGCAGGGGCTCGGTGATGGTCACCAGCGCCCCGAAGCGGGTCACACCGTGACCCCGGGCTTGTTCCTCGCGGGCCTGCTGGGTGGCGCCCACCCGCAGGGTCGCCGCCGCGGACACGACGCCACGCTCGCTCTGCTGGGCCACCAGCGCGTTCTTGAAGTCGTCGTCGACGATCTCGGCGGCGTCGGCGGCCGAGTGCGGGCGATAGACGATCGCGATGCGCTTGCGCGGCACTTCGGGATTCGGGGCGAGCAGCCGCTGCAGCACCCGCTCGTCCACCGCGCCCTCGGGGGCGGCGTCCATCTCCCAGGTCACCGAGCGGCCGCCGTCGTGCACCAGGTGGTCCCACTTCTCGTCGTGCGACACCGGGCCCGCGTCGGCCCAATCCAAGCCGTGGCCGTGCGGCTCGCTGGCGGCGACCTCGAGGTCGGCCTGCGAGGCCGGGTCGTAGCTGCGCCGGATGAACGAGATCACCTCGTCCGCCGACATCGGTTGCGCGCGCACCCCGGCTTCGGCCAGCGCCGCGCAGATACCGGGCAGGCGGCGGCCGATCTCGACGGCCTCCTCGGCGGGGTTCTTCCGGCGTTCGGCGGTGGTGGCCTTGAACGTGATCGCCACGCGCGGCAGCAGCTGCACCCGCTCCTGCGGCAGCTCGGTGGCCAGTTCGTACATCACCTGCTGGGCCAGCTCCGGCGCCTCCGGCCGGGTGATCGTGGAAACCTCGGTGAGCAAACGGTTTCCGGTCTCCGGCACGGTGTCGATGACCGGCACGACCGCGACGATGTCGCTGGTCTGGCCGACCGAGGCGAGGAAGGTGCCCCAGGCCGACACCCAGCGATCGATCACCGGCTGGTCGACCGCCTCATGTCCCTGCGGCCAGGCCCGCAGCACCACCGTGTACTGCGCGAACTGCGGCAGGTGGATCATGCCGAAGCTGTACCCGCCCGCGTCGATGCCCTCGTAGAGCTTCGACGGCGCGAGCAGACCCGGCAGCCGGGTGACCCCGCCGGGGATGCGGGAGAACCGGCCGCCGCGGTACACGTGCTCGCCACGCTTACGCGAGCGCATCCAGTTGAACATCATCAATCCCGTCTCGTAGCCCGAGCGGCCCCCCGTCCGCCACACCAGTGGAAGCATGATCACGACGCCGGAGCCACCGACGATCAGACCCCATTTGAAACCGCCGACCATCGCGGTGATCAACGCCGTGATGACCACCGCGAAGCCGAGCACGGTCTCCTCCCAGCGCAGACCGAAAAGGCCTGCGCTGCGGGGCTTCTGCCACAGCCCGTAGGAGCGACGCTCGTAGGTGT
>NZ_BAUA01000133.1 GCF_000710915.1 Nocardia brasiliensis IFM 10847
GCAGATCGCCCTCGGGCGCGCCGGGGGGATAGCGCTTGGCGATGAGCTCGGCCAGCTCCTTGGTCTTGGTGGCGATCTCTTCCTCGGTGATCAGCACCGACGCGATGTCGTCCCCGTACACGTCAGCTGTTCCCTTCTGGTTTTCGCTCCCGGACGGCCGACCCATTATGTGTCATCGGCCGCTGCGCAGACGCAGTGTCAGCCTGCCATGTTCGCGCGCCGCGACCAACCTGCTACCCCCGGTTCCGCCGCCGACCGCCACCCCACCCTGGCCGCGCCAGTCCGTGATCAGCTCGTCCACCGCGCGTAAATGCTTGCCCGTCAGGGCTTTCGCGCCACCTTCGAGCAACCATGCCCGGATGGCGCGGCGGCGCAGCGCGGCCGGCGCAGTGGCGAGGGTCTCGATGACGAGGGCGTCGCCATCACTCGCGCTGTCCAGCAGCTGCCCGGCAAGCGCGTCCAGCACGGCGCCGTCCTCGCGCAGCTGGGCGGCGGTGCGGGCGAGCGCCTCGGCCGCGCCGCCGCCGAGCACGTCCTCGAGCAGCGGCAGCACCTCGGTGCGCAATCGCACCCGGGTGAATTCGGGCGCGTGGTTGTGCGGGTCGTCGTGCGGGGTCAGCCCGATCTCGGCGCACAGCCGCCGCGTCGTCTCCCGCCGCACCTCGAGCAAGGGCCGTCCCCATGGCTCGGCCCATTCGGTCATCCCCTGGATGGACCGCCCGCCCGACCCACGCGCCAAGCCGAGCAACACGGTTTCCGCTTGATCGTCGAGCGTGTGCCCGAGCAAGACCGGCAGTCCGGTACGAGCCGCGGCCAACGCTGCGTACCGGGCTTCCCGTGCCGCCGCCTCGAGCCCGCCCGTGCCGCCGACCATCACCGGCAGAATTCGGGCCGAACGGCAGCCGAGGGACAGCGCGGCCGCGGCCGCGGCCGCGGCGACGACGTCGGACCCGGGCTGCAATTGATGATCGATGACGAGGGCGTCCACCGCGTCCATCTCGACGACCGCCGCCGCGGTCAGCGCCAGCGAGTCCGCCCCGCCGGACAGCGCGACGGCGACCTCGGACCGGCCGTACGCGGCCCGCCACGCACGTACGGCGCGCCGTACCGCCAGCGCCGCCGCCGTCTCCGGCAGACGGCGCGGCTCCGCCGCTCCGGCGTCCGCGCGACCCATACGCGCACCCTACGGGTTCGCGCACCCGTTCCGTCTTCCCGCACCCGCTGTGCCGGGCCAGAACGGGTGCGGGGAGACGGAAAGGGTGCGGGACTCAGCCCAGGACGCGCGCCACCCAGCGTTCCGGTGTCTCGATTTCGTCTGTGCGCGGGAGGGTTTCGGCGTCGGTCCAGATGGTGTTGAACTCGGTCATGCCGACCCGGCCGACGACTTCGTCCACGAACTTCTTGCCGCGGACGTACTGGGCGACCTTGGCGTCCACGCCCAGCAGCGCGCGCATGATGCGCTGGATCGGGTTGGTGGGACGTTTGCGGCGCTGATCGAAGGCCGAGCGGATCTTTTCGACCGAGGGCACCACGGCGGGCCCGACCGCGTCCATGACGTGATCGGCGTGGCCCTCCAGCAGCGTGCCCAGCATGAGCAGCCGGTCGAGCGCCTCGCGTTGCGGCGGGGCTTGGGTGGCGCGCAGCAGGCCGACCACGCCACGGGTGGCGGGGTCGTCGGGCACGGTCCCGCGGCGGCGGTCGCGGACCTCCGCCAGCAACCGCGACAGCATCTCGTTGAGCGGCTCGTCCCCGACCTCGCCGAGCACCTCGACATTGGTGCGCATGTACTCGGCCAGCCAGGGCGCCGAGGAGAACTGCACCCGGTGGGTCACCTCGTGCAGACAGACCCAGAGCCGGAAGTCGCTGGGCGAGACGCCCAGCGCCCGCTCCACCGCCATGATGTTCGGCGCGACGAGCAGCAGGGTGCCGTCGGGGCCGGTGAACGGGTCGTACTGGCCGAGGATCGCGGTGGACAGGAAGGCGAGCATCGCGCCCGCCTGCACGCCCGCCGGTTTGCCCTGCAACAGCCCGCGCTCGGCACTCGTGCCGTCGCTCCCGGTGAGCTGGGCCATGGAATCGGCGGCGGCCGCGATCCAGCCGGGCCGGTCCACGATCCGGGCGGCGGGCACCGGCTGATCGTCGAGCAGCCGGCTCACCTCGCGGACCGGGCCCTCGGCCCGCACCGAAGCCGCGGCCAGTTCGGCGACGACCTGTTCGGCCGAGTAGCGGGAGGTCCGCGGGCCCGCGGGTACCAGAGTTGCGCCGGTCTTCGCCGCGAGGCGCCAGTCGACCGCGCCGGAGAAACCGGAACGTCGCTTCGGCTGCTCGACCGCGGTACCGGTCGGCATCACCGCGTCCGCCGCGCCGGTACCGGCCGGGTCGGAACTTTCTCCGTGCATGTCAACCACCCGTCACGAGCATCCACAGTTGCGTAGCGTGCCCGCGATCGCGTCGAGCGCGGGCCTGCTCACCTCCGGCGGCCGATCGTTCGACATCAGCGCGAAAGTCAGCACCCGGCCGTCGGCGTCGAGCACATACCCGACCAACGCGCTGGACACCGACAGAGTTCCGGTCTTGGCCCGGACGAACCCGGCGGCCTGCCGGTTGTGGTCGACGTAGCGGCTGGTCAGCGAGCCGGTCGCGCCCGCGATCGGCAGGGCGTCCAGCAGCGGCGCCAAAGTAGCGGCGAGCCGGTCGTTCTCGGGCCGGGCCATGGTGCCCGCGGGCTGCACCGCGCTGCTCGCGTTGGGTTTGGCCGCGGTCGCCACTACCCGGTCCAGCAGCCGCGCCGGAATCCGGTCGTCGACCGAGAGTCCGCTGTTGTCGTGCATGTCCAGGCCGGTCAGGTCGAAGCCCGCCTTGCCGAGGGCGGTGTTCACCGCGGCGACCGCACCGCTGAACGAGGCCTCGCCGCCGGTGGCGACGGAGATCTCGCGCCCGACCGCCTCGGCGAGGATGTTGTCGGAGTAGACCATCATGTCGCGCAACCGGTCCCGCAGCGGTGCCGAGCGCACGCTCGCGACCTCGGCCGCGCCCGGTGCGGCGGTGCCGATCCGCACCCGGGCCGGATCGAGGCCGAGCTCGACGGCCAGCCTGCGTCCGGCGTCCAGCGCGGGCGTCGGGGTGCGCGGGGAGTACTCCACGAGCGGCTGCAACCGGCCGCCGTCGATCATCACCGATTCCATCGGCGCGATCGAGCCGTCGCCGATATCGATCGGATCCCAGCCCTTCGCCATGGACGGCCCGGTGTAGGCCGAGGTGTCCACCACGATGGTGTCGACCGCACGGCCGGAGTTCTTGATCTGCGACACCAGATCGGCGACCTTGGCGCCGTTGGGGTAGTACCCCTTGCCTTCCGGCTCGGCCGTGAGTGTCGGATCGCCGCCGCCGACGAGCACCAGTTCGTTCGGCGCGGCACCGGCGACCACCTTGGTGATCAGCCGATGGTCGGCAGGCAGGGTGAGCAGCGCCGCGGCCGTGGTCAGGATCTTCGCGGTGGACGACGGGATCATCGGCTTGCCCGGATCGCCGCTCCACAGCACCGTCGCGCTGTCGGCGTCGGTCACCTGCCCGGCGAAGGCGCCGAGATCCGGGTTGCCGATCACCGGCGCGAGTGCGGCCGCGATACCGGCCGGGCTCGGCGCGGGCGCGTTCGACGGCGCGGGCGCGACCTGCGGGAAGGGCCGGACCGGCGTGGGCGGGGCCGCGACGGTCAGCCCGCCGTGCCGGAATTCGTCGGTCCACGGTTCGACCGTGAGCAGCACGCCCGTGCCCGCCGCGAGCAAGACGGCGAGTGTGACGCCGAACGCGATCCAGAGATTGCGGCGCCGCCGGTTGGCCAAGCCACCTTTGTTCTTACCCACCACTGACCGCAGCTCTCCTCGACCGATTTCCGCAGCAGCCGCCTGCCGCACCCATGTCCCCGCCGACCACACTATCCTCGTTGCGCAACCGTTCCCTTGAACAACCTGGCGAGTCGGCAGTCGCGACTGCTCATGCTCATAGATGCACCGAAGGAGATGGCGTGGAGTTCGACGTCACCATCGAGATCCCCAAGGGCTCTCGGAACAAGTACGAGGTCGATCACGAGACCGGACGGGTCCGGCTCGACCGGCACCTCTACACCTCCATGGTCTACCCCGCCGACTACGGCTACATCGAGAACACCCTGGGCGAGGACGGTGACCCGCTGGACGCGCTGGTCCTGCTGCCCGAGTCGGTGTTCCCCGGCTGCCTCGTCGAGGTGCGCCCGGTCGCGATGTACAAGATGGTCGACGAGGCAGGCGGCGACGACAAGGTGCTGTGCGTGCCCGCCGGCGACCCGCGCTGGG
>NZ_BAUA01000132.1 GCF_000710915.1 Nocardia brasiliensis IFM 10847
GGGGATGCTGGCCGAACGACTGGGGGTCGCCCCGGACGACTTCGAGGTCCGGGTGCTTTCCGGTGCGCTGGCGGGCATCGCGCTGGCCATCGCGACGATCGCGCCGGTCAACGCCGAGAACCTCGCCAAAGCGATGGAATTCCTCGAAGCGGGCCTGCCGCTGGGGCGGGACCGTTCCGGGCAATAGTCCGAACCTACTGTGCTCCTGCGGTATTCGAATGCCGCAGCCGCTGTGGGGTCTCGTCGTCCATGGTCGCGAAGAATCCGCCCACCACGTCCTCGATCTCGGCGATCGACTCCGCGCAGTACAGGATCGGCTGGTAGTGCGTGATGTCGTAGACCGCGCTGCCCATCTCGGCGACGTCGAGCGGGCGCAGGTCGGCGCCGCGGAACTCCTCGATCTCACCGTAGGAGGAGAGCAGGCCCGCCCCGTAGCAGCGCACCTCCCCCTGTTCCCGCACCACCCCGAATTCCATCGAGAACCAGAACACGTTGGCCAGGAATTTCAGCGCGGTATCGGTCTCGAGCCGTCCGACGGCCGCACCGACCGCCTCGTAGATGGCGGCGAAGCGCGGGCTCGCGATCTGGTTGGCGTGCCCGATGATCTCGTGGATGGCGTCGGGTTCGGGCGTGTACAGCGGCGCCGAATGGTGCCGAATGTACTGGGTGGAGTGGAAGATCCGATCGGCGAACGAACCGAAGAACTCGCGCAGCGGCACCAGGCCCGCGGCGGGCGCGTAGCGAAATCCGCTGAGCGGCAGCAGCGCCGCGGAGACCTCGTCCAGCTGCGGAATATGGTCCTCGGGCAGGGCGAGCCGTGCCGCCGACGCCAATACCTCTGCGCAGGCGTAGG
>NZ_BAUA01000131.1 GCF_000710915.1 Nocardia brasiliensis IFM 10847
GTTCCTTTCGCTGGTTCAGAGCAGGCCGAGGTGCTCCAGGTTGGTGATGTATTTCAGAATGGTCGACTCGGTGAGGTGCGGGATGTCTTTGTCCGGGCCGATATTCGCGTCCTGCACCGCGGCACGGAAGCGGTCGGCCGGGGCGACACTGCCCTCGACCGGCGGCTGCGGATGCGCGTAGCTGTGCAGCAGCGGCAGCAAAGAATGCCTGCGCTGCTGTTCGGGCAGCGCGCGCAGTTTCGTGCCGAACTGCTCGAGCCACGTCTGATAGTCCGCGACTCGGGTGATCGGATAGCCCGCCGCGACCAGCCAGTCCACGAACTCGTCGAGCCCGATGCCGTCGTGGTGCGGGTTCATCACGTGATAGGTCGAGAAGCCCTCGTGCACACCGAGTTCGGTGACCGCCTCGGCGATGAAGTCGACCGGCAGCCCGTCGTAGTGCGCGCGCTGCCGCTGCCCGGCCGCGTCGGTCTGGTAGAACGAGCCGGGTGCGACGCCGGTGGCCACCAGACTGAGCATCAACCGGGTGAACATGTCGGGCACGTTCAACTGGCCGACGTAACTGCCGTCCACCATGATCATGTCGCACCGGAATACGCTGACCGGCAACCCGTATCGCTCGTTGGCCTCGCGCAGCAGCACCTCCCCCGCCCACTTGCTGTTGCCGTAGCCGTTGGCATAGCGCTCGTCGACCGACCGGGTCGCGCTGATCGTGCGGATATCGGCATCCTCGACGAACTGCCCGGCCGCGATCTGATCGCCGACGCCGACGGTGGAGATGTAGTCGAAGATCTTCTGTTTTCCGGTGAGCGCCAACCGGATCAGCTCGGCCGTGCCCACCACGTTCGGCCCGAACAGCTGGCTGTAGGGCAGCACGTGGTTCACCAGCGCGGCGCAGTCCACGATCAGGTCCACGCGCTCGGCCAGCTGCTGCCAGGTGCCGCGGTCCAGCCCGAGGTCGAGCTCACCCTTGTCACCCGCCACCACTTCCAGGTGCCGCTCGGCCAGCCGCCGGTAGTGCGTGAGCAACTGCGGGTCGCCGCTGTCGAACACCTCGTCCAGGCGCTGCCGGGCGGCCGTGTCGTCGGTCGCGCGGACCAGGCAGATCAGTGTGCCGTCCACCGGGCCGAGCCGTTCCAGCAGGGCCAGCGCGAGGAACCGGCCGAGGAAGCCGGTGGCGCCGGTGAGCAGCACGGTGCGCACCGCATAGTTCGGCGCGGGCAGGGCGGCGGCGCCGTCGAGTGTGGCAGCGTCCAGGAACTTCTCCAGGGTGAGATCGGCGGCGCGCACCTCGGTCGCATCCGGTCCGTGCACCGTCGCGAACGTCGGCCGCGACGTCTGCGCACCGGACTCCAGGAAGGTGGCCAGGGCGCGCAGATCGGTCGCCGGACTCACGATCACGCCGACCGGCACCTCGACACCGAGGATGTCGTGCAGCGCGTTGCCGAAGGTCAACGCGGACAACGAGTCTCCGCCGAGCTCGGTGAAATGCGCTGCCGGGTGCACGTCGGCGGCGGCGATACCGAGCAGCGCGGCGGCCACCCGGCTGACGGTCTCGAGCACCGGCCGGTCGGCCGCGCCCACGCGCAGCGCGCGCAACTCCTCGGCCTGCCCGTCGGACAACCGCTGATAGAGCTGCTCGAGCAGCTCGCCGTAGCGCTGCCGCAGCTTCGGCCGCGCGAGCTTGCGGATGCCGGTGAGCAGACCGTTCTCGACAGTGAACGGCGAAGTCTCGACCAGGAAGTCGCGCGGGATCTCGTAGGACTGTAGACCGGCATCGGCGGCCACCGCCCGCAACGCCTCGGTGAGCAGCGGACCGACCGCACCGACGTCACCGGAAACCCGTTCCAGCACTGCGTCGTCCGGGACGATCACAGCCAAGAGGTAAGGGCGCGAGCTGTTGCCATAGATGTAGATCTGCTGGATCAGCGGACTGGCGCCGAAGGCCGCCTCCAGCTTCGACACCGTGACGAACTCACCCTGCGACAGTTTGAGCACATTGTTGCGACGGTCCAGATAGTGCAACTCGTCGGGCTGCACCTCGGCGACGATATCGCCGGTCCGGTAGTAGCCGTCCGGGTCGAACACCTCCGCCGTGACTTCGGGCCGGCGGTAGTAGCCGGGAAAGATGTTCTGTGTCTTCACGAGCAGCTCACCGCGCGGGTGGGGGCGGTCGGTACTGTAGTAGCCGAGCTCGGGCACGTCGGCCAGCTTGTAGTCCAGCACCGGCGGCCGCACCACCTTGCCGTCGACCGTGATGCCACCGGCCTCGGTGGAGCCGTACCCGTCCGGTAGGTGGAAACCCAGTAAGGCGTCGACGAATTCGCGCACTTCCACCGAGATCGGTGCGGACCCGGTCACCGCGCCGAGCACGCGCCCGCCGAGCAGGTCGCGGCGCATTTCCGCGAGCAGTTCGGGGGTCCGCCCGGATCGCTCGGCGGGATCGACGCCGTCGAGTGCCCTTTGGTACTCCTGGTAGAGCAGATCCCACACGCGCGGCACGAATTGCAGCTGCGTCGGCCGGACCAGCGAGAGATCCTCCAGGAAGGTCGAAAGGTCGCTGCTGGCAGCGAAATACGCGATCCCGCCGCGGGCCAGCGTGCCGTACAGCGTGTACCGGCCCATGAGATGGCTCATCGGCATGAAGTTCAACGTGATCCACGGTCCGGCCGCGTGCGGGCCCTCCGCCAACCCGAATTTGCCCTGCCACAGGTTGGCGACCAACCGCTCCGAATACATTGCGCCCTTGGGCGTTCCGGTGCTGCCCGAGGTGTAGATCAACAGCACGATTCGCTCGCTGTCCGCGGGCTCCGGCGCGACCACTCCGTCCTTGCCGCTATCAGCAAGCTCCGCAAGGGTTTTCAGTGCCACGCCGGTACCGCTGAGGCGCGCGGCGGCCTCATCGAACGCTTCGCGATGGGCATCCACCTCCGGCCGGTGGTCCAGCACCACGATCAGCCCCGGCCGGTGCTCGCCGTCCGCGAGATCGAGCGCCTCCGCGAGCTGGTCGACACCCGCCGCGAGGACGCGCGGCTGCGTCTCGGCCAGGATCGGGCGGAGTTGCGCCGCAGGCGCATTCGACTGCATCGGCACGGCGACCGCGCCCGCCAGCGTCGCCGCGAGGTCGAGCACCGTGTATTCGACACTGGTGAAACCGAGCATCGCCACGTGCTCGCCAAGGCGCACCCAGCCGCCGTCCGCCGCGTCGCCGCGCAATCCGGCGGCCACGGCCGCCACCTGCTGCCCCAGTTCGGCGTAGGTCGTTGTTTCGTACTCCGGCAGCACATGCAGCGTCGTGCGGCCGGTCACCGGATCGGTGACCAGCCGGGTGGCGCGGGCGCCGACGGCCGGTCGGTCACCATAGGCGGCGAACACGATGCGGATCAGTTCCGCGAGCCCTACCGCAGGATCTTGAATACGAGCGTCGACTGCCGGATCGGGCAGCGCCCCCGCGAGCACCTCGTCCGTGGCGGACAGGTCATTGATTCGTCGAGCTACCTCTACATCTGTCATCACATGTCTCCCTGACCAGCGGTTTGGCAAAGCAGCAATGTCTTTAGTTCTGGTAACTATCTACCTGAGACAGGCTACTCCCCCACTGCCCAACTGAGAAGACGCTCGTCGCGCCGTGTCCAACTCCTCGCAGCGCACCGCGACTCGAACGCACATCCGACCGGATCGAGCAAGAGTTGAACTCGGGCAGCGCTGAAACAGTCCGCGCCGGAATTTCTGCCGGATTCCGGGAGTTGCATGCGGGCATGCAGATTGGGATCATCACTTTTCTCACCGACGAAGGCATCAGCGGTAAGGCACTGGGTCCCGCGCTGGAGGATCGCGGCTTCGAATCCCTGTTCCTGGCCGAGCATTCGCATATCCCGGCGAGCAGAAAGTCACCGTATCCGATGGGCGGCGACCTGCCCCGCCGCTACTACCGCACGCTCGATCCGTTCGTCGCGCTCGGCGCCGTCGCCGCGGTGACCGAGCGATTGATCCTGGGCACCAGCGTCACTCTGCTGATCCAGCGCGACGTCATCCACACGGCCAAGGAGGTGGCGAGCCTGGACCTGATCTCCGGCGGACGCGTGGTGTTCGGCGTCGGCGTCGGCTGGAATCGCGAGGAGATGGCCGACCACGGCACCGACCCGCGCACCCGCGGCGCGCTGTTGGACGAGCAACTCGAGGCGATCCGCGCGATCTGGACCGAGGAACTCGCCGAGTACCACGGCCGTTTCATCGATTTCGACCCGATGTACTCGTGGCCCAAGCCGGTGCAGCAGCCGCACCCGCCGATCTTCGTCGGCGGCGAGTCGGCCGCGATCAAGCGCGCCATCCGGCACGGCGTGGGCTGGGTGCCCAACGGCCCGGCCACGGCTGCCGAGGTGCCGGCCCAGCTCGCGCCGTTCGCCGGGAACGATCTGCCCGTGATGGTCGCGCCGGTACTCCCCGACCCGGCGATTCTCGACGCCTACGCCGAGGCCGGGGTGCAACGGGTGGCGTTGTCGCTGGCGCCGCTGCCGGAAGCGGACGCGCTACGCAAACTGGACACCCTGGTCCCGTTGGTCGAGCGCTACCACGTCTGACCCGTCGCTCAGGGCTTACGAGCCACCCCGCCGTACGCGGAGATGGGCCGGGTTTCGCCGACCTGGGTATCACCGGAACGCCACTCGGTGATCGAGACGAAACCCGGCTCCACCAGCTCCAAACCGTCGAAGACCGCGCGGATCTGGGCTTGCGGACGAGGCACGTAGGGCACGCCGCCGCTATTGGTGTAGTTCTCGCACAGCGTGACGTAGGCCTGGCTGTCGTCGGTCCCGTCCCACAGGACCAGATAGCTGCCCGACGGCACCGCATCCACCACGGTGCGCACGATGCGCAGCATGTCGTCGTAGGTCTTGGCGTGGCCGAGCACACCCATGAACATGACGCCGATCGGCTTGTCGAAATTCAGCACGTTGCGGGCGTCGGAGATGATCTGCTCGGGGTCGTGGTAATCGCAGTCGACGTAGGTGGTGACACCTTCGTTGGTGGTGCTGTTGAGCAACGCCCTGGCATAGGTCAGCACCAGCGGATCGTTGTCCACGTAGACGATTTTCGATTCGGGGGCGATCCCCTGTGCCACCTCGTGAGTGTTCTGCATCGTCGGCAGGCCGGTGCCGATATCGAGGAACTGACGCACCCCCGCTTCCTGCGCGAGATAGGTCACCGCACGGATCAGGAATTGGCGCGACTGCACAGCCATGGTGCTGATGTCCGGATCGACCTGCAGGCTGGCTTCACCCACGACTCTGTCGACTTCGTAGTTGTCCTTGCCGCCCATCCAGTAGTTCCAGATGCGCGCGGAATGCGGGATGTCGGTCCGGATCTGCGGGGTAAGGTTCTCGGACATGGTTTTTCGGCTCCTCAGCGAACGCGAACAGCGGGGCACCGCCGACCAACGACGGTAGGGTATTGACAGGTTGCATCCGATCTGCCAGTGACAGTACAAGCTTCAACCTCGCCAAGGGCCAAGTTAGCGAAGAGCTGTCCGAGATCGTAACCGCCCGTCCATATACGGCGTACAGCCTCGCCGATCCCGCGCCCCCGCCCGATCGGTCCAGCCATGAATCTTGTCCGGAGTTCCCGTAAAGGCACTGTCCGACAAGGATATTCACCACGTCGAGGTCTTCGGCAGCAGTCTGGTGAGCGGCGGCGTCTCCGATGTACGCCGTTCGAAGGACACCCACCGGAGTCGAACCTCGGTACGGTCGGGCAAAGCAGCGATTGTCCCGACGAAGCCACCTCGGCCGGGCCACTGCCGGAGGGCACGTACATGGCAGATTCTGTTGAACATCAATTCCTATCCCAGCGGGTAGTCGACGTGCTGAGCGACATGGCGAAATCCCGTCTCTATTCCTACACCGAGGCCGAACGGCGCAAGTTCGACTTCGCCTGCGAGATCCAACGGGATTGGTCGCGCCCCCTCGTCGGCCAGACCCTGTGGAGTCATCACTCCGGAATAGACAAAGATCTGCGCACCATGCTGCTCGACACCGAAGCGGACATCTGCCTGTACGTAGCCAAAGACACCGTGCACCATCGCCGATTGTTGTCCGAGGCGATGCGCGACTTCCGGACCAGCGGCCTGCCTATCGCACCCCACCGGCTACGGGTCTTCTGGATACCTGCCGACTTCGACGCCGATGACGACGAGCAGCGCCGGATAATCGGCGACGTGTTGACCGACAACGTCATTCGCGACGTGCTCATGAATGTCGTCTTCGGCAACCTCACCGCCGAGGACGTGCGCTTCTTCGTCCGCACCGGCGGTCTCGCCGGTCTCCACATCGCGGTACTCCTCTCGATCTCGACCGCACCGGAACCCTTTCGACGCCCCGGTGACCTCGCCGCACAACTCGATGTCTCGGCGGGCGCGATCCGGGAACGCTTGCTGCGCCTGCTGGGATGCGGCTTTCTCACGCAGTTCGGCGGTGGTGCGACGCGAACGCAAGCGACGCTGAAAGGCCGGGTCTTTCTCGACCTGTGCGCCCAACTCTGGCGGCAGCATCGGACCGGCGCCCTGGATGCCGAAATGACGCATATCCTTCGCCTACTCGATCTGCGCTACGACCCTGCTGCGATCGAACACTCAGCGCGCGCACTACACTTGGCCGGTCCACTGCTCACCGAGGTGCCAGAGATGGCGACCGGCAGGCTGATCGCCACGATCGCGGCGGCGGTCGAGCGCTGGGGCATCGACTTCGAAACGATCGAACACGTGGTGCCGCAGCACGGGGTGAAGTTGCCCGCGTGGTGGCCGGACAATCCGGCCGAACAACCTTTCAGCCGTTGAGGTTTGCGGTGATCTCGGCTGCGGCGGCCAGGACGGCGACGGCCAGGTCCGGGACGCGGGTGTCGGGGACGCGGGTGGACAGGGCGGCGATGCTCACTGCGGCGACGACGTCGCCGTCGGCGCCGTGGACGGGGGCGGCGATGCCGAGTACGTCGGGGTCCAGTTCGCCGCGGCTCACGGCATAGCCCTGCTCGCGGGTCTGTTGCAGGCGGGCGAGCAGCGCGCGCTTGGTCACCGGGGTGCGTGCGGTGAAGCCTTCCAGGTGGGTGGTGTCGAGGATGTCGTCGACCGCGGCGTCGGAAAGCCAGCTCAGCAGGCTGAACGCGGACGCTCCCGCATTGATGGGCAGGATCTCGCCGCGCTCATAGGTGATCCGCACGGCTCGGCTGCCACTGTCTTCGCGCTCCAGGCAGATGACGCGGTCACCGGTGAGCCGGGTGAGCAGGACGGTTTCCCCCACGGTCGTCGCGAGGCGGCGCATGATCGGCCGGGCGATCTCGGAAAGGCCGAACCCGCGTCGAGCCAGGCGCGCCAGCTCCATCACCCGAGACCCGAGGCGGTAGCCGCTGCCGTCGGCGTCCTCCAGGAATCCGGTCTGGGTGAGGCTTTGCAGATACCGATAGGCGGTGGAACGACCCACCGCGAGATTGGCGGCCACCTCGGCCGCGGTCAACACCAGATGTCGTTCGTCGAACATCAGCAGGATGTCGAGCGCGCGGTCCGCAGTGGTGTTGCGTTCGCGGTACCCGCTGTTCGGTGAAGAAATATGTCCCGCCATGTAGGACATTCTAGGGTTCCAGTCTGGAACCTCGGCCGAATTCGTCCTGTTTCTCAGGACTTCAGTCCCTATATCCGGGACGCGCACTTAGAGTGGACTCGAGCCGTCTTCCGGAAGGAGCGTTCGCGTGCAGGGTGGGGTGATCGAAAGCGATGTCGTGATCGTCGGCGCGGGCCCGGTGGGCATGACCGCGGCGGCACTGCTCGCGGCCCGCGGCGTGCGGGTCCAGGTGCTCGAGCGGAACACCGAGACCAGTGACGAGCCGAAGGCGATCAGCATCGACGACGAGGCGTTGCGAGCCTACCAGTGGGCCGGTCTGGCCGAGCGGTTGCTGCGAATCATGGTGCCCGGCACCGGCACTCGCTATTACGACAGCCAGGGCAGCCCGCTGTTCCACGCCCGCGCCGAACAACCACGGCGCTTCGGCTATCCGTTCAAGAACCCGTTCGCCCAGCCGGACCTGGAACGCGAACTGGCACAGCACCTTCGTCGACAACCGACCGTGCGGCTGCGCATGGGCACCGAGCTCACCGACCTGATTCCGGACGACGACGGCGTCACGATCCGTTGCGGCACACTGCGACTGCGGGCCCGCTACGTCCTCGGCTGCGACGGCGGGCGCTCGACGGTGCGCGACCGGCTCGGCATCGGCATGCGTGGCCACAGCCATCCGGAGACCTGGCTGGTCGCCGATGTGCTCGGCGATCGGCACGACCAGCGGTACGGGATGCATCACGCCGATCCCGCGCGCCCGCACGTGATCATCCCCGGCAGCGGCGGGCGCTGCCGCTACGAATTCCTGCTGCACCCCGGCGAAGCCGAACTGCCGGAACTGGAACTCGTGCACCGTCTGCTCACGCCGTACCGCGGGATCACCGACGACCAGGTGGAGCGCGTGGTGACCTACCGGTTCCACAGCCTGGTCGCGGATCGGTGGCGCACCGGGCGGGTATTCCTGCTCGGCGACGCCGCGCACATGATGCCGCCGTTCGCCGGTCAGGGACTGAATTCGGGCATCCGGGACGCGGCGAATCTGACCTGGAAGATCGCCGATGTCCTGTCCGGCCGGCTGACCGCCGCCGCGCTGGATTCCTATGAGAGCGAACGGAAACCGCACGCTCTCGCCACCGTAGCCCTTTCGGAGCGGATGCGGCGGGTGGTGATGACGACCGATGCCAGACTGGCCCGGCGGCGCGACGACTACCTGCGCCGGGCGGTCTCGACACCGCATGGCAAAGCGTATTTCGAAGGAATGCGCTACCGGCCCGCTCAGGTCTATTCGACCGGTCTGATCGCGGCCGCGACCGCGCCCGTCGGCATCGCGATCGGGCAGCCGGTGGTGTTCGAGGCGGGCACCGGCCGGATGCGGCTGCTCGACGAAATCCTCGGTCTCGGTTGGGCGCTGCTCGGCGTCGGCGGCGACGCGGCGGTCCTCGCGGCCGAGGTGCGCCACGCACAATCGTTCGCGCCGGTGGTGCTGCACGTCCCGATCGATGACCGGATGCCTTCGTGCGCACCGGGTATCGGCTCGATCGTCGACCTCGACGGCCGGCTCGCCGCCGACCTGGCCGCGTACCGCGGGCACACTGTGCTGCTGCGCCCGGACCGGTTCGTCGCCGCCGCCTGGCAGCCGGGCCATGCTCCGGCCCTCACCACGGCGCTGTGCGCCGCCGACCCCGTTCCCGCATGACTACGGAAGTGAAGGACCGTATGGCCGCCCCGAAGCCGTTGTTGCGCACTGACTCTCAGCACAGCGGTGCACTACGCCGTACCGCGGCGTCGCACCTCGGGCTGCGTGTTCCCGAGGTCGGCCCGGTGGCCGAGTTCTACGCGCGCGTCTTCGGTTTGGTGCCGCACAGCGAACTGTCCGGCGGCGGGATGCGGCTGGGCTGGGGCCGCGGACATCACGTGCTGGATCTGCTGCCGGGCGCGCCAGGGCTGGATCATCTGGGTTTCGAGGTGGCCGACCCCGGCGGCCTCGACCTGCTGGACAAGCGACTGCGGGCGGCCGGCCACTCGGTCGATGCGCTGGACGAGCTGTTCCTGGACGAATCGGTCGGCACCGCAACCGGTCTGGGCACCACCGACCCCGAAGGCAATATCGTGCATTTCCACGCACCGGTGCACCGCACCGGTGAGCGCGGCGCCGATACCGGGCAGCGGCCGATCCGCTACCAGCATCTCGCCCTGGGGAGCTCCGACGTCGCCAGCATGATCGAGTTCTATTGCCATACAGTCGGTTTCCAGGTCTCTGACCAGCTTTCCGACGGCACCTTCGTTTGGTTGCGCAGCAACCGCGACCATCACACCCTCGCGATCGTCGCCACCGAACGAGCCTGCCTGGACCACTATTCGTTCGACCTCGCCGAATGGAACGACTTCAAGCGCTGGTGCGACCGCCTCACCGAACAGGAGGTCGACGTCGTCTGGGGTCCGGGCCGGCACGGACCCGGCAACAACCTGTTCGTCTTCGCGGACGATCCCGCGGGCAACCATGTCGAACTGTCCGCGGAGATGGAGAAGTTCCACGACGACCGCGCCACCTACGCCCCGCGGCACTGGGATCCGGTGCCTCGCAGCGTG
>NZ_BAUA01000130.1 GCF_000710915.1 Nocardia brasiliensis IFM 10847
ACCTCGGTGGGCACGATGCGACTGCTGCGCAACTCTTCTTTGTAGGCGGGGGTCCACCGCGCACCCGCGACGGGGGCGCCGCACAGATTGAGCACCGCGTCGGCCTTGGCCACGATCTCCGCATCGAAGGCCGGACCGTAAGGATCCCAGGTGATTTCGTTCACATCCGCAGCCGGGCGGCGCACCAGCCGGACCACCTCGTGACCGCCTCCGCTCAGCTCGGCGACGATGTCTCGGCCGAGGACTCCGGACGAACCGGCCACCACGATACGCATGGGCGTCATTCTGCCCCAACGGAATCCAGGGTGCACAGTCGACGCCCAGCACAGCGCCACCGAAAACACATGCACTGCCGGATACTTCGCGTGAACCGCACGTTCACCTACCGGCCGGTAGCTCGAACACTTTGTCGCACAGCGGATTAACAGGCAACCCTCAACGTTGTGACATCGGTCACATCACGAGGGAGTTCTGGTGTTATAGCCGAATGTACTCACACCCGGTCACGCGCAGAATGTTAGATTACCTCACTGGTAACAGACCAGTAACGGACCTTCGCCGGGTGATTGAGAGGTCGTGACATGACTTTGCAGGCCGGCATATCGATGATTGGCGTCTATCGACCCGAAAGGATCGTGTCCAACGCCGAATTGGCGCCCGGCCTGAACGTCGACAACGAATGGATCATCCGCCGGACCGGAGTCGCTGAACGCCGCTTCGCCGGTGACCACGAGACGGTGACCTCGATGGCCGCCGCCGCGGCCGACGCGGCGTTGCGCGCCGCCGAAATGCGGGCCGGTTCAGTCGATGTCGTGATGCTCGCCACCTCCACCGAACTCACCCAGACACCGGCGGCCGCGCCTGCCGTCGCCGCGGAGCTCGGCTGCGACCGCCCGGCCGCCTTCGATATCTCGGCAGGCTGTTCCGGATATTCCCACGGAATAGGCCAAGCCGCCGCACTCATCAATTCCGGACAGGCCGACACGATATTGGTCATCGGCGCGGAAAAGCTCAGCAACAACATAGATCTGGCCCAGGCGTCCGTCGGGCCGATCTTCGGCGACGGCGCCGGCGCGGCGCTGGTGACGCGCGTGGACACCGGGCATATCCGCCGTACGGTGTGGGGCAGTTCCGGCGCGTACGCCGGGCTGATCCGCCAAGAGCCGACCTGGGACGAGTTCCGCGCCGACCCCACGCTCGCCCGTCCATCACTGCAGATGGACGGCACCTCCGTATTCCGCTGGGCCACCGCGACGGTCCCAGGATTGGTGCGCGAGATCGCCGAAGCGGGCGAGGTCGCGCTGAGCCAGGTGGAGGTGTTCATTCCACATCAAGCGAACCAGCGCATCATCGACAGCGTGGTCCGCGAACTGGGCTGGGAGAACCAGTCGGTGGCGATCGCCGACGACGTCCGCAGATCGGGTAACACCTCCGCCGCGGCTCTTCCCCTGGCCATCGACGACCTGGTGACCTCGGAGCGGGCAAAACCCGGACAGCTCGCCTTGCAGGTGTCGTTCGGGGCCGGATTGTCTTACGCGGGACAGGTATTCGGCCTTCCACCGGTCGCCTGATCCGCCCTGTGTCATCTGTTCGATCTGTGTTCGAAAGTGCGGTGCCAAAATATGAAACATTCATTCTCCAGTTATGACGAACCCCTTGGCCCGCACACCAGCCGATACTTCGGAGACGGTTACAAGAACGTCGGCCGCGAGTTCACCCGGCTCGCGCTCAGCAGGTCGAACCAGTTGGGTGCCAAGCATTCCGGACGGGCGCGGCTGACCTACCCGGCCGGCTGGTCCACCAAACGCGACGGCGAGCTCATCCCGCACGTGAGCAGCGTCGACACCGTCATGCTCGCCGCGGCACTGTGCGACGCCGCGGTGGCCCGCTCACGGGAGCTCTCCCCGGCCGAGTCGGCGCGTTCCTGGGTGCGCCACGCCACCGTTCGCGCGGGCGCCGCGCCCCATGAGGATCTGGCCGACGTGCCGGTGACGGCGCAGGTCGTCGGTGCCTCCGACACCACCGAATCCGAGATCGAAACCACCTTCAAGTTTCAGGTCGGCCCGCTGAACGGCACCCTGTCGATCGTGCACCCGCCGGGGTCCGGCGCACAGGCCGAGCCCGGACTGGACGAATTCGGTGGTCTGGCCGAGATTTTCGGTCCTGCACCGCACTATTACCTCAACGGCCTGGTCAATCACACGCTGACCGCGAGCGAACTCACCGTCGACGAGACCGGCACCAGGATCACCGGACAGCACCGGATCACGCCCGGACAGGTCGGCGGCTTCTCCGGTGCGGAGTCCGCGTACTCATACAGCTCCTCCCCCATCGATTCCGTGGTCGGCGCGGCCCAGTCGTCGCAAATCCTGCTCTACCACTTGGATTCGCTCACCCGGGCGACCAGCAACACCCTCTGGATGCGCAAACTCGAGTTCATCACGGCCGGCCCGCACCGCCCGATCGACGACTCCTTCGAGGGCATCCTGGAGATCCGGCGCGCATCGATCATCGATCGTGGCGCAAGCCGCTGGCGCAGTGCCGATATCCAGATCAAAGCGTTCAACGGCGTCACCGGCTCCTGCCTGCTCGCGCACCAGCTACCTGAATGACCGCCGACACCATGCTCCGGCCCGCACCCACCCCGCCGCTGACCGAACTGCCCGTGGTGCGGCTGGCAGTCACGGGTGCCCCCGGCACCGGCAAGACCACGCTGACCACCGCGCTCTCCCTGGCCACCGGGCTGCCGCACGCCGGATTGTCCTTGGAGACAACGGTGGTGACGGCCCGGCGGCGATTGGCCGAGACCGTCGAACTGCCGGTGCGCATGTTCGAACGCAGGGTGGACGCCGAAGCGAGGAGCGAATCCGGTTTCGTCTCCGACGGTTCCGTCCTGAACGAGTGGGCGCTGGCCGAAGCCGTCCGGCGCAGCCGCAGCCTGTTCAGTGTGCTGACGCATCCGCGGGATTATCCGAACCGACTGTTCGAGAAGAGCTTTCTGGCCGCGCACGCCGGAATCGTCACCGGCCATGCGGTCAGGGCCTACGATGCGGTTGTTCATCTACGCATAGACCCGGCGACCCGGGACGGCGAGGATGCCGACCGGTGCGCACTCATCGACCGCTTATTGCTGCAGACCCTGCACGCCTCATCGATCCCCTATTTCGTGTTCGGGGGACCGCTCGAGGATGTCGTCACCCATGTGACGCGGCTGTATCGCCTGCCCGAACTGGTACCGGCGGGTGCGGCGGTCGCCGCGGCGTCGAACGCCGCTTGAACAGAGGACAATTCGCTTATGGCCATCGGACCGACCGACACCTCGCACCAGCGCTCGGACGCCGCGATCTGGACCCTGGTCGGGGTGGCCGTCGCCACCTTCATGCTGATGCTCGATCTCACCGTCGTGAACGTGGCACTGCCGGATATTCGCACCGCCTTCGATTCCTCGTTCTCGTCACTGCAGTGGATCCTCGACGCCTACGCACTCGGTCTCGCGGCCATCCTGCTCGCGGCGGGCTCACTGGCCGACCGGATCGGACGCCGCACGGTCTTCAACGCGGGCATGATTCTGTTCGCCGTCTCCTCGCTCGCGTGCGGCCTCGCGCCCAATGTCGCTGTGCTGGTGATCGCCCGGTTCGCGCAGGGTCTCGGCGGTGCGATACTTTTCGCCGTCGGACCAGCCCTGCTCGGCCACGAATTCCGTGGCAAGGACCGTGGCATGGCATTCGGCGTCTTCGGTGCGGTCACCGGTCTGGCCATCGCGTTCGGTCCGCTCATCGGCGGCGCCCTCACCGAGACCGCGGGCTGGCGCTGGATCTTTCTGATCAACGTGCCGCTCGCGATCGGCGCGCTCGCCGCCGGCTATCTCAAGATGCGCGAATCACGCAGCTACACCACGCCACCGGTGGACTGGCCGGGGATGATCACCTTCTCCACCGGCCTGTTCTTCCTCGTGCTCGCGCTGCTGCGCGGTCAGCAGGACGGCTGGTTCAGCGTGCGCATCGTGGTCTGCTTCCTGCTCGCCGTCGCGCTGCTCGGATGGTTCGCACGGGTCCAGATCACCCGGCGCAGCCGCGCGATGTTCGATCTGAATCTGTTCCGCAACACCACCTTCGGTGGTTTGTCCGTGGTCACCGCGCTCTGTGCGTTCACGGTCATGCCCGCACTGTTCCTGCTGATCTCGTTCGTGCAGAACCAGCTCGGCTATTCGGCGCTGGCCAGCGGAATCCGGTTCCTGCCTTTGACATTGCTGCTCTTTGTCGCGGCGGCCGTCGCAGGCGGCCTGGTTACCCGGCTGGCGCCCGCCGTCCTGGTCGGCACCTCCCAGCTGCTCATTGCGGCGGGCTTGATCGCCTTCCTGTTCGTCGACGTGGACTCCGGCTGGACCGCGCTGATTCCGGCCATGGTCCTGATCGGCCTGGGCATGGGCATGTTCAACCCACCGCGCGCGGCACTGTCCATCGCGGTCACCGTGCCGGACAAGGCGGGCATGGCGTCCGGGGTGAACGAGACCTTCCAGCAGGCAGGACTGGCCATCGGCATCGCCGCGATCGGCGCGTTCTTCCAGAACCGGGTGGCCGATGCCTTCGCCGACTCCGAGGCCGCCGCGACCATGGCCGCCGACAAGGTGTCCGAGCTCGCCGACGTGATCGCGGCGGGCGGCAGCACGCACGTGGCGACCACCGGGCCGGTCCGGACCGCCGCGGAGGCGGCGTTCCTGAGCGGGCTGCACCAGGCGATGCTGCTGGCCGGTGTGCTCGCCGCGATCTCCGGCATCGTCGCCTTCCTCACCCTGCGCCGCGGCGACCTCAACGAGGCCGCGCTGGCGACCCCGGGCATCCCCGCCGACGACGAGAACATCACCCGGCCGCTGCGCCTGCCCGACAATGTGCCCGGCCGCAAGCAGATTCGTACGAAGAGCTAGGCGTATCCGTGTACCTGATCGGCGGGCAACGCCGCGCCCACATCAAGCTGGCGATCTCGGGCACCTACGGGGTCGGCAAGAGCACAACCACCGAGACTTTGTCGATCGCCACCGGAATCCCCCGCACACACGCCTTGACCTCCCGCGAACTGCTCGTGGACCTGGCACCGGGCAAGACGGTGATGGAGTTGAATTCGATCGAGCTGCTGCAGTTGGGGTTACGCCGGTTCGAAGAACGGGTGCACAACGAATCACGGGACGGCTCTTTCATTTCCGACGGTTCGGTGGTGCACGAGTGGGTGTACGGCACGGCTCGGATGGCGGTGGGCATCAACCCCGGCGCGTCGTGGCTGCTGCGCTCGGTGAAGTCGGTCGCGGGCATCGGGCGCAAACAGCCGCTGCGCGAGTACACCGACATCATCGGCGATGTGGTCAAGGACCGGGCTCGCTACCTGTACGACGCCTTCGTGCATCTGCCGGTGGAGTTCCCGATGAAGCTCGACGGCCACCGCCCCGTCTCGGAGCCGTTCCGAAAGTTGTCCGATGACAGCCTGATCGGCGTGGTCGCTGAACTCGGCCTGCCCTACGAGATCGTCGGCGGTTCGGTGCACGAGCGGGTGTCGCGCATCATCGAGCTGTTCGATCTGGACACCATCATGCCGGTCGAGGAGGCGATCGCCCGCGCCCAGCAGCGGGTCGCCGGCGCGACCAAGGTGCTGGAGCAGGACGACAGATTCAAAGCGGCACAGCGCAAGAAGTCGCTGGCGCGGCGTATCTCCTACGCGATGCGGTACTGAACTGCCCTCGGAAACGACGTGGGGCCCGGCGCACATTCGCGCCGGGCCCCACGTTTTGCCTTGCACCGCAATGAATTACGGGATGGTCAGCACCTGGCCGGGGTTGATCAGGTCCGGGTTGTCGATGCCGCTCGCGTTCGCGATCTCCTGGTAGCGGTTGCCGTCGCCGTAGAAGCGCTCGGCGATCGCCCACAGGGTGTCGCCCGGCTCGACCGTGTAGGTGCGCACCTCGGGGGCCGGCGGCGGGGGCGGCACCTCTTCGGCGGCGGGCGCGGCCTCGGCGGCGGGCTCCGGGGCGGGCAGCGGGTTGTCGGTCTTGGTGTCCGACGCCCACAGTGCGCTGCCGTCCTTGCCGTACAGCACTACGTTGCGATCTGCCTGCACCACCAGGCGATCCGGGTCGCCCTTGCCGTTGGTCTCGGTGGACCAGGCCGCGCCCTCACCCTTGTACAGGACGAAGTTGCCGTCGGACTGCAGGGTCGCACGCTCGACACCCTGGTTGTGAGTCAGCGTGGACCACACAACATTTCCGTCCGGCTCGGTCAGCACGAGGTTGCCGTCGCTCTGCAGCGTGAGGCTGTACGCACCCCCTTGCAGAGACTGGCCCAGTCCGAGTTCTTCGCCAACGCGCAGCGTGTCGCCCACGGTTCTTCCTTTCGAAGGTTCTGAAGAGCATCCGACATCGACGCCCGCCGTCCACACCCAAGCGCGCATCTAGGCCGAAGATACTGCTCGAGTGGGAGTTACGGAGGGATTACGCGCATGGTTCGCCGAAAGTTCACTGTGGGGTGCGTCCTATTGCGGTCCCACGCCCGGTATGCGATGGGACCGGACGGCGACCACACGCACCAGCGCATCCGCCACTAGGGTTGTCGCCATGACTCGGATGTCCGGCGGCCGTAGTGCCGCAACCCTGGCCCTCACGCTCGGGTGTCTCGTTGCCGCGGGGTGCGGCAGTTCGGATGATGGTGCGGCACAACCGAAGACCAGCACGACGAGCAGCACGGCGCCGAGCATCCCGACGGAGGACTCCGGCGCGAACCGAGGCCGCGAACTCAGCGCCGATCCGACCATCGTCGGCGCCCGCCCGACCCCGTTCACCTCGTGGACCCGCCTGGCCGAGGATCGGATCGCGGTGAACTTCCAGACCGGCTCGCCGGAGTGCTACGGCGTGGACGCCACTGTGCGCGAGACCGATTCGACCGTCACCGTCGAACTGCGCTCCGGCACCCGCGCCGACGCGGTCGGCCGGATGTGCACCATGATCGCCGTCTTCGCCTCGCTCGAGGTGCAACTGAAGTCACCGCTGGGCAACCGTCAGGTACTCAGCGCGGTGTAGCGAAGCTCCGCGCGACGGCGCTGGTTCGCCGACCGCATCACCCAGCGCGGCGAACTCGGAGTAGCTACCCGCTTGCGGAGCATCCCCGGTCTGCTGTGCGATGACCGGTAAACGGCATGGTGATGGCGGCGATGATCTGGACTGGTGTGCGCACCGTCGGGTCGTCGCACCACCCGAACAGGCCCGGAGCCCAGGTGGTGCGCGCTCTGCTGCGGATCGAGGCGGCTGCCATCGACGAACAGCGACGGATCCCACAGGTGACAGGTGGAGGGACGGCGGGCGCGTTG
>NZ_BAUA01000129.1 GCF_000710915.1 Nocardia brasiliensis IFM 10847
CGTGGACGAGTCCACACCTGCCGCAACAGACTTCCTGGGCACGATGTGCCGGGACTGGGAGGCGGCCACCGCGGCGGCCACCGCGGCGGGTGCTCGCGTGGTGCTGCTGCGCACCTCGAATGTGCTTGCGGCGGAGTCCGAGATGATCACGCGGCTACGCCCGATCTTCAAACTCGGACTGGGCGGCCGTTTCGGCTCCGGCACGCAGTATCTGCCCTGGATCTCGCTGCGCGACTGGACCTCGGCGGTCACCTCGCTGCTGACCGGCACGGTCGCTGGGCCGGTCAACCTCGTCGCGCCGGAGGCGGTCACCAACGCGGAGTTCGCCAGGGCTTTCGCGGCTGCGTTGCACCGGCCCGCCAAGCTGGTGCTGCCCGGGGCGGTGCTGAAGCTGATCGGCGGCGAGGCGGGCGCGGAACTGTTGCACGGGCACAAGATGCGTCCGAAGGTGCTGGTGGCCACCGGCTTCGAGTTCGAGCACGCCACGTTGCAGAGCGCCTTCGCTTGGGCTTTCGCCGCGAAGTAGCCGGAACGCCAACCGGCGACGCCCCGCGGTTGGGGAGCGTCGCCGGAGGGGTGAAGTTCTGGTCTACCGGCTGGTGAACGGCAGCAGGGCCATCTCGCGGGCGTTCTTCACCGCGACGGCGACCTGGCGCTGCTGCTGCGGAGTGAGTCCGGTGACCCGGCGGCTGCGAATCTTGCCTCGATCGGAGATGAACGTGCGCAGCAGGTTGATGTCCTTGTAGTCGACCTTCTCGATGCCGGCGGCGATGAGCGGGTTCTTCTTCGGACGGCGGGCCTGCTCGGCGCGAACCTTCTTCGACGGTGCTCGCTTGACTGCCATATGACGGGATCCTTCGTACGAGAACAGTGGTTGTCTACCAGCTCGATTTGCGCACACCGGGCAACTCGCCCCGATGGGCCATCTCGCGCACACGCACACGGGAAAGGCCGAACTTCCGGAGGTGACCGCGGGGTCGTCCATCGGCGGCGTCCCGATTGCGCAATCGTACCGGACTGGCATCGCGCGGCTGTCGTCGCAGCTCAGCCTGGGCCTCGGCGCGCACGGCGGCCGATGTGCCCGGCTTGCGGATCAGTTCTTTCAGCTCGGCGCGCCGGTCGGCGAAGCGCTCGACCACGGCGCGGCGCTGCGCGTCGCGGGCGATCTTCGACTTCTTCGCCATATCAGCGCTCCTCTCGGAAATCGACGTGCTTGCGAACCACCGGGTCGTACTTCCGCAGCACCATGCGGTCGGGATCGTTGCGGCGGTTCTTCCTGGTCACGTACGTGTACCCGGTGCCGGCGGTGGACTTCAGTTTGATGATCGGCCGGATCTCGGTCGACTTGGACGCCATGGCTGCTCCTGATCAGATCTTGTCGCCGCGGGCCCGGATGCGCGCCACCACGGCTTCGATCCCGTCCCGGTCGATGGTCTTGATGCCCTTGGCCGACACGGTGAGCGTGATGCGGCGGTCTTCGCTGGGCAGGTAATAGGTCTTGCGCTGGATGTTGGGGTTCCAGCGGCGGCTCGTCCGCTTGTGCGAGTGCGAAACGGACTTGCCGAATCCGGGCCGGCGCCCGGTGACCTGGCAGTGCGCCGACATGCGGGCTCCTTCGGGTAGATGACAATCATTTTCGACAACGGCTGCTCGACAATGTACCGTCGGCTTACGGCAAATGAAAATCGTTATCGAAAAGAGGTGCTGTCCGTGCTCCCACCTGAGGCCGACCGACGCACGCCCGTCGTAGTGCTCGCGGGCTTCGCCGGGCTCGCCGAGGCAGGCGTCCACCGGGTCGCGACCGCGCTGTGCCAGGTTTCCGAAGGCGCGGGCACGGTGGTCGTCCAGCACGACCTGCGGCAACTGCGCGAAGGCATCGTGCATCGCACGGTGCGCAGCGCGACCTACGAGACCTCGGACGTGCTCGAGCTCGCGCACGGCTGCGTCTCGTGCACGCTGCGCCGGGATCTGCTGCCGCTGCTGCGCACCCTGGCCGCGCGGGACTCCGTCGATCGCATCGTGCTCGCCCTGGATCCCGCCTTCGAAGCCGAGGCCGTGTGCCAGGCGATCGACCACGTGGTGGTCGAGGGCATCCTGGGCCGGGTCGACGCGCCGGCCGGACGGGACGTACGGATCGAAGCGGTGCTGACCTGTTTGGATGCGAGTGCCTGGCTGGCCGACGCGACCGGCGAGGAGACGCTCGCCGAGCGCGGCCTGGCCCGGGCCGACGATGAGCGCACGGTGGCGCAGCTGGCCGTCGGCCAGGTCGAATTCGCCGATGCCGTCCTGGCTTTGGGGCCTGTCGAGGTAGGTGGCGAGGCCGAGCGCGGCCGGCTGGCCGCGGTGCTGGCCCGGCTGGTGCCCGACGCGCCGGTGGTCTGGGTCGACGATCCGGACACGGTGCACAACGCGCAGGTCGAGGCGTTGCTCGCGCGGATCCCCGCGCACGCGCGGCGCGGCCGGGTGTTCGACGCGCACGCGCCACTGCTGCGCGGGCAGCCGCCGCTCAGCAGCGATTACGGCGTCACCTTGCTGGAGTTCGCCGCGAGCAGACCGTTCCACCCGGCTCGCCTGCACGAGGCGCTCGACGTGCTCTTCGACGGCGTGGTGACCGCGCGCGGCCGGATGTGGCTGGCCACCCAGCCGGACGAGGTGGCGTGGCTGGAGTCCGCGGGTGGTGGCCTGCGCGTCGGCAGTGCGGGCCGCTGGCTGGCCGCGATGTCGGAAGCGGAACTGGCGCAGGCGGATCCGGATCGCCGGGCGATGGCCGCGCTGCGCTGGGACGACCAGTTCGGCGATCGCGACATCTCGCTGGTGATCCTGGTGCACGACGCCGACCCGGCCGAGATCCGCACGGCGCTGCACTGGGCGCTGGTGGAGGACGACGAACTGCGGCTGGTCGAGCGGTCACCGGAGCGGGTCGCCGAATGGGAGGACCCGTTCGGCAGCTGGCACGCCGACCCCTGCGAAAGCGACGTTCCCATGCCGGTCGAAGAGAGCAACAGCCCGAGAGGAGAAGCACTATGAAGACAGGGATCCATCCGGACTACCACCCGGTGGTGTTCGAGGACGCAGGCACCGGCAAACAGTTCCTCACCCGCTCGACGGCCACGAGCGCCAACACCGTGCAGTGGTCCGACGGCAACACCTACCCGCTGATCAAGGTCGACGTGACCGCCGATTCGCACCCGTTCTGGACCGGCGCGCACCGCGTGCTGGACAGCCAGGGCCGGGTGGAGAAGTTCGAGCGCAAGTACGGCAAGCGCACGCGGCGCGGGGAGGCCTGAGATGGCGGTGCCGAAGCGGCGGATGTCGCGCTCGAACACGCGTAGCAGGCGCGCGCAGTGGAAGGCGACGCCGCCGGATCTGGTGCCGGTGACCGTCGGCGGTGTCGTGCACAAGGTGCCGCGCCGGTTGGTCGCGGCGGTGCGGCGCGGCTTGATCGATCTGGACCGGCTCTAGCGCGTGCACGACGGCGGGCCCGCAGGGAAAGCTGCGGGCCCGCCGTCGTTGCCGGTTATCCCTCTTTTTCGGCGAGGTCCGCGAGCGTCGCGGCGAGCCGGAAGTACTTGTTGTTGGCGAGGTCGGCGATCGACTTGATCTTGAGCGCCTCGAGCAGCTGCTTGTCGTGCGCTTCGGTGAGACCGGCGAGGGCCGAGGGCGGAGCGGAGAGGATTTCCTTCAGCGACTTGTTCTCGTACGCCTTGTCGAGAGCCTTGTCGAGCACCACGTTGACGGCCATGCGAACTCCTTCGAACGAACCTGAATGTGCGGCGCCCGATCGAGCGCCTTGTGCCAGCCGACGATAACGCGCCCTGTGCCGTCGTGGGCGATGAACGCGCCGAGCGACGCACGAGCCGCTCGCGAGCCTTGTCACGCGGGGTTGATTACCGGTAGCGGCCGCCCGAGGGAGCCGCCCGCAATCGAGCAGCAATCGGTATGTTCGAAGTGACGGGGTGACCTCGTGGACGATGGAATTGCGCCTGAATAGCTTATGGGTGAAATACCTACTGTGGGTTGGTTATTGGCGGTCGGAAAAGTCTTCATGAAGTGATGCGTTCGTGTCCCGACGCCGGTACCCTCGTGCGAGAGGGCGGGTTCTCCCGGTTGCCGAGAGAACCCGCTCATCGCCAAACTTCCTGGCTACAAGGCTTTCTCGCCTGCGGTCCGATCCGCGACAGCAGTCGAACTCACCGCGCAGTACGCGACCCGAGGGCGTCATTGCCCGGTTTACCCGCGTCATTCCCCGGCAAACCGGGCAAGTCGGGCAACAGTGCCTCCAGGCGGGCCAACTGCTCGCCGACCAACGCCGCGGGCCCCTCGATCAGCGAGAACGGCCACGGCCAATGTCTGCCGTTCAGCCGCTCCACCTGTTCGACCAGGTCGGCGGTCGTCGCCTCCAATTCGCTGATCTCGGTGCGCAGTTCGCCGACCTCGCCCTCCAGCTCATCGATCCGCGCCAGGGCGGCGGCCAGCCCGTCCACCACCGTGCGCTTGCGGCCCTCCGCGTCGGTACCCAGCTGCGGCCAGCCCGCCAAACCCGGTCCGCGCAACTGGATCTGGATATCGCGCAGCACTGCCTCTTGCTCCGGCGTCACGTCGCCGCCTTCCTGTCCGGAATCCCACTGGCCGAAATCGGTCGTCTCGGCCACGTTCACATCGCAGACCACGCCGCCGACGATCTGCTGCCGCGACGTCTGATGGATATTGCGGCGCGTCTCGACCTTGCCGCCCGACCATGCCTCGGTCTGCCACGCCCAGGCGGCACTGCCCGCGTCCAAGGCCCGGCTCACCGACCAATAACCGCCGTAGACACCGACATTCGCGCGCCCGAGCACCGTCGCCGCACCGTCCAGATAGGCGTTGAGGCGCTGCTGATCCTGCGGCGTCGCATCGAAATCGGCGGAGAAGTAGATCGGCCGATCCTCCCGGCCGCCGCAGCGCAATACCTGTGCCAGTCCCGCGCGGGCATCGACGATCCCCGCGCCGTAACCGTCCAGCATGCGCGTGGCCGTGGTCTCCCAGTTCGACACGATCGAAATACCGTGTGCGCGCAGGTCATCGGCCTCGGCCGGGGTCAGCAACTTGCCCGGCAGGGTAGGACCGCCGTCGGACAGATACCGGACCACGAAGTCGAACCCCGCCGCGCGGATCGCCGCGCCACCCGGACGACCGGCGGCGTAGTCCAGACCGAAACGCATGTCTCTCACTGTAAATCGGGCCGAGATGGAATTCCGGGGCATCGCCGAACCGGCGCAGCGGCGGTGCTCAGAAGGCGGAGTTCGTTCCTACCGGCCGCGGCTGGACCATCGGCCGCCGATCCGGCGCGACCAGAATCGCGCTGATCGGAATGGCCAGCGAGAGCATCCCGATCACGAACACCGGAACGAAGAAGCCGAACAGATCCTCACCGGCCGGGACCGAACGGCCCGAACTCGGATTCGCCTGCAACCCGGCCAGATCGGTGTAGTGCATGGCCGCGACACCGGCCGCGAACAGCAGCGCAGCGCCGGTCAGGGCCGGCATCGACCGCGGCGAACCGACGAACCACAGGGTGGCGAGGCAGACCACGACAGCGATCGCGACCGCACCCCCGATCAGCAAGGGGTCCAAGCTGGTCGAGCCTTGGATGCGCACCGCGTCCAGTGCGAGATAGTGCATCAAACCCAATCCGCCGCCCATCACCACGCCCGCGAGGATCAGGCGTGGTACCGCGGCGGTGCGGCCCAGCAGCACGAGCGCGGCCCACACCGCGAGCACCGCGGCCAGCGCGGCGCCGGCGACCCGGGTCACGTCGTAGCGAATCAGGCTGCCCGGCACCGTGACACCGAGCATCGAGACGAACACCGGCAGCCAGGCGCCGATACCGCCGATGGAGATCGCCGCGGACACCTGCCAGACCGCTCGGAACTGCGCGGTGGCCGACATGGTCGACTGCCGGATACAGGCGAACCCGATCAGCGCACCGACCATCGACACCGCGACGGACAGGCCGATGATCCAGTAGCCCATGGTGAAGTAGCTCAAAGCACCGCCTGTTCGCGTTCCTGCACAGCCAGGCGCTGAATGGCGTACTCGGTCACCGCGGCCAGTGACTGGCGAACCTCGTTGGCATTGCGCGCGTCGATGTCCACGATCGGGACGCCCTCGCGCACGGCGAGCGCCTCGCGCAGCTCCGCGATCGGAAAACGCGGCGCGTTGGGAAAGCGGTTGACCGCCACCAGGAACGGCAGATTGCGGGCCTCGAAGAAGTCGACCGCCGCGAAGCTGTCCTCCAGCCTGCGGGTATCGATCAGCACGACGGCGCCGATCGCACCGCGGATCAGGTCGTCCCACATGAACCAGAAGCGGCGCTGACCCGGCGTGCCGAACAGGTACAGCACCAGATTGCCCGGCAGGATGATCCGGCCGAAATCCATGGCGACGGTGGTGGTTTCCTTCTCCGGCGTGTCGGCGAGGTCGTCGATGCCGTCGGAGAACCTGGTGACCATCGCCTCGGTCCGCAGGGGAACAATCTCCGACACCGCACCGACGAACGTCGTCTTACCCGCGCCGAAACCACCGGCCACGACGATCTTCGTCGACGCCATCCGGGTTTCCGTCTCGCCCTGGCCGGGGTTGGTGTCGGGCCCGATCTTCCTATAGGGCACGGAGTCCACGCAAAGTCCTCTCCATCAAACTACGACGCTCGTCGAAACTCGCTTCGTCGGTCAGTGTCGAATGCACCCGCAGGATGCCGTCGACGACGAGGTCACCGATCATCACCCGGACCATGCCCAACGGCCGGTCCAGATGCGCGGCGATCTCGGCGACCGACAACCGGTGGGTGCCGAGCCGAAGGATATCCGTGCGGACATCACCGGTTGGCCAGTCGAGATGCGCAGTGTAGGACAAGGTCTCGATGACCGCCTCCATCGGCAGGTCGACCGCGGGCTCGGTACGCCCCGAGGTCAGGGCATACGGTCGGACGCGAGTGGTCGGTTTAGGTCCAGGTCCGAATGGATTGGACATCTCACGCTCAAACCGCGGTGCGGGCGGTGGCCGTGACCACCGAGCCGACCCGGTCGACCAGCAACGCCATCTCGTAGCCGATCCGGCCGATGTCGTGGGACTTGTTGGCCAGCACGGCGATGTGCGAACCGTTGCCCACACTCATCACCAGCAGGTAGCCGCGCTGCATCTCCACGATCGACTGCATCACCTTGCCGCCGTCGAAGAGCGAGGCCGCACCCATCGACAGACTGGCCAGACCGGCCGTGACGGCAGCGAGTTGCTCGGCACGATCGGCGGGTAGGTGCGGACTGGTCGCCTGCAGCAGGCCGTCGGCCGACACCAGCACGGCATGGGACACGCCGGGCACGTCCCGGGTGAACCGGGCGACCAGCCAGTTCAGGTTCTCATCCGTGGTGCTGTTCGCGTTGGTCATGCAAGCCCTCCGTCGTTGTACTGCGCATTGGCCCGCCCACTGCGGACCCCACTGAGATGCCTGGTGAGGTTGTTCCGGATCTCCTCCGGGTCACGGGCTCCCGATTCGTCTGCTTGGGCCAAGCCGCCGGGAACGAGTTGCGCGCCCGGCGTGCGGATAGGAAGTCCACCGGTCGTGCGACCGGTCGGGGTGGGTCGGGTCGCCTCCTCGGCGGCCATCCAGCCCGCATCGGCGGGCGAAGTCCAGGTCGTCTCGGCGCCTTGCGAACTCGCGGGCTCGACCAGCCATTCCGAGACCATGCGCTGATAGATCGGGGTCGGCGAGGCGCCGGCCACCGGCTGCAACCGGGACGAGGTCGCCGTGGGTTCGGGCTCCGGTTCCCGCTCCGGCGCGGCCGCCGGCGGTTCGGGCTGCGGCGCGTTGGCGGGCCGCCGGATGGGCAGGCCGGACCGCGACGTGGTCGCCCGGACGGTGGGTTCGGTGGCGCCGCTGTGCTCGTCGAGGTCGAGCGAGCTGGAGCGTTCCGGCTCGGTCCACAGGTTCGCGGGACGTTCCTGCTCCGCCTCGGCCGTGCGATTCGCGCCGTTGCCCGCCTCGCTCACCGTCGGCGGGCCGAACGGCGACCGGTCGTCGGTCGGGGCGTTGATCGACCACGGCTGGGTCGGCGGCTGCGAATCCGGGTCGCTGTCCGGGGTATTGGTGCGCGTGGCCATCGACACCGAGGGCTGGCCCGGAGCCTCGGCGACCCGAATGGCCGGCCTGCGTTGCGGCAGGCCGGAATTGGAGACCTCGAAGCGCGGCGTGTTGTGCTGCGGCAGGCTCGGCACCGGAACCAGGTTGCGCGGCTGGGTATTCGACGAGGTCAGCGGCGCCGGCGGTGCGTAATCGCCGGTGAACTGCAGTTGCTGTCCGGTCGGATCGGTCGCGTCCAGCGGCGGCGAGACCAGCGCACCCGGCAGGTGCACGCTCGCGGTGATGCCGGGCTGCTGTGCCATGGTCGAGGTGCGACGCAGGCTCGCGGTGATCGTGTGCCGCTTGGCGAGCCTGCCGACCACGAAAAGACCCATGCGACGGGCGGTCTCGACGGTGACCTCACCACCCGAGGCGAGCCGGTCGTTGATGACCTGCAGATCGTCGGTGGCCATGCCTAGGCCGCGGTCGGTGACCTCGATCAGATAGCCGCCGTCGACCGCCCGCGCCACCGACACGGTGACCGGAGTGGTCGGCGGTGAGTAGCGCAGCGCGTTGTCGATCAGCTCGGCGAGCAGATGCTCGATGTCGATCGCGGGCTCACCCGCGACGATGCCCTCGGGCACCGCGGTGATCTCCACCCGCTGATAGTCCTCGACCTGGGAGACCGCGCTCCACAGCATGTCCGAGAGCTGCACCGGGTGCAGCTGACCGCGTCGCAGCGCGGTACCCGCGAGCACCAGCAGGTTGTCGCCGTTGCGTCGCATACGGGTGGCGAGGTGGTCGAGGCGGAACAGGCTCTGCAGCCGTTCGGTGTTGTCCTCGTCGTGCTCCAGATCCTCGATCAGCGCCAGCTGTTGTTCGACCAGCGATTGGCTACGGCGCGAGAGGGTCTCGAACATGTTGCCGATCTGCAAACGCAGCCGGGCCTGATCGGCCGCCAGGTGCAGCGCGGCCTGGTGGATGTCGTCGACGGCGCGGGCCAGCTGGCCGATCTCCTCGGTGGTGTGCACATCCACCCTGGCGATCTCGGGGGTGGCGCCACCGGAACGCGCCTGCTCGAGTTCGCGCGGCAGATCCTCGTGCGCGACCTTCAGCGCGTCGCCGCGCAGGCGGCGAATCGGCACGACCAGCGACCGCGCGACGGCCAAGCCGAGCACCAGGCAGGCGAGCAGGGTGGTGACCACGATCGCGACATCGCGCAGCACGCTGCCGCGTACGTCGGCGGTCTGATTCGCGAGCTTGTCATCGATGATGTTGACCAGGTTGTTGGTGACCTGGTCGTAGGACGTGCTCGAGGTGTTCAGCGAGTTCATGATGGCGGCGGGGTCGCCGCCTTGGCCGAGCGCGCCGAGCCGGGCCTGCACCGCGCCGAGCAGCGCCTCGGCGTTGATCGCCGAGGCCGGATTGAGCTGTGCGTACTGCGCGTTGAGCACCATCTCCGAACCCAGGGCCACCAGCAGCTTGGCCTGCACGGCGGGGTTGCGGGCCGGGTCGGCCGTGGTGATCATCAGGTATTCCTGGGTGAACACCCGTCGGGCGTTGGTGCTCACGCCGAGCTGCAGGAAGTACCGCTGAATGGTGACTTCCTCGAGCGAGGGCGACACCGCGATGGCATTACCGATGCGCGCGGCGACCTCGTCGGACTGCTCCGCGATGGCCTGGGGCGAGCTGGTGCGCAGACCGTTGCGCATGGTACGGCCCGCCGCGATCGCGGCGCCCAGTTCGGTGGTGACGCGGCTGTCGCCGGTCGCGGTCCGCAGCGTTGTTTCCAGATCGACGGCCGTCTGATCGAACCGCGCGCTGATCTTGTCGAGTTCCGGATCCTGGGTCTGGTTGACCCGCATGGTGGCGGCGGTGATCGCGAGCCGTTCGGTCGCCGCGCCGAACGCGAGCATCGGGCGGATGATCCTGGCCTGCTCCGAAGTGGCGTTCAGCTGTGAGATGGTGCCGAGCTCATCGTTGATGCGCAGTACAGCGAAGGTGGACGCCAGCAGTACCGGCAGGAGGAGAACGATGCCGACCTTCCGGGTCACCGGCAAGTTGGACAGGCTGAAATACCAGGAACGCGGTTTTGCTTCCATTCCGCTTCCGTCGCCTCCACTCCGCGCAGGGCCCTCGGGACGGCACGTGCTGTTCAACGTATATGGGATCTACCCGCCGAGAACCAACTAAAGGTCTTCTTTTTACCGCACGGAACATACCGCGCAGACGGACCGTCGGCAATCTGGGGGACAAGGTCTGATGGTGCCCGAATATGGCTACACGTAACAGGTTTCGCGTTGCACTACTTCGAGAGTCTACAGACTAACTGGACAGATGATCTAGTTGGCTCGAGTAGGCCGTTTGCTGATTGGCTGCTGTCGCCGGAGGGCCGTCGCGCCCGGCACGGCGTGTCGGAGGTCCCCTCTCAGTCGGCTCTCAGTCGATACGGTCAAACTGGTCGCATGCGCATTCTGGTAGTAGACGACGATCGCGCCGTCCGCGAGTCGCTGCGCCGGTCGCTGACCTTCAACGGCTACTCCGTCGATCTCGCGGTCGACGGGGTGGATGCCCTGGAAAAGGCAACCGATCAGCGACCGGACGCGTTGGTGTTGGACGTGATGATGCCGCGGATGGACGGCCTCGAGGTCTGCCGGCGGTTGCGCAGTACCGGTGACGATCTCCCCATTCTGGTTTTGACAGCACGGGATTCGGTGTCCGAGCGCGTTGCCGGACTAGACGCCGGTGCGGACGACTATTTGCCGAAACCCTTCGCATTGGAAGAATTGCTCGCCCGATTGCGCGCACTGTTGCGACGCACCACCGCCGATCCCGGCGAGGCATCGGAGGCAATGACGTTCGCCGATTTGTCGCTGGATCCGGTGACCCGGGAGGTTTCTCGCGGCGAACGGGCGATCAGTCTCACCCGCACCGAGTTCTCGTTGCTGGAAATGCTGATGGCCAATCCGCGCCGGGTGCTGACCCGTAGCCGCATCCTCGAGGAGGTCTGGGGTTACGACTTCCCGACCTCGGGCAACGCGCTCGAGGTGTACATCGGATATTTGCGGCGCAAGACCGAAGCCGACGGCGAGCCCCGGCTCATTCACACCGTGCGCGGTGTCGGCTATGTCCTGAGGGAGACACCCCCCTAGGGGGACGCCATGGCACGAAATGTTCCGAAGCGGCCGGTGGTCGCCGGGCTCGGGCAACCGGAGCCCCCCGAGATGCGCCCCCCGATCCCACTCACCCGCTCGGTCTCCCTGCGCTGGCGGGTCACCCTCCTGGCCGCGTCGGTGGTCGCGATCGCGGTCGCGGTCACCTCGATCGCGGCCTACGCCTTGGTTGCTCGCGCGCTGTACGCGAATGTGGATACCCAGCTGCGCAGCCGGGCCGCGGCGGTGATCGCGAGCAATCCGTACGGGTTCAACTATCAGAACCTGATGGTCGCCACATCGTTCTATCCGGACACCGGCATCGCGCTGATCTCACCCAATTTGCAGCCGTACGCGCCGCCGCAATTGACGGTGCCGCCCGTGGGCCAACAGGAAATGGACGTCGCGCACAGCCGGATGAATTCCTCGTTGCGCACCGTTGGCACCCAGCGCGTACTGGCCGTGCATACCGATCTCGGTGCGACACTGGTGATCTCGCAGCGCTTGCAGCCCACCAGGGAGGTGCTCGACCGGCTGGCCTGGCTGTTGTTCGTGGTCGGCGGCTGCGGTGTCGTGCTGGCCGCTGCGGCGGGTACCGCGGTCGGCCGCACCGGCTTGCGGCCGATCGGACGACTGACCGCGGCGACTGAACGGATCGCGCGGACCGACGACCTGACCCCCATCCCGGTGACCGGTGACGACGAACTCGCCCGGCTCACCGAGAGTTTCAACACCATGCTGCGCGCGCTCGCCGAATCCCGGGACCGGCAGCGCAGACTCGTCGCGGACGCGGGCCACGAACTACGCACGCCGCTCACTTCGTTGCGCACGAACACCGAATTGCTGATGGCCTCCAGTCGTCCGGGCGCACCGCGGATTCCGGAAGAAGACATGGCCGAGTTGCGTGCCGACGTGATGGCCCAGATCGAAGAGCTGTCCAACCTGGTCGGCGACCTGGTCGATCTGGCGCGCGAGGACGCACCCGAAACCGTGTACGAGCGAGTCGATCTCGGCGAGGTCGCCGAGCGTGCACTGGAACGGGTGCGCCGCCGGCGGGGCTCGGTCGAGTTCGTCGCACAGGTGCGGTCGTGGTTCGTCTACGGACACGAGGCCGGGCTGGAACGGGCGATCCTCAATGTGCTCGACAACGCGGCCAAGTGGAGTCCAGCGGGCGCCACCGTCGCGGTGCACATGCGCGAAGCCGGGCGCGGTCTGCTGGAATTGACTGTCGACGATGCCGGGCCCGGCATCCCGCCCGCGGAACGCGAATTGGTGTTCGATCGCTTCTACCGGACCACCGCGTCGCGCTCGATGCCCGGTTCGGGGCTCGGCTTGGCGATCGTCAAGCAGGTCGTGACCAAACACGGCGGCACCATCGGCATCGATACCTCCGCGCGCGGAGGCGCCCTCGTCCGCATCGTGCTTCCGGGTGAGCCCGGCGCGCCCACCAGGCTCGACGACGAGCAGTGAGTCGATTCGCACGTACTGCGCATCCGCAGGTCGGTGCGTACGCTATTCCTGGGCGCGGGGGGAGTTCGGCCCGGTTGCGGGTGGCCGCGTGCGGCCGCGAGAAGTGGGTAGACATCTCGGACAATTGAAAGCACGGTCTCAGTCCGCTCTCAGTCGTCGTCGTCAAGCTGGTCGGCAGACGTTGAGGAGAAACGAGGAGTCCATGACCGAGGATTCGCAGGACCGGCGGGACGAGGCGGCGAACGCCACGCCCGACCGGCCGCAGCCGACCGAACAGATCCCGGCAGCATCGGCGAACCAGCCGTACGCAGCGGATTCCGCCTATGCGCCGCACAACTACGGGTCGTTCGAAGGTCAGCATCCGATGGGTCACTACCCGCCGCCGCCCCAGCACACGCAGCCGTTCCCCGGCCCCGAGTACGGCGCGCCGCCGCCCTACGATCCGCACGCGGGCTTCGATCCGCAAGCGCCGCAGGGCGGCCCCTTCGAGGAGCCCAAGCCGGCCCGCCGCCCGATCCGGACCGGACTGGTCGCGGGCGCGGTGGCGCTGGCCCTGGTCAGCGGTGGCGTCGGCGGCGCGGTGGGCGCCCTGGTCAGCCATTCCGACACCGGGAGTTCGGTCGTCACCAACGCGCTGGACCAGCCGAAGCCGAACGTCAACAACGTCTCCAACGCACCGGCCGGATCGACGCAGGCGGTGGCGCAGAAGGTGCTGCCCAGCGTGGTGATGATCAAGGTGGCCAGCAGCCGGGCCGAGGGCGAGGGCTCCGGTGTGGTGCTGTCCTCCGACGGACTCATCCTGACCAATAATCACGTGGCCGCGGGCGGTGGCCCGAACGCCAAGATGGAGGTCATGTTCTCCGACGGCAGCTCCGCGCCCGCCACGATCGTCGGCGCGGACCCCGTCTCCGACCTGGCCGTCATCAAGGTCAGCGGCAAGTCCGGCCTGACCCCGATCGAGCTGGGCACCTCGTCGAACCTGCAGGTCGGCCAGCCGGTCGTGGCGATCGGTTCGCCGCTCGGCCTGGCGGGCACGGTCACCACCGGCATCGTCTCCGCGCTGAACCGCCCGGTTTCGACCAGCGGTGAGGGCGCGCAGAATCCGGCCGCCGCGAATCCGGTGATCGACGCGATCCAGACCGACGCAGCCATCAACCCGGGTAATTCCGGTGGCGCGCTCGTCGACGGCAGTGGCAAGCTCATCGGCATCAACACCGCCATCGCCAGCCTGGGCGGCGGCGAGGTGGGTGTCGGTCAGCAGAGCGGCTCGATCGGCCTCGGCTTCGCCATCCCGGTCGACCAGGCCCGCCGCGTCGCCGACGAACTCATCAAGACCGGTCACGCGACGTACGCGCAGATCGGCGTCAAGATCCAGAAGCAGGACACCGCCAACGGCGCACGGGTGCTGGAAGCCACCCCGGACGGGCCGGCCGCGAAGGCGGGCATCCCCGCGGGCGTGGTCGTCACGAAACTGAATGACCGGACCATCGATTCGGGCGACGCGCTCGTCGCCGCGGTCCGCTCGCACCAACCAGGAGACAAGGTGAAGGTCACCTATACCGATGAACAAGGCAACAATCCGAAGACCGTCGAGGTGACTCTCACCGGTGCGCCCGCGGACGGCGGGCGGTGATGCGCGTGCTGCAGGGCGGGTGGACTCCGCTGCTCGACACGGCCGCCGACGTTCTCGGCGCAGGCGCTACGGTGAGCACCATGGAAATCGATGCTCCTGTGGCGGGGCGTGCTCTGGTGGTGGTCGTCGATGATCGAACGGCGCATGGAGGTGTGGACTCGCTCGGCCCGCTGGTCACCGAGCTGCTCACCGAAGCGGGCTTCCTGGTGGACGCCTCGGTCTCGGTGCAGGCCGACGAGGTCGAGATCCGCAATGCGCTGAACACCGCGGTGATCGGCGGTGTCGACCTGGTCATCTCGGTCGGCGGCACCGGTATGTCGCCGCGTGACGTCACTCCCGAGGCCACCTCGCAGGTCCTCGATCGCGAACTGCCCGGCATCAGCGAGGCGCTGCGCTCCTCCGGTCGGGTGGCGGGTTCGCTCGACGCGGGTCTGTCCCGCGGTGTGGCCGGCGTTTCCGGCAGCACCCTGGTGGTGAACCTGCCGGGCACCCGGGCCGCCGTGCGTGACGGTATGGCGACGCTCGGCCCGCTGGCCAGCAAAGTGATCGGCGAACTCTCCGGATTGGTCGAATAATTACGGTTTCCAGTTCTTCCGACGACATCCCTCGTCCGGCGACCCGCCGGGCGAGGGATGCGGCGCGTCTGGCCGCTATCTTCGGCGACACCCTCCCAGACACTACGCGCGACGAACGCGATCACGATTCGGATAACGCATCTTCGACCGATGATTGGCTGCGTTCCCAGATTCCGCCGCATCACGGCTGATTGCCGATATCTACGTAGTTGCTACGTAACGTCCAGTCGGCTTCCCGGCAAATTACCTGCCGATGTTTCAGATCTGGGAGTGTCCTCCCGTTCTCATACGGCCTTGTCCCGTATCACGCGCTTGGCGTTTTAGTGACTCGGTCGGCACCGTCCGGTCGGTCCGACTGTCTCCGCCACGCAATTTGCGCACGTCAAATAGCATTCTTTTGTTAACGACTGTGATCTACATCACATTGATCTTTACGAAAGCTCGCGTTGCAGTGCCGTTACCTAGCGTTTAATGTTCGCCACGAGCCACCCACACTGGACTTCATCGGCCCGGGTGCGGCACGTACGCGTCGACCCGGCGGAACCTGGCTCGGTTCCGTTGCCAGCCGGAGCGTCGCGGCGACCTTTAATTGCTGGTTACACATCGGCAACAAAAGGGCGACAAACTGAGCTGGGCCTGCGAGGACCACTGTCCAGCCTCGATGGTCGAGGCTGACTGTTTTAACCTGATGAGGGGAAGTATGAGCGAGAACCGCACCAACGGTCTGCGCCGCGGTGCCCGCGTCGCGGGCGTCGGCGCTGCCGCTGCCGTGGCCATGGGCCTCCTTTCGACCGGCGCTGCCAGCGCTGATGTTTTTGTGCCGTTGCCGGACGGCCAGAAGCTCGGACCGGGCGTGACCATTACCCGCACCGGAGAGCACGCCATCGTCTCGCCGTCGCTTGCGGCCAACGGCGCAGGCCGCGTCGTCTGGGTTTCCGGTAACGCCTCGGCGGATGTCACCGAGACCCCCGAGGGCAAGGTCGGCCCCTGGAACGGCGCGACGAACAAGCCCGGCACCAACAACTCCTCGACCCACGGCACGTCCCAGCTCAACACCGGTTACATCATCGGCTGCCAGGTCAGCATCGCCGATGACGCGATCTCCGTCGGTGTCTCGGGCAAGGTCGACCTCACCAGCGGTGGTGTCGGTGGCTCCATCGGCCTGAACCTGGGCCCCGGTGACGTCAAGTTCGTCCAGATCGAACTGAAGGACATCACCAAGCCCGGCGCCTACTCGGTCGAGTACCAGGACGTCGAGATGGAAATCCAGGGCTGCGCGGGCTACGCCCAGGCGCGCTCCTACACCGTGGTCGAGATCATCGGTGACAACTACTCGAAGACCACCCTCTACGGTGCGCCGTTCAGCATCGGCTGACGACTGTCGAATTCTCGAATTGTTGAACACCTTTCTCGCTGAAACGAACTCAACCCCTGAGGGATTTAACAAATGATCAACCGTAAGAACTTGGTGCGGGCAGCCGGTGTCGGTGCCGCCGCAACCATCGCCATGGGCCTGTTCTCCATCGGTGCCGCGAACGCGGACACCTTCGTGCCGCTTCCCGGCGGCGAGATCACCAAGACGCTGTCCGACGGCACCGTGGTGACGGTCCGCCTCGTCAACGAGTCGGCAAACATCAACCCGTCCATGGGCTCGACTCCGGTGCACCGCAACGCGTGGGTGTCCGGTTCGGCGCAGGTCGAGATCAACGGCACCGCGACGGGCAAGATCCGCCCGGGCTACGTGGTCGGCTGCCAGGTCAACATCGACGGCGGCGGTGCCAACGGCGGCGTCGACGCCAGCGGCAAGTGGGACGGTAGCGACGGCAACGTCGGCGCCAGCGGCGGCGGCAACCTGACCCTCGGCCCGGGCCAGGCGACCTCGTTCTACCTGCTCGACCGTGAAGTTGCCGACGACTACGGCAACGAGGATCACTCGACCCAGATCACCTTCAAGAACGGCAAGGGCTCGGTCACCTGGGCCGACTCCACCATCGGCCTCGGCGGCTGTGGCGGCTACGCGCAGGCTCGCGCGTTCGTCAAGGTCAAGGTCGAGACCGACAACGTCATGTCCTACGTGACGCTGTGGGGCCAGCCGTTCAGCCTCGGCTGACGTCTGATCTCACCTCGCACGACATAAGCGGGCCCGTCGCCACCGCGACGGGCCCGCTTTGGTGTTTCCTGTCTGTCGCCGCCACCAGCGCCGAGGCAGGGCTGTCCTCGGTTCTCCACTCGCAGTTGCGAATTCGTTCCGCTAGGGGTCGACAAAACACGATGATCAACCGCAAGAATCTGATGCGCCGGGCCGGGCTCGGCGCCGCCGTCACCGTCGCGATGGGTCTGTGCGCCACCGGCACGGCCGATGCCGGTACCTTCGTCGCGCTGCCCGGCGGTGAACTGTCCAAGACGCTGGCCGACGGCACCGTGGTGACGATCGAATTGGCCGGCGAATCGGTCGACATCGAACCGTTCATGGGCCTGCTGCCGCTGCCGCGCAACGCGGCGGTCTCCGGACGCGTGCGGGTCGAGTTGTCCGGGCCGCCCGAGGGCAAGGCCGGATCGATCTTCCCGGGTTATACCGTCGGCTGTGAGGCCGACGTCAGCGGCGGTGGCACCGGGGAGCTGGACGCGGCCGCGCCGCGCACCGGCGCCGTCACCGACGGCACGCTGGTACTCGGTCCGGGCCAGGTGCAGTCGTTCTACGTGCGCGATCTGGAGCAGGCGGGCGATCTCGGCACCGAGGTGTACACGGCGCGCAACCAGTTCGAGGGCAGCACCGGCTCGGTCAGCTGGACCAACGAGAATATCGCCCTCTACGGCTGCAGCGGGCCCGCGCAGGCTCGCGCGTTCGTCAGTCTCAGCGTGGAAACCGACCAGCTTGTCACCTGGATCACGTTGTGGGGCCAGCCTTTCAGCCTCGGCTGACGCCAAAAATCAACCAGCATAAGTCGAAACAAGCCCGTCGCGGTTGCGACGGGCTTGTGCTGTTGCTGGGCAACAGGTTTCAGGACTCGTGCTTACCGCCGGCGCTGCGCTGGCCCTCGGCCAGCAGGTCGCGGATCTGGATGAGCAGTTCGGTGTCGCTGAGCTCGACCGCCTCTTTGCTGAACTTCTTCTTCACGTGGGTGGCGGGCAGGACCAGCACGAAGTACAGCACGGCGGCGATGATCACGAAGTTGATCGCCGCGGTGATGATCGGGCCGACCTGGACGAAGGTCGCGGGTTTGTCGGCAACCAGCTGGAAGCCGAGTCCCAATTCGTTGCTGCCGCCGAAGACGGCCAGGATCGGATTGACGATGCCGTTGGTGAAAGCGGTGACGATCGCGACGAACGCGGTGCCGATGACCACGGCGACCGCCAGGTCCACGACGTTTCCGCGGAACAGAAAATCCTTGAAACCCTTGAGCATTGCCGATGTCTCCTCTACTTGTGGAGCTGACAAGTCGAGCTGGCCGGGCGACACCTACCGGTACGGGCGATGCTAGTTGACCTTGATGGCAAATGTGTGGACAACATCTGAGCGGCCACCTCGCCCGCAATGCGCGCCCGGCCGGGATCGACCGGAACTGGATCCGCTCGGTGAGCTCTTCTCGGCCGACCTGGGGGTTGTCCGTCTGCTCAGTGGAAGACGACGGCGAGCGCGGTCTGCAGGGACGCGGCCGCGACCACCGCGGCATGTTCGGCGTCCATCGCGACCAGCACCACTCGCTCCTTGACACCGCGTCCGTCCCCGGAGCCGGACACCAGGACCACCGCGGCATCGGTGGCCAGGGTGCGGGCAGGCCTGCTGCCCTGTTCCTCGCCGCCGATCACGTCGACCCGATCGCCTGCGCGCAGGATTTCGGTGACCGCGGTGTCGGCGAGCCGGATGGGCACGATCCTGGCGTCGCGCGCGCCGGTCGCGACGGCGGCCAGCCGCGACCCGACCACCCGGAGATCGGTGAACACTTCGCCGGCACGCACGGCACCGGTCAGCGTCGCGCCGAGGACGGTCGCGGGATCACGGACGACGCCCGCGGGCAGCGCTGCGGCTTCGCGCGGGGCGGTGCGCAGATCATCGGCTTCGAGGACTCGGCCCGGCGCGAGGTCGCGGCCGGCTACGACCACCGTCGCGCGTTCGGCACCCGGGTCACCGCGCAGAAACAGGACCACCGCCACCATGACCAGCCCGGCGGCCAGCAGCCGCCGCATCAGCAAGCTGTCGGCCCATGAGGGTCGCTGCCACGTCGCGAAGTGTTCGCGGCCGAGATCGGCGAAGGGGCGAGTCATGGTCGGATCTTATGATCGCGGCCGTCCTCGATCGGCCCCGGAAAGGGGCTGCTGTGGATAAACGAAGAGCCTGTGGATAACTCGCAGATCAGCTGGCCACGGCGGTGCTCGCCGTGCTGCTGCTGCCGTTGGACGAGCTGGAATCCGAGGACGTCGACGAGCTCGAACCGTTGTCGGACTTGCCGTTGTCGGACTTGCCGTTGTCGGACTTCGCGGGCTCGCTCGCGGTGGACGCGCCGCCGCGGCTGTCGGTGCGGTAGAAGCCGCTGCCCTTGAACACGATGCCGACCGAGTTGAACAGCTTGCGCAGCTTTCCGGAGCACTCCGGGCAGACCGTCAGCGACTCGTCGGAAAAGGACTGAACGATGTCGAAGCGGTTGTCACACTGGGTGCACGCATACGAGTAAGTTGGCACAGCATCCTCCGCGAGTTTCGTCATCTGGCACTCTACAGCCGACAGTGCCAACGTTGCCAATCCGCCGTTCATTCCGCCGCGTGATCTTCGCCAAGCCGTTGCAGCCCGCCGCGCGGCGTGAGCGCCCAGCCCATCCGCAGATCGTGCGGCTCCTCGGGCAGTCGGGGCACCAGCTCGTCGTCGCGGACCACCGCGACCAGCCGGGCGTCGGCCCGCGCCGCGGCGAGCGTCCGGTCGTAATAGCCCGCCCCGCGCCCGAGCCGCACTCCGCGCCGGTCCACCGCGAGCGCGGGCACCAGGATCAGCTCGGCCCAGCCGACCGCCGCGCTGGTCAGCGCCGCGCCGGTGGGTTCGAGCAGGCCGTACTTGGCCCGCCGCAAGCTTTCCCGGCCCAGATATTCGGCCCAGTCCAGTGGCCCGGGCGGGCCGGTCACCGGGAGCAGCACCCGCGCCCCGGCCGTCCGCATCGCGTCGAGCAGTTCGAGCGACCCCGGTTCACCACGCACGGGTACGTACGCGCATACCCAGCCGTGCGGGTCGAGCCCGGCGACCGC
>NZ_BAUA01000128.1 GCF_000710915.1 Nocardia brasiliensis IFM 10847
AGCGCCTCCCAGCACATGCCGCCGGTGAGCGCGCCGTCGCCGACGACGGCGACCACGTGCCGGTTCTGCCCGCTCAGCTGGAACGCCTTCGCCAGCCCGTCCGCGTAGGACAGCGACGCGGACGCGTGCGAGGACTCGACCCAGTCGTGCGCGCTCTCGGACCGGCTCGGGTACCCGGACAGGCCGCCCTTCTTGCGCAGATCGTCGAACTGGTCCTTGCGGCCGGTCAGGATCTTGTGCACGTAGGCCTGGTGGCCGGTGTCGAAGATCAGCGGGTCGGCAGGCGAATCGAAGATCCGGTGCAGGGCGATGGTCAACTCGACCACGCCGAGGTTCGGGCCGAGGTGCCCACCGGTCGCGGCGACCTTCTGCACCAGGAACTCGCGGATTTCATCCGCCAGCTCACGCAACTGCGGCGCGGTCAGCGGACGCAGATCTTCGGGCGTGTCGACCCGGGAAAGCACTCCCACCTGAACTCGCTCCCTCCGGATAGCGCTTCTGATCCGATCAGTCTACGGAGCGATGGGCAGTGCCCTCGTACGAGAACCCAACTGTCCCACCCTGCCACGACGATCACCAGCCGACATCGAACCGAAATGTGAGCCTCGGCATACCGTACTCGGCCTAGAGTAATCGTGTGGCCCAGGTCGAAGAGGCGATCGGCAGGACAATCGAACCGGGCGTCGTGTCCAGGATCGTCAGCGACGTCTACCAGCTGTGCCGCTCCGACGAATCCGGCGCGCTGGCCGATTACATTCCCGAACTCGCTGCGGTGCAGCCAGATTCGTTCGCACTGTGCCTGGCCACCGCGGACGGGCGGATATACGGCACCGGCGAGATGGAGACTTCGTTCACCATCCAGTCGATCTCCAAACCGTTCACCTACGCGCTCGCGCTGGCCGATCGCGGCACCGACGCGGTGGACGAGCGCATCGACGTGGAGCCCTCCGGGGAGGCGTTCAACGAGATCAGTCTGGATCCGGTGACCGAGCGGCCGCGCAATCCGATGATCAACGCGGGCGCCATCACCGCCGCGTCGCTGATCACCGGTCACGACGCCGCTGAGCGTTTCGAGCGCATCCGCGCCTGCTATTCGCGTTTCGCGGGCCGCGAACTGCGCATGAACGAGGCGGTGTACGCCTCCGAGGCGCGCACCGGATTCCGTAACCGCGCGATCGGCTACATGCTGCGCTCGTTCGGCATCATCGACTCCGACCCCGACGAGGCGGTCGACCGCTACTTCCGGCAGTGCTCGATCGATGTGACCTGTCGCGATCTCGCGCTGATGGCGGCGACGCTGGCGAACAACGGTCGCAACCCGGTGACCGGGGAGCGGGCGCTGACCACGGCGTTGACCGAGCGGGTGCTCAGCGTGATGACCACGTGCGGCATGTACAACGCGGCGGGCGACTGGGTCAGCTCCGTCGGATTGCCGGCGAAGAGCGGGGTCGGCGGCGGCATCGTCGCGGTGCTGCCCGGTCAGATCGGCATCGCGGTGTACTCGCCGCGCCTGGACCCGCACGGCAACAGCGTGCGCGGCGTCTCGGCGTGTCGCGAGCTGTCGCAGCGGTTGGAACTGCACTTCCTGCACGTCACGCGGGCGGCGCGGACCGCGATCCGGGCCGGCTACTCGGTCGCCGAAGTGCCCTCGCGATTGCGCCGGACCACCGAGGAGATCGCGGTGCTCGCCGAGCACGGGCATCGCGCCCGCGTCTACGAATTGCACGGTGACCTGCTGTTCGCGGGCGCGGAGAGCGCGGTGCGCAGCATCGAGGAGCAGGCCGGCGAGCTCGAGGCGCTCGTGGTCGACCTGCGCCGGGTCGGCGAGGTGAGCACGATCGCGGTGCGGATGCTCGACGATCTGCAGACCGAACTCGCCGCCGTCGGCGTGCGCGTCGCGCTCGTGGATCCCGACGCCAAACTCGGGCACATGGCCTCCAGCCTGGACCCGGACGACCCGCGCGGCCGGGTGTTCATCGACCGGGACACCGCCACCGAATGGTGCGAGGACGTCGTGCTCGAGCGACACCGGCCCGCCGACGAACCGGTGTGCACGTCGATCGCGATCGAGGAACATCCGGCGCTCATGTCGCTCGAGCAGGATGATCGGACGCGCCTGGCCAAGGAGTTCGAAGTGCGCACGTTCGCGCGTGGCGAGGTGATCGCCGCCCGCGGGAGCGCCCGTTCCGGCCTGTATCTGATCCTGGAGGGCCGGGTCCGGATCACGTTCCTGGGCAGCGATTCCCGCACCCATCGGCTCGTCAGCCTGTCCGCGGGGATGTCCTTCGGCGAGATTCCGATGCTGGTCGGTGCGGCGTTCGCGAACGAGGCCAGGGCCGAGGCGGGCGTGCGGGTGGCGGTGCTCAGTCCTGCGCGCTTCGATCAGCTCACCTCGCAGGCGCCGCAGTTGAAGCTCGCGCTGCTCGAGCGACTCGCCGCGGGCGCGTACGCACAGATGGACGCGGCGGTGCGCGCGATCGCGGTGCGCGGCGGCGACTATTGAGTGATGCCTGTCGCAGGTGCCGGCGAGAAGTGACACGCAGTTCCGCGCGGCGGGGACGATTACGCGCCGCCGACCGTTGAGCAGACCGGAGCCCGAACCATCGACCGACCGAGGAGCGTGCAGTGAGCAAGAAGTCCGATTCCCGCAAGGCGGGCACCGTCACCCTGTTCGGTCAGGGCACCGCCCGCGCGACACCCGACCTGATGCGCGTCACGATCTCGATCGAATGCCGGGCGAACAAGGTCGCGCTCGCCTACAGCCGGGCCGGTGAGCGGATCGCCGCGGTCAGCGCCTCGCTGCGCTCCGACGGGGTCGCCGGCACCGATATCGCGACCAGCGGCCTGTCGATCCACACCGAGACGGTGTGGACCGAGGGCGAAGGCAATCGGATCACCGGATACCTGGCGAGCACGTCGCTGACCGTGGCGCTGCGCGAGATCGGGGACGACGCCGATCCCGGTCCGGCGGTGATCATCGCCAACGCCGTCGACGCCGGCGGGGACGACGTTCGCCTCGGCGGGCTCAATCTCACCTTCGCCGACCAGGAGTCGCTGCTCGTACAGGCGCGCGACGCCGCGTGGGAGAACGCGGTGGCGAAGGCGCAGCAGTACGCCGAACGGGCCGGACGTTCGCTCGGCGCGGTCCTCGAGATCACCGAGAACACCTCGGCCGCACCGCCTTCCGCGCCCCGGCTGAAAGCGATGTCGGTATCGATGGACGCCTACGGTGCGGCACCGGTGCCGGTGGAACTCGGGGAAAGCGAGATCTCCGCGGGCATCCGCGTCACCTGGCAGCTGGACTAGCGAAACGATTGCGGCACATCGGCTCACCCGGTAGGCCGCCCGAAACCCTGCACCAGGACGATCACCGAATCGGTGCCGGTCATGTTCGCGACTTCAGGGCGCGCCGAGGTGGGTATCGACTCGATCTTGCGACGTTCTGCGCCCGAAGGGATCGGCCGCGATTGCACCGAGCCGTGCACATCGGGGGTGCGCGCGCTTCGCGGGTGCAGCGGGCGGGGCAGCCGATACAGTAGAACCTGTTTCAGTTTGCCGTCGGGGTCAAGGAGACCGTATGTCGTTCGTGCTCATCGATACGCCGCGGCCGCATGTCGCCGTCGTCACGCTCAACCGGCCGGAGCGGATGAACGCGATGGCGTTCGATGTGATGATTCCGCTGCGCGAGGCGCTGGAAGAGGTCAGCGCCGACAACGACATTCGGGTTGTGGTGTTGACCGGTGCGGGGCAAGGGTTCTGTTCCGGGGCGGACCTGCAGAGCGCGGGCACAGTGCCGAATGTCGACGGGCTCACCGTCACCAGCGTCGCGCGCCGTTCGATGGACCTGCTCAACGATGTGATGATCACCCTGCGCCGCATGCACCAGCCGGTGATCGGCGCGATCAACGGGGCCGCGATCGGCGGCGGATTCTGCCTCAGCGTGGCCACCGACATCCGAATCGCCGCACCGGCGGCCTACTTTCGCGCCGCGGGCATCAACAACGGCCTGACCTCGACCGAACTCGGCATCAGCTACCTGCTGCCGCGCGCGATCGGCGCGTCCCGCGCCTTCGAGATCATGCTGTCGGGCCGCGACGTCGACGCCGCCGAAGCCGAACGCATCGGCCTCGTCTCCCGCACCGTCGCGGCCGCCGAATTGCTCGACGCCTGCTACGACCTGGCCGAGCGCATCATCGGTTTCAGCCGCGTCGGCACCGAACTCACCAAACGCATGCTGTGGAGCGGCATGGAGGCGGGCAGCTTCGAATCCCATATGCAACACGAAGGTCTGGCCCAGCTCTACGTCCGTCTGACCACCGGCAACTTCGACGAAGCGATCCGCGCCCGCCGCGACCGCCGCCCACCCACCTACACCGACTGAACCGGCAGCGCCGATCGAACCGGCCCTGTCCAGGATCCTGCCGCCCACGATTTCACCGAACGTTGGACACTCCGGCGCGGCCCCGCATCAGGGGCGGTCGAGCAGGGCCACGCATTCGACGTGATGGGTGCCAGGGAAGGCGTCGAAGGCGCGCAGGTCGGCGAGGTGATAGCCCGCGGCCTGGTAGAGGCTGAGGTCGCGGGCGAAAGATGCTGGGTCGCAACCGATGTGGATGATGCGGGTGGGAGCGGTCGTGGTCAACGCGCGGATGACCTCCTTGCCCGCGCCCGCGCGCGGCGGGTCCAGGACGACGACGTCGGGAGCGGCGGCGTCGATGCGGTCGGCGACCCAGCGTTCTACCCGCTGGGCGTGCTGCTCCAGCCAGGTCAGGTCGCGGAGCGCGGCTTTGCCGGCGGCGACCGCCGGACGGGCCGATTCGACGGCGAACACCGCGCCCGTCAAGCCGGCCTGGCCGGCCAGCCGGGCCGCGAAAACGCCTGCGCCGCTGTACAAGTCCCAGGCCGAACCGCCCGGCAGCAGTCCGGACCACTCCGCCACCAGATCCGAATAGCATTGCGCCGCACCGTGGTGCGCCTGCCAGAAGCCGGTCGCGGCGACCTCCCAGCGACGCCCGGACACATATTCGACCGCCCGCCCACTTCCGGCGACCACCCATTCGTCCCGCGCCGCATGCGTGGCCGCGCGCCGCGCCGACGCACTGCGCCGCTCCTGCGCCTGCGGACCCTCCAACCGCCCGTCGGCCGCATACCGCACTTCGTCTCGAAGCTCCTTCGCCTCCGCCCGCAACGACTCCGGACGCCGGTTCCCACCCCCGTCGCCCCGATGCCGCACCCCACCGATAGCCCCGGGCCGCCGCCGCCCACCCCGCGCATCCCCCGGACCGGCCCCCGCCCCACCCGCACGCCCACGACGGGCATCGTCCCCGGAATCCGCACCGGACCCGCGGCCCACACCGGACCGCCCGCCTGAATCGTCACGAGAACCCCCGCCCCCGAACACATCACTTCGCCCGGCACCTGGCTGATCCCTGCGGCTGTCCGCGCGACCACCGCCGCCGCCCGCACTGGACCGTCCATCCGAGCCGCCAGGGGAACCCCGACCGTCAGTGTCGTCCCATTCGGCGCCCGACTCGCGGGGCGCGGGACGGCGGCCGCGGCGGTCTCGACCGCGGCGGTCGGCGTCGCGGGTGGCCGGGGCCAGTTCGACGATGTGACGGACGCCGTCGCCGTCGACGGCGATCACCAGGTCGGCACCCGGGGTCCACAGGCGGTCGGCGGCGCCCTCGAGGGCGCCGGAAACAGGTTGGGGGCAGCGGAGATCGGGGATGACCTCGGTGCTGCGGTAGCGGTGCACACCGGCCCGGCCGGACGCGTCGACCGCGAGGCGGATGCGGGTGCGCCAGCCGCTGGTGACCTCGCCCGCACCGGTGATCGGTTCGACGACGACGTCCCGTTCGATCCCGGCGACCCTGCGCAGCTGCTCGGTTACGACCGAAGCTTTCAGCGCCCGCTGCGCTTTCGGTGTCGCAAAGGAGAAATCGCAGCAACCTGCGCCACCGGGCCCGGATACCGGACAGGTGGCGGGCACGCGATCCGGCGACGGCTCCAGGATCTCGATGGCGTCGGCGCGACAGAACGATCCGCCGCGGTCCTCGGTGACGCGTACCCGCACCAGTTCTCCGGGCAGCCCGTGCCGGACGAACACCACCCGCCCCTCGTGTCGCGCCACACAGAATCCGCCGTGCCCGGGCTGCCCGAGTCGCACCTCGAATGTGCTGCCCTGCCAGTCACTCATCCCGGCATACCCTCCGCGCCACGCGAGCACATCACCGATCTCTCCTGCCACTGTGTACCGCTGGACCCGCAGGCATCCGCGTCCCACGCACCCGAATATCCGATCGCCGCCGTCCGGGCGCCGCCGCACCCGCGGGCGGGTACCGCGCGCCGACTCCCGCTCACGATCGATCGTCGTAACCGCGACGGACCGCACCCGGCGCATTCACCACGCCCGGGGTACGGGCACGGGTGGAGGAGCTCAATTGCCAAGGGACGCTGGTGACCATGACGCCGGGCTCGAAGAGCAGCCTGCCTTTGAGCCGCAGCGCGCTCTGATTGTGCAGCACCTGTTCCCACCAGTGTCCGACGACGTATTCGGGGATGAACACGGTCACCACGTCGCGCGGGGCGTCCTTGCGGACCCGTTTCACGTAATCCAGGACGGGCTTGGTGATTTCACGATAGGGCGATTCGATCACCTTGAGCGGCACGGTGATATCGCTCTTCTCCCATTCGCGTACCAGCGACCTGGTGTCGGCGTCGTCGACGTTGACGGTGATCGCCTCGAGCGTATCGGGCCGGGTGGCGCGGGCGTACGAGAGCGCACGCCGGGTCGGCAGGTGCAGCTTGGATACCAGCACGATCGAGTGCGAACGGCTGGGCAGCACCGCGTCCCACTCCTGGGACTCCAGCTCGCGCGACACCGAATCGTAGTGCTTGCGAATCATTTTCATCACGATGAAGATCGCGACCATCGTCGCGATGGCGATATAGGCACCGGCGAAGAACTTGGTGATGAGCACGATGATCAGCACTGTGCCGGTGGCGCTGAGGCCGACCGCGTTGATCACGCGGGACCGTTTCATCCGCGCGCGCTGCGCCGGGTCGGTTTCGGTGCGCAACAACCGGGTCCAGTGCCGCAGCATGCCGGTCTGGCTGAGCACGAACGAGACGAACACGCCGACGATGTAGAGCTGGATGAGCTTGGTCACCTCGGCGCCGAACAACACGACGAACGCGATCGCCGCACCGGAGAGGAACAGGATGCCGTTGCTGAACGCCAGCCGGTCACCGCGGGTGTGCAGCTGCCGGGGCAGGTAACGGTCCTGCGCCAGAATCGAACCGAGCACCGGGAACCCGTTGAACGCGGTGTTCGCGGCGAGCACGAGGATCAGCGCGGTCACCGTGGTGATGAAGAAGAACCCGATCGGGAACCCGTGGAACACCGTCTCGGCGAGCTGCGCGATCAGCGTCTTCTGGTGGTATCCGGCCGGCGCGCCGATCAGATCGGATTCGTTGTGCGCGTACACGACCTTGATCTTCTGCGCCAGGATGATGATGCCCATCAGCAGCACGACCGCGATCGTGCCGAGCATCAGCAACGTGGTGGCGGCGTTGCGCGACTTCGGCTTCCGGAACGCGGGCACGCCGTTGCTGATCGCTTCCACACCGGTGAGCGCGGCACACCCGGAGGAGAACGAGCGGGCGATCAAAAAGGCGAAGGCGAGTCCGTACAGATGCTCGTCCTCCGCCTTCAAACCGAATCCCGCCGATTCGGCTTGTAGATCGTCGCCGAGCACGAAGATGCGGAACAGTCCCCAGCCGAGCATGACGAACATGCCGACGATGAAGGCGTAGGTCGGGATCGCGAACGCGGTGCCCGATTCCCGCACGCCGCGCAGGTTGATCGCGGTGAGCACGGCGATGGCCACTACGGCGAACAACACCTTGTGCGTGGCCACGAACGGGATGGCGGAGCCGATGTTGGAGGCGGCCGAGGAGATCGACACGGCCACGGTGAGCACGTAGTCCACCAGTAGCGCGCTGCCGACGGTCAACCCGGCGGTCGGGCCGAGGTTGGTGGTCGCGACCTCGTAGTCGCCGCCACCGGAGGGGTAGGCGTGCACGTTCTGCCGGTAGCTGGCCACCACCACGGCCATCACGAACGCGACGGCCAAACCGACCCAGGGAGCGTAGATGTAAGCGGAGATGCCCGCGGCGGAGAGCACCAGGAAGATTTCCTCCGGCGCGTAGGCCACCGAGGACATCGCATCGGAGGCGAACACCGGAAGCGCGATGCGCTTCGGCAGCAGGGTATGGCCAAGCGAATCACTACGGAAAGGCCTGCCCAGCAGCACTCGTTTCGCTGCCGTCGTCAACTTGGACACTGGAGCGAGCATAGCGGCACCATCGCCGTATCCGGACTCGGCAGGCGCTGTGTAACCACCCAGCAACCCCGACGCGCGGCGTTGCGGAGCTCGCGCCGGCACAGTTGTGTTGCGCACGCGACTGTCAGGTTTGGCGCGGGGGTGGAGGGGGAACGTGGCCGATGGAATCATTCGACAGGTACCGTTCGACCGATAATGAGCAGACCGAACACCACGGTTCCAGGAACGAGGGTTGCACGGTGTACGTAGTGGTCATGGGGTGTGGGCGCGTCGGTTCGGCGTTGGCTCGCGCCCTGGTGCGGGTGGGCCACGAGGTCACGGTGATCGACCGGGACTCCGCCGCCTTCCTTCGGCTCGGCTCGGATTTCCCGGGCGAGCGCGTCACCGGCGTCGGCTTCGACCGAGATGTGCTGGTGCGGGCGGGAATCGAGCGGGCGGACGCGTTCGCCGCGGTCTCCTCCGGAGACAACTCCAACATCATCTCCGCCCGGGTGGCCCGGGAGATGTTCGGCGTCGAACGGGTGGTCGCCCGCATCTACGACGCGAAACGCGCCGCGGTGTACGAGCGGCTCGGCATCCCGACCATCGCGACGGTGCCGTGGACCACCGATCGGTTCCTGCGCACGCTCATCAGCGACAGCAGCACCACCACCTGGCGCGATCCCACCGGCACGGTCGCAGTTACCCCGCTGCCACTGCACGAGGACTGGTACGGACGCACCGTCCGGGATCTGGAGCAGGCGGTCGGGATCCGGGTCGCGTTCATCATCCGGTTCGGCCAGGGTCTGCTGCCCGACAGCAAGACCATCGTGCAGGCCGACGATCTCGTCTACGTCGCCGCGACATCCGGTTCGGTGGGCGAGGCCATCGCGCTGGCAGGCAAGCCCCCCGTGAGCGAGGACTGAACATGAAGGTGGCCATCGCAGGCGCAGGCGCCGTCGGCCGATCCATCGCCAGGGAACTCCTGCGCGGCGGGCACAGCGTCATGCTGCTGGAGCGCCAACTCGACCACATCGACCCGGAGGCGATCCCGGACGCCGTCTGGGTGCACGCCGACGCCTGCGAACTGGCGCTGCTCGAGGACGCGGGTCTGCAAACCTACGAGGTGGTCATCGCCGCCACCGGCGACGACAAGACGAACGTGGTGCACAGCCTGCTCGCCAAGACCGAGTTCGGCGTGCGCCGGGTGGTGGCCCGGGTGAACGATCCGCGCAACGAGTGGCTGTTCGACAGTTCCTGGGGTGTCGACGTCGCGGTGTCCACGCCACGACTGCTGGCCTCGCTGGTCGAGGAGGCGGTGACGGTGGGCGATCTGGTGCGGCTGATGACGCTGCGCCAGGGGCAGGCGAATCTGGTCGAGATCACCCTGCCCGGCGACACCGCCCTCGCCGGCAAGCCGGTGCGCACGCTCACCCTGCCGCGCGACGCCGCCCTGGTGACGATCCTGCGCGGCGGCCGGGTGATCGTGCCGCAGCCCGACGATCCGTTCGAGGGCGACGACGAGCTGTTGTTCGTGACCTCGGTGGAGGCGGAGGAGGACCTGCGGGTCGAACTCGCCAACCACGGCATCAAGCCTTGACTCCCCGACAGGGCTGATGCGCGACGGTCGCGAACGGGTTACGCGGCCAGCTTCAGTTCCGCGCGCAGCTTGTTCAGCGCACGATGCTGCATCACCCGGACGACGCCCGGGCTGGTGCCGATCGCCTCGGCGGTCTGCGCGGCCGACCAGCCGAGCACGATCCGCATGACCAGCACCTCGCGATGCGCGGGGGCGAGGATCTTCATGAGTTCGCGGGTGGCCACGCGCCGTTCGGACGCCAGGGCCCACTCCTCCGGCCCGGCGGCGGTCGACGGTGCGTCCGGCATCTCCGCCATCGGATAGGTGGGGTGCTGCTGCGAGCGGCGGAACGCGTCGGACACCTTGTTCGCCGCGATGCCGTAGACGAAGGCGAGGAAGGACTTGCCCTGGTCCCGATAGCGCGGGATGGCATTCACGGTGGCGATCAGGATCTCCTGCACCACGTCGTCGGCGGTGACTTGCAGATGAGCCGTATTACCAAGGCGCGCACCGCAATACCGGCGAACCAGCGGGTGGACGATGCGGACGATCTCGCTGATCGCGCCGCGATCGCCCGCGGCCGCGGGACCGATCAGTTTGTCCAGTTCGGCGCCGACCCGGCGGCTCTCGGACAGGGCCGGATGGTGGTTCTTCGACGGTGCTGCGGTCTTGTGCTCGGGGGCCACGGTCCGAGTCCTTTCGTGCGATCGTGCGTGTTTTTCTCGACGCACTGATCGTCTGCCGAACTCGGGTCGCCTTCCAGGCACCCCAGGGTGGGTAACCACCCACCTCTGCGGTGAGAAACGCCCCACCCACTGTGTTTTCGCAGGACGAGCCTGCGGGGTTAACGCGCTAGGCGGGTTCGGCCGCGGCACCCCGGCGCACGGGCAGATGGCCCGCCCGGCGCACCGCCCACACGGTGACCACCAGCGCGACCGCGGTGAGCGGCCAGCCCATTCCGATCCGAGCGACGGCGAGCCACCCGGTCCGGTCGGTGTCGTAGAGCTGGGACTGCACCAGATAGCGCGCGGCGAACACGACCACCCACGTGGTGGTGGCCAGGTAGTAGAGGCGCTGCACCCGGCGATCGGAGCGCCAGTCGGTGCCGTGGCCGTTGAGCACGCCCCAGATCACGCCGACGAGCGGCCAGCGCACCAGCATCGACACCAGGAACACGCCCGCGTACACCAGGCTGGTGTAGATGCCGAACAGGAAGAAACCCTTCGCCTCCCCCATCCGATAGGCGATGAACGCGCAGATGCCGACACCGAGGAAGCCGGAGATAGCGGGCTGGATGGGGCTGCGCCGGACGAGCCGCCAGATCAGGATCAGCGCGGCGACCCCGAGTGCGGCCCAGATGGCGGCGGTGAGGCCCGCGAAACCGTTCACGGGTACGAAGACGACAACCGGGACTGTCGAAGAGATCAGGCCGCTGAATCCGCCGAGCTGCTCGAGCAGGGTCTGCTCGGCGACTGCTTCGTCAGGGTCGACCCGGTCCGGGTCGAGAGCCGTTGCGGGCTCGGTCTGTTCGCCTGGGGCGGCGTTGTCGTTGCTCGATGGCATACGTCAGCTGTTCCCGCGCAATTCGTAGTAGGGGTTGTAGATCACTTTGCGGCCGTCTCGATCGCCGACCCGGCCGCGCACCAAGATACGTCGTCCCGGCTCGATACCGGGAATGCGCCGACGGCCGATCCACACCAGGGTGATGGCATCGGTGCCGTCGAAGAACTCCGCCTGCACACTGGCGCCCGCGGACTTCGGACACGCTTCGACGCTGCGTAGCCTACCGAGCATGGTGGCCTCGTCACCGCGGCGACACTCCGAGGCCCGGCACGCGCCGGAGGCTTCGGATTTCTCGGCGAGTTCTTCTGCGTCCAACTGGTCGATATCTTCGGTCAGTCTGCGGCCCAGACGTCGAAAATACCCTGAGGCTGCGGATGACATTTCGCACGCTCTCCTGCATAGAGCAGACAGTGTGGGTCGCACACCATCGTGGTTTCCACATACGACCGGCTGTGGCCGTACCCCCGCCACTGTAGATGCACCAGAGCACCCCCGCTACGCTCGGACCGGTGTTCGACTCCCCACACTCCGTGTCGCCCGCTCAGGTCGTCGTGGCCTTGCCCGGCAGCGGATCCGATGCGGATTTCGCCCGGCGTGCCTTCGAACCGGCCGGCAGAGCGCGCCGTCTCGACGTGGTCGCGGTACAGCCGGACCCGGCTGCCGTCGTCGCGAGTTATCGAGCCGCGCTCGAGGCCGCGGCCGCGACGGGTCCCGTTGTTGTGGCGGGAATCTCGCTCGGCGCGGCGGTCGCGATCGAGTGGGCCGCCGAACATCCCCAGCTGACCGCTGGGGTGGTCGCGGCCCTGCCCGCGTGGACCGGTCCCGACACCGCCGCCTGCCCCGCCACCGTGAGCGCCGGGGTGACCGCGGCCCAGTTGCGCGCCGACGGGCTCGACGCCGTGGTCGAGCGGATGCGTGCGAGCAGCCCCGCCTGGCTCGCCGACGCGCTCACCCAATCCTGGCGCGCGCAGTGGCCGGGTCTGCCCGACGCGCTCGACGAGGCCGCCGATTACAAATGGCCGGATACCGACCGCCTCAGCACGCTGGAGGTGCCGGTGGCCGTGGTGACGGCGGTCGACGACCCGGTGCACCCGTTCGCCATCGCCGAGGAGTGGGCCGCACTGATCCCCCGCTCCGCGATCCACCGCATCACCCTCGCCGAACTGGGCGCCGAACCGGCCGTCCTCGGCCACACCGGCTTCGCCGCCCTCACCCGCACCGGCGCCTTCTGAGTTCGACCGCCGAATAGCACAGCCGCACAACGGTTCTCGGCAGCCTACGCCCGAACCCGGGCTGGGCGCGTTCCCCAGTTGGTCAGCCGACCGCCAGGTGATGGTGGCGGCATCAGCCGAGAGACTTCCGCCACCATTACCTGGTGATCAACTGACCAGTAGCGACCGCCCGCGATGTCCCAGGTGGAACTGCCGCGTGGTGGTCGAGGTATCGCCGGTTACCGGGACTGCGGCGATCCGCGCGAATCGGGCTGGGCCGGTTGGGGATTCGGCGCTAGTTCAGGCCCAGCTGTTGCATGGCCGAACCGTCGGCGCCGCGGCGGGGGCCCTCCGGCAGGCGCGGCGGCAGCTGGGGGTTGGCTTGGGCTTGCGCCTGGGCCGCCAGCTGCTGCTGTTGCGCGTCGACCTGGGCCTGATGGGCCGCGGCCAGCTGTTCGGCGAGTTCCTGTGGGAGTACCACGGGCAGCGGCTCGCGCACCGGCAGCGGGTCGTCGCCGCGCCGGACCACGGTCTCGCGCAGGATCGCCCGGGCCGCGGCGACCAGCGGGCTGCCGTCGTTGGCCGCACCGGACGGACCGGCCGCGACCAACCGCACCATCCAGCGCGGCCCGTCGACCCCGATGAACCGCAGATCGGCCCCGTCGGTGACGGCCAGCAGTTCGCGACCCCACGGGCCGGTCTCCACCGCGACCCGCGAACCGTCCTTGCGCAGCGAATCCGCGAGATCCGCGGCCACCGTGCGCCACTGGCCCGCCGACTTGGGGGCCGCGTACGCCGCGACGGTGATCCGGCCGTGTTCGGTCGCGAGGTGTACCGCCTGCGGTGCGCCGTCGGGCGTCATCTCGACCTGCAGCTGACCGCCCTGCGGCACCGGCAGGATCACCGAGCCCAGATCGAGTCGTTGGTCGGCGACCCGGTCCAGCAGGTCGGCCACGTCGTCGTAGTCGTGCGGGCCGGAGGGTGGCTCGTCGGCGGCGGCGACATGGCGGCCGACGGGCACGATCGGGTGCTCGTCGGTGTCGTAGTCGTCCTCGTCGTATGCCTCGACCTCGTCGTACTCGTCGGCCGCATACCGGTCGTCGTCGTAGTCCGCAGACCGCTTCTTCTTTCCGAACAGTCCCATTACGCCTCCTTGCCGGCTGCCCGGCCCGCCCCGGTCAGACTCGCGTGACCGCCGCTGGACCCGTAACCGCCCGCGCCCCGGCTGGTTTCATCGAGCGAGTCGACCTCGACGAAATCCACCAACTCGACCCGCTGCACCCAGCAGCTGGGCGATCCGGTCCGCCCCGGCGCAGCTCGATCGGCGTGCGCGGGTCGTGGTTGATCAGGCACACCTTGATCTCGCCGCGGTAGCCGGCATCGACGGTGCCCGGGGTGTTCACCACCGACAGACCGGCCTTCGCGGCCAGCCCCGAGCGGGGGTGGATGAGACCGACCGTGCCGACCGGTAGCGCGATCGCGAGGCCGGTGCCGACCAACGCCCGCTCCCCCGGTTCCAGGATCACGTCGGCGGTGGTGCACAGATCGACGCCCGCGTCGCCGTGGTGGGCGCGCGTCGGCAGGGGGATGCCGGGATCGAGCCGCAGCACCGCTATCGGCGGCAGTTCATTCCTCACGACTTCGCCTCCGGGTACTCGGCTCCGTCGTGAGCGGGACTCGGTGTGTCCATGGTTCGCTCGCTTCGCTCCCTCACGTTGGTCGAGCCTACGCGTACAGCTCGGACAGACGTGACTTAGTGTTGACTCGTGTCGGACCAGCCCAACCCAGTGACCATGGACGAGAAACAGCCGAGCCCACAGCCGTACCGCGAGCGCCTCTGGGTGCCGCTGTGGTGGTGGCCGGTGGCCTTCGCCGTGACCGGCTTGCTGGCTGCCGAAATCCATATGGGCGCACCGGGTCTGCGCGCCTGGCTGCCTTACGTACTGCTCTTCCCGGTACCGGTGTGGGTGCTGCTCTGGCTGAGCAGGCACCGGGTGGAGGTCGCGCCGGATTCCTCGGGCACGCTCGAACTGCGCGCCGACCGCGCCCACCTGCCGGTGAATTTCGTTGCCCGTGCGGCCGTCGTCGCCCACACGGCGAAGAGTGCGGCGCTGGGTCGCCAGCTCGACCCCGCCGCCTACGTACAGCACCGACCGTGGATCGGGCCGATGGTGTTGCTCGTGCTCGACGATCCCGATGACCCCACGCCGTACTGGCTGGTCAGTACGCGCAGGCCCGAACGGGTCCTGGCCGCGCTCGGAGTGCCGAGCGCGGGCTGATGGCCTGAACCCTCATCGAGATCGGGGGGCGAGCGGTGTGCTCGCGCTCAGGCCGCGCAGTCCATGCAGATCATCTGGCCGCCCTTCTCGCTGGCCAGCCTGCTGCGGTGGTGCACGAGGAAGCAGCTGGAACAGGTGAACTCGTCGGCCTGCTTCGGGATCACCCGAACCGTCAGCACTTCCTCGGACAGGTCCGCGCCGGGAAGCTCGAACGACTCCGCGGTATCGGATTCGTCGATATCCACGACGGCGGACTGTGCCTCGTTACGACGAGCCTTCAGCTCCTCCAGCGAATCTTCCGACACATCGTCGGTTTCGGTGCGCCTCGGTGCGTCATAGTCGGTTGCCATGTCGTCTTCCCCTCGTCCTTACTTCGTATATCCCGGACCGGTCCACTCACACCGATTCCGCAAGGAATCGCCGTGACTCGTACCGCCCCGCCGGTGGTGCACGTCACACGCACACCGGTCACTCATCAGGGCGGATCGGGCTGATCCACTCCGGATAGCGCTCGGTAAACGCAGGACATGCCCTACTTGTTCCCGCGACCGACCACCAATTTCGCCACCGGCGATTCGATCTGGGCCGCCAGACAATAGCGGACCCCGCGACAAAAGTCGCAATCAAAACACAGACGATTCGAAACCGACGGGTAATCGACACCTCCCGTCGAACTCACCGAGACCTGGGGCGCGGTTGCCGGGCACCGCGGCCCGGTTCGCGGCCCGCCTGCGCGCACCGCGCCCGGGCAGGCGGCGTCGGCTCAGCACATACCGCGGCCCCGGACTCCGTCGGCCTGCCTGCGCCCGGACCCGGATCCTTTTCGTAGAGTGTGCTGGTGGTTTCACTGATCACCGAAGGCCGCCCCGTGGATTCCCAGGGCAGGCCCTTCCTCCGCCGACGACCGCAGCCCTGGCTCATCATGCTCGGCGTCCTGCTGCTGATCTGCACGATCGTGTGGGTCAAGGCACTGACGACGACCGAACGAGACACCAGCGCGATGGCCTGCAACTCGCCGAGCCCGGCCACCGATCCCGGCGCCGGGCAGCCCGTCGCACTCGGCCAGCGGGTCGGCAACGGGCGGTTACAGGACGTGGAACCGGCGCCGCTGGCCGCCGCCAAGGTGCGCGTGCTGAACGCGAACAACCAGCGCGGCCAGGCGGCCCACGTCGCGGCCCAGTTCGGCGATCTCGGGTTCGCCAGCGCGCCGGGGACGCAGTTCGGCAACGATTCGGTATACGTCAACGGCGACCTCGAGTGCACCGGCCAGATCCGGTTCGGCGTCAACGGCCGGCCGGCCGCCGCCTCGGTGCAGTTGGTGGTGCCGTGCGCCGAGCTGATCGAGGATCAGCGCAGCGACGACACGGTGGACATGGTGCTCGGTTCGCTGTTCCGCGATATCCGCCCCAGCAACGACGCCGAAGAGGTGTTGCGGTCGCTGAAGAACCCCGCGCCCGGCGGGCCGCCGCAGATCGATATCAAGCTGCTCGACGCCGCCCGCCAGGCGCGCTGCTAGCTCGCGCGTCCGGCGTTTGCCCTGTGCTCCTCGAGACCACCGGCTTCGAGGGGCACAGTCGTCACTACAGGTCGGGAATCGGCTCGGTCGCGCCGACCCGCTCGAGCAGCTCGGCCAGTTCGTCGGCGATGCCCGGCGCGGCGGCGAGCACCAGGTCGCCCGCCGCGCTCGTCGCGGTGGCGGGCGGCAGGGTGAGCCGCGCACCCGCTTCCGCCGCGATAAGCGCACCGGCGCCCCAGTCCCACGCGTTGAGGCCGTGCTCGAAGTAGGCGTCCACCCGGCCCGCCGCGACGTGACACAGGTCCAGGGCGGCCGCGCCGAGCCTGCGGATGTCGCGCACCTGCGGCAGCACCTCGCCGATCAGTTGCGCCTGTCGCGTGCGCCGGTGCTTGCCGTAGGCAAAACCGGTGGCCACCAACGACATCGAGACGGTCTCGACCGGCGTGCAGCTCAGGTGCTCGACAGCGCCGTCGGCGTCGACCCGGATCGCACCGAGACCGAGACCGGCGCTGTAGGTGGCCCGCCGCGCCACGTCGACCACCGCACCCGCGACCGGTCTGCCGCCCCGCAGCGCCGCCACCGACACCGCGTAGCCCGGAATCCCGTACAGGAAGTTGACCGTGCCGTCGATCGGGTCGACCACCCAGTGCACGACGTCTGCGGCCGAGTCGGCGAGCGTGCCGCCGCCCTCCTCGCCGAGGATCGGATCACCCGGTCTCTGCTCGGCGAGCAGGCCGCGGATCAGGTCTTCGGTCTCGGTGTCCACGATGGTCACCGGATCGGTCGGGTGGGCCTTGACCTGCACCGCGCCGTCCGCGGGGCCGCCGGCCTGTCCGAAGACCTCGGGGCGGCGGGCACGGACGTGGGCGGCGGCGGTTTCGGCGAGGTCGACCGCGACTCTGCGCAGTTCGGCCTCGTCGCCGCGGGCGACGATGATCTCGGAGGTGTAGTCGGACACTGGTGATGAGGTTTCCGGCACGCTCTCCATCGCATCACAGATCCTCGGGAACGCGCAGCATCGATCGCGCATTACTCTTGTCGTGCACGACACAACGCCGTCGTCGGGCACCTCACCGCAAATGCGTGCGCCGACGCGGTAGGAGCTTGTGCCTCGGCGTTGTGCTCCACACTCGCCAGACACAGGAACGAGGGGTAGGTCATGTCCGCTCGGGGGCACGCATTCGGCATCGATATCGGCGGCAGCGGCGTCAAAGGCGGCGCGGTGGATCTGGCCACCGGCGAGCTGGTCCACGAACGGATCAAGATCGCGACACCGCAGCCGTCCACCCCGCAGGCCGTCGCCGACGCGGTGGCAAAGCTGGTCGCACAAGCCGATTGGGACGGTCCGGTCGGCATCACGCTGCCGTCGGTGGTGCTCGACGGCGTCGCCCGCACCGCCGCCAACATCGACAAGGCGTGGGTGGGCACCGACGCGCGCGCGTTGTTCTCGACCGCGCTGGACGGGCGTCCCGTCACCGTGCTCAACGACGCGGACGCGGCCGGCCTGGCCGAGGACCGCTACGGCGCGGCAAAGGATTTCGACGGGCTCGTGCTGCTGCTGACCTTCGGCACCGGGATCGGCTCGGCCCTGCTCTACCAGGGCACGCTGGTGGCCAACAGCGAACTCGGCCACCTCGAGGTCGGCGGCATGGAGACCGAGCATCGCGCCGCCGCGTCGATCAAGGATCGCGACGGTCTCACCTACGAACAGTGGGCCGCCGAGGTCAGCACCATCCTGATCGGCCTGGAGAATCTCTTCTGGCCGAAAGTATTCGTCGCGGGCGGCGGGATCAGCCGCGATGCCGACCTGTGGATTCCGTTGCTCACCAATCGAACTCAGGTCATTCCCGCGCACCTGAAGAACACCGCGGGCATCGTCGGCGCGGCGATGGCCATCGATGCCGGTATCGCGCCATAACATGGGCGCGGCATGCGAGAATCCGTAAACGCTCCCGCACCGTAGGCGACATCGCGGGCGAAGGTACCCTGGTTAGATCGTTACAATGGAACGTGCCCGGCCTGTTCACGAACGCAAGCGAGTGAATCACAGGCACAGCGCCCTCGGCCCACGACGCAGTCGTGAGCCGGTGCAACCCGACCGGCCCTCCGCCGGTGAAACCCGACAGACCGCTCCGCCGGAAGACCACTCTGGCGTGACGCCGCACGAGACCGTCACGAAAGGGCGTACGTGGTAGCCACGAATACCCGTCAGACCGCCGATTCGGCCGAGGCCGATTCCGCAGATGTAACCGAAGCACGGCCGGTCCGTAAGGCGGCTGCCGCGAAGAAGGCCCCCGCGAAGAAGGCCGCGGCCAAGAAGGCACCCGCGAAGAAGGCCGCCGCCAAGGCGGCCAAGGCGCCGGCCAAGAAGGCCGCCACCAAGAAGGTGGGCGGCGACGGCGAGCCCGGTGCCGACGAGGTCATCGACGACGAGTCGCTCGACATCGAGGATCTCGGCGATCTCGAGGTCTCCGAGGACGACCTGACCGAGGAAGCCGAAGACCTCGTCGTCGAGGAAGTGGCCGAGGCCGCCGAGGAAGAGGTCGAGCCCTCCGCCGCCGACAAGGCCTCCGGCGACTTCGTCTGGGACGAAGAGGAATCCGAGGCCCTGCGCCAGGCCCGCAAGGACGCCGAGCTCACCGCCTCGGCCGACTCGGTGCGCGCCTACCTCAAGCAGATCGGCAAGGTCGCGCTGCTCAACGCCGAAGAGGAGGTCGAACTCGCCAAGCGGATCGAGGCGGGCCTCTACGCGGCGGAGAAGGTGCGCGAGTTCACCGAGCAGGGCGAGAAGCTGCCGGTCGCGATGCGCCGCGACTACAACTGGATCGTCCGCGACGGCAACCGGGCCAAGAACCATCTGCTGGAAGCCAACCTGCGCCTGGTCGTCTCGCTGGCCAAGCGCTACACCGGCCGTGGCATGGCGTTCCTGGACCTGATCCAGGAGGGCAACCTGGGTCTGATCCGTGCCGTCGAGAAGTTCGACTACACCAAGGGCTACAAGTTCTCCACGTACGCCACCTGGTGGATCCGGCAGGCTATCACCCGCGCCATGGCCGACCAGGCCCGCACCATCCGCATCCCGGTGCACATGGTGGAGGTCATCAACAAGCTCGGCCGCATCCAGCGCGAGCTGCTCCAGGACCTGGGCCGTGAGCCCACCCCGGAGGAGCTGGCCAAGGAAATGGACATCACGCCGGAGAAGGTGCTGGAAATCCAGCAGTACGCGCGTGAACCCATCTCGCTGGACCAGACCATCGGCGACGAGGGCGACAGCCAGCTCGGTGACTTCATCGAGGACTCCGAGGCCGTCGTCGCCGTCGACGCGGTGAGCTTCACGCTGCTGCAGGATCAGCTGCAGTCGGTGCTGGAGACGCTGTCCGAGCGCGAGGCGGGCGTGGTCCGGCTGCGCTTCGGCCTCACCGACGGTCAGCCGCGCACCCTGGACGAGATCGGCCAGGTCTACGGTGTCACCCGCGAACGCATCCGCCAGATCGAGTCCAAGACCATGAGCAAGCTGCGCCACCCCAGCCGCTCCCAGGTCCTGCGCGACTACCTGGACTAGGCACTACCCGAGATTGGGCCCCTGAGCTGCGACTTTGGGGCCCAATTTCTGTTTTCCGGACGAGCACAGAGCTCTCAGTCAAGGCAGTGGGATGGTGATCGAATATACGATCGATCTCGCCATGCTGTTGTCCGCCGCCGGATATGACGCCCTGGGATTCCCGCGCCAGGAACCGGACCGGCGCGCGGCGTCGACGACCAGAACCGCGGAGCACTCAGCGCGGCCGCGGGCGCGGAAATCGTTTCGGTCCCGCCACGAGCGCCGACTGTGTAGTGGGTGCTGTTATGGGCGGGGTGGCCGGCCAGGGTGGACAATCCCTCACCCAGGTCGGTATGCGGTTCGAGGCTGCGGCGGACACGATCAGCGCCGCGTTGGAGCCGCCCGGGATTACGCAGCGAGACTCTCAAGGTCGCCCAGACTGCAATTCGACCTGGGCCGCAGTGACCAGGCCCTCTGCGCTGACCGACGCCGTTCATTCTGGGGGGCGATTCCCTCGCCGGAAAACCGACCACCGGGCAAACCTGAAGACCGGCGAGGTGCGGCCCACATCTCGCCATTTGTGTCAGTGCCAGCTGCGATACTCCAGCGGGTAAAGCATAGCCACACGTTGTGAGGGTAGGCATGGCGAAGTTCGATCCGGTCCGCGATGTACACAAGTCCCTGGAAGTACTTCGTCCCGATGTCGCTGCTCAGTGGCACCCCACGAAGAACGGCGACCTCACTCCAGCGCACGTTGGTGCCGGTTCACAACAAAAGGTCTGGTGGCGTGCCGAATGCGGCCACGAATGGGATGCCTATATAAACAACCATGCCAAGCGCGGTCCCGGATGTCCCATTTGCTCCGGTCAGCGCGTACTGGCGGGATTCAACGACCTGCTTTCTCAGCACCCGGAGATCGCTGCCGACTGGCATCCCATTAGAAATGAGCCGGTGAGCCCGGACCAGATCAGTGCAGGGAGTAATACGAAGGTCTGGTGGCAGGGCACTTGCGGCCATGAGTGGGATGCACCGGTGTCGACCCGGACTCGTATCGGCACCGGCTGCCCAATCTGCTCAGGAAAGCGGGTTCTGACTGGATACAACGACCTGGCCTCAAGGTTTCCATCGGTTGCTGCAGAGTGGCACCCCGCCAAGAACGGTGAATTGACACCGGAAACTGTGTTCTTCGGCAGCACCAAGACCGCATGGTGGTTAGGACGATGCGGTCATGAATGGGACGAGTCGGTTCGTAAACGTACGCACCGACAATACGGATGCCCGGTTTGCTCCAACCATAGACTCGTGGTAGGGGCAAACGATCTAGCAACAGGATCGCCGGAAATCGCCGCCGAATGGCACCCCACGAAGAACAGCAGCCTCACTCCGGAATCTGTCGCGGCCAACAGTGGGTCCTCTGCCTGGTGGTTGGGCGGGTGCGGACACGAATGGGAAGCTCGGATTGTCGATCGAACGGCCCTGAAGCGTGCGTGTCCGATCTGTTCCGGAACGAGAGTTTTCACTGGTTTCAACGACCTTGCGTTTCGCTTCCCAGAGATCGCCGCAGAGTGGCACCCTACGAAAAACGGTGATATCACACCCGCGACCGTGCACCATGGTAATGAGAAGAAAGCCTGGTGGCTGGGCCAGTGCGGCCATGAATGGAATGCCCTCGTTTCAAGCCGAACCCGTAACGGCTCAGGCTGCCCAGTCTGTTCTGGCCGACGCATCCTTGCAGGGGTCAACGACCTCGCCACGCGCTTTCCCGAGATCGCCGCAGAATGGCATCCCACCAGGAATCTCGACCTGCGGCCAGATCAAATTGCGCCAGGTACCGCGAAACGAGTCTGGTGGCTCGGTGCATGTGGCCATGAATGGGATGCAACTGTCAATGATCGAACCAGTCGCGGAGGAACCGGATGTCCCTTCTGCGCTGGCGCCCGGGTGCTTTCGGGATTCAATGACCTCGCCTCGAAATTTCCTGCGATAGCAGCGGAGTGGCATCCGACCAAGAACAAGGACTTCACTGCCTCCGAAATCAGTGCCGGATCCGAGAAAAAGGTATGGTGGCTAGGAAAATGCGGGCACGAGTGGAAAGCATTGGTCGCCAACCGGACAAGGATCGGACACGGATGTCCAATATGTGGCGGAAGTCGCGTGCTTGCCGGTTTCAACGACCTTGCTTCGCAGTTCCCGGAGGTTGCAGCGCAGTGGCATCCCATCAAGAACGGCCGCATCATGCCGGAAGAAATCAGTGGTGGGAGCAACCGGGAATTTTGGTGGTTGGGGTCGTGCGGTCATGAGTGGGACGCGCCGGTGGTCGGCCGCACCACCGGGGGGCAGGGTTGCCCGATCTGCTCAGGTAAAAGGGTTCTCGCTGGCTTCAACGACCTTGCCTCGCAATTCCCTGCAATCGCGGTCGAGTGGCATCCGGAGAAGAACGGCGACCTCACGCCAGACGGTGTTCTTGCTGGAACCACAAAGGTTGCTTGGTGGTCGGCCGCGTGTGGCCATGAGTGGGAAACTCAAGTATTGAGCCGGACGCGTTACAAAAGCGGCTGCCATGTGTGTTCTGGATTACGAATTCTTGCTGGCTTCAACGACTTCGCCTCGCAGTTCCCAGAGATTGCTGAGGAATGGCATCCCACCAAGAATGCAGGGATCACGCCGGACGCAATCGGCGGTGGAACCAACCGGAAAGTCTGGTGGTTGGGCCGGCGCTGTGGCCATGAGTGGGAGGCGCGAGTTGTGGACCGAACTCGCAATGCCAGCGGTTGCTCGGTATGCGCTGGTCGGCGTGTACTGGAAGGGTTCAACGACCTGAAATCGAGATTCCCGGAGGTGGCGTCCGAATGGCATCCCACCAAGAACGGAGATGCACGACCCGAGTGCATTACTGCGATCAACGATCTGAGAGCATGGTGGCTGGGAAACTCGTGCGGACATGAGTGGGATGCCCCGATCAAAGATCGGACCCGAGGGAACCAGGGCTGCCCGATTTGTGCCGGTCGCCGAGTCGAGGCAGGGTTCAATGATCTTGCGTCGCGATTTCCATCAATCGCTGCGGAATGGCATCCCAGCAAGAACGGGAACCTGACACCTGACGCGGTCACATCCAAGACCGACAAATGCGTCTGGTGGCTCGGCGCATGCGGCCACGAATATGAGATGCCCGTGTTGTGGCGCACAAATCAGAAGATGGGCTGCCACTGTGAAGTGAGCGTATGGAATGCACGTCGGTTAGAGGGCTTCGTCGCGGATCTCGGAGAACATACCGAATCGATGACGCCCGCTATGCTCTACGCAGTCTGCCAGCAAGCTGGCGTTCTGGCATCGACGAAGGCCTGCGATATCACCGACCTTCTGTCGGATCCCCACCGCCTGATCGGCTTGGCCGGGAAGGAACGAGAATCTCTGCCTGTTGAAGAGGAAATGCCGGACGTCGTCGACGCCCTCAACCCGACAGGACACATTCCGACACCGGACGATGCTGCGTCTGCAGTATCAGATACGACAAAAGCCGAGGACGAACCGTCCTGCGATGGTCACGCCGCCTCTCTGCCCTCCCTCTCGGTCGATGGCGTGCTGCGGATGGGAGCGAAGTTCTTGGCGAGCTCGGATATCGACACGGCTGAGTACCTGACTGTCGCGGCAGCAGAACAGATTTGGAAGATCGCCTACCGACTCGACAGCGGTCGTGTGAATGACGTGGAGCGTCGCCAGCTGCAATCCGAACTCGACAAGACAATCGAGCCATGCTCGAATCAATACGCCGAACGTATTCGTCTTCGTTTCCGATCGGAATATGAACAGGCGGTCGCTCTCGCCCCTGTTGGAAACTGGTCGTTCCGGGCAGGCGATGACATCGGCGTCACTCAGCCAAACCTCATGCAGAAGCACACAGCGATAAAGCTCCTCGGTCGCAGACGCGTCGGAAACTGGTCAGGCACCGGCGCAGGTAAGACGGTGTCGGCCATCCTCGCAGCCGGCTTGCTCCACGCTGGTCACGATGGGGGAATCGTGCTCGTCGTATGCCCCAACAATGTCGTCATCGGATGGGTGGATTCGATCCAGAACTGTTATCCCGATGCACGGGTAGCGTCGAGAACACTCTCACCTTCCTGGGCCCCAGGAGCAGGGCCCAGGTGGCTGGTTGTCAACTACGACCGCCTCCCGGGACATGGTGGCGAGATCAAGACACTGATTCTCGACCATCGTGTCGATCTGTTGGTCATTGACGAAGTGCACTACGTCAAGGCACGCCAAAGCACGCCAACGTCGCAGCGGCGCCAAGTCCTCACAGCCCTCACGGCCGAGGCGGGCAGATCGAACCCTGACCTCGCGGTACTCGGAATGTCTGCGACCCCCGTGGTCAATGACTTGCACGAAGCCCGGAGCCTCATCGAAATGATCGAGGGTGTCACGCTCGACGATCTGGACACGACAAGTACAGTTCCCAACGCGATGCAGATGCATCAGCATCTCGTTCGAGTCGGGTCGAGATGGATTCCTGAGTACGTGGCCGACCTCGAATTCACCACGCCGGCAATTGATGTCTCGCACAGGATCGATGACATCATCGCGCTGGGCTGTCACCCAGCCCCTGCTGTACTCGACCAAATATTATTGATAGACAAACTCAATACCATCGTCAATGAATGTCGAGCGGGACGAAAATCACTCATCTATACACAATTCACGACGGGAATCGTGGAGCCACTCAAACAAGCATTGCTCGATGCAGGACTTCGCGTGGGGCTATTCACAGGCGACGACAAGGGTGGACTGAGTCGATTCATCGGGAAGTGGCCAAGCGGTCTGCTCGTTGCGGATAGAGATCAGGTCGATGTTCTTATCGGATCCGAAGCAATATCGACTGGCGTCGATGGGCTTCAGCACGTATGCGACACCCTTATTTTCGCGACCCTCCCTTGGACTCACGCAAATTATCAGCAGATCGTCGGCCGCGTTCACCGGCAGGGGCAAAAGTCGCACACTGTCAAAGTTGTTGTTCCGTCGACATTTGCCGATATCGCTAGTCACAGCGGTGATATGGAGCGGTGGTCGTGGTGTGGCCAACGGTGGGCGCGTGTGGAGATGAAAGAATCGCTGTCCGATTGCGCCGTCGATGGAATCGTTCCAAAGGGAATATTGGTCTCACCAGCGGAGGCGGCAAGGTCGAGTGTTGAATGGCTACGCCGACTCAAAGAGATCGGAACCCAAACTGTCACACGGAAACCCCTCGACGGTCTGCTAGGTGACGATGTAGATCGATTGAACCATCCTGCGATAATTGCTCGTTTTGGCGAGCTGTCCAGGATGAATGGAGCGTGGGCATCGACACACTCCATCGTTACGCACACACGCTTGGTCGGGGATCCGACCGAATGGCACCGCTACCACGATCTCTACAGGCGGGCGCGACAACAGTGGAGCGTGGTTCCCGCAATCGAGTTCGCGGGCTGGCTCAATAGGCGGCAACGTCCGTACACGGTCGCAGATTTGGGGTGCGGTGAGATGCTACTTGCTGATAACGTGACAGGCTCGCACACCATACTCGCGTTTGATCACGTTGCCATCGACGAGCGCGTGATCGCGTGTGATATCGCAGAACTTCCAGTCGACGACGCGTCGGTAGATGTAGTCGTCCTCTCGCTGTCGCTCATGGGGAAGAACCACACCGACTACCTGCTGGAAGCACACCGCATCCTGCCTGTCGACGGACAGCTCTGGTTGTGTGAGCCCACCTCGCATATCGGGGCAGATGAAGTCCGACTCCAACAAGTATTCGCCGACTACGGCTTCGACGTTCTTTCGGTCAATGTCCGTGAGCAGTTCACCTTCGTTCGGGCGATCAAGGGCGAGCAGACTCCGCGCCAAACTCCATCGTGCATTAAGCTCAAGACTTCGGCTGAAGACGTATAAGTGGAAATCCCCAAGCGTCCAAAGCAATCGTCCGCGTCGACACCAAACCTCACCAATCCGTTCACGGGACTGCCCCGAGTTCGGCCGACTCGTGGGCGTGGGGGCGGCCGAGTCTGGCGAGACGACGCCACGTCTTGATAAAGCATCCTGCCCGCCAGGCTCAATACCGGTTGGGTCGAGACATGGATGGAACTCGGAGCTCGGAGTGGCTGGCTCGCGACGGACGTGCCGTCTAATCGCGGCCGCAGCATCCTCCTGCGAACGCACCTGGTCACCGATCCGCCAAGTGTTGGCAAGTAGACCACTGTGGTTACGGAAATTCGCTCGCCAAACAATGGTCATGCAACTATCGTCCTGGACCACTACGACAATACGAAGGACGGTGTCAAAAATTTCGGGCGCAAGCAATTACGGGGCCGTACTGATCGATTGGGATTCCGAAGATTTCCCAGTGTTCCGACCACTTGACCGATTCACCGAGGTTGAGCATCACCGATACCTGGCGGCTCACAACCTCATCGAGGATTACCTAAGCCAGTCCATGCTCGTCTTCGTCCGGGAAGAATCGATTCGACTCCTCGATTACCTGGCCGAGATCGGCACAGCAATGCAGAGAGATCACCACGTGTCGCCGCACGATGCCCGGGGCGTGAGTGTTCGAGATGCAATCGCTGCTCATGTCCTCGCTGTAGTCAATGCCTACTTCGTCTACCGCGAACAGCGCCGCGAACAGGCGAAGCAATTGGGCGACGAGCGCGGGGACGACACCGCAACTCGGGTGAGGGTCCACCTCGACGATCTCTTCGACGGCTGTGCCGCCTACCGGTGGCTCGTCGAGTCCCGCAATGCGCTTGTTCATCTCGATCTCATGGGAACGATCCTCCTTGAACTCGGTATCGGTCGATCTCTGGAGCCGACGATCAACCTGAGGCTCACGGCGGGTTATCCTCCAGACCCGGAACTTGAATCAGGCGAACATGGCCGCTTACAGAGCGCAGTTGGAGGCTCTTCCAGACGACCCAGCCGTTCTCGATCTCCTGCAAGACGTGCTGCCAGCGATCAAGGAGACCGACAAAAAGATCCGGGCCGCCATGTACCCAGACGAAGTTCTAGGAACCGCCGCGAAGACGGTTAGCGAACTGATGAGCCGCTTCCGCGGTCAACGAGGCACCTACTGCCTCCAGACTGGTCCGGGATTCACCGAGGAGAACCGCATCCCGAAGCACATGCGTCTGTCGGTCGAGGTGCTGTCTTTCGCCGATTCGTTTCCTCACTGAACTGTAGCTGGCGCGACCTTCGGTCGCATGGTCCTGGTGGGCGTGGCCTCCGACTCAAAGGCGCCGATGGCGTTCCTACCCGATGGGGCGGAGGTCGTTCAGCCTGCCCGCACAGCCCAGTCCAAGATATCGGTGGGTGTCACGCTCCCCCGCCGCCTCGATTATCCCTGGACCAGCACAAAGCACACCCCTCTTTAGTGCGCGATTACCTGGACTAGGCGTACTCCGAGAACACCCCGCATGCGCGTGCCGCATGCGGGGTTTTTCGTTCAAGTGCGCAGTGGCGCAAGGGTTTCGGTTACGGGGCAGGGGCGCAGGCGCCTTCGGCGATGAGTTCGGCGGCGACCTTGGCCGCGATGCGGGCGAACGCGGAGACCAGGGGGCGGTTCTCGCCCTCGCGAACGGCGAGGGCCAGCACCGAGGGGGCGACATCGCGCAGGGGGCGGGCGACGACGCCCGACCACGGGAAGAAGTGCGCGACCGAGGCCACCGACACGGCGACCGCCTGGCCGCTGCCGACCGCGGCGAGCAGATCCTCGAGAGTAGTGACGTAGGCACCGATGGTCGGCGGGCCGTCGCGGTAGTCGCCTAGCGTCATGAAGTGCTGGGCCGCCAGGTGCCGATTATCGGTCCACCAGGCGAACGGCTGGACCGCCAGATCCGGGGGCGAGACCGCCGGACTCGCGGCCAGCGGATCGTCGGCCGACAGCAGTGCGATGCGCTGCTCGGCGAGCAGCGGCGTGATCTCGAGACCGTCGGGCGCAGGCAGCCAGATGAGCCCCATGTCGGCGGTGCCTGCCAGCACGCCCGCACTCGGGTCGTCGAATTCGACCTTGCCGACGGTCAATGCCACATGCGGGTATTCGGCGGCGAAGGCCCGCAGCATCCGTGGCGTGACGTCCAATCCGGTGACGCCGCGGATGCCGATCCGCAATTCGGTGCGCTCCCCCGACTCGGTCTCGCGGGTGTCGGCGATCGCCGCGCCGACGGTGTCGAGGATGTCGGGCACCCTGGCCAGCAACGTCCGGCCCGCGTCGGTGAGCGTCACCTGCCGCGTGCTGCGTTGGAAAAGCGTTGCGCCGATGCGAGTTTCGAGCTGCTTGATCTGGTTGCTCAGCGCCTGCTGGGTCAGGTGCAGACGCGCGGCCGCCTTGGTGAAGTTCAGCTCGGTCGCGAGTACGTGGAAAGCGCGCAAGTGTCGGAGCTCCACATCCACAAGCCAGGATTGTAGATCCGACAGCCGATCGGTGTTTCCGTTCTCGGCTCGGCGGATCGAGCATGGTTCTCAGCGGATCACGAATCGAGGAGCGCCTTGCCGGAACAACGACGTCACGAGCTCGGGTCGTACGAGCCGATCGCCGAGTGGGCGTTCGGCTGCCTGATCGTCTGGCATCAGCTCGGCGAGACCACGGGCGGGGTGCTCTCGGTCGCGGAGATGGTGGTGCCGCGCGGCAGCGAACCGCCGATCCATCTGCATTCACGAGAAGACGAACTGTGTTTCGTCCTGGAGGGTGAGGTGACGATGCATCGCGGACTCGATCGGATAGCGGCAGGTCCCGGCACCTCGGTCTGGCTGCCGCGCGGTATCCAGCACGGATTTCGGGTGCACACCGACACGGCACGCGTGCTGCACCAGTACACGCCCGCCGGAATCGAGAAGGCGCACCGGGCCTTCGGCACCGCGGCCACCAGCCGAGTCCTGCCACCCGCTGCCACGCAGCGTCGCGAGCGGGCGGAGATCGAGGCCGAGTTCGCCCGCTACGGGGTCACCCTCGTCGGCCCCGCCGCGGGAACGGAGTGGCGGGTATGACCGCGCCGGCCACCTGCCCGTTGCCCGATGCCGCACCGGCGTCTGCGCAGCTGCGAATCCTCGGCCCGGTGCAGGTCACCGCCGGTGACACGGTCGTCGGGGTGGATCGGCCGCTCGAGCGTGCGGCCCTGGTGCGGCTCGCGCTCGCCGGTGGTGTGCCGGTTCCGGATCGACGGCTCGCCGCCGATCTGTGGGGCGAGGGTGAACTCTCGCGGCCGATCGAACGGTTACGCGTCGTGGTGTCGCGGCTGCGTTCGGCGTTGGGCCCGCACGGCGCCGCCGTGCTGCGCACCCCCGCGGGCTACCGGACCACGATCGTGGCGGGAGACCTGCTCGCCGCCGAATCGATCGCGGACCGCTTGCACGCCGCGCGCCGGGCCGGGCAGCACGCCGCCGCCCACGCGGCCGCAGACGAAGCGTTGCGTCTGTGGCGCGGGCCCGCGCTCGCCGACCTGCGCTGGACGCCGTACGCGGAGGTCGAGGCGGCGCGGTTGGACGAGTGGCGGCTCGAATTGACCATCGCCGGGCTGGATTCCGCGCTACGGGTCGGTTCCGGCGCGGAACATCTGCGGACCATGGCCGTGCTCGCGGGCGAATACCCGCTGCACGAGCCACTGACCAGGCTGCACGCCCTCGCCCTGTATCGCGCGGGCAGACAGGTGGACGCCCTGGACCAGCTGCGCGGGTTACGGCAAGCGCTCGCAGAGCAATTCGGCGCCGCACTCGCACCCGACACCGTCGACCTGGAAGTGCGCATCCTGCGGCACGATCCGACGCTGATCGTCGGAAAGCCCAGCAGGCCAACGGCTGCCACGCTGCGCTTGGTGCGGCATCGGGACGTCACGTTGCTGGCGCGTCGGTTCCGGCGGCCCGAGCTCAGATCGTGAGCGGCTCGCACTCCTTCGCGCGCAGCATCATTCACTTCGTGCAGGTCTTCTGGTTGTAGTCGACGATGCGCTGCGCCACCGAACCGATATCGGCCTGCGTGGCCGACGGGTCCGGGCTGGTGGCGGCCATGAGTTTTTCCTGCGAGTCCGCGAGTTCGTTCCAGTCGGCCTTGATGTCGTCCGGTGCCAGCCCGGCGAGCTTGCGCATCTTGGGCACGGTCGCCGAATTCGCGGTATCGGGCACCTGAGTTCCGCTGCCCAGATCTTTCAGCGCGTCACAATAGGCTCGATCCGTACTCGTGCTTTCCCGACAACCTGCGAGAATTACTGCACCCACGGCGAATACGATCACGAACGTTTTCATTCGGGTCATTTTCACATCTCCAACATTTGCTCGGGCACCGAATCCGTGGGCACGGCAAGAACTTCCTGTTCGGTGACCGGCTGGTCCTCGCTCTCCACCACACGCGGCCGCCAACTTACCCACGATCGCCCCGGCCGTCGTTCCGGCCGGGTACCGTGGTCGACCCGACCGTCGAACTACGATGCCGCTGCATCAGGGACGAGAACGTGACAACTGTGCCCCGGCGCCCGTGGACCCGAACGTTGCGTGGAACAGCTCGACGCGCTGGCATCGCGGATGAGCCTTCGTCTCGCTCGGGATGTCCGTAAGCGTGAGCTCCGAATACTTGCCGTCGGCACTCCTGGGCGGGAATCGACTGTGCGCGTGCCGATCCCGTTCAACACGGTACGGACAGCAGGTGGGCTAGCAGGTGGGCCGAGGTTTCTACCGCGGCGTGTTCGGGGATGTTGTGACCTGCGCCGGGGAGGATCTCGAGCCGGTAAGGGCCGGTGGCCCAGGCGCTCGTTGCGTGGATGCCCGACATCGCGACCATGCGATCGTCGGTGGCGGCCAGGAACAGGGTCGGCACCGTGACGGGCTTGCGGTAGCCCTCGAAGTCATTGGCGCGGTACCAGTTCAGCGCAGCGGTGAGTGCGCCCGGCTCGGCGAGGCGGCGGAAATACTCGGCGCTCTTCCACTCCGGGACGCCCGTCAGTTTCGGTGGGCCACCGGCGAGGATCGCGTCCTCCGGGAGCGGCGCCGGTTGCCGGAATCTGTTCATGTAGGCCGAAGCCTGTTGCTGTGCAGGGTCGTTCCGCAGCGCGTCGGCGAAAGCGGCCGGATGCGGCACGGAAACCGTCGTCAGCGAACGGATCCGATCCGGCCGGTCGGCCGCGGCCACCCACGCGACGACCGCGCCCCAGTCGTGCCCGACCAGGTCGAACCGCCGCCACCCCAGAGCGTCCGCGATCGCCCACACATCGGACACGAGCAGATCGAGCCGATAGTCCTCGATCCGGGCGGGCCGCACCCCTGGGGAATACCCACGCTGATCGGGCGCGACCGCCCGGCACCCCACGGCCGCGAGCGCGCCCATCTGCTGGTCCCACTCGATGCCCAGCTCCGGAAAACCATGCAGCAACAACACTTCCCGGCCCTGCGCGGGTCCAGCGGACACCGCCTCGAACACGCCTGCGTCGGTCGAAATCCTGACCGCATCGAGCCCGGCGGGGACCGCGCCCGCGGACGCGGCCCCTGCCGAAGCCAGCATCACCCCGCCCAGCTGAGCGAATCGCCGCCTACTGAACCGTATCCCGCGTGCCATGCCGCCGACGTTAACCCCGGCGGCATCGTCCCGCGTCATACCGCAGACCGATTCGCCCGTGCCTCCACGGGGTCACGTTGCTGAGCAGGAGCGTCCCGGGAGCCGGGTCCGACCGGCCCGCGTCGGCTCAGTGGGACGCGACAGGACAAGATCCGCAACCCCTGACTCCCGCGCACGAACAGTCGCGCCACGCACGCTCGTCCCGCCACGCACGAACAGTCCCGCCACGCACGAACAGTCGCGCCGCGCACGAATCGTCGCGCCGCGCACGAATTCTTCGACAAATACGTGCGCGGCAGGCAAACACGTGCGCGGCAAGCAAACCGTGAAGGGCAAGCAGAGACGTACCCGGCAAGCAAACACATGCA
>NZ_BAUA01000127.1 GCF_000710915.1 Nocardia brasiliensis IFM 10847
GACGTTCCACGGATTGCCGGTGATCCGGTCCGGGGTGTCGGTGGTGCCCCACAGTGCGAGTTCCGGCACCGTGGTCAGCCCCACGATCACCGCGCCCGCCGCGCGCAGCCTGCGCACCACTGCGTGGTCGTCGGCGACCGGGCGGGCATCGGTGGCGGCCGACCCGGACCGCATCGTCTCACCCGCCACCGCGATGTGGTGCTCGATCGAGATCGGTACTCCGGCCAGCGGCAGCACATCCAGGTCGGCGCGCTGCTCCAGCGCGCTCGCCTCGGCTCTGGCCTTGTCGGTGCGAATAACGCTGAACGCATTGGTGTTACGGTGCTCGGCGACGATCCGGGCGAGCGTGGCGTCGACCGTCTCGCGCGCGGTCAGCGAGCCGTCGCGCACGCCCGCCGCGAGCGCCGCGGCCGGCCCGCGGTTGCCGTCCGGGTTCTCCTCGACCGGCACGGCCGCGGATCTGACCGGCGGCGCCGGGGCGTGGCCGACCCGCGGCCGTTCTGCCGCCGGGCGCTGTGCTGATGTCTGTGCCGAACCGTCTGCCACCGCTGTGGCCTTCTCGAACATGTGCTGGTCGTCCCCCGTCGCATCGTCGTCGAATTCGGGTGATCGCTGTTCAGCCGCAAGTTATCATTCCGAATACTGCACGGGGGATGATGACATCGGGTGTGGCGGAAAAATTAAGGTCCGAGAATGAGTGCCGAGTCCGATAGAAGTACTTCCGATTATGGCGATCCCGCGCTGGGCACCGAATTCAGCGCGGTGGAAGCCTTCTCCGCGGCCTGGGAGGATGCCGCGGGCACCGCGGGCAAGCAGCCGCCGCAGATCGCCGAGTTCCTGCCCGACGCCCGGACGCTGCGCACCGCGGCACTGCTCGAACTCATCCGGGTCGACCTGCGGCATCGCTGGCTGCGCCGCACCGTGCTCGACCCGGACGCGCTGGAACGCACCGAACCGCGACCGCGCAAACGGCTCGCCGAATATTGCCGCGAATTTCCCGAACTGCAACCGAAAAGTATCCCGGCCGGACTGGTGTACGAGGAGTTCGTCATCCGCAGGCACAGCGGTGAACGCGTGGATCCCCGGGATTGTCTGCGGGAATATCCGGACCAGGCGCCGGAACTGCGCGACCTGCTCAACGCCGATGAGGTCGAGCAGAGTACGCTGCGGGCGGTTCTGGAAGATTCCACACTGGCCGCGCTGGACCGCACCCGAACCGCTCTCGCCGACAGTGGATTGAACCGAACCGTGGCGTCGACCCGTAGTTCAGAGGTGACGCGAGCGAGCACGGACCCGACGGGGACGGCGACCGCCGTGCCGACCACGATCGGCACCGGTCCCGGCCGCTTCGACGCGCTCGACCGGATCGAAATCGGCCAGCGGATCGACGATTTCGACCTGCTGACCGGTCTGGGCAGCGGCGCGTTCGCGCGGGTCTTCCTCGCCCGGCAGCGCTCGCTGCAGCGGCTGGTCGCGGTGAAGATCTCCACCGATCACGGCACCGAACCGCAGACCCTGGCCCAGCTCGACCACGACTACATCGTGCGGGTCTTCGATCAGCGGGTGCTCGGTTCCGGCGGCGGCGCCGCGCGCCGGATGCGGCTGCTCTACATGCAGTTCCTGCCCGGTGGCACGCTGCTCGGCGTGCTGCGCTGGGTGCGCGCCACCCCGCCCGCCGAGCGCAGCGGCCGGCTGCTGCTGGACGCGGTCGACGCGGCCATGGAGGAAAAAGGCGAGATCCGGCCGACGGATTCGAGCGTGCGGGCCGAGATCGCCACGCTCAGCTGGCCCGAGACGGTGGCCTGGCTCGGGCGCAGGCTGGCCGAGGCGCTGGACTACGCGTCCGCGCACGGGGTGCTGCACCGGGACGTGAAACCGGCGAACGTGCTGTTGACCGCGGAGGCGGTGCCGAAGCTCGCCGACTTCAACATCAGCTTCAGCCGCAATGTCGAAGGCACCAGTCCGGTGGCCTATTTCGGCGGCTCGCTGTCCTACATGTCGCCCGAGCAGCTGGAGGCCTGCCATCCCGGATTCGGCCGCAGCGCGGCCGATCTGGACACCCGCGCCGACATCTACTCACTCGGCGTCGTGCTCTGGGAACTGCTCACCGGCGCGAAACCGTTCGACGACAGCACCGCGGGCGGGGGCGAGTACGGCGACGACACCACGCTCGAGGCGATGCTGGAGCGGCGCAGCGCGGGCGTGGAAGCCGCGGCGCTGGAACGGATTCCCGCTGATTGCCCGGCGGCGCTGCGCCGGGTGCTGCTCACCTGCCTGGCGCCCGAGCGGACGATGCGCTGGGCCAACGGCGCGGTGCTGGCCCGGCAGCTGGAGCTGTGCCTGGACGCGCGGGCCCGCGAACTCGTCGACCCGGCGCCGACCAGCTGGCGGCTGCGGTTGCGCCCGTGGCGGCTGCTCGTCGCGGCGCTGGCCGTCGGGCTGCCGAATGTGCTTGCCTCGCTGTACAACATCCAGCACAACCAGCACCTCATCATCAACCGGCTGAACGAGGACGCGCAACACAGCTTCGGCATCATCACCGGCGTGGTGAACGCGGTGGTCTTTCCCGCGGGCATCGCGATCCTGCTGTACATGTCGCGGTACCTGCTCACGGTGCCGCACGGCCTGGCCAAGGGTCGCCGATACGATCCCGAGACGTTGCGCCGGACCAGGCGCGACGCGCTGCTGCTCGGGGATCGTGCGGTAGCCGTGGCGTTTTCGCTCTGGGTGGTGGCGGGGGTGACCTTCCCGATCGCATTGCAGTTGGTGACCGGGGACCTGCCCGCACGGGCGATCGTGCACTTCCTCGCGTCGCTGGTGGTGTGCGGCGCGATCGCGGTGGCCTACCCGTTCTTCCTGCTGACCTTCTACATGGTGCGCTGCATCTACCCGTTGTTCCTGCGGCACGGCGACATCAGCCCCGAAGACGCGATCTGGCTGCGCGGGCTCGACCGCCGCTGCAACGGCTATCTGGCGGTCGCCGCCTCGGTGCCGTTGCTCGCGGTGGCCGGGGTGACGTTCCTGCCGCCCGCCGACATTCCGATGGTGATCTTCGCGGTGCGCGTGCTGTGCGTGGGCGGCATTATCGCGTTCGTGCTGGCCTACCTGCTGTTCCGCGCGCTGGAGGCGGATCTGCGGGCACTGGAGCGAGTGGTCGCGCCCGCGGTGGTCGATGCCACGGTGCGGGAGCCGCGCACGTGACGGCTTCGCAGGCCGACGCGATCGCCCGGTTCGCCGCCGATTGGCAGCGCAGCCTGCGTGACGACCGGCTCGCGCCGCCGCGCATCGCGGACTACGTCCCGGATGGCGCCCAGACGCGACTGGCCATCCTGACCGAGCTGTTGCGCATCGACCTGCGCGAACGCTGGGGACGCGCCGCCGCTCTCGGCAAGCGGATCGCGGAGTACCGCAAGGAGTTTCCCGAGGTGGAGCAGAGTCCCGACCTGGCCGACCTGGTCTGCGCGGAGTTCTCGGCCCGCCGCCGCCACGCGCCGCTGCCGGTCGCGGAGTTCATCGCGGAGTACCCCGAATTCGCCGACGAGATCCGCGAGCGCCTCGCCGCGTTCGACACCGACGAGGGCGCCGCGGATGTCGGTGCGGCGGAATCGGCCGCCGCCGTCGCCGCCTTGGCCGCACTCGCCCCCGGTCGGCGCATCGACGACTTCGACCTGTTGACCGACCTCGGTGCCGGGGTGCTCGGCCGCGTGTTCCTGGCTCGCCAGCGATCCATGCAACGCCTTGTCGCCGTGCGCCTTTCGGCAGGCCGCGCGAGCGCGCCGCAGACCATGGCCCAGCTCGACCACGCCCACATCGTCCGCGTATTCGACCAACGGGTACTGCTCGAAGCGGCCACGCCGCGGCTGGTCTATATGCAGTACCTGCCCGGCGGCACAGCACTCGGGGTGCTCGAGCAGCGCCGCCGTGACCCCGAGTCCGATGGCGGGGCCGCGCTGCTGCGGGCGGTCGACGCGGCGATGGAGGCGAAAGGGGAGATCCGGCCGTCGGATTCGAGTGTGCGGGCCGAGATCGCGGCGCTGAGCTGGCCGGAGACGGTGGCGTGGGTGGGCAGGCGGCTGGCCGACGCGCTGGATCACGCCGCGCATCTCGGCGTGCTGCACCACGACATCAAACCGGCGAATGTGCTGTTCACCGCCGAGGGCGTGCCGAAGCTGGCCGATTTCGCGCTGCGCGAATCCGGGGGGACGAATCACGCTGAGCTAGAAGCCGATTCGCTGCGCTACCGCTCCCCCGAACAACTGGCCCGCCTGCTCGACCCGGCGGCCCCCGCGCCCGGAACGCGCAGCGACCTCTATTCGCTCGGCCTGCTGCTGTGGGAAATGCTCACGGGCGCACACCCGTTCGACGACCAGCCGGAGGCGGCCGAGGCGCGGCCAGACGCCCTCACGCGCATGCTCGAAGCCCGCAGGGCGGGCATACCCGACTCCGCACTGGCGCAGTTGCCCGCCGATACCCCGGCGGCCCTGCGCCGCGTCCTGCTCGACTGCCTACGCGCCGAGCCGAAGCGCCGCTGGCGCAACGGCGCCGAGCTGGCCGGGCAGCTGGATCTGTGTCTGGACGCCCGCGCCCGCGACCTGGTCGACCCGCCGCCGACCAGCCTGCGGTTCCGGGCCCGCGGCTGGCTCATCCCGGTGGCGGCGCTGTGCGTCGGCGTGCCCAACGTGCTCGCCAGCTGGTACAACATCCAGCTCAACCAGTCGCTGATCATCGATCGGCTCGCGGCGGCCGATCAGCAGAAGTTCTTCACCGTCGGCCTGATCAACAATCTGATCTCCTTTCCGCTCGCGGCCGTCCTGCTCATCGCGCTCAGCCGCAGGCCGCTGACCGTCTCGTTCCGATTGGCCCGTGGCCGTGAGTATTCCGCGCACACGCTGGCCAAGGCGCGACGCGACACCCTGCTGCTCGGCGACTGGGCAGTGCTGGTGCCGTTCGCGATGTGGGTCATCGCGGGCGTGGCCTGGCCGCTGGCCCTGGCCGCCAGCGGCGTCTCGCTCCCACCGGGGACCTTCCTGCATTTCTTTGCGGCACAGCTGGTTTGCGCCGCCATCGCACTGGCCTATCCGTTCTTTCCGGCCATGCTCTTCGCGGTGCGGGTGGTGTATCCGCAACTGCTGGTGCGCGGCGGCGTCGGGCCGGGCGACGAGCGTCAGTTGCGAAATCTGGCCCGGCGCGGCAACTTCTACCTCGGCGTTGCGGCGTCGGTGCCGTTGCTCGGGGTGGCCGGGGCGACCTTCGTCGACGCCGCGGATCTGGGTTTGGTCATAGTTCCGGTGCGCTGGCTCAGCGTCGGTGGCATTCTGGCATTCGTGGTTACCTACCGGTTGTTCCGCTGGCTGGAGGCCGATCTGCTCGCCTTGGCGCGGGCCATCCCGCAGCGGCAGCGATGACCTCGCCGCGGCCGCTCGGGCGGCTGGTGAGCCTGTCGCATGTGCACGACCCGGCCACGACGCCGCTGTATCCGGACGATCCGGAGTTCCGCACCGATATCGTCGCAACGGTCGCCAACGACGGTTACTACCTGCGCTACATCCAGCAGGGTGAACACACCGGAACCCATTGGGGCGCACCGATCCATTTCCATCCCGACGGTCTGGGCGCCGATCAATTGGAGCTGGACGACCTGCTGCTGCCCGCGGTGAAGATCGACGTGCGCGACCGCTGCGACCGCGACCGCGACTACGCGATCACGGTCGCGGATCTGAAGCAGTGGGAAGCGCGGCACGGCCGGATACCGAACGGCGCCGCCGTCGTCGCGTGGACCGGCTGGGATGCCAAGTGGGGCACCCCGGAATTCCTCGGCACCGCCGAATCCGCCGAACACCAGCCGGGTTTCGCGCTGGAAACGATGGAATGGCTGCTGCGCACCGGTCGGCTGGGCCGGCGCGGCGCGCTCGGTATCGATACCTTCGGGCCCGACCTCGGCACCGACCACACCTACGCGGTCTCGAAACTGCTGTACCGCGAGCACCGGATCAGCCTGGAATGCCTGGCCAACCTGGCCGCCCTACCGGCGACCGGCGCGTGGATCCTGGTCGGCGCGCCGCTCTACCGCGACGGCTCCGGCTCTCCCGCAACGATTTTCGGGATACTGCCGGGCACCTGACGGGGCCTGCGTCAGGAGTAGACCTTGGGATCGAGGGTGCCGATGTAGGGCAGGTCGCGGTAGCGCTCGGCGTAGTCGAGGCCGTAACCGACGACGAACTCGTTCGGGATGTCGAAGCCGACATGCGCGACGTCCACGTGCGTGCGTAACGCGTCCGGCTTGCGTAACAGCGTGACCACCTCGAGCGAGGCCGGGTTGCGGGTGGAGAGGTTGCGCTTGAGCCAGGACAGCGTCAGGCCCGAGTCGATGATGTCCTCGACGATCAGCACATTGCGGCCCGCGATGTCCTTGTCCAGGTCCTTCATGATGCGCACGAC
>NZ_BAUA01000126.1 GCF_000710915.1 Nocardia brasiliensis IFM 10847
GTCAATCCGGCCTACTTCGGTTCGTGGTTCCCGTTTCCCGACAACACCCAGCTGGACTGGGACGAGCTGGGCAACTGCGATTTCCTCTACGTCTCGCATCTGCACCGCGACCACTTCGACGCGAAGAACCTGGCCGAGCACGTCAACAAGGACGCGACCGTGCTGCTGCCGGACTACCCGGTGCCGGATCTGAAGCGCGAGCTGGAGAAGCTGGGCTTCACCAAATTCTTCGAGACCGAGGATTCGGTCAAGCACACGGTGACCGGTCCGGGCGGCGATATCGACATCATGATCATCGCGCTGCGCGCGCCCGCCGACGGCCCGATCGGCGACTCCGGGCTGGTCGTCTCCGACGGCGAGACCACCTGTTTCAACATGAACGACGCCCGCCCCGTAGACATGGACGTGCTGCACGATGCGTTCGGGCACATCGATATCCACCTGCTGCAGTACTCGGGCGCGATCTGGTACCCGATGGTCTACGACATCCCGAACCGCACCAAGGCGAACTTCGGCAAGCAGAAGCGTCAGCGCGGCATGGACCGCTGCCGCAGTTATATCGAGCAGGTCGGCGCGACCTGGGTGGTGCCGTCCGCCGGTCCGCCGGTGTTCCTCGACGACGAACTGCGCTACCTGAACGACGACCGGGGCGACGAGGGCAACATCTTCCCGGACCAGATGGTGTTCCTGGAGCAGATGCGCATCCACGGCAACGAGGGCGGGATCCTGATGATCCCCGGCTCGGTCGCCGACGTGCGCGGGCGCGAACTCGAGCTCACCCATCCGTTCGAACCGGGCCTCATCTACGACAACAAGGCCGAGTACATCGAGCTGATGGCGCAGCGCCTCGCGCCGGTGCTGGCGGCCGAAAAGGCTTCCTGGGCAACGAATGACGGGCCGCTGCTGGAGCCGCTGCGGGCGCTGTTCGAGCCGATCATGGCGCAGAGCGATCTGATCTGCGACGGCATCGGCTACCCCGTCGGGCTGGTGCTCGGCGACGAGACCGTGGTGCTGGACTTCCCGAAGCGGGTGGTGCGCGGGCCGATCGAGGGCGAAGGCAAGTACCGCTACGGTTTTCGCATCGCGCCGGACCTGGTGCGCACCGTGCTGCGGGACCGGGAACCGGACTGGGTGAACACCATTTTCCTGTCCACCCGCTTCCAGGCGTGGCGGATCGGCGGCTACAACGAATTCCTCTACACCTTCTTCAAATGCCTCACCGATGAGCGCATCGCCTACGCCGACGGCTGGTTCTCCGAGGCGCACGACGATTCCGCGTCCACCGAACTGGACGGCTGGGAAGTGCAGCGGCGTTGCCCGCACCTGAAGGCTGATCTCTCGAAATTCGGTGTGGTGGAAGGCAATACCCTCACCTGCAATCTGCACGGCTGGCAATGGGACCTGGAATCGGGACGGTGCAAGACGTCCAAGGGGCACGAATTGCGCTCACGCAAGCTCTGACCCGCCGAGTTGCCCGGAAAACTACTGCTTTCAGGGCCGACGTCCCAGGTCTAGCGTTGCGTCATGCACGACGACGTCTTCCGGTCCGCCCTCTGGCTGCCGCTGTTCGACGAACTCGCCGACCCGGTCGTGGTCGCGCGACTGGCCGCCGAGGCCGAGGAAGCCGGATGGCACGGCGTGTTCGTGTGGGACCATCTGCGCTGGCAGGCACCGGTCCAGCAGGCGGCCGACCCGTGGATCACCCTGGCCGCGATCGCCACCGCCACCGAACGCCTCCGGTTCGGGCCGATGGTCACCCCGCCGGCCCGCCGCAGGCCGGCGAAGCTCGCCAAGGAGACCGCGACGCTGGACCAGCTCGGCGGCGGTCGCCTCACGCTCGGCGTCGGCCTCGGCAGTAATCGGTTCGGCGACGAATTGCGCGCTACCGGCGAGGAACTCGACGACCGCCGGCGCGCGCAGATGCTCGACGAGTCGCTTGCGATTCTCGCCGCGGCCTGGTCGGGCGAGCCGGTGCGGCACCATGGACAGCACTACACGGTCGATGACGTCTCATTCCTGCCCAGACCGGTGCAGCGCCCCGGCGTGCCGGTGTGGGCCGCGGGATTCCCCGGGAAGGTCGCGCCGCTGCGCCGCGCCGCCCGTCTCGACGGATTCTTCCCGGTCAACCTCGAACACCCGGATCAGGTCGCCGAGATCACCGACACGCTCACTGCTCTGCGCGCCGAACCCGCGACGCCATACGACATCGCGGTCGCGCTCCCGGCCGGCACCGATTCGGCACCCTATGCCGCAGCGGGCGCCACCTGGTGGCTGGCGGAATTCGAGCCGGACACAGTGACACTCGACCAGGTGCGGGGCGTACTCCGCGACGGGCCGGTGGATCCCGAAAAAGGTTGATGATGCCGAAGCCGTTCGATTCACCTGCCGCGTAGGTTATGTCACCCCGCGCGCGTGTCAGCCGACGGACACACGCGCGGGACGACGATATGCGCGCGGGAAGGTGAGACATGGCCGGTGGTCGTCGGGTGAGGACGCGGAGGCCCGGGGTGGTTGGCGGTAGCGTGCCAGGGGTGACGGCGCGGGTGCGGGTGGGTTTGGGCTGTGCGTTTTGTATCGGTGCGGGGGTGGCGGTGCAGGGGCGGATCAATGGGGCGTTGGGGGCGCGATTGCAGGATGGGATTGCGGCCGCGGTGATCAGTTTCGGTTCGGGATTGCTGATTTTGGGGGCGGTGTTCGTGCTGAGTGGGCGGATGCGAACCGGGTTGGGGCGAGTACGGGCCGCGGTGGTGACGGGCCGTTTGCCGATATGGCAATTGCTGGGTGGATTGTGCGGGGCGTTCTTCGTCGCGTGTCAGGGGCTCACCGTCGCGGCGATCGGGGTCACCGCGTTCACCGTGGCCGCGGTCGCGGGACAACTCCTGAGCAGTCTGGTGGTCGATCGGCTCGGCTTGGCGCCGAGCGGGCGCACCGCCATCACACCACTGCGCTTCGGGGCGGCGGCGCTCGGCATATTCGCGGTGCTGCTCGCGGGGCTCGGCCGGGCCGCGACGCCGGGTGGCGGGCTCGCGGTGCCGGAGTCGTTGCGGGGGGCACCGATCGTGCTGCTGATCGTCTTGCCCGCGCTGGCCGGAATCGGTCTGGCGTGGCAGCAGGCGGTCAACGGGCGGGTCGGCGAAGTCGGCGGGCCCTGGTCGGCGACGGTGGTCAACTTCGGTATCGGGCTCGTCGCGCTGGTCTGCATCGAGGGCGCGATCCTGCTCGGTTCCGGCCTGCCCGCCGAATTTCCCACGCAGCCTTGGCTTTACCTCGGCGGGGTGATCGGCATCGCGTTCATCGCGTTGGCCGCCGTCACCGTTCGGTGGATCGGTGTCCTCCTGCTCGGCCTCACCTCGGTGGCGGGCCAACTCCTGATGTCCGTTGCCTTGGATGTCGTAACGCCTACTGCGGCAGGGCTTTCCGTAACCACAGTGGCCGGCGGCTGCCTCACCTTGCTGGCCGTCGGCATCGCCGCCCGCGGGCAGCCGTAGGGGCCCCGCTGACGACGCCGGAGTGGTACTCGACCGCCACCCCGCCGGTCGTTCCACCTCTGTCGGCGCAATCCCTATCCCGCGCGGAGTACGGGGCGGGCGTAGGTGTCGTGGCGGGCGTAGGTGCGGTCACCGCCGTTGCGGGCGATGGAACCGCGGACCAGGCGGGTGCGGACGCGGGCGCCGAGGTTTTCGCTGAAGCGGGTGGCGCCGGGCAGGATTCGGCGGGGCACCTCCAGTGCGCCGTTCACGACGGCGGTCGCCAGCACCGCGCTCTGGAAGAAGCGGCTGTCCGGGAGGCCCAGGAAATCGGCGTTGCTGCGGCCGAGGATGATCCGGCTGTAGGCCACCATGTAACTGGTCAGCACGGCGCGGACCGCCCTGCGCGGCGCGGTGGTGTTGTCGATGAACAGCCCGCCCGCCGCGGGAATCAATGCCTGGGCCAGGCGTTGGGAATCGGCGTCGGGGATGAATTCGGTGTCGGCGAGAATCCAGAACGCACGCCAGGTATCGGTCTCACAGGTCGGCAGGATTTCCTGATCGATACCGAGCAGGAACCCGACATAGCGCCACAGCTGGAAGACCGCGTCCTTCTCCTTGGGCGAGAAACGCAAGCCGAGTGCCTGCGCGCCAACCAGATTCGCCATCGAGAACAGGCCCAGGGTGCCGACAGTGAGCACCTGGTTGACCGGGTGATCCCACGCGTCGTAGTCCCAGTCGGGCCTGCGGTTCATGCCCGCCCGCACCAGCGCGTGCATCAACCGGACCCGCAGCACGCTCTTGTAGCCGACGGCGTTGCGTGCCAGCCCGCCCGGCGTCGTCACGTCCAGCCACCACTGGGTGGTTTCGGCGAGCCGGCGCGGCGCCATCGCATCGAGGTCGCCGGTGCCGACGAGGGTCTTGTCCGCGCGGGACGCGAGATAGCCGCCCATCAGGGCGAACATGCCCATCGCGATGCCGCCCCAGACGCTGGTGCGCCCGACCACCCGGGCCCCGCGGTCGATCTTGTCCCGGTCCAGCCAGTACGGGTCCGCTTCCACCTGTCCGAAGAAGGCGGTCAGTTCCGCGGGCGCGTCCGGCACCGCGTCGATGCCGCGTTCCACCGCGATCTCGAACATGCGGCGCCCTTCACCGACGGGCAGCCGTTTGAACATCGCGACCACGTCGTCCGCGAGCGGGTCTCCGACCTGTGCGAAGCGACGGAACGAATCACGTTGGGCGGCGGTGCAGCTCAGATCGCCGGGCGCCAGCACCGGCACCGCGTATTTGAACGGGAACTCCGTGAACAGCTGCGGAGTCGGCAGCTTCTGGTTGTCATGCGCCATTGCACTTCACCCGTCGGATCGAGGTTCGGCTCGGGGTCGAGCACATTCTGACAAGACCGTCCCACAAAATCGGATATCTGGCAAGGATGTATGCCAGAATGGTGCCGTGGCTACCACCTCGCGGTCCTACGGCGGCGTGCCCATCGAGCAGCGGCGCGCGCGTCGTCGTGCGGCCCTGCTCGACGCCGCGCAGGAACTCATCGGCACCTCGGGTTTCGCCAAACTGACCGTCTCCGGGCTGTGCACGCAGGCCAAACTGTCCGAGCGGTACTACTACGAGAGCTTCACCGACCTCGACACCGTGTTCAGCGAGCTGTTCGAGCGCATCGTCGACGAGATCGGCCAGGCCGTGGTCGCCGCATTCGTCACCACTGCGGCCGATATCCGCGCCAAGACCCGGGCCGCCATCGCCGCAGCCGTCGACCTGATCGCCGACAGTCCGCGCAAGGCGCGCATCGTCACGGTCGAAGCCCAATTGAACCCAGCCCTGCTGCAGCGCCGCGCCGAGGTGATGCGTTCCTTCGCGGGCATCATGATGGCGGTGTGCGCCGCCGAGGTCGGCGCGCAGATCGTCGAAAGTGCCGGGGAACAGGCCGAATTCGCGGCTACCCACCTGCTCGGCGGCCTCTGGGAGACCACCAACAGCTGGCTGTCGGGCACCCTTCCCATCTCCCGCACCGACCTCATCGACCGCTCCACCGACCAATTCCTGCTCACCGCAGAGCATTTGATCGGCGCACCGCTCACGCAGTGAGGATTGCGCCGGCCGCCGGCCGACAGCGGGCACCGTTTCCGAGCCCGCTTCGACGGTGACCCGCGGAGCCGCCATGAGGTTGCGATACCAGGCCGGGTGGTGCGGGCTGCCGCCGTGCGTGCCGAAAACGGCCCAGCTGTCGCCGAAGCCCGGGACACGGGATCACCAGGAACCTCTCATTCAGTGAGTGCGGGCTTCGGCGGGAGCCAGGCGGGGGTGGCCAGGGCCATGGGCAGGAGGGTGGCACCCAGGAGGGCGACGGTTATCGGGAGGGGGAACACGGTGGCGGCGAGGGCGGCGAAGACGAAGACCACCAGGGCTACGACCTCACCGAGCAGGCCGGAAACCGAGGTGACGGTGGCGCGGGCCGGACCTTGGATGGCGTCCTGGAGCCGGGCCGCGGCGACGATGCCCGCGTTGTACACGATGCCGTAGGACAGGCCGATGGCGGTGAAACCAAGGCCGGCAAGCAGATACACGACGCCCGGTTGGTGCGCGGCCAAGCCCGTGATCAAGGCGCCGCCGACGAACAAGCACCCACCGGCACCGACTGCGTGAGCCATGGTGCGCGCCGACATCCCTGCGGTGCGCCCGGCCAGCAGCGAACCGGCCAACGAGCCGACGACCGTGAGACCCACCAGCAACGGCACCACCGCCGTGGTGACGCCGACCGCCGCGGCCAGCAACGCGAAATATTCGTCGAACGCCGTCACGCCGAACAGCAGCGCCCCGAGGAACACGCCGTTGCGCACCGCCCGCACCCGAACAGCCTCCCCCACACCGTTTCTCAACATCTCCAGGTAGCGCGCGAACGGGCTCGCAGCGTTGGGCGTCGCCGTATCGATCCGGCCGCGCTCGTCAGCCGACGCTCGATCGGCCGCGTTCGAGGTGACGTCCGCCGGCCGCGAAAATTCCGCGCCCGCCTCCTCTTCCAGCTCATCGATGTCGGCGGCGGAAACGGATTTGGGGGCGGCGGGCAGCGACAGGGCGAGCACGGTGTGCAGCGCGGCGAAACCTACGCTGGACCAACCGATCAGGGCATAGCCACCCCAGAGGTAGAGCGGAGCGGCGGCGACGATACCGATGACGATGGCGGTTTCCGACGCGGCACGGGTGTAACCGAGCAGGCGTGGATAGGCCGACTGTGCGCCGCGCGCGACCAAGTCGTCGTACAGCAGCGCTTCGAAGGTGCCGGACGCCAAAGCGCCTGCCGCGCCCCACAATACGAATCCCGAGGCGAAACCGAAGTAGGTCGGGACCAGGGTCCAGAAGGTAAAGCCGGCGGTCAGCAGGATACCGCTGAGGACGAGCAGTGCCCGGCGCGAAACGGTATCGGCCCACGCGCCGGAGGGCACCTCCAGCAGGAACGCGGTGATCGACCAGATCGCGAACAGCGACGAGATCTGCCCCGTGCTCAACCCGTGCTCGGCGAACAGCAGGGCGTACACCGCATAGAACGGAATCAGCTCGCCGATGCCCTTGAAGAGCACCACCCGAACCGCGAGGGAACGAACTGTTCCGGTGCTACCCGTCAGCCGGGCCAGCACCGTCCGGACAGATCAACAGCCGTAGACGAGCAAACGCATGTCCCCAGCATGCGCATCCGTCCCTGCCCGGGTCAACCGCTTTATCCCGCCCAGCCGGATCGGCCTCAGCCGAGCGGCAGCCATCCGTTGGCGGCGTGCATGGAATCCCCGTTGCCGAGTTCGCGATCATGCGCGCCGGGGCCGACCCGCCCCTGGTTCTCGTTGAGGTCGCTGATCAGCTCGGCGACCGGATGCGAGTCGCTGTAGTGGTAGCCCTGGGCGAGTGCGAAACCGAGTTCGGTGAGCACCGCGGCCTGGTACTCGGTTTCCACGCCTTCGGCGATGACCTGCAGATCGAGGGCGCTGCTCAGCGCGGCGATCACGCCGAGCAGCGGCGGCGCGGGCGAATCGGAGCGGATCGCGGCGACGAAGGACTGGTCGACCTTGAGGATGTCGCTGGGCAGCGTGGCGAGCCGGCTGAGCGAGGAGTATCCGGTGCCGAAATCGTCGATGGCGATGCGCACGCCCCGCTCGCGCAGCGTGTGCAGGTTCGCGATGGCGGTCTGTGATTCGGCGGCGAGTTCGCTCTCGGTCACCTCGAGCACGAGCTGGTGGGCGGGCCAGCCGGTACCGGCGAGGATGCCGGCGACCCGGTCGGCGTAGCCGGCTTCGGCCAGTTCGAGCCCGCTCACGTTGACGTTCAGGGTGAGGTCGAGTTGCGCGAAGGTGTCCTGCAACCGGGCGGCGTCGGCGCAGGCGCGGCGCAACACCAGCTCGTCCAGATCGGAGATGAGGTCGTATTCCTCGGCGACGCGGATCAGGCCCTCGGTGGTGACATCGGGTTGCGCGCTCGACGACCAGCGCAGCAACGCCTCGACGCCGACCGCTTTGCCGCCGCCCTCGGTGAGGCTGACGATCGGCTGGTAGTGCACGTCGAGAGCGCCGCGGTCGATCGCCTCGCGCAGTTCCACCGCGAGCGGCAGTTGCCGCGACGATTCGAGCACCGTCCGGTTGCGGCCCGCCTGCTTGGCCCGGTACAGACCGACATCCGCGCGACTGACCAGCAGCGAGCCGGATTCGCCCGGCTGCCAGGAGGTCACGCCCGCCGAGCACCCGGTGGTCACCGCGGCGCGCAGCTGTTCGGTGAGCAGGATGGCCGCCTGCTCGGTGGTGTTCGGCAACAGCAGCGCGAACGCGTCACCGCCGTAGCGGGCCAGACGCTGTTCCGGCGCAAGCAGTTTCGACCAGGTGTCGGCGACGCGCTGCAGCACGGCGTCGCCCGCGCGGTGGCCGAGGTGGTCGTTGATCTTCTGGAAACGGTCCAGGTCGACGAGCACGAGGGCCAGTCCCTGACCGGTGCGCGAGGCCTGCTCGATCGCGGAGTTGAGCGCACGATCGAAACCGCGGCGGTTCAAAAGTCCGGTGAGCACGTCGATATCGGCTTCCGACGCCATCCGGGTGAGGATCCCGACGACGATGCCGACGCCGAGCGTCACGCCCGCGGGGATGAGCCCGGACCACCACGGCAAGCCCGGCTCGACGGGGCGCGCCGGCAGCACCCACAGACACAGGACCAGCGCGAAGGCGATGTGCGAGGCGGCATACGACCACGCGAAGAACAGCGCGGCATCGCAGGCGATGAAGACGTAGAACGCGGCGAGGCTGATGGCGCCGACAGTGTTCGGGAACGCGTAGACCGCGATCGTCACCAGCACGGTCGCGATCGCGACGTACATGTGGTGGATCGAGTGCGGCAACCGTGGGCCCCAGGCGAGCAGGGTGAGTCCGAGCGTCAGCGCGATCGCCGCAGCCGTGCCCACCAACGGCCGATTACCCTCGTCGCCCGGGGCGATCGCAGTAATCAGCAGACCCAGCACACCACCCATGACGTAGAACGCCCCGGTGGTCCGAGCCATGACCATAGCTGTCGCCAGCGCCGATGCCGCCCGCACCCGGGTTCGGGTATCGCCGCGCGCCCCGATTCCTCGCACGGGGAACAGCCTAGACACAACGAATCCCGACGGTTGCCACATCCCGTGAATCCGGCATGGCGAACAGGTAGCTATTCACGGAGACGAAACATATTCGGACCGTGCGCAGGGTTCCACACCGGACCCGGCCGGTCCGGTCAAACCCGGTGTGCGCAGCGAACGTTGGGCGTCGTCACCGCGGCGGTGTCAGCACCTCGGTGCCGACGAACGGGACCAGCGCGGCAGGCACCCGCACCGAGCCGTCGGCCTGCTGGTGGTTCTCCAGGATCGCCACGATCCAGCGTGTCGTCGCCAGCGTGCCGTTCAAAGTGGCTGCGATCTGCGGTTTTCCGTTCTCGTCGCGGTAGCGCACGGCGAGGCGACGGGCCTGGAAGGTGGTGCAGTTCGAGGTCGAGGTGAGTTCCCGGTAGGTCTGCTGGGTCGGCACCCAGGCCTCGCAGTCGAACTTCCGCGCGGCCGAGCTGCCGAGATCGCCTGCGGCGACGTCGATGACCCGGTAAGGCACCTCGACAGCGGCGAGCATGTCCTGCTCCCAGGCGAGCAACCGCTTGTGCTCGGCGTCGGCCTGCTCGGGCGTGGTGAAGACGAACATCTCGATCTTGTCGAACTGGTGCACCCGGATGATGCCGCGGGTGTCCTTGCCGTAGCTGCCCGCCTCGCGCCGGAAACAGGTCGACCAACCCGCGTACCGCTTCGGCCCGCCGCTCAGATCGAGGATCTCGTCCGAGTGGTAGCCGGCCAGCGGCACCTCCGAGGTGCCGACCAGGTACAGGTCGTCCTCTTCGAGGTGATAGACCTCGGCCGAGTGCTGCCCGAGGAACCCGGTGCCCGCCATGATCTCGGGCCGCACCAGCACCGGCGGGATCATCATGGTGAAGCCGTTGGCGACCGCGCGCTGGGCAGCCAGCTGCAACAGACCGAGCTGGAGCAGCGCCCCGTAACCGGTCATGAAGTAGAAACGCGCGCCCGACACCTTCGCGCCGCGTTCCATGTCGAACAGCCCGAGCGAATCGCCGAGCTCCACATGGTCCTTCGGCTCGAAGTCGAATTCCCGTGGCGTGCCGATGGTTTCCAGGACGACGTAGTCGTCCTCGCCGCCGGCCGGCGCACCCTCCTGCACGACGTTCGAGATCGCGCGCTGGGCGGCGTCCAGGTCGGCGTCGGCCGCGTTCTGCGCGACCTCGGCGTCCTTGACCTTCTGCGACATCTCCTGCGCCTGCGCGAGCAGGGCGGGCCGTTCCTCTTTACTCGCCTTGCCGATCACCTTGCCCATCGCCTTGTGCTCGGCACGCAGGTTGTCGGCGGTGGCGACGGCGGCACGGCGCGCCGCGTCGGCCTCGAGCAGGGCATCGACGAGGGCGGGGTCTTCGCCGCGGGCGCGCTGCGAGGCACGGACCGCGTCGGGGTTGTCCCGCAGGAATCGGAGGTCGATCATGGGCATTGAGCCTAATGGTCTGGGGATTGTTGTTTCACGCCGATATCCCAGGATGTAAACCACCGGCCGAATCGCCCGGGCATAGTTGCCGGATGGGCACAACTTTCGATGAACCCGCGATCGATGAGGTGTTGACCGAGCTGAGCGCGGGCGAGAAGGCCTGGGCCCAGACCTCGCTGC
>NZ_BAUA01000125.1 GCF_000710915.1 Nocardia brasiliensis IFM 10847
GTTCTGCATCCTGATCGTGGCCCTGGTGGCCACGGCGGTGTGGTCCGTGCTGGACCGGCATCGGCCGGACTATCGGCGGCTCAATGCCTGGTTCCTACTGTTCCTGCGGCTGTGCCTGGGCGGCCAGATGCTCTTCTACGGAATGGCGAAGGTCATCCCCACACAGATGCCGGAGCCGCCGCTGGTGGCGTTGCTCTCGCAGTACGGTGATTTCACGCCCGCGGCGGTGCTGTGGATGCAGGTCGGATCCGCACCGATCTACCAAATCCTCTTGGGCAGCGCGGAAGTGCTCGGCGGCCTGCTGCTGTTCTGGCCGCGGACCGCCACGATCGGCGCGATGATCAGCCTGATCAGCATGGCGCAGGTGTTCATCCTGAACATGACCTTCGATGTGCCGGTGAAGATCCTGTCCGGGCACCTGTTGCTGATCTCGCTGGTGCTGCTCGCGCCGCAGGCGCGTCGACTCGCCGATGTGCTTGTCCTGCAACGGCCGTCGCAGCCCGCCGTGCAGCCGGAGCCGTTCCGCGGCAGGCGGGTCCGGGTGATCGCGGTGGTGGTGCAGATCGCGTTGGGCCTGTGGGTGCTGGCCGGCACCGTGCACGAAACGTGGTTCTTCTGGAACGAGGGCGGCGGTGGTGCGCCCAAGCCCGCGCTGTACGGCATCTGGTCGGTGTCGGAGTTCACCCAGGACGGCCAGCCGCTCCCGCCGTTGACCACGGACCAGAATCGTTGGCAGCGGGTGGTTTTCGATCTGTCCGGAATGGCATATCAGAAGATGGACGGCACTCTGGTGCCCGTGGCCGGTGCGGTCGACCCGGCGGCCCACACGATCACCGTGTCGGACACGACTTCCCAGACGTTGCCGGGACACATCGCGCAGGCGCAACCGACTCAGATCGGTACGTTCACGTTCATCCAGCCCACGCCGGATCGCTTGCAACTGGAAGGTGAGTTCAACGGTCACCGGGTGACGGTCGCCCTCGAACAGGTGGACCTGAATTCCTTCAAACTGCGCAGCACACCGTTCAAGTGGGTTCAGGACCAACCCCGCTTCAGCTGACCGCCACAGGTCATTTGACGGTGATGGCATCCAGCCGGGTGCGCAGGAACTCGGCCGACACCACCGGCGGCAAGCCGGTGGTGTGCCCGATCGGCGGGCTCAGCGGCGTGACGACCGCATCGTGGTCGAGTTCGTAGAAGTAGATGAGCGACACCAGGTCTTCCTCCGGTGCGTGCGCCTGCGGCGGCAGCACTCGATGCCGGCCCGACGGCCAGCGATCCGCGCTCCAATAGGCAAGCAGGTCACCGATGTTCACGGTGAGGGCGGCGGGGTCGTACGGTGCGTCGGCCCAGCCCTGCGCCGCGGTGTAGACCTGGAGTCCGCCCGCGCCGGGCTCGCGGTCCAGCACGGTGACGGTGCCGAAGTCGGTGTGCGGGCCGATCCGGAACTGGCCGGGTTCCGGCGGGCCGACTGTTGTCAGCGGCGGATAGTGATTGATGTTGCAGGTCCAGGTGGGTCGCGCCGCGAGATCTCGGAACGGGTTGGCGGGCAAGCGCAATGCCGCCGCGAACAAGGCGAGCAACTCGTCGGACAGGGTGTGCACCGCCGCGGTGTAGGCCGTCAGCAGCTCCCGCAGTTCGACCACCTCGTCCGGCCAGACGTTGGGCAGGAACCAGACGTCGTCGACGCGCGGATCGCCGGTCGCGGTATCCGCGCCGACCGCGAAGGTCTCTTTGAGATCGGGTGGCGTCGCGGTGCCTTCGGCGTAGCCGTTGGCCTCCTTGCCCGGTCCGATCCAGCCACGACCGCCCACCGTCACGGCGTAGCGCTGCTTCACCGCGTCCGGCAGTGCGAAGAAGCGCCGCGCGGCGCCGCGCACCGCCCCGGCCAGCTCCGCCGGTACGCCGTGCCCGTAGACCAGCAGGAATCCGGCGCGCCGCAACCCCTCGTCCACTTCGCGCTCCACCTCGGCGGCCGCCGAGCCGCCGGCCCGCCAGCGCGCCAGGTCGATCGCCGCGATCGCGCTCATTTCGCCGCTGTCTCGTCGGCGACGCCGATGTCCTCGTGCCAGAGCGTCGGATACTCGGCGATGAACGTGGTCATCATCTCGACGCACCGTGTGTCCTCGAGCACGGTCACCGCGACGCCGTGCTCGGCCAGCCAGTCGTGGCCACCGTGGAAGGTCTGTGATTCGCCGATGATCACGGTGCCGATGCCGAACTGACGGACCAGGCCGCTGCAATACCAGCACGGTGACAGCGTGGTCACCATGATCGTCGGGCCGTAGTCGCGCCTGCGGCCCGCAGCCCGGAAGGCGTCGGTTTCGGCGTGGATGCTGGGGTCGCCGGACTGCACGCGCCGATTGTGGCCGCTGCCGAGCAGGGTGCCGTCCGCGTCGAACAGCGCGGCCCCGATCGGGATACCGCCCTCGGCGCGGCCGAGCAGCGCCTCCTGGTAAGCCACCTCGAGCAGTTGTGGTGCCGGTGTCGCGTGCGTCATGGCTCCAGCCTCCAAGGCGACCGGCCCGGCCGCAACGTACAGATCGTCCATCCGGCACCGGTGTCCAGATGACAGGATGACCGTATGTTGCCCACCGTGCGCGAAGTGCTCGACAACCAGTTCGCCCCGGCCGATCCGCTCGTCTTGGCAGGTCACAGCGCTTTGCGACGGACGGTGCGCTGGGTGCATTCGAGCGAGATCTACGAGATCGGCCCCCTGCTCTCCGGTGGGGAACTGCTGCTCACCACCGGGCTGGGCCTGTCCGGGGTGGACGCGGGGACGCGACGGCACTACCTGCGCGAGATCGCCGGTCGCGGGGTGGCCGGGGTGGCCGTCGAACTCGGCCGCACCTTCGACGCGGTCCCGCCCGATATGGTCGAGGAGGCCTCGCGCCGCACACTGCCGCTGATCGCGCTGCGGGCGGTGGTGCCGTTCATCGACCTGTGCCGGGCCGCGAACACCGAGATCGTGTCGCGCGAGGTGCGCTCGTTGCGCCTGCTCAACGCGCTCGCGCGGGAACTGACCGTCGAACTCGCCGCGGGAAATGGGCTCGCGCAGTTGCTGACTCGCATCGGTGCGACCACCGGGTGCGCACTGATCGTGACGAGCGGCAACGGCGCGTTGATCGCGGCGCACGGCGTGGACGACGACCGATCCGCCTGGGCCGCAGTGGAATCCGGCACCGCGACCGCGACGATCCGAGCCAAGGAGAACACCTGGGGGACGCTCACCGCAGGTCCCGGCTCGGTGCTCGACGACGCCACGCTCGCCGCCGTGCTGGAGCAGTCCGCGCCGACCCTCGGCCTCGCACTCGCCAATTCGGGTTCGCCGACCGGACGGCCGCAGCTCGCGGCGCGCACCCTGCTCGCGGATCTGTTGGACGGCAAGATGATTCGGCAGGCCGATCTGAAAGTGCGGGCCTCGGCGGCCGGTATCCCGGCGCTGTCCGGGCGCGCCTTGGTGCCGGTGGCCGCCGACGCGCCCGATACCCGCATCGCGACCCGTCTGATCGACACCGCGGCAAAGGAACTCGGCAGGCCCGCGCTGGTGGCCGAGGTGCACGCGACCGGCTACGGCGTACTCGTCATGGACCAGGCAGAGCCCGATCCGGTCGGTGCGGTCGCCCGCCTGCTGCGCAACGCCTTCGCCACGAACGCCGTCGAAGGCGTCACGGTGGTGGTGGGCGACCCGTGTGAGTTCACCGCCGCCGCGTTGACCGGCTCGCTCGAGGCGACGCGGTCGGCGTTGCGGCTGGCCACTCGGCACCGACGGGATCGGCCGGCGGGCAGTCCGCTCGCGACGGTGCGCGAGCTGGCCACCGAGCTCGTCGTCGAATCGTTGCCGGCTGCCGAGCGCCACCGTTTGATCAGCACCACCATCGCCCCGCTGATCGACTGGGACACGGCGCATCACAGCAAACTAGCCCGCACGCTGGAGGTCTACCTGCGCCACGGCGGCAGCGCGACCCGCTGCGCCGCGGCACTGCACATCGGCAGGCAGTCGCTGTACCAGCGGCTGGAACGCATCCGCGCACTGCTCGGCTACGACCCGGCCGCGCCCGCCCTGGCGGGCACGCTGCTGCTCGCGTTGTGTGCGCACCGGCTGTCCGACTAGCCGCACCACAGGAGAGGTGCGCGAAGTGTCAGGGGCGCCGCGCGAGCACCGCATAGGTGGCGGCGGCGACCAGGAACCCGACGAAGAAGGTGATGTCACCGAGCGCGGGGAACTCACGCACCAGGTAGCCGGTGAACTTCGCCTGATTGGAGAACAGCAGTACCGACACCGCCAATCCGGTCGTAAACGCCACCACTCCAGGGTGATTCGTGTACGCGCGGTCGTAGAGCAAAACGTCGACCGGCTTGCCGCGGCGCAGGTACTGGTCGACGAACATCACGCCCAGCCACGGCCCGATCCAATACGCGACGATCAGCAGGAACGCTTCGTAGCTCGCGGCGGCATCCGCCAGCGCCCACCAGGCGACGAGAAAACCGAGGGCGCCGAAACCGATCGAGACGACCGCCCGCTGCGTGCGCAGCGGCAAGGCGATGCCGATCGTCACGAAGGCCATCGCCCCGGAGTACACGTTCAGCGCGTTCGCCGCGACGGCGCCGAGCGCGATGGCCAGCAACGCCAGATCCGCCAGCACGCCGGGCAGATTCGCGGTGAAGACATCGGTGGGACTGCCCGTCGCCGTGCCCGCGATGGTGACCGAGGCCGCGCCGAGCAGAGACAGCCACAGGCAGGACACGAACAGTCCGGCGGCCGCGAAACCGCCGGTGGCGGCGCGCGAAACCGTGCGCGGCAGATAGCGAGAGTAGTCCGCCGCGTAGGGATTCCAGCCGCCCGCGTACCCGAAGGCGGTGCCGACGGTCAGCAGGAAGCCGCCGGTCCCGCCCACCCCGCCGGCCGGCGCGGCCGCGCCGAGGTCGGCTTTGCCGAGTATCACGATCGTCACCACGACGAAAACCACCGCGAGCACGGGGAAGACGATGCGCTCGAAGGCGTGCACCAGGTTGTGGCCGAACGCGCCGAAAACGGTCTGCACCACCACGATCAGCGCCAGCGCGGTGAGTTTCGGCATGCCGGTGAGGCTGCTCAACGCGAACGCGCCGCTGACGCTGTTGGTGGCGAACCAGCCGACCCCGCACATGATGGACATGAACGCCGCGGGCAGTGCGTTGCCCCGATAACCGAAGGCCAAGCGCCCCAACACCATTTGCGGCACACCGTGCACCGGGCCGCGGGCCGACAGCACGTGGTGCGCGGCGGCGGCGAGCCCGATGCCGATGGTCAGGGCCAGTGCCGCCTGCCAGAAAGTCATCCCGAAGGCGGTGACCGAGAGCACGCCGATGAAGATGGTGGCGAATTCCAGATTCGGCGACATCCAGGTCCAGAACAGCCCGCGCGGGCGGCCGTGCCTGGCGTCGTCGGGGATGTACTCGTTGCCGCCCGGCTCCACCGCGATGACGCGATCGGCGTAGTCGGCGGCCGGGGGCGGGTCCTCGGTCAATGCCATCTCTGCACACTCGTCCGCGACGGCGCGGCAGGCAACGGACGGTTCGTACGTACGTCACCGCCGGTCGACGGACAGTTCGCCCGCCTCGCCGGGTTCATTCGGTGATCGAGCTGGACTGGTGGCGCCAGTTGGATGAGGGGGTGAACAGTTCGCCGCTGTCCGCGCGGAAGGCCGCGAGCGCGTCGGCGTCGCCGCGTAACTGCGCCAGCAGCCACGCCGTCGGGTAGCCGAGGTAGCCGAACACGCCGGTCGTGCACGGGGTGGACGCGGCCGCGCAATCCGGCTGCCCCTGCACGTCGTTGTGGTTCGGCCCGTCGAGGGTGCCCCAGGCTTTGCGCACGCCGGCCGGCGTCGCCTCGTAGTACGCCTGATTCGACTGCAAGCCTTCCACCTGCCAGGGCAGTGCTTGATGCGACGGCGAGACGATGCCGTCGGCGGTCCCGTTCACGAAGAACACCGAACCCGTGGTGAGCGCGCGGGTGTCGGCGCACGACGCCGCGGTCGAGCACCAGTGCTGTGCCGGAAGTTCCAGCGGCACAGCGGTCTTGATCGCGCCCGCCGAGTCGCGCAGGGCGTTGAGCACCCCCGACGCGCCCTGCGAATGCCCCACGGCGCCGACGGCGTCCCGGTCCAGTTTGCCGAAGAACACGCTCGCCGGATCGTCGCCCTGCGCGAGCAGGAATTCCAGCGACTTGCGGATATCGGACCCGGACCCGGTGTTCCGGTTCTCGGTGGCCACCACGACGAAGCCCCAGGACGCGAAATGCCGCAGCAGGTACCGGTATTGACTGGGAACGGCGTCGGACCCGTTGCCCCACAGCACGATCGGATGCCGTTGTGCACCCAGCTCCGTCGGATACCAGACATCGAATTTCGCGCCGCCGCTGTCGCAGCACCCGAATCCGAGCTGTTCGGTCACGGCCGCGGGACCGGGCCGAAAGTACGTCGACTCGATCCCGGGATTCGGCACGTAGGGTGCGGGCTCGGCCGCGGCCACCCCGGCCACCGCCGGTCCGCAGGCGAGCAGCGCTACCGCGATCATCCGCACCGTCCGACGCCAGCGAGTCATAGGCGCGAGTATAGGAATGCCCGCACGCCCGCTTCGACGCCACATCGCGGGACGCACGATCGGCCGAGCGCGACGGGTGCGGCGGGCACGCCAGGCGCGGCAGGTGCTGTGCGCGCTGGCGGGTGCTGTCGGGCGCTGCTGGTGTGGCGCGTGCGCTGGGCGCTGTTGGTCGGGCGGGCGCTGCTGATGCGTCAAGTGCGCAAGGCGTGGGCCGGTACGGCGGGCGCTGCTGGTGCGGCGGCGTGACAGGTGCTGTGGCGCAACCGGCGCGGGCGGCCGCGACGACCGAGCGAGGCGATTGCCGTTGGTTCGCGCGCAGGCCGTAGGCTCGAAAACTGTGCCGAACACGCAAGACCACACCGATGACCAGCCGGTATCCCCAGCCGCGCCGCACGAGGGCGATCCGAACTATCTGGTCGGGCTCGATCTCGTCGGCCGCCGCGTCGTCGTGGTCGGCGGCGGTACGGTGGCGCAGCGCAGGCTCGGGCTGCTGATCGCCTCGGGCGCGGACGTGCACGTGGTGAGCCGCGAGGTCACCCCGGCGGTCGAGGGGATGGCGACCTCCGGCCAAATCACCGTGACGCTGCGCGCCTACGCCGACGGCGATCTGGACGGCGCGTGGTACGCGATCGCCTGCACCGATGAACCGGAGACCAACGCGGCGGTCGTCGCCGAGGCGACCCGGCGGCGGATCTTCTGCGTGCGCGCCGACCACGCCCGGCTCGGCACCGCGGTCACGCCCGCGACCGCACGCTACGACGGCATGACCCTCGGCGTGCTGGCCGGTGGTCAGCATCGGCGCTCGGCCGCGGTGCGCAACGCGCTGCTCGAGGCGCTGCAATCCGGTGTGGTGACCGATGATTCGACGCCGATCACCCCCGGCGTCGCGCTGGTCGGCGGCGGACCCGGCGACCCCGATCTGATCACGGTGCGCGGACGGCGGCTGCTCGGCCGCGCGAATGTGGTGGTCGCCGACCGGCTCGCGCCGCCGGAACTGCTGGCCGAACTCGGACCCGATGTCGAGGTGATCGACGCGGCGAAGATCCCCTACGGGCGGGCGATGGCGCAGGACGCGATCAACGCCGCGCTGATCGAGGGCGCCAAGGCGGGCAAATTCGTGGTGCGGCTCAAGGGCGGCGACCCGTACGTGTTCGGCCGCGGCTTCGAGGAACTCGAGGCCTGTGTCGAGGCGGGTATCCCGGTGACCGTGGTGCCCGGTATCACCAGCCCCATCTCGGTGCCCGCGGCGGCGGGCATCCCGGTGACCCATCGGGGCGTGACGCACGAATTCGTCGTCGTGAGCGGCCATGTCGCGCCGGACCACCCGGATTCACTGGTGGATTGGCCCGCGCTGGCCCGGCTGCGCGGCACCCTGGTACTGATGATGGCGGTGGAGCGGATCGAGCAGTTCGCGAACGCGCTGATCGAAGGCGGACGCCCCGCGGACAGTCCCGCCACGGTCATTCAAGAGGGCACCCTGCGCACGCAGCGGGTGCTGCGCGCCGACCTCGGCACGGTCGCCGAGCGGGTGCGTACCGAAGGCATCCGCCCGCCCGCGATCGTGGTGATCGGTCCTACGGCGGGCTTCTCGGCGCCGGTAGCCGACTGATCGGCCGGGCGCCGCGGTGGCACAGGTCGTCTACAGTGGCTCTCTGTGCTCGAGAATCCCGCTGCGCCGACGCAGTATCCAGTGAAAGAGCGGGCGTTCGGGCTCGCGATTCTCGTCCTCAGCGGAATGCAGCTGATGAGCGTGCTGGACGGCACGGTCATGATCCTGGTGGTCCCGCGGCTGCAGGCGGATTTCGGGATGTCCGCGTCCAGCGCGAACTGGGTGATCACGTCCTACGCACTCACCTACGCCGGGCTCATGCTGCTCGGCGGGCGGGTCGGTGACGCGTTCGGGCGCAAGAAGATGTTCCTGCTCGGCGTCGGCCTGTTCACCCTGTCCTCGCTGCTGTGCGGCCTGGCGATCAACGGCGGGATGCTGATCGGCATGCGCGCCCTGCAGGGCATCGGTGCGGCCTTCGCCTCGCCCACCGCCCTGGCACTCGTCGCGACCACTTTCGCGCCGGGCAAGGCGCGCAATCAGGCGATCGCGATCTTCGGTGCGATGGTCGGCGTCGGTTCGGTCGGTGGCCTGGTGGTCGGCGGTGCGCTGGCCGACGTCTGGTGGCGCGGCATCTTCCTGATCAATGTGCCGATCGGCCTGCTGGTCTTCGTGGGCGCGATGCGCTGTCTGCGCGACACCGAGCACCATCGCCTCTCCCTCGACGTGCGCGGCGCCGTGCTGGCCACGATCGGCGTCGCCACCCTGGTGTTCGGTGGCATGGAAGGTCCCGCGCTGGGCTGGGGCCACCCCGTGATCATCGGTTCGCTGGTGGCCGGCGGCGTCCTGCTGATCACCTTCATCGTCGCCGAGCGCAACGTGGACAACCCGCTGCTGCCGTGGTCGCTGTTCAGCAGCCAGGACCGCGTCGCGACCTTCCTCGCGGTGCTGCTGGCCAGCGGGGTGATGGGCGGCATCTCCGTCTTCGGTGCGCAGTACGTGCAGAATGTGCTGGGCTACAGCGCTTTACAGGCCGGCCTGATCTTCATTCCGTTCACCATCGGCATGGGCGTCGGCGGCGCGTTGACCTCGAAGCTGGTCATGCGGATCGCGCCCCGGATCCTGATCGGCGCGGGCGGCGGCCTGGCGGCCGTCGCCCTGCTGTTCGGCTCGACCCTGGACCGCACCGCGAACCTGCCCACGCTGCTCGTGCTGTTCCTGGTGATCGGCACCGGCGTCGGCATCGTGCTGGTCATCGTGCCGCTGTGCCTGATCGTCGGCGTCGAGGTCACCGAGATCGGTCCGCTGAGCGCGGTCGGTCAGATGCTGCTGGCGTTCGGCCCGGCCTTGGCGCTGGGCTTCCTCGGCCCGGTGGTGGTCTCGCGCAGCCTGGCGCTGGGCGGCAGCAATACCGTCAAACCCAGTGCCATGAACACCGCCCAACTCGACGCGCTCAGCAGCGGCTACACCCTCGCCCTGTTCCTGTGCGGCGTCGGCGTGGTGCTGACTCTGCTGATCGCGCTCGCCATCCGCTACACGGCGGCGCAGGTCGCGCAGGCGCAGCACGCGCAGGAAGAAGCCCAGCAGTCCTAGGCTCGGTCCAGCCCGCTCAAAGGCGGCCTGCGACCTTGCGGGGCGTCACCCGCACGATGACGCGGGGGCCGTCGTTGACCGAGGCCGGGTTGAAATCCAGGTACTTCTGCCCGGTGTACTTGACGGACAGCTTGTCCGGCAAGGTCTTGTCCGGGTCGGGCGTGAGCGTGGCGGTCCCGCGGATCTCGGCGTAGGTGTAGGGGTTCTCCGGCGGGTTGATCATGATGGTGACGCGCGGGTCGCGGGCGATGTTCTTGCCCTGCTGGCGATCGGTGGTGGTGGAGAAGAGCAGGTCGTCGCCGTCGCGCTCGAGCCAGATGACGGTGAGGTGCGGCTGGCCGTTGGGCCCGCTCGTCGCCACGGTGGCGAACACCTTCGACTCGTCCAGATACTTCTTCAATCCCGCGGAAAGCACACCGGTGTCGGTCATGCTTTTCTGAAACACGCCGCGCCCCCGCGGCATTCCGCCGAGCACGAATGCGCCGCACAGCGACTTCGTGCTGTGCGGCGCGAGCACCCGGCGGGTCAGCCGACGGCGTGGCGGTCGGCGACGGTCAGCGCGTGGTCGAGGATGGCCAGGCCCTCCTTGGCCTCGGCCTCGCTGACGATGCACGGCGGGACCACGTGCAGGCGATTGAAGTTCACGAACATCAGCAGCCCGGCCGCGCGGCAGGCGGCGACGACCTCCGTCATCGCCGTGCTCGTCCCGCCGTACGGGGCGAGGGGCTCCCGCGTAATCCGGTCGCGGACGAGTTCGAGCGCCCAGAACACCCCGGCGCCGCGGACATCGCCGATGCTGGGATGCCGCTCGGCGAGTTCGCGCAGACCGGGGCCGAGCACGCGCGCACCGATGTCGGCGGCGTGTTCGACGATGCCCTCGTCGGCCATCGCCGTGATGGTCGCGACGGCGGCCGCGGTCGCGAGCGGATGACCCGAATAGGTCAGGCCGCCCGGATAGGGGCGGTCGTCGAAGGTCGCGGCGATCGCCGGGCTGATCGCGACACCGCCCAGCGGCACGTAGCCGGAGTTGACGCCCTTCGCGAAGGTCAGCAGATCGGGCACGACGCCGTCGAAATGCTCTATCGCGAACCACTTTCCGGTCCGGCCGAAACCGGACATCACCTCGTCGGCGATGAAGACGATGCCGTACTTGTCGCACAGTGCGCGCACGCCCGCCAGGTATCCGGGCGGCGGGATCATGATTCCCGCGGTGCCGGGCACGGATTCGAGCACGATCGCCGCGATGGTGTTCGGCCCCTCGAAGGCGATGGTCTGTTCCAGATGCGCCAAAGCCCGCTCGGTCTCCTGGGTTTCGTCGCTCGAATGGAATTGCGTGCGATACAGGAACGGCCCGAAGAAGTGCACGACACCGCTGTTGCCGTGATCGTTGGGCCAGCGCCGCGGATCACCGGTCAGGTTGATCGCGGTCTCCGTCCCGCCGTGATACGAGCGGTAGCGGGCGAGCACCTTGTAGCGGCCGGTGTGCAGCCGGGCCATCCGTACCGCGTGCTCGACGGCCTCGGCCCCGCCGTTGGTGAAGAAGATCTTGTTCAGCTCGCCCGGCGTGCGCTCGGCGATCAGGCGAGCCGCCTCCGAGCGCGCGTCGTTGACGTGCTGCGGTGCGACGGTGCACAGCTTGGCCGCCTGCTGCTGCACCGCCGCAACGACTCTCGGATGTTGGTGCCCGATGTTGGTGTTCACCAGCTGAGAGGAGAAATCGAGCAGCCGAGTGCCCTCGCCGTCCCAGACGTAACAGCCCTGGGTGGCGCTGATGGTCATCGGATCCAGCTGCGCCTGGGCGGACCAGGAGTGGAAGACGTGGCGACGATCGAGCTCGTACGCGCGCGCTGCCGCCTCGCGGGCGGCCTCCGGGGTCAATCCGTTCGGGAGGGTCATCGTCGAGTTCTCCTGCGTCACTTGTGCTGTCGGCTACCTGTGCTCAGTGGTGGACGGGGCTACTTGTTCTCGGGGAAGCCGAGGTTGATCCCGCCGTGGCTCGGGTCGAGCCAGCGGGTGGTAACCGCCTTGGCCCGGGTGAAGAAGTGCACGCCGTCGGCGCCGTGCGCGTGCGAGTCACCGAACAGCGAGTTCTTCCAGCCGCCGAAGCTGTAGTAGGACATGGGCACCGGGATCGGCACGTTGATGCCGACCATGCCCACCTCGACCTCGTTGTGGAAGCGCCGGGCCGCGCCGCCGTCGTTGGTGAAGATGGCCGTGCCGTTGCCGTATGGGTTGGCGTTGATCAGGGCGAGCGCGTCGTCGTAGCTGTCCACCCGCACGACCGACAGGACCGGGCCGAAGATCTCGTCGGTGTAGACGCTCATCGCGGTGCCGACGTGGTCGAGAATCGTGGGGCCGAGCCAGAATCCGTCCGCTTCGCCATCGGCCGCGATGCCGCGTCCGTCGAGCACGACACTGGCACCGGCGGATTCGCCCGCCGCGATGTACTCCGCGACGCGATCGCGATGCGCCTTGGTGACCAGCGGGCCCATATCGGTCTCGCGGGTGCCGTCGCCGGTCTTGATGGTGGTGGCGCGCTCGGTGATCTTCGCGACCAGTTCGTCGGCGGTGCCGCCCACCGCGACCACCACGCTGATCGCCATGCACCGTTCACCGGCGGAACCGAATCCGGCGTTCACCGCGGCGTCGGCGGCCAGGTCGAGGTCGGCGTCCGGCAGCACCACCATGTGGTTCTTCGCCCCGCCCAGCGCCTGCACCCGCTTGCCCGCCGCGGTGCCGCGCTGATAGACGTACTGCGCGATCGGGGTCGAGCCGACGAACGACACGGCCTTGATCTTCGGGTGGTCGAGCAACTCGTCCACCGCGACCTTGTCGCCCTGCACGACGTTGAAAACCCCTGCGGGCAAGCCGGCTTCGGCCCACAGCTCGGCCAGCCACAGCGAGGCCGAGGGGTCCTTCTCGCTCGGCTTGAGCACCACGGTGTTGCCCGCGGCGATGGCCAGCGGGAAGAACCACATCGGCACCATCGCCGGGAAGTTGAACGGCGAGATCACCGCGACCGGGCCGAGCGGCTGACGGATGGAGAAGATGTCCACCTTCGTCGACGCGTTCTCGGTGTACCCGCCCTTGAGCAGATGCGGTACGCCGCAGGCGAATTCGACGACCTCGAGGCCGCGGCTCACCTCGCCCATGGCGTCGGCGATCACCTTGCCGTGCTCGGCCGTGATCAATTGCGCCAGTTCGGCTTTGCGGTCGTTGAGCAGCTCGCGGAACCGGAACAGGATCTGGGTGCGCCGTGCCAGTGAGGTGTCGCGCCAGGCCGGGAACGCGTCCGCGGCCGAATCGATCGCCGCGCGGGTGTCGGCCGCGTTCGCCAGCGCGACCTGTCCGGTCACCACGCCGGTCGCCGGATTGGTCACCGCCGCCGTCGCCTCGCTGGTCCCAGCGAAAGCCTTGCCGTCGAGCCAGTGCGCGATTGTCTGCATATCTCCTCGTTTCGATCCGTGAGCGTCGCGGTGCGGCGGCGGGTGGACGCCTCCTTGCTACTACTCTCCGGCATCAACCCTGCGATATCGCCCGACGATCTGTACGCGATTCGGCGATTCATATTACGATTCGTCGGTGCTGCCCTCCGTATCCGATGTGCTGGCGATCCCGGTGGTGCGGGCCGGTGCGCCCGAGGTCGTCGCCGGTGGATCACTGGACCGGCCGGTGCGCTGGGTGCACGTCAGCGAGGTCGCGGAGGTGGCGCAGCTGCTGGCGGGCGGGGAACTGATCCTGACCACCGGTCAGCCGATGAGCCACGGCGACAGCGCGACGGCCGACTACCTGGCCGCGCTCGCCGCGGCCGGGGTGTCCGGGCTGGTCGTCGAATTGGGCGCGTACGTGCCGCGACTGCCGCCGATCGTCGCGCAGACCGCCGACGCGCTCGGGCTGCCGGTGATCGCGCTGCACCGGGTGACCCGATTCGTGGAGATCACCGAGGCGGTGCACCGGGTGATCGTGGCCGACCAATACGCCGAAGTGGAGTTCGCGCGCACCGTGCACGAGACCTTCACCGATCTCAGCGTGCGCCGCGCCTCGCTCGCCGAGATCGTGAAAACCGCTGCGGGCATGCTCGATTCGTCGGTGGTGCTGGAAGACCTGGCGCACCGGGTGCTGGCGTTCACGGCCAAGCATGTGAGCACGTCGGCACTGCTCGAGGACTGGGAGAACATCTCGCGGCTGCTGCCCGACGGCTGGGACGCGGTGGCCGTCGGTCCGCACACCCAGCGCTGGGGGCGGTTGATCCTGCGGTCGAGCGAGGTGCCGACCGCGCGCGCCACGATGGTGCTGGAACGCGCCGCGCAGACGCTCACGCTGCATCGGATGATCGAGAAGGACCGCTTCGGCCTGCATCGGCAGGCGCAGACCGGGCTCATCGATGACATGGTCAACGGTCGGGTGGTGGACGAACGCGACGCGGTGGCCCGAGCCGCCGCGCTCGGCCTGGCCCGGCGCGCCGCCTACGTGCCGTTGGCGGTCGACGTCGCGGCCGTCGCCGAGGCCGATCCGGTTGCCCGGCAACGCCGTGCCGCGGGCATCCTGGACGCGGTCACGCACGGGCTCGGCTTGGCCGAACTCACCGCGCTCGCCGCCGCAGATCAGGGCGATCGAGTCGGCATGATCCTGGCGCTGCCGCGAACCGGTGCGCTCGACGAGAACCTGACCGCGGCCTGCGTCGCGATCGCCGGCGAGGTACGCCGGGTCGACGGCGTCGAACGGGTCGTGATCGGCGTCGGCGCCGAAGCGGATTCGCTGCTGGACACCGCGCACGAGCTGCCGCACGCGGCGCACATCGCGGAAGTAGCGCTGTCACTGCGGAGTTCGGCGCCGCGACCGTTCTACCGCAGCGGCGACGTGCGGCTGCGCGGGCTGCTCTCGCTGATCCGCAACGAGCCCGGAGTGCAACGATTCGCGGAAACGGAACTGAGTGCGCTGCTGCGCTACGACATTCGGCAAGGCGCCGACCTGACCGGCACGCTGCGCCAGTTCCTCGACCTGGCGGGCAACAAGACCGAACTCGCGCGGCGGCTGAACATCAGCAGGCCGACCCTGTACGAGCGGCTGGCGCGGATCGAACGCATCCTCGCCGTCGATCTCGAGGACGGGGAATCGCGTACCTCGTTGCACGCGGCGCTGCTGATCCGCGATCTGACGGCGAACGCGCGCTGAATCCGGTCGTCCGATATGTCGCGATCGGTCTCGCGCATGGTGTAGCTCACATCCGCCCCGGTCAGCGCCGCATCGCGGGAACATCGCAGGTCCGGCGGCGGTTCTGTGGTGTATGACAACCCTTGGATTGATCGGCAGCGGCAACATCGGCGGTACGGTGGCGCGACTCGCCATCGCCGCGGGACTCGACGTGGTGCTCAGCAACTCCCGTGGTCCCGAGACGCTGACCGACCTGGTCGCGGAGCTCGGCCCACGGGCACGGGCGGCGACCGCCGACGAGGCGGCCGCGGCGGGGGACATCGTGGTGGTGACCGTGCCACTGCGCAATTACCAGCAGGTGCCGGTCGCGCCCTTGGCGGGCAAGGTCGTCATCGACACCAACAACTATTACCCGGATCGGGACGGCACCTTCGCCGAACTCGCGGACGGCACCGTGACGAGCAGTGAACTGCTGCAAAAACACCTGCCGACCTCGAAGGTGGTCAAGGCGTTCAACAACATCTACTTCGTGCACCTCGGCGAACTGGCCCGTCCCGCGGGCGCCGTCGACCGGTCGGCGTTGCCGATCGCGGGCAACGACACCGGCGCGAAAGTCGCTGCGGCACAACTGATCGACGCGCTCGGCTACGACACCGTCGATGTCGGCCCGCTGAGCGAGAGCTGGCGCTTCCAGGTGAATACGCCGGTCTACGCCGACGCCTACGCGGCGGCACTTCCGTTCTGGGAGAACGCCGCAACCCCCGCGGACGGCACCAGGATTCGCGAGCTGCTCGCCGCCGCCCAGCGGTGACATGGGAGAACCCGGGAGCTTAGCCTGCTCCCGGGTTCCAGTTCTGCCGCCCAATTCGCCCACCCCGGTGGGGGAAGAGATGAGGCTGAGATTCACGGCGTGTCGTGCCTTTGGACCACTTCCCCATGGCGGGGAAGGCCGGAGTCGAACCGGCATCTCGTCGCGTGCGTGTCCCTTCCTCGTACCGTCGGTGTTCGGCGGCGAATACTCGTGCTGGAGCGAGAGTCTGAGATTGGCACGGTTGCCTC
>NZ_BAUA01000124.1 GCF_000710915.1 Nocardia brasiliensis IFM 10847
CCAGACCTGGTGTAAGCAACTTTCCGGCGATCGTTGCACTTGCGTACGACTTGAATCTGATCGCACCTGACTATGTCGCCACCTGCGCAGAAGACGTACCTCGCCCGCAACTCGACCGATCGCAAGTGACCATCCAGCTCTTTGCGGCGAATATTACAGAGCCCAGTGATATCTTGATGAGGCTCAGGGCAACCTGGCCACGTATCACTGCGGATAACTTTTCAGCCTTATTGCGGCGGATCTTCCAAAAAAATCCAGAGCACAGCGTGCCCGTTGTCGGCAAGGAAAAATTGCTGGTCGCCGAATTACATGAACAGGCACGGCAAGGTCAACTCGACAAGCACACCTTCCTCGCACTCATCACACCTTTTTCCGCACCACAAACCCGCCCCACCACCGACGGCAGCACCGCCTACCAACCACCGCTCAGCCGTCAAGCCGGACCCTTTGGACTCGTCCAGAAGTCACGACTGGCACCGTCCGAATCGCCGGCGCCCGATGGCTACGTCGGCGGCCCGGCACCGCACCTCGGCGACGGTGCCACCGAAGCCGTGCCCGAGCCGGAAACCGAAGCGGCGGAATCACTCCCCCGCCCGGCGCACTCCGATGACAACGGCAAGGTCGATTCTGACGAACAGCCCAAGTTGTTCTCGGTGCCGCCGCCGGATCTGGGTGTGCAGGGTGTGGGAGTGATCGGGGATACCGAGAACACAGTGCTGATCGCCCGGAATGGTCGAGATGCCGTGGTGGTCGGGCCGGGCGACAGTATCGAGTTGGACAGAATAAGCCGGGACAACGCGCAGATCAGGGTGAGTTCGGATCCGCAGGTGACATACCGGGTGCGTCCCGAACTACTCGGACGCGACTACTGGGACTGGACTGAGGATCCCGCGGGCACGTGGGTGGGCACGCCACGGCGCGTGGATAACCAGCAGCGGACGCAGCTGTTGTTCTACCACCAGGATGCAGTCGTCGAGGTGGGTGCGGGCGAGCTATTGGCGACCCAGCCGAAGTCTGACGGTGCGGTATCGGTCGAGAACCTGAGTTGGCGGGTGACGCTGGCGTCGAACGCTGTGCACGCGTTGGGCTTGAACGGCCCGGCCGCGTCGATGGTCGCGCATACCGGCCCGGTGTTCGCGACGCGGAATTCGCGGCCGGTGCCGCAGGCTTCAGATGCTCGGGAAGGGATCCGAGCGGACTACGCGGTGCTGATGAACAACCTGAGCCGCGAGGCCGTACGGGATCCGCAGGCTTTGGTGGAAATGTTCCATGAGTACCCCGACCAGACGGTCGCGGTGCGGTTCTTCGTCGACGGTCAGCCGCAGTGGGTACGGCTCGATCGGACTCTGCCGCACGAGACGTCGCAGTCGTCCGGCGAGCCGATGTATGCCGGGTACACCGATGGTGAGCCGATGTGGGCGGTCTTGGCGCAGAAGGCATTCGCGTTACTGCGACCGGATATCAACGCCACGACCACGGTATCGATCCGCCCGTTCGGCGCGCCTATCCAGCCGCCGCCGATCGCCCCGATGCCGGGCACGTCGATCACCGCACCGGCGGGCCGGTTGACCGTCGTCGATCAGGACGGTGAGCTGCTCAGTGTCCGGCCCGGTGACGAGCTACATGGTGTGGTCGATCCAGCGAGCCCGGATCTGCTCACGGTGTGGATCGGTGACGAGCCGACGGCCGCGCGGCACTCGGTGCACCGCAACCTGTTCGGTGAGCTGACGGTGTTTCCGCCTGGGAGCGACGGCGTCTACCACTGGACGACGCCGACGACGCCCGCTGTCGAAGTCACCGGACTGCGTTGGCTGGCACCGAGCAAAGCTGCACGCCATGCGCCGGTCGGCGGGCCGGTGTCGCTGCGCGTCGGCAGTTGGGGTGAGCTTCTGCTGGACGGGAACACCCAGGTTTCCCCGCAAGCGCTACGACAGCTCGGCCGCACGATAGCGCGCGCGTCCGGTCCCGTCTTCGGTGCCGCGGGCCCCGCGCCCGCCGACGCGACCCAAGGCGAGGCCGGGGACTGCTATCTGATCGCGCCGCTGATGGATATCGCCGAGAACAACCCGCAGGCGATCAGAGACATGATCGTCGAATATCCCGACGGCACCGTTGCCGTGCGGTTCTTCACCGCCCTCGGCGTACCGCAGTGGGTACGGATCACCAAAGAGTTCTACACCGACGCGAACGGGCGGATGATCTACGCGGCCAATGACGGCCGTAACCCGTTGTGGCCCGCCTTGATCGAAAAGGCCTACGCGATCTGGCGCGGCGGTGACTACGCCATGATCAAGGGCGGATTCGCCGCGCACGTGATGGGGCAGCTGCTACCGCCGTACGAGCTGAACGCGACCGGAACCGCTCATCAGCCTGTCCGCGGCCTCGATCTAGCCACTTTCCTGCACCCGATGCGGTTCGGTGTGGACACCATCTATGACCTGATCATGGAACAGCTCGGTGCAAACGCTGTTGCGGATACGGTATTCGCGTTCGCGCAACGACTCGGCCAACTCGAGCCGGTCTGGGACCGGGCCGACGTGGCCAGAAAGCTCGACATCGAACACTTCCGGAATTTCCTGGGCTACCACCTGCAACCGGAGGAACAGGCGCAATGGCAGTCCGAGATCACCGCCGTGCTCGACTATCTGCGCCAGATCAACGATCCCGAGCAAGCCATGACCAGTTCTGTTGTCCAGCAACACTTCTCCGACCTGGTCCGATTCCTGCGCGGTCGCGGCGACCAGATTCTGCTGAACACTCTCGGCTTCGGCACGGGGGCGGAGAACATAACCAAGTATCCAGGGCTGGTGGGCACACACACCTATGACGTGGTGGATGTGCGTTCCGGCGCGACAGGCCGCATCGAGATCGTGCTGCGCAATCCGTGGGCCGACAACCCGGTGGTGCCGCAGACGATCGATGGATTGACCTACGGCCCGGACCGCACCGTCATCCTGGATGCCGCACATTTGACCAAGTTCTCGCGCCTGTCCAGCCGCGGCACCGGCACACGCTTCGCATTCGGGAACACCACCGAACTACCGCCGAACAGCGCGCCCGCGCCCGAGACCAGCTCGCCCGCCGCACCCACCACACCCGACCAGCCCGCCGCTCCGCTGGCGGACAGTCCGGTCGACCACGAGGTTATGTCGTCGGCTGATGAGTCGATTGAAAGTGATGTTGATCGCTTGTCTGTGGGTTCGTTTGTCAGTGAAGTTGCTGGCGAGGAGGGGTGGGGTGTTGAGGGTGTGTCGGGTTCTGTAAATGTGACTCGTCGTGCGCGGGCGGTTCATGAGACATTGGAACTTCATGATCCCGATGCTCAGGGTCGTGTCCGCGATGACGGTGTTCGTGTTTTTGATTCCAACGAGGCTGGTGCTAGTTTCGGGTTTCATCAGCTCCGTACTTTTGACCGGCAAACGCCGGAGGAACGTGCCGCGTTGGCGGCTTATGTGGAGCATTCTTTCGTCAACAACTTGTTGAGGTTGTCCGAGACCGAACGTGACGAAGCCCTTGCCCAGATCGCGCAGCACGCGAAGATCGAATCAGTGGTCACGGCATTGGGCGTGGTCGGCGATGTTCTGGATTTCGAAGTTTTGCAGGCCCGCGGAGACCAGCTGCGAGCCGTTGCCGGTCGAACGGAGGACGAATCAGCGGAACTGGGTGCGCTCGACGCGCTGCTGAATCACCCGTACCCGGATACGTATTGGGAGACGATCCGCAACGACGCGAACTTTCATCGCCTGTGCGTGAACTTGTATCAACGCTATTTCGACAAACCGTTCGATAGCGATACTGTTCGTGAGCACATCAGGCTCCTCGATCAGGCGACGAAGCAGCCCTTACCCTCGACCGGACCGTTCCGCGTCTGGCGTGCGGTCGAGGATATCGACTTCCTGCTGGACCACGACGGTGACCCGCTCGACGGAGGCGATCCGAGTGAGGTGCTGGGTGTCGTTCAGTCCGCTGACGCCTACATGTCGACCTCGATTACCAAAGAGCCGGTCCACATCGACGACGAGCCCGAGTTCTACCTCGACCTCGTCGTTCTGCCAGGCACGCAGGGTGTTTATCTGGGCCACGACGCACCTATGGTCTTGAACGAGCTCGTCTGCGCTCGCGGAACCCCTTACGTCCTGGACTCCATCAGCACACACCCCGACAATCCCGACATCACCATCCTGCACGGCCGGATCGGGCCCACGGTGACAACCACCACCGAACCACACATCGGTCCCGGTACCGACCACGACAACAACGACTCCGACGAAACGGACGGGGCCAGCTACCGACAGCACCTGCCAGGACCCGCGAACAGACCCCATGAGGTCCCCGGCTACGAGTCACAACTGGCACCGTCGGAATCGTCGGCGCCCGTTGGCTACGCCGGCGTCCCGGCACCGTACCTCGGCGAGGGTGCCACCGGAGTCGCGGCCGTGTTGGACACCGGAAACGTAGCGGCGGAGGGTATTTCGGGCAACAGCACTGGCCCGGCGCACTCTGGCGGCCAGGGCAAGGTCGGTCCTGATGAAGAGCCCAAGTTGTTCTCGGTGCCGCCGCCGGATCTGGGTGTGCAGGGTGTGGGCATCATCGGGGATACCGGAAACACGGTGCTGATCGCCCGCAATGGCATGGATGTTGCCGTGGTCGGGCCCGCCGACAGGATCGAGTGGGACGGACGAGTGGCCCGGGGCACCGCGCAGATCAGGTTGAGTTCGGATCCGCAGGTGACATATGCGGTACACGCCGAACTACTCGGCTACTTCGAATGGGCTATGGGTCCCGGTGGCGTGCGGATGGGTGCGCCACAGCGTGACGTCGATGGTCGGCCGCTGACTCAGTTGTTGTTCTACCACGGGAACAAGACCGTCCAGGCGGGTGTGGGCGAGCTATTGGCGATCGAGCCGGAGGACGATGGTGAGGTATACGTCGAGAACCTGAGTTGGCGGGTCACGCTGCCGTCTGAGGCTGTGCACGCGTTGGGCTTGGACAACCCGGCCGCGTCGATGGTCGCGCACACCGGCCCGGTGTTCGCGACGCGGAATACGCAACCGGTGCCGCAGCCTTCGGACGTTCGGGCCGGGACCCGAGCGGACTACGCGGTGCTGATGAACAACCTCAGTCGCGAGGCCGTGCGGGATCCGCAGGCCTTGGTGGAAATGTTCCACGAGTACCCCGACCAGACGGTGGGAGTACGGTTCTTCGTCGCCGGTCGGCCGAAGTGGGTGCGGATCGATCGGACTCTGCTACACGACACATCTGATTCGTCGGGACTGCCGATGTTCGCCGGGCACACCGACGGCGAACCGCTGTGGGCGGCGTTGGCGCAGAAGGCATTCGCGTTACTGCGTCCTGATATCGATGCCGCTACCACGGTGTCGATACGACCGTTCGGTGCACCTATTCAGCCGCCGCCGATCGCGCCGATGCCGGGCACGTCGACCACCGTGCCGGCGGGGCGGTTGAGCATCATCGACCAGGACGGTGAGCCGCTCGTTGTCCGGCCCGGTGACGAGCTACACGGTGTGGTCGACCCAACGAGCCCGGATCTGCTGACGGTGTGGATCGGTGACGCGCCGACGGCCGCACGGCACTCGGTGCACCGCAACCTGCTCGACGAGCTGACGGGAACTCCGCCGGGCAGTGACGGTGTCCACCACTGGAGGACTCCCACGACACCAGCCGACGAAGTCACCGGACTGCGGTGGTTGGCGCCGAACCTCGCCGGTCGCCATGCTCCGGTCGGCGGGCCGGTCTCGCTGACTGTCGGCAGCGGCGGTGAACTCTTGCTGGAGGGAAAGACCCAGATCTCGGCGCAATCGCTCGGGCAACTCGGCCGCATGATCAAGAAGGCATCCGGTCCTGTCTTCGGCGCTGCGGGACCCGTGCCCGCCGATGCGGCCCAGGGCAACGGCGGGGACTGCTACCTGATCGCGCCGCTGATGGACATCGCCGAAAAGAACCCGCACGCGATCAGAGAGATGATCGTCGAATATCCCGACGACACCGTCGCCGTGCGGTTCTTCGCCGCAAACGGTGCTCCGCAGTGGGTGCGGATCACCAAACACTTCTACACCGACGCGGACGGGCGGATGATCTATGCGGCCCACGACGCGCGCCGCGCGTTGTGGCCCGCCCTGATCGAAAAGGCGTACGCGGTGTGGCGCGGCGGGGACTACGCACGGATTAAAGGTGGGATGCCCGCGCACGCGATGGGGCAATTGCTGCCGCCATACGCGATGAACGCGAAAGGAACCGCCCCGCAACCCGTGCGCGGCATGGACCTGTCCACCTTCCTGCACCCGATGCGCTTCGGTGTCGACACGCTCTACGACCTGCTCATCGAGCGACTCGGTGCGAATGCCGTCGCGGAGACCGCATTCGCCTTCGCACAACGACTCGGCCAGCTCGAGCCGATCTGGAACCTGGGCAAACCAGCCTCGGTCACCGCCTTCCGAGGCTTCTTGAACCGCTACCTGGAGCCGGCGGAGCGGACGCTGTGGCAAACCGAGATCACCGCCGTACTCGACTACCTCGACCAATCCGGCGATCCCGAGCGCGCCCTGACCAGCTCTGTTGTCCAGCAACACTTCTCCGACCTGGTCGGATTCCTGCGCGGTCGTGGTGACCAGGTTGTACTGAACACTCACAGCTTCGGCACGTATGCGGAGAACACCACCAAATATCCAGGATTGTTAGGCACGCATTCCTATGCGGTGGTCGACGTACGTCCCGGTGCTACCGGCGGCATCGACATCGTCCTGCGCAATCCGTGGATAGACAACCCCGCAGTGCCGCAAAAGATCAACGGACTCACCTACGGCCCGGACCGCACCCTGACCCTCGACGCCACCCACCTGACCAAATTCAGATACCTGTCCATCCGCGGCACCGGCACACGCTTCGCGTTCGGGAACGCCACGGCCGTTCCGTCTATCAACGGACCCGGTGTCGAGACCAGCCCACCCGCCACGCACGACGGCTCCGCCGCTCAACTAGCGGACAGTCCGGCCGACCACCAGGCCACGTCGTCCGCCGACGAAACCTCAGGCGTACCGCGTTTTGGAAACGAGCAGCTCGAATCCGCCGCACCGCCCGTGACCGCCCTCGCGCCGCAGGAGCCCGACGCAATCACCGAATCTGCCCCTCAAGCACAGGGTTCGACATCCACGGCGCTGATCGAGACCACCACGGCCAGCACCGGGCAGGTGAATCACATTGTCCGGGACCTGGGTTCGCAGCGCGACGGCCTGAAGGAAATCGTCGATATCGTCCCGGTGCCGGAAACGACCGCCCAGTGGCTGCGCGAGCAGCTGTACCGGCAGGTGGTCGGCACCAATGGCGAGGACAAGGAGTTCCGGGCCGAGCTGAACCGGGTACTCACCCCCCGCCTGATCAGCAGCGAGTGGTCGCGGCTGCTCACCAAGTCGGGCTTGCCGCTGCGCGTGACCTACCGTGGCCGCCTCTTCCCCGTTTCGATCCGCCTGCGTCTGCGCAACGCGCGGCCCGCCGCGGAGCAACTCCCGCCGGTCGGCGACCGGGACGCACCAGGCAACGGCCCGCCGGTCGCGCTGTGGCATTACGCGCGCGGGTGGAGCTCGATCAGCAACAGCGCCAGTGAACACGACCTGCGATCGCTCTCGGGTTCCTACGGTGCGAAAAAGCCGATGTACGAACGCGGCCTGCGCAGTCTCGATTTCACACCGCAAGCTTCGGTCATCGTGAACCAGTACGCCACGCGCATCGAGGCCGGCGCGACGGTCGAGTCGACAGTCAAGAAGTTGAGCAAGGGCCCGACCATTCCGCACACTTACGAACAGGAATGGCAGTTCAGCCTGAACCAGGGTATCGACGATATCCTGCCGAGCGATAGCACAGCGAAAGTGTGGCATGATATCGCCGGGGCGGCGCCCGACCTACTGTTGATCTGGATTCCGAAATTCCTGGTCGACAATACCGAACTGCCACGCGTCGATCCGAATAATTTGAAAACAGTTCCGGCGGTCTTACATCCCGAGCAAACCCAGAAAACCGGTCCGTCGTTGTCGGAGTTCCCTTTCTACTCGGCACTCAGCATGCCGAACCACGACGAACTGCTTATCGCCGTATTCCAGGGATTCCGCGAACGACTCGTAGGCATCTCCGACGATTCCCTCGGCGACCTGATGGATTTCTTCAAAGAAGAGAACATTCTGGGCAATATTCCGTTGATGCTGGATGGATGGCTGCCCTCCCCCTCCTGGATGGACTCGAATAACAAATCGCTCGGCTTCTTCTTGATGCGGGTCGATTTCGAAGGAGGCACTGAACTCACCGGCCCTACCCATGAAAAATTCGGCTTGGAAGTCTATACCCTCCGCGAGCTGGGCGTGACTGGCAAGTCGACAATCACCAATGAGTCCGGTACGCACCCGGCATTCACCACAACCCTCGGTGAGGGGCCGGCCTTTCCTGAGACCAAATTCCCCAGGCGCGGCGGCCAGATCACTTTCCCCCGAGGTGGCGTAGCCGACCATTCCAGCCATTCCCTCAGCTACGGCAGGAAGGCGCACACCTCTCGTTCGCTGCGCCTGCACGACGATATGCTGCACACGACGCCCCGCATGCGCGTCCATCTCGTTCTGGTCCGGGACGGCAAGCGTTTCGGGCCCGCGGCGGGAACACCACTGGCCGACGGGACAACCTACCCGACCAACATGCTGGTACCGCCGCAGGGAGCCCTGGGCACCAAACCGACCGCGACGCCGCCTCCGCCATCCAAGGAACCCCCGGCCAAGCAACCGACCGAAACCCGCTCTCCGGAAACAAAGGAAACCCCGGGCGAAAAGCCGCCGCCCATTCGGTACCTGTCACCGAAGCTGTTGCATTTGCGTCAACTGAGCCTCGACACCACCCCGTTCCGGGTCACCGGCACCGCTCCCTTGTTCGCCGGCGCCGAAAAGTTCCTGTCCGAGACCGGCTTTTTCTCGAGCGAACACGATGACCCGGGCGTGTTGGACCTGGTCGAACAGAAGGCACTCGCGACCGCCCGCGAAAACAATATCGCTGCATTCGAGCGAATGAAGGCACAGTCCGACCTGGTCGCCGCTTTCCCGGAGATGATCGACGGCGAAGTAGACGAAACGAATCTCACGCTCGACGGCGGCACCATCGAGTGGTTCAAAAAGCCCGGCCGATTCGGTACCGAGAGTATTTCGATCAGGATTGTCACGAAACGCTACTACGCTTCCCCGGACCGCCCGAACGACGGCGTCAGCCATGACCTGACGCTGCCCAAATTCCAGACACAGAACCGGGCAGGGATCAACCTGCCCGGCAGCACGCAGTCCGACGCCACCTCGCTACAGGCGAATTGGAACGGCGGCGGAAATGTGGCGATCACCAACCCGTTCGATGTGCCGAGCAATCAAATCCTTGCCAGCGTGACGCCGAGTTATGTCCACGCGTACCACTCGTCGGCGGGTGCGACATATGGCTTCGATACCGGCGCCACGAATATGATCATCAGCCCCGCCAACGACGGCACACAAAACTTCAGGGTACCTGTCGTGCATTGGATGGAGATCTCCTACAGCGATGGCGAGGACCCGGACTTGATGCGCAGTGCGGGCGAGGTCCACCTCAATGTGCCCACCTATCGCACGGAGGACGCAGAGTCGGCCGACCCATCCCCGCCTCCGGTCGCGACCATTCGGAGGATCACGGACGAGGACATCGATCACCTCGCGGCACCGACCCGAGGCCTTCCCGAGCAGGCGGTCGTCCTCGACGCCGGCTTCAGCACGAAAATCCGTCAGGCCGTTTTCGCTCTCGTCAACGGAACGAGGTTCGATACCGAGCAGGTCGAGCAGGTCGAGCCGACAATACCGGGAGCATTCCCAGTCGATCCCGAAGAGGGTGCGGTCCTTCCGCGTTGGAATCCGCAACCGGCAGCCGAGCCAGAGCAGTCCAGCCTGCCTGCCGCCGACCTCCCGGCCGCGGAAATTCCCATGGTCGTCGTCACCGATCCATCCGGCGCGCTGCACACCGTTCTCCCAGTACCCGGTACCGAGACCGCGCCTCCGCACACACAGATACCCGGTGCATTCCCCGTCGAGTCACCTGAGCAGACCACGCCTCGCCGGACCGACACGCTGCCATCAGACGTGCCGACGATCATCGTCACCGATCCCGCGGGCGCGCTGCACGATGCGTCGCGGGCACTCAGCGACCCCGAATCCGAACCCGACGTACGCCAAGGCTGGGTCGAATGGGGGATCAACAAGATCGCCGTCGGCGGTAACTGGGTCTGGGAACAATCTTTCGGCGGCCGCACCGCCAACCCGGAGTCAGCGCCGTACCAAATCATTCACACCGCCTTCTCTCCGCAAGCTCAGCTGGCATCGCTGGTGCAGACCTCACACGGCTCCGACGAGATCGAGGGCATCGGCACCGCGGGCGTCGTCGCGGGCACCGACTACGTCGTTCGACTCGAGTCGTACCTCACCGACATTGCGGTGCTGCCGAAGTCGGCGAAGATCAACACCGAGAACTGGTCGCCATCCCAAGACCATGCGGACGAGAAATCGGAAACTGTGCACAGCGACCAGTTCGGCCTCAGCGGCACACAGCGCCTCGGCACCGAAGCCGACCACAGCACCATTCCCGGCGGGACCTACCAGCACGCGTTCTCCCGCCCGCGGCATGCCACGGCCGCCGAAACCATCGGCACCAATCGGATAACGACGATCGCCGTCAACGCGGCCGGAACGAACCCGGCGGGACCGCGCGGCGAGGCCTATCGGTTCACCGCGCGGGTAGTGCACGTGGTCACCGTCGAGACCGGTACCCGCAACCTCATCACGGGTACTGGGAAAGATCTCGCCGCCATGGTGCACCGCCGCTCCAAAGCGGTGAGATATCTGACGGACATGGCGCGGATCCTCGTTGGAGCAGCGGAGCCGACCTCCTATGGCGACAACACCCTGGTCGTCGACGATCCCAACGGGACAGAATTCCTGTTGTACGACAAGGATTTACATCTGCATCCCCACCTCGCCCGCCTGGTCCGGGAGAGCGGCGTGCACAAGATCGTCAAGCAGCAGCGGGCCGATCTGTTCCTGCCGATCGGCTACATCCTGAGCAACGGCGCCCTCACTTACGGCAACGTCATCAAAGCGAACATCGAAGGGGGACACGACGACTTCAAAGCGGCTACCAAGAAATTGGTGGAATCGGTGGCGCCTGGTGTGCTCGATCCCAGCTCTGCCAATCACTTCCGCGGAGTCGTGGCACAGATCAACAAGCACACCTCGATTTTCGGCACCCGCACCCTCGCCAACGGACCGGGCACCAAGTCGTTCGCGTTCGTCGACCGCAGCTACCCGTTCGTGCCGCGCCTGGTCGAGGTGGCCTTCGAAGCGCGGCCACATCCCAAAGCCGATCTCGGCCGGATCCGCGGGCGGAGGCTGCCCAATGGCGTTGCGCTGGAAACCAATTTCCTGCACACGACCGCCCACGGCAACGCGCTGGGCGGCAGGGATACGGCGGTAGGCGCCGGCCGAAGCGGTGACGATCAGTGGAGCTTCAACCCCAGCTTCCAAGTGGAAGGCGGCGTACGCCCCACCTTCAGCTTCGCCGTCAAAGGCACCGGAAGCGCCAGTGGCGCCAGGGATTCCAGCCGAGTGCTGAGTTCCTGGCTGCGCGGCGACCACACCGCGCGATTCCCGGTGCCCTACGTGTACACGGTAACGGTCAGATCGTGGCTCCTCGATGGTGCGCATGCGACCTACCTGACGCGCCTCGCCGCAGCGACGGCGGGAGTCCTACTGGGACTGGATACCTCGCAGTGGGGCCGACCGAATGGCTCCGTCTCGAAATCCGTCAATTCCGTCAACCACATCCAGTTCCATGTCGACGACGCGAGAACCGCCGGCGACAGCGACACCGTCCTGCGCCGCGTCAGGCCCGACATCTTCAAAGCCGATCCGTCGGTCCCCCGCCCAACCCCGCCCGCGGGAACTGTGGCGCTCGAGATGGAGAGGCCGGCCGGGCTCGGCCCCTTGCTCGCGCAGCCGTGGGTGCCGAGCAGGCCGATCCAGCTCTACTGGTTCGACGCGATCGATCAGCTCGACCGAGCGCTGCGTGCCGTTGCCCCCTCGGTCGAGGCCAACCACCGGACCCGGTCCGTCGAGAGCGCGCTCCAGGTCTTGAACACGCTCGCCTGGACCGGTCTGCCGACCGTGCTCGGCCCCGGGTCCATCGCCGCATTCCTCGACAATGTCGACGCGTCGGACCGAATTCTGCCGATCCCGACGGCACACCCCCGTGGCCGGCGGGTCACCGACATCACCGCCGAGGTGACGCTCTACTCGCCCGAGATCGACCGCACCAGCGGGACAATCGCGCTGGACGGCATGGAGGTCACGTCGGAGAGTTTCGAGTCCGAGGCAAGCCAGACCAACACCTTCATGCCCACCATCGGTGTGAGCGTCCCCGCCACCGCGGATGCCAGCAATCGCGGCGCCCCCGCGGGCTTGCCCCTCGGCGGCGGCGCCAAAGGCCACGGCATGTCCAGAAAGGTCGGCAACCAACGCCGCGCACTCACCCGCATCGGCACCGCGGCACTGAACGCCGACGGGCTCGGCTCGGACAACCACCGCGCGTGGACCATCCTGCTGATCAAGCTCATCGGCCCCAAGGGCAGCCTGTGGGTCATCGGCAACGCCGTCACCCGCACCACCGGTGCGTTGCGCACACCGCTCGAGCCGACCCCGGCCCCCGCCACCCCCGAGCAGACCACCGCCCCGGAAACTGCGAAACAACCGGATCAGAGCATCGAGCCCACCGATTCTGCTGTGCCACTCGACCATTCGGTCGACTCGACGAGTCGGCCGGCAACTCCGGATGCGTCCATCGCCGAGCAGGAAACCACGGAGCCCGATCCCGCACCGAAGCTCGAGTCCGAGTCGGCGCAGCCCACCGACACCCACGAATCTGCGAAGCAGTCCGCACAGAGCACCGATCCTGCTGTGACACCGGACTCGACCGAGCCGACGGAACGCCCGGTGGTGCCGGATACTCCCGTCGCCGCGCAGCACACCACGGAGCAGGAACTCGGTGCGTTCTCCGAGAACCCAGACCCGGCGCCACTGGAGCCGATTACCGATCTGGATGCGGCACTGAACGATTGGATGGCCCGCGCGCACGAACTCGAGCTGGGTCCTGGATACGACAAGCGCTCCGACGGGACACTCCAGGATTACTCCGGATACGGCGGATCATTCCGCGAGGCCCGGTTCGAGACCGGCAGCCGCGATATCGATGAGAGGGCGTGGCTGTCCCCGCCAAAAGATCTGGACTGCATGTTCCGCGTCCTACATGCCGTCCTGTTCCCGGGCCAGCACTTCACCGGAGCAGAACTCGCCCGCCGAATTCAGGGACTGCGGATCGGTATCACCGACCGGATGCACGAGCAACTTGGCGAACTATCGAGCTTCGGTGTCACCGGAGCAGACATCGATCGCCTCCGCCAGCTCAGAACGTACGAGCACGATTCGGCTGACGTGGTCATGTTCGTAGCGTCAGGATTGTTCGACCTGCCGCTCACGGTGTATTCCGTTAGCGGTCGAGGTATCAGCGAATCCAGCTACACCGGGGCCGCCCGTGAAAAGCCGCCCACGGTGGTTCTCACCCAAGGCGAGCACTATTACCTTGCCGTCGATATGGCTGAAGCACCCGCCACGGCGGAGCCCGCACCCGTTGATGTGCCGCTCATTTCGTCGCGGCCACAGACACCGACCGACAGCGAGTCGGCGCACAGCACCGAAGCGGACCGGTCGAGCACCGAAACCCCTGCGGCAGTGCCGGTCTCCGTCATCACACCATCGGAAAACGAGCCGCAAGTATCCACGGACCGCCCGCGCACACCGCCCACCATCACCATTTCCGCGCCCGACGGCACCGTGCGGTCCGCCGACACGTTCGAGGACGCGATGCCACCCGAGCAGGCTGATTCCGCAACCGAATCAGTACCGCAGCCCACGCAAACGCTGTCCTCGGACCCCCGGCCGCCGGTGTCGTCGGTGGCGCGCGGGACGGAGTCGCTGTTGCTGCGCGCTACCGAGGAATTCGAGGGCGTCTTCGATGAAGGCGAGGGCATTTTCGACCGGCCGCGCACGCTGGAGGAGTTGTATCGCACCCTGCGGCCCGAGTGGCCGGACTTGTCGTTCGACGACCTGAAAGCGTTGCGGGCACACAGCTATTCCCACAACGGGCAGCAGCCTCCCACGGTGTCGCGGGAGAGTCTGGACGCGTTCCTGCACGCCGTCTGGGATGCTCGCGAGTCGATGCCGACGGCGGGCCAGATCTACGACGCGTATGTGAGCCGGGGTGCCGGGGATCGACCAGCGAACCCGCGTGCTTTCCGAAACGATATGGCGTGGATTCTCACCCAGCGCACACCCGGGCCGGCGCAGCACGGTTCGATGGACGAGGCCGGTGTCCTCACCCCGGAAAATGCGGACAACTGGCCGCCGGGAAATATCCCGGTCGTGCATTTCGCCCGGCAGAACTCGACCGAACTGCCGGTCCAGGGCGACGGTTTCAAGATTTATCTGAATACGTCTGGTGACGCGCGTTCCACGGTGATCGATCGCCTCGTGCACCAGGTCATCGACAACCCCGAACGCTTCCCGGGAGTCGGCGGGGCGAAGGTGTTCGGCCCGCTGGAGCGACGCGCGGACGGGATCGTCGTCTACGTGAGCGATCTGGACGCGGTGGAGCGAGTGGTCGGGTGGTTGCGGGAGTTCCAGGACGAGCACGCCGAGATGTTCCACTGGGACGTGCCCGCCGGCTCCGAACAGGTCTTGGCTGGTGTCGGGTTCGGCGCGGAAATTCAGCCCCATGGTTTCGGCACGACTCGGTCCTTCGCGCTGTTCGAGGCACTGAACCTGCACCGTCACGGCACATTCGAGGACTTCGCCGCCGAGGTGCGCGATCAGCTCCACGGTCGCGGCATCGATCCCGACCAGCCACACCTGAGCCTGCCCGCGCCCGGGACAGACGAGCAGCAGGCAGACACCGCGCCGGGCACGGAACATCGGATTCAGGACGAGCCGGAACCCCAGCCGCGCGAAGAACAGCCCGCCGACCAGACGACGGCATGGCAGCAAGAAATGCCCGACGCGCTGGGAAGCGGTCAGCTCGGCGAGACTTCGCAGGATGACAGCGGCTACCAAGGCGACTCGAGCGACGCGCCACGAGGCCCGCCGTCGGAGATCGCCCGACCCGCTTCGCCGACCTTCTCCTCCGCCGAGTCCACCGACTCTGCCGAGTCCACCGGCTCCGTCCAGCTCGTGCCGCTGCTCGAGCGCGAACCGGACGACACTTTCGACGCCGGACAGCCGGACCCCGCCACGCCCTCCCGGCCTCAGTCGCCGACCGACAGCGCCTCGGTCCACAGCATCGACACCAACCTCCCCGCCGGGTCCCAGGAATCCCTTGTCCGCGAGCCGATCACGGACGAGCAGACCCGCATCGGCGCACCGTACGAGGGTGTGGACAGCGACCGATCGTCCAGCGCTGCGTCGGGAACTGATGGCATCGCGCCGCCTGCCGGCTTCGGCGCCTCGGATGCCTGGTGGCAGGATGTCGGTGAAACCTGGTGGAACAACCTGCGTTTCGACGATCTCGAGCCTGCTGAACAGCTGCGTCTGCTGACCGAATTCCCGGGTGTGCGTGCCAGCGTTCCGATGGGCCTCGAGGACAAACTCAACCAGAAGCTCTTCGACCTCGAGGTGGCCCGGCTCGAAGGACTCGCGGACGACAGCGGCGAGCTCGCGCCGGAAGTGGTGCGGCAGCTGCACGAGCTGGATTCGCCCTACACCTTCCCAGGCAGCGGGCGAACCTGGTGGGACAATCTGTTGTTCACCAGCTGGTTCAACCGAGAAATGCTCGGGCTGTTCGAGAAGTTCCCCGCACTGCGCAACAGCGAAGTCCTGCCCGTCTCGATTCGGAACTCCCGCAACCTCCAGTATCTGCTCCTTCGGAAGTACTGGTTCATGGAGAATGCCGACGAACCCGACGACAAGCTGCCACCGCATCTACGGGAACGGCGGCACAACTTGGCCGTACCGCGCATGTTCCTGCGGACTGCAGTAAGAAATGCAGGGGTGGCTGCCGATCGTCGCGGTGGCACGCCATCGGCTGTGCACCTACTGTCGTTCGTCCAGGACGAGTCGGGTCGTCACGGCCGCATGGTCATCGCTTTCGGGCCGGTCGACAACGCACCAACAGTGCACTGGCACGCACATTCCGCCGCTTCCGCAGATTCGATGTACGACCTGCCCGGCCGCGCCGCAGGCCTGCACGTCGAAACCGTCCGCGACCATCCCGGCATCGCGACTGTCGTCTGGATCGACTACGACACCGAGACAGCCGGTGACCGCGCCGACCGCCTGGGGGCGGCGATAACGCAATTCATCACCCACCGTCCCGGCACGACTAGTGTCCACGTATTCGGCTCCGCAGCACTCACCGCATCCCTGTCGCGCACCGGCTCGTCGACGGTGACGGTGCATACCTCGTTCCTCGACACCCCGGCCGCTTCGCAGCCCCTCGGTGATGTGCGCGTATTCACCAGCGACCGCGACGGTTCCGACTTCGGGCACAAGATGCTCCGCACCATGCACCAGCAGCCCCCGGACGTACGCGCGGCGCTGCTGACCTACCAGCAAACCGCCGCAGTCACCAACGCGCTGTTGCGCAGTACGGGCACGAGTCTCGAGGAAATCTTCGCTGGGTTCCAGCGCTGTGCCGCCATCTCGGAACTGCTTGTCGAAGGACACCCCTGGATGCCGAATCTCAGTATGCTGATCGAGGCGAGGAATGGACTCCGGGAGAGTTTGATCAGCAGGTGCTCGGCAGCCGAAGCGCAGGAGCTGCGGCTATTACTGGACAAGAACGCTGACGATCTCACGGGCTCCGACCGTGGCACGGTGCGAAGACTGGAGGACGCACACCTCGGTGCTTCGGAAACTCGGAAGCTGCGTGCGCTGAACGAGCTTATGCAGCATCCCCGCCCGTCGGCTCGCTGGGAGCAGATCCGTGTCGATGGAAAGAGCTACGACCGGTTCGTCAAAGCATATCGAACACATTTTGCTACTCCGCCCACGCTGGAAAATGTCCGCCGATATCTCGAACTGCTCGGCCAGGGAACCAGCCAGCTACTTCCGGTGACGAAACCGTTCCTCGTCGTCCGAGCACTCGGCAACGTCGACTTCATGGCTATCGACGAACACGGTAATACGCTCGACGGGCGCAAAGATCTCGGTCTGCTTCGAGGTCGCATCCAGCGGGATGGCGGACTCTTGTCCACCTCCCTGAACCCCGAATTCTTCGAACTCAGCACCGACCCGAACTTCCGCCTCGAACTCGTGGTTCCAGCGGGCATGGAACTGCGCGGAATCTATCTTGGTCGCGACGGCCTCGAAAAGAACGCACACGAGAACGAGCTGTTGTTCGCGAGCAACACTCCGTATGTCATCACCGGAATCGGCACAGACCCCTTCGATTCGTTTCACCATCCGGACCTTTTCGTCCTGCGCGGACACTTTGTATCAGCACCCGTGCCAGGCGGAGGATCCTCGCTGCTCGAGCGCGAACCGGACGACACTTTCGACGCCGGACAGCCGGACCCCGCCACGCCCTCCCGGCCTCAGTCGCCGACCGACAGCGCCTCGGTCCACAGCATCGACACCAACCTCCCCGCCGGGTCCCAGGAATCCCTTGTCCGCGAGCCGATCACGGACGAGCAGACCCACCCGGCGCAGCCGATCAGTCTGGGCAACATTCGATCCGCATTGCAGTGGGACGACAACGAATCGGTGCACGGCGCCGACGAGTTGAACCGTGGTCCCGCACTTTTCGAGGAGCTGTCCGGGCCGAGCGAGACACAGCAGGCGCAGGAAGCCGAAACCGCCAGCCAGAGCGGGCTTCCGCACACGTTCGCTGTCGACCTTCCGGGCAGGCGTGTTTCCGAGCCACGGGAACAGCAGGACGAGCCCGCCGGGCGGAAGCGGTTGTCGTCCGGATCGCGAGTGCGGACCGCAATGCCCGACACCTTCGACCTGTCCGGTGCTGGATGGGACGCGCACACCCTGCGCCGCTCGAAGAGCGACCCCAGCATCCGCACGCACGACCAGGGCGGCGAAACATCGAGGCCGGCTGCGCAATTGGGTCCGGACGAGATGACACGCCCTGTCGAGATGACACACATGACCCGACCGCCGGGGCAGTTCGAGGACGTCGCCGATCTCGTTTACGACGCGCCCGAGCTCGAACCGGCGGCACACGCCGACCAGGTTGTCGCTACCCCGGACACCGGTGACGCTTCCCAGCCACAAGACAGCACAACAACGTCCACCTCCGAGCGGCGAAACTCACACGCTGGAACCGACGGCAGCACACCCGCCCATCCCCAGGCCGCGCCAGCTTCCCGCAGATCCCACGCACTGCAACGGATGCGGGACTTCGTCTCGCGCCTCCGGGAGCAGGGCGATCCGCGCGACGCTACGACAGCGCCGCGCGCTACGTCGACCGATGGCAGCGCAGCCCGTCAGCTCCGCACGGTCTTCCACCGGCTCGTGCGCCGATCTGCCAGCAGTGCAACGACTTCGGCCAGCGGCGCCACCGGGCGCACTGTCTCCGGCGACGGCACGGCTGCCCACACGGTTGCTTCCGACGCACCAGCCATCGCCGCCTACGGTTCCGAGCCTGACTTCGACTGCCTCACCACCGCGCTCACCGACATCCACCACGACAACAACAGTCGCGCCATCCGGCCGAATTACCGGTCGACCGGACTGCCTTTCCGCTCGAAGCGACACTTGCCAGGCCGCTCCCGGCGCGAAGCCGAGAAGGCCGCGGGCGGCAAACTGCGCGGCTACGCCGACGAACACCGGATCGCCAAGCAACTGCAAATTCTCGGCCCCGGCGCCCAAGCCCTGGTCGTCGGCGTGCATCCGGCCGTCAACGCGAACGGCATAGGCGCACACGCCTATCGGATGGTCAACGACCGCGGCGTCATCGTCGTCCGTGACGCCGCCGATCCGGCGCATCGCCTCCCTGGACAGGGCAGCGCCGCCAGCGTCTTCGCCGTCCTCTACTCCCCCACCGGCAACCCGACGCGACCCGTTCGGCTGCGTGGCGAAGCGATCCCGGAATTCCCCCGGGACATCCGCATCGGCGCACCCTACGAGGGTGTGCACAGCGACCAATCGCCCAGCGCCCCTTCGGGAACCGATGGCACCGCCCGCACCACGCCGTCGTTCGAGCCAGAGGGGGATGACACCTACTTCGGCGACGATTTGCTGGCCTCTCTTCAGTCGGACCCGTACGAACGCTACGGCCGGACGGCGCGCACGCGACTCGACACCGACGATCTGCGACCGCCGACCCCGGCCCAGCACCGGGAGAACCTCAAAACACATAAGTTTCCGGCGATGACACTTCCGATCACCACCGCGCACATCGCCCATACCGATGGCGGGGCCGCTCTCACGCTGGTGAACGATAACGGCGAGGTCGTCACACTACCGGCCTCGGGTCAGGCGGAGGCGAATCTGATCGTCCCGGCGGACGGAACTCGCCCCTACTACGACATGATCCTGTCGGACGGCGAGCACGTCACGGTTCCAGAGGCGCTGGCCGAGGATTTCCACTACCGGCCCGGCACCGCTGCGGCCCGCGGCACGGTGGAGTGGGATACCACCGGCGAAATCCGAATCCTCGGTCATGACAGCCAAGGTGGTGAAGGTGTCATCACAGTGGCGCACGGAGACTACCTCCTTGTCTGGCCCACATCAGGGGATGCGCGGACCATCGCGCATCCGGAGCAACTCCAGTGGTTGCGGGCCCAAGTGCCGTACGACGTCCTGCCCCAGACACCGGAACTCGCCGACCGCAGCACGGAGAAGTTGTTCGGCCCATATGGACCGCAACCACAAGACGCGCGGCAGGGAAAGGCCGGCTATTGCTCATTTATTGCACCGCTTCAGCGGATCGCCCATCGTGACCCGAAGTCGCTCGAAGAGATGGTGCACGACAACGGTGACGGCACCGTCTACGTCCGGCTGCGCGTCAAGGACGGCAACGGATACCGCATCCACTGGGAACTGGTCACGAAGGACATCCACGTCACACCCGGAACCGGCCTCGGCCACTACATCTACCACGAACCGGGAGAACCGTTGTGGCCGGCCATAATCGCAAAAGCGTTCGCTCAATACTTCGGCGGGTTCCGCAGTTACTACGTGCCTGTCACCTCGGTCATGAACACGATGAGTGCCTACGCACACCTCGATAAGGGCTTCTACCGTTCCGGCGACGGCGCATTGGCACAGCCCTCGCGCGTTGTGGAGGACCGTGCCTACCGGTTGCATCTCGACCTCGAGACCCTGGGAAAGATCATCGGTGGCGATCCCGCCTTCCACACCCTCGTCGCGGACGTCCTCGATGATTTCGAGCCCATACGGCTGGCGCTACGTAACGAGGCATGGGAAGCGATAGCCGCAGACCACCCCGACGACCCAACCAAGCATCCGGACGACCGCGCCGGCAGTGCCGCCGCCCGCTCGTCGGCGTGGGATGAGTTCATGCGCACCGAGGAACTGCGCGTGCCCGCCGGATTCCGCCGTTATCTCGATAATCGGTTCCCAGCGCAATGGGAAGTCGAAAAAGACTCCCTGATGAGCTATTTCACCGCGATGTACGGCGGACCGGCCGAGCGCAGGATGCTCCCCGCTCGGTACAAATTCGTCGCCGAAGCCATCGCCGGCCGGATCGCCTGGGCACTGCGGCGCGGCGTAGTCACCATCGGCACCTACCAGTTCGGGCAAGGTCGCGAAAACACAACGGCTGTACCGGGTCTGGTGGGCATGCACGCGTACGCGGTTCTCGACGTACTCCGGGACGAGCAGGGCAAACCGATCGGGCTCCTGCTCAGAAACCCCTGGGCAAGCAATGGTGACTACCCCACCCCGGTGAAAGGTGTCGAATACCGTTTGCCCGCTACCGAATCCCGCTACACCACCCGCTCGGACGGCACCCGCGTCCGCGAGGATCAGGACGGCGGCCAGGAGCGGTTCTCCAAAGACTCCGGCAGATACTGGCGCGACGCGGACGGCGAGCAGCGCTGGACTTCGACGGCCGGCATCAAGATGCGTAAACCCGCGGGCAGCACCAGATGGCAGTATGACTGGAACCGCAAGGATCCGCCCGATGGCACGATTCCCGACTACGGCGTCGTCGCAGTCGATCTCGAACACCTACCGAAATTCGACAGTCTCGCGATAGGCGGCCCCGCCGCCTACGGCCTCTACGGGTCCGAAACCCCCACCAGCACAGAGGCTGTCGCCCCAACCCCGACGACAGCGCATGCTGCGCCACCCCCGACTGGTAGACCCACACGGGTCGGGCTGGGCGGTGTGCCATCGGAATACACAGCGGCACCCGGGCACTTCACATCAGCACCCGTGCCAGGCGATGGATCTTCGCGGCCGTACCGCGAATCGAACCCCGGTGATCGTGGCCGGGATCCGCAGCAGCCATCGAACGTTGACGTCGGAAGGCGCCACGTCGCTACCGACAAGGAATACTGGATCATTCATGGCATAGCCAAAGGCTATACAGATTGGGATATTCTGGAACATCTCAATCGCAATGGCTTTTCCGATCTCGAGATCGCGGAAGTCACCTTCCTCGTCAATTCTTCCTACGCTTCGGCGGGAATCGAGCGCACGGCAAGTGTTGCCCGTGATCCGGGAATGGTGCTCGAAGCGTTCAAGGCGAGTTTCGAGGGGCAGATCGATCAAGAAACTCTCGACGCGCTTCCGCTGCGGTTGAGTCCACTGGAAAAGGCCGTATTCGAATACATTTACGATCATTCGGACGACGATGCACCCAGCGTGGATTTCTTTAATGAGGTCGGCGCAGCTGTCGAGGGTCAACACGTAGACGGTAAAACGCTCGCCCGGGTATCCAAAGACACGGCGAAGACCGCGGGCAGGTCGATACTGTCCAGGGCTGGGATTTTGCGGAGTGAGTGGAAGCGCGACAGTCGTGGGCGGCATAACCTCAGGGAGACTGTGGTGGCGCTGGCGCACAGTCTCGGGGGGCGGATCGATGCCGAGACGGTCGCCGCGTTCCGCAGGGCCGGTGGGGCTCGGCAATGGCGGGCACCGCCTGGGTCGCGTCCGGCGAGCGTGGTCGGCGGACGGAATATCGACGGCAGTAGCGTTCATCCCGGTGGTATTGCGAACTCGGGGCCGGTCGGTCGGGTGATCTCTGGTTCGGGTTCCGGTGTCGGTGGTCCGATCCGGCCGTCGCCAGGGGATTGCGGAGTGCGGGCTCTCGAGTATGCCGCTGGGTTGAATCCCGCCGCTGGGATTCGGTCACCGGGGGCGTCGGTCGGGTTGTCCGGTATGACTGGTCCGCAGTTCGAGTTCGGTGCCGGTGCGCGACTGCAACCCTTCAGTACTCTCGTTCCGGCCGTCGGCCGGCTTCGTATGCTCGGTCCTGGTTCGTTGAGTCTTGCGGTCGGTGCACACGTCGGTGTCGATGCGCGGGGTTTCGGTGCCCATGTCATCGTGATGCACAATCGCGGCGGGGCGCTGTGGGTTTACGATCCAGAAACTCGGATCGACCAACCCTTGGAACGGCACGTCTTCGCCGAGGCTCGGGCATGGCTCGTGATCGTGTACGGCCCGGGCAGCGGCCCGCAGCCCATCGCGGGTCATCCCGACGACGGTGCCCTCGTTCTCGGTGACGCTCTTATCGGCGCGCCATTCGATGCCGCAGCACCCCAACCAGGGATCGGTGCTCCAGATCTCCACACCACCTCGGCCCCCGCTGCGGGCAGCCCCCGCGGACCGATGGATTTCGCGATGGTGCCTCACCAACCTATCGGCAGCCAGTTGCGTGAATGGGAGGAACTGCCGGTCGAGCAGCAAGATGCGGTGCGTACGCACGTTGCGGAATACGATGTGGTGCAACGGGTTCTGGCCGCGGGAGGCGTGGCGGCGGAACGGCTGGAAGATCTGAACGCCGAGGGCCTTCGCGCCCAACTGGACGCGCATTTCCACGACCGGTTCGGGCGGCCTTTCGATCTCGACGCGTTCCGGCGACGTGCCCAGATGGTGAGTGCGTTGATAGACAAACCACTATCGATCACGAAGAAGTTGTACATAGTGCACGATCTGGATGCCCTCGATCTCCTGCCGTCGGATCCACTTCTTCATGCCGCAGCGATCGGTACCACGGTCCGGCGGCAAGCTCTCACCGTCGGCGCTCTCGCGGATTCGGCGCCCCCGCAACAGACTCGGCACCGGCTCGAGCTGACCGTGCGCCCCGGGGCACGCGGCCTGCTCTTCTCCGATTCCGATGATGCACAGACATTGTTCTCCGCCGTCGCCGGGCAGCCGCAGATCATGCTGTTCGGCGACGCCACCCATCCGAAGATGCTGCTGCCGCACGACTCGCCGCTGCACATCACCGGCATTTACCCGGACGGTGCCGGTTTCCGGGTGCAGGCCGAAGTGGGGCCGGATACGGAGAACCAAGGCCGTATCGATGAAAACGGCGTACGCGTATTCGACACCGACGAGGCCGGCGCCAACTTCGGTTCCCAGCAGCTGCGCCGCTGGGACGAACTGCCGCGCGAACAACAGGTCGCGCTGCGCGCGTACGAGGAATCCCAGCACACCAACGACATTCTGCGGCATTTCTCGGACGACGAACTCATCGAACAGTTCGACCGATTGCGGCGCCACGCTGAAATCGAAGAATGCGTGAACCCAACCCATCGGCCGAACCTGAATGTCGTCCTGCTGCGGGCCCGCCGCAACGCGCTGCGCAGCGCATCCGACCGCACCGACACCGAATCGCGGGAACTGCTGATGCTCGACGAGATCCTCGCCGCCCATCGCCCCACAGCTCGATGGGATGAGATCAGCGCCGACGCCGACCAGTACCGCGAGTTCAACGAGTACTATCAGGAATATTTCCAAGTTCCCTGGAGCCCCAAGGCGATTCGGGATCATATCGTCCTGCTGGACCTCGCGACCGACCGGCCACTGCCCCTGACACAGCCGATTCGCGTGCTGCGCGCGCTCGAGGACATCGACTTCCTGCTCACCCAGGACGGCACCGCACTCGGCAGCAGGCAGGATCTCAGCCTGCTCTGCGGCGTGCCCCAAACGGATCCCGCCTTGCTGTCCACGTCGATAACCGCGGAAACGGTGCACAAGAGCCGCGTCATCAAATTCCGGCTGGAATTGATCGTGCCACCCGGAACCCGCGGGATCTACATCGGCAAAGATGGTGATTACCCACACCAGAACGAACTCGTATTGGCGCGCAACACGCGCTACCGAATCATCGAGGTGGATCAGTCCGACCCCACCGTCACCGTCCTGAAAGCCGAGGTGGAACCCGGCGAAGAGGACTCGAATCAGGCCGTCCGACGGTTCGGGCAGCCCCTGGGCGGGGAGCCGGACGTCGAGTTGCCCGACGACACACCGGCGTTGCCGCGCATCGAGGAACCGTCGGAAATCAGTGCCTACGCCGCGGCGGTGTGGGGCGCTCCATCGCCACAGGCCGCGCTGGCTCTGGTCGCACGGTTGGACCCGCGCACGGTGGCGGCGGTGCACGCCGCGTATCCGGGCAGGGACTTGGTCGCGGATCTCCATGCCGGGCTGCCGGACGAAGTCGACTACATCGACCGCGTATTCGCCGCTGCGCCAGCTGGATCCGCGGCACCACAGATGGAACGGGAGCGTGGTGCAGAGGTCAGTGACTCCAGCGCACCAATAGGGCTGCCTTACCGGCCCACCCCGACCAGCGAACCCGGCGCCGGTGCCTCTGTTGAGGACGGGTCCGCAGCGTATGTCTCGGAGTCCGGCACGTCGGTCGTCCGCGGAAACTGTGGGCCATTGGCTCTCCGGTACGCCGCGAACAAGAATCCCGACACCCCGATTCGGCCGTCGGAGGTGAGTGTCGGGTTGCCCGGTATGCATGGTGAGGATTTTGTAGACGCCGCTGCCGCACCGTTGCAATCGGTCGGCTCGCTGGCGCCCGTGGTCGCCGAACTTCGTGTTCTCGGGCCTCGCGCTTTGAGTCTTGTCATCGATGTCCATGGCGATCCGGTTGCTCGCCGCATCGGTGCGCATGCCGTGGTGCTCTACAAGCAGGACGAAGAGCTATGGGTGCATGATCCGACGAGCGGCGACCACGCTTTGACGGACCATCCCATCGCGCGTAGTCGTTCGGTGCTTGCGATCGTCTACGCCGATGACGGGAGTGTGCGAACTCTTGCGGGTTTCTCGGACGGTGTGCGCGTCCTCAACGGGGCGCTGATCGGCGCGCCACCTACCGAGGACGGTATGGGCTACTCGGCGGGCTTCGAATCGGGCAGTTATCCGGAGTCGGGCGGGCAAAGCGGGCCGCACGTCCAAGTATTCCATGGCAGCCTCGAGGAGTTTCCGAACCATTTCCGATTCGACGCTGAATTCGGTCTATATTCGCCCGGCACGCTCGTTCATATCATCGATGATTCCGGAACTCTGCTGATCACTGTTTCCGGGAACGGCTGGATCACCGCGAATTACCGGGACGACGGTCATTCGGGACAATGGGTGCAAACGTTCGAGGGCGATATTCAAAACGCTGCGGGATATTTGATCGGGCACCTATCGGCGGTTGCGACCACGCGAATCGAAATCCATTACCCGACTCCGCTGACCGCCGCCGCAACATGGGCGTCCGCCGAGGAGCACGACACGGCCAGGGCCCTGGCCGACAGTGGTGCGCCACTCGGTGGGGACCACACCGAGGTGCCGCCGGCTGGCACTCGCGCCGATATGGAAGGCTGGGTAGCCCACTGCATCATCCAGGGTTACACGAATCAGGACATCCTGGATCACCTCAAAGAAAATGGATTTCCCGATCTGGTTAAGGCTCAGGTGGACGCTTGCGTGCAAGGCGTGTACGCGTCCGCGCGACTCGAGCGTCCTACTACGCGTGGTTCGAGTAAGGTACTGCAAATAGAAAGATTCGCACTGAAGTATCCAGGACGGATTGAGCAAAGCCGACTCGATATCCTTCCGTTGCGCCCGAGCGCCCTGGATCGGGCCGTGTTCGACTATTTTCACGTTCACCCGAATTATCGAATACCGAATAAAGAGTATTATGCAGAGGTTGCCAACGCTCTGACCGGTGCCGAGGTCGATGGCGAAGTACTGGGAGGGGTATCCCCGGTTATGGTCAGGGCCGCCGTGTCCGAGATACTGGCGAGAGCCGGAATTCTCCACGGCGACTGGATCAAAGATGTACGCAAAGACGTGGACCCGAGGGCTACACTTGCGGCGCTCGCGCACGGTGTGCAGGGTCGGCTCGAGCGGGAGGCCATAATCGAGTTCGTGCGGTCCGGTGGCCTCGCGCGATGGTCGACTCGGGTGACGAATCCGACCTGGGCGACGCTCGAGAAGGAGATTTTCGAGTACCTTTACGAGCATCGCAATAATTCATCTGATGTTGGATATGAAAGTATCAGCGCCTATCTCGCGAACAAGGGCCGCGGTAGCCTTTCCAGGTCGGAGGTGTACAACGCGATTTTCGATATACTGAACAAGATAAACGTGCCTTCCAGCGCCACGGAGTTCGTTGCCGCCGGGTGGCCGGCCGACAGGTTCTTGGAAATCGCTGCGCGGTGGCCTGCTGCCGTCGAGGCGTACCGGGGGGCGCGTAGCCGGTCGTCGACTACCGGACGTTTCGACGGTAGTAGCGCGCACCGTGATGGCAGCGCGTAGCCGGCCCCGACCCAACTATGTCCTGCCTCGTATCCCGGAGGCCCCACGCCGACAACGGAATTCGCTACCTCGGAGCAAACATGACCGGAACCCCGACCACCTACAGCCGCTGGACCCGCCGCGCCGTCACCTACCTGCCCGTGCATCGGCAGGGCAGGCTGATCGGCTATCTGTGGGCCTCGGTCGACCATTACGCCGCGGGCTTCGAACGCCATCTCGCCACTGCCGCTGACGATCTCGACTGCCTGCTCGTCTGGGAACGGCGGCTCGACGACGCGGCCCGGCGCGGCCGCACACCGCAGGAGGCGGTCCAGGAGTGGGTCGGCGCACCCGACGACGCGGTAGCCGGTGCGATTCCACCCGGCGTCAGACTCGGCAGCGCACCAGATCTGGCCGAACTGTGGGACCGGCTCAACCCTGACGGGCCGCCCCTCGGCGACGGACCGCTCGTCCAGGACGGCGCCTATCCCGACGGCACCCCGGCGGACCGGCGTGACGGGTGGGGACCGTTGCACAGTGTTCCGTTGCGGACGTATGCCGACGACACCGCTGCCCCTATCCGCTATCTCCCGGTCCGGATCGACGCCACCGTGGTCGGCTATCTGTGGGCCGCCGCCAACGGAGAGGCCGGAGGCTACGTGCCACGAGCCGACGCGGGGCGGACCGGGCAGATCGCTGCCGGACTGTGGCAATCGCGTTTCAGCGACGCCTATCTCGCCGGGCAACCCGCCACGACCGCCCTGGCCCGCTGCCGCGATTTCCCCGCCGATCGGCTCTCCGGCGTCGTCGAGGCCGACGACACCGAGCAGCACGCACACGCCCTCGCCGAACTGCACCGCCTGGCCGCGGGAGCGGCCCGGGTGACGGCCGAAACACGCCCGGTCAGTACCGATTCCGAGGCCGACCTCGAAGCCGACCTCGCTCAGCTCCGCATCTCCGAAGATCCGCTCGACGGCGGATCACCGTAGTATCGGCGAACCTCAGCCCGCCGCGGCCGGGGCGTGATAGCGCTCGCGGTGCTCGAGCCACGGCCGTCGCTGTTCCTCCTTGCTCATCGCGAGCAACGCGTGCAGCCGCGCCCACTGAGTTTCGTCGGTCGGCGTGTAGATCTGCACCCACGCGCCCTGCACGGCGGGCAAAGACATGCTGGTGACGAACATTTCCAGGTCGCCGACCGCGAGATGCCGGATCTGTTTGATCCGCTTGTTCGGCACCGCGACGTCGTTGCGCGCCCACAGGGTCGCGAAATCGGCACTCTCGGTGCACATCTCCTCGATGAACTGCTGCCAACTCGGATCGTCGAGGTTCTTCGCGTACGCCCCGCGCAGGTAGGCGACCATGCGGCGCAGGTCGTCCCAGCTGTGCCGGTAGGTGTTGCAGCACTGCGGCGTCATGAACACCAGGCGCGCGACATTGCGCTCCCCCACCAGGAAACCAGGGCACAGCGCCTCGTAGGCGGCGTTGTAGGCCAGCATGTCGTAGCGCGCGCTGAGCAACGCGGCGGGCAGCGGCACCAGATGATCGAGGATGGTCTGCATCTCTTCGGGCAGTGCGCTGTTCGTGTGCGCGTTCGGCACCGTCGGCACCTCGGCCAGGCGGTAGAGGTGGGCACGCTCGGCGTCGTCGAGGGCCAGCGTGCGCGCGACCGCGTCCAGCACCTGCACGCTGACGTTGATCTGCCTGCCCTGTTCGAGCCAGGTGTACCAGGTGACCCCGATGCCGGACAGTTGCGCCACTTCCTCGCGCCGCAGACCGGGTGTGCGGCGCCGCGGCCCCGGGGGCAGCCCGACGTCGTCCGGCGAGATCTTGGCGCGGCGCGACTTCAGGAAAGTTCCCAGCTCCGCGCGGCGCGCTTTGCGCACCGCCCGAACATCCAGCACATCGGTCATCGTTCGATCGTGCCCTACGCGGCTAACCGTATCCAGGTGCTGCTGGTACCCGTTTCAGGCGGGCCGAACGGGGCCCACCGAGCACCGATCCACGCCCCGGCATGTCGCCCGAAAAATTGCTGCTACCAGCGGCGATTCCCACCGGTACCCGCCCCCGACAGTTCGGGTCATGCTCTGCGCGAACTTATTCTGTAAGTTACTCGCTTGTGCGCAAATCCCGGCAGCTGGACTTTCCACGCTCGGGCCCAACGCTTTTCATACTGACCGCAAGCGCGGTCCTAGCGGTGATCCTGCTGTTCACCACGGTCGATCCGTGGCTCGATCGGGCGGGCATCCTGGCCGGTGGGCTCGATGTACATGTGTATAGGGATGGCGCGTGGCGCATCCTGCACGGTCTTCCGCTCTACACGGAGCCGACGGTAGCGGGCCTGCTCTATACCTACACGCCCTTCTCCACGCTCGCCTTCATTCCCATCGTGCTGGTGCCGTGGGCGGCGGTCAACTACACCGGCATGGTCTTCAATCTGCTGGTTTTGTTCGGCTGCGTCGTGCTCGGCTGGCGGCTGCTCGGCTACCGGATCAGCGCGCGCCTCGCGCTCATCAGTGCCCTGCTGGCGTTGACCTGCGCGTTCCTCGAGCCGGTGCGGACCACACTGTTCTACGGGCAGATCAACCTGCTGTTGATGCTGCTCATCCTATGGGATTTCGCGCGGGCCGACCGCAGCCGGCTGCGCGGTGTCGGAGTCGGCCTGGCCGCGGGCATCAAGCTGGTCCCGATCTATTTCATCGCGCAGTTCGTGGTGCTGCGACAGTGGCGCGCGGCCGTGACCGCGAGCGCGGCGTTCGCCGCCACCATCGCCGTCGCCTGGATCGTGCTGCCGACCGATTCGCGCCAGTACTGGACCTCCACCTTCTTCCAGTCCAATCGCATCGCCGACGATATGCATCCGTCCAATCAGTCCGTGCGGGGTGTGATCGCGCATCTGACCCACCATCCGGCGCCGATGTGGCTGTGGCTGCTCATCGCCGTCCCGCTCGCGCTGGTGAGCCTCGTGCTCGTCGCCGGACTGTACGAACACGGCGAGCACTTGCTCGCGGTCACGCTCGCCGGGCTCACGGCCTGCGCGGTGTCGCCGTTCTCCTGGGACCACCACTGGGTCTGGTACGTCCCGCTGCTCGTCTATTTGGTGCATCGTGCGCAGACGCGACCGGTCTGGTGGCTCGCCGCGGCAGCGCTTTTCGTCTCGGTGGGTGCGTGGACCTGGGAGTACGACCCGAATTACGTTGTGGTCGGCCTGTTCCTGTTCCCACCGTGGTGGCCGCTGGCCCAGGTACTGATCAACAGCTTCGTCGTCGTGTACGCCGTCGTGCTGCTCGGCACCGGCCTGCTGCTGTTCCGCCTGCGCCGCACCGGATCCCGGCACACCGAGCCGGAGCCCGCCGTCCGGTGACCGGTCGGCGGCAACCTGCCCGGTGACGTCTCAGAGCAGGCCGAGCTGTCGCAGGTCGGTGACGTACTTGTCGATCAACTGCGGGGAAAGATGCGGGATGTCCTGATCGGGGCCGATGCGCGCGGATTGCACCGCTGCCTGGAAGTTCTTGGCGGGCAACAGCGAACCGCGCACCGCGCGCAGCGGCCGCCGGTGCGCGTCGAGCAGCGGCAGCAGCGAAGCGTCACGCTGCTTTTCCGGCAGTGCCCGGATCGCGGTCTCGAAACGCCGGAACCACTCGTCGTAGTCGTCGAGCCGCTGGATGGGCACACCGAAATCACCGAGCCAATCGACGAATTCGTCCAAGGAGATGCCGTCGTCGTACGGGTTCCACACGTCGTAGGTGTGGAACCCCGACTCGGCTCGCGCGCCGAGGGTCGTGATCGATTCGGCGACGAAATCGGCGGGCAGGCCGTCGTAGTGGGCCCGTCGGCGCTGCCCGGCACTGTCGGTCTCATAGAACGAGTACGGTGCGATGCCGGTCAGCACCAGACTCAGGATCAGCCGGGTGAACACATCGGGGACATTGAGCTGACCGACATACTTGCTGTGCGCCAGGATCATGTCCGACCGGAAAACGGCGACCGGCAGACCGCACAGATCATGCGCCTCGCGCAACAGCACCTCCCCGGCCCACTTGCTGTTGCCGTAGCCGTTCGCGTACCCGGCGTCGATGGACCGCACCGCGCTCATCTCCCGGATATCGCGCTCCTCGTCGAAGACGGCGGGATCGACCTGAGCGGCCACCGCGACGGTCGACAGGTATGTCACGGGCTTGCGGCGCTCGGTGATGGCCAGCCGGATGATCTCGGCGGTGCCGACCACATTAGGCCCGAACAGCTGGCTGTACGGCAGCACGTGGTTGACGAGGGCGGCCGGGTGCACGATCAGGTCGACCGTCGCGGCGAGCCGCTGCCAAGTCGCCTCGTCCAGACCGAGATTCGGGTCGCCGATATCGCCCGCGAGCACCTCGAGGTGGCCGACGGCCAGCTTCCGGTAGTGGTCGAGCAGTTCGGGATCGCCGCTGTCGAACACCGCGTCCAGGCGCTTACGCGCGGCGGCCGCGTCGGTGCCGCGCACGATACAGACCAGCGTGCCGCCGGTCTTGTCCAGTCGCTGCAGCCATTCCAGGCACAGGAAGCGGCCGAGATATCCGTTCGCCCCGGTGAGCAGGACGGTCTGCGCCTGGGCCGGTGCAGCCGGAACCGCTTTCGCGGCAGCGAGTGTGCGTTCGTCGATGAACTTGTCCAGGGTGAGATCGGCGGCGCGGACCTCGGTGCCGGGACCGTGCACCGAGAACAGGCTCGGCCGCCGCGCCCCCGAATGCCGTTCGGCCTCGATGTATTTCGCCAGATCGGCGAGTGAGTTGGCGGGGCTCACGATGACACCGACCGGGACCTCGACATCGAGCATGTCCTGCAGCAGGGTCGAAAACGACAGCGCGGACAGCGAATCACCGCCGAGATCGGTGAAATGCGCGTCCGCCCGCAACTCCGACGCGGCCAGACCGAGCATCGAACGCGCTGCCCGCGTGACGGTTTCGAGCACCGGCAGCTCGGTCGCGGTGCGCCGCAACTCGATCAGCTCGTCGTTGCGGTTCGCCTCCATGTCGCGGTACAGCTGCTCCAGCCGCTCGCCATAGCGCTCCTTGAGCTTGGGCCGCAACAGTTTCGCGATACCGGAGAGCAAACCGTTCTCGACGGTGAACGGTTCGGTCTCGACCAGGAAATCGCGCGGCAGCTCAAAGGATTGCAGCCCGGCTTCTTTCGCGATCTGTTGCAGGGAGGCGGTCAGCGCCGTGGTCAGCGCGTCGGTGACACCGTCGGCCAGCGCGTCCTCGGTGGGCACGATCACCGCGAGCAGGAACGAGCGCTCGCTGTTGCCGTAGATATAGATCTGCCGGATCAGCGGACTGGTCGCGAACACCGCTTCCAGATGGGCGACCGTGACGAACTCGCCCTGCGCCAGTTTCAGCACATTGTTGCGGCGGTCCAGGTAGATCAGCCGATCCGGTTCGAGTTCGGCGACGATGTCACCGGTCTTGTAGAAACCCTCCTCGTCGAAGATCTCCGCCGTCACCTCGGGCCGCCGGAAATATCCCGGAATCATCGCTTCGGTCTTCAACAGCAGCTCACCGCGCGGATGCGGCTGATCGGTCCGGAAGTAGCCCAATTCCGGCACGTCGACGAGCTTGTAATCGATGACCGGCGGACGCTGCACGATATTGTCCTGCAACACGCCGATACCCGCCTCGGTCGAGCCGTAGCCGTCGTGCAGTTCCAGATCCAGCAGCGACTCCATGAACTCGCGCATCTCGGCCGACAGCGGCGCGCTCCCCACGATCGCCCCGAGCAGGCGGTCCCCGAGCGCGGACAGGCGCAGTTCGCTCTTCAGTTCCTGCTCGAGTTCCGGGCTCGCGTCCGCGGCGGGCGCACGCCGGGACAGCTCGGCCTGATAGCGCTGGAAAATCATGTCGCACACACGCGGGACGAAGAACATCTCGGTCGGCCGTACCAGGGCCAGATCGTCGAACAGCGTCGACATATCGCTGCGCGCGGTGAAATACGCCGTGCCGCCGCGGGCCAGTACACCCGCGAAGGCGGCCCGCCCGGCGATATGACTCATCGGCATATAGCAGAGCGTGAGGCCGACGCCCTTCGCCCCGCTCAGCCACGTCTTACGGTTCAGCCGTTCGGTGTACATGGCGCCCTTCGGCGCGCCGGTACTGCCGGAGGTGTAGATGAGTAGGGCCAGCGGATCTTCGTCCGCGCCGGGAACGAACAGCGGCGCGGCCGGCAGTTCGCTACCGCGGGCGCGGACCGCGTCGAGCGTTTCGACGACCACCGCGCTGCCCGCGTCGCTCAACCGCCTGCGCGCGGACTCGAGCGCCGCTCGGTGATCGTCGTCCGCGGGGCGGTAGTCGAACACCACCAACCGTTCCGGTGACGCGCCCCCGGTCAGCAATTGGACGGCGACGTCGAGGTGGTCGGGCGTCGCGGCCAGCACCCGGGGCGTGGTCTCGGCCAGGATCGCGGCGAGCTGCGGGGCCGCGGCGCCGGACTGCAGCGGCACGGTGACGAGGCCGAGATGGATGTTCGCGAGATCGAGGGTGCCGTAGTCGATGCTGGTGAAGCCGAGCAGAGCGACGAAATCTCCGGCCCGCAAGGGCCTTTCGGGATCACCGTGCCACGCTGCGGCCACCGCGCGGACGCGCGCCCACAGCTCGCGGTAGGTCAGGGTCTCGAATTCCGGGAGCAGCCGGTACGTGGTGCGACCGCTCTCGGTGACCGGCTCGGTCGCCCGCTGCCCCACCGCGGGGCGCTCCGCATAGCGCTCCATCACGGTGGCCATGATCTGGGACAGGTGCAGGCCCGGCGCCCGAATCGCCTCGACCACCTCCTGGTCCGGCACCGCGGCTTTCACCTGCTCGTCCTCGGCGAACAACTGTGCAATTCGACGCCGTAGCCGATCGCTTCGCGAATCAGTCGCCATGTCGCAAGTCTCCCTCGTTCGCAAGTAGGAAAGCTCGATATCCGGAAAACACGTTAGCCTATCTAAGTATTCCGCCGAACCCCGTCTACCACCGATAACTCCAGTGGCATTTCCCACAGCAACCGAAATAATGTAGCGAAATTCGGACTATACGGACCGATCGGTTATCCAGGTGTTGCCGATACCGGTGTCAACGGGCTCCTGTTACCCGTGCCGCCGGGACCGCAGGATCAAGCCATGACCCAGATCCTGTCGCCGGATTCGGCAGCGGCGTCCGCCGCTGTTTCGCCTCCGGCCGCCCCACCTGCCGCGTACGGTGCGCGGCGCACCCTCGCCATCCTCGCCGTGATCCTGACCGGGCAGTTCATGGCGGTGCTGGACGCCTCCATCGTCAATGTCGCGATTCCGTCCATCCGCAGTTCGCTGCACACCTCCGGCGCCGCGCTGCAATTGATCGTCGCCGGGTATGTCATCGCCTATGCCGTGCTGCTGGTGACCGGAGCCCGCCTCGGCGACCGGTTCAGCCAGCGCCGCATGTTCATCGCCGGACTCGCGGTGTTCACCCTCGCCTCACTCGTCTGCGGGCTGGCCTGGAACGAGGTGTCGCTCATCGTCTTCCGGTTCGCGCAGGGCGTGGGCGCGGCGGCGATGGTGCCGCAGATCATGACGCTCATCCAGCGCAACTTCACCGGCAACGCCCGCGCCAAGGCGCTCAGCGTGTACTCCGCGATCATCTCCGGCGGCATGGTCGCCGGTCAGGTGCTCGGCGGGCTCATCGTGAATGCCGATGTGCTGGGCAGTAGTTGGCGCGGCGTGTTCCTGGTGAACGTGCCCATCGGCGTGGTGCTGCTGGTCGTCGCTCCCCGCATCCTGCCGACCGTGACCGAGCGTTTCGACCGCAAGCTCGACCTGGCCGGGCTCGGCATGCTCACCGCCGCGGTACTCGCGCTGGTGCTGCCGCTGGTGCTCGGCCGGGAGCTGGATTGGCCGCTGTGGTCCTGGATCTCGCTGGGCGCCTGCGTGTTCGGCTTTGCGGCCTTCGTCGGTATCGAGCGGGCCGTCGCACGCCGCGGCGCGGAACCCCTGTTCTCGCACCGGGTGCTGGCCGCGCCGGGCCTGCTGCCGGCCGCCGCGACATTGTTCGTCATCATGGCGACCTTCGGCGGCTGGATGTTCGTCATGGCCATCCACCTGCAGAGCACACTCGGCTACAGCGCACTGCACGCCGGCCTGCTGTTCATTCCCATGGGCGTCACATTCGCGATCACCGGCCTCAACTGGGAACGCATCCCGCATCGGTGGCACCCGACCATGATTCCCGCCGGTCTCGTGCTCGCCGCCGCGAGCATGGTCACGGTGGGCGCGCTGCTGCGCGACGGCGCCGGCGTCGGGGTGCTCGCGCTGGTGCTGCTCGGGGTGTGCGGCGTCGGCAACGGGCTCGCGTTCAGCCCGCTGATGACCAAGACCCTGGCGAAAGTCCCGATGCGGCTGGCCGCGGATGCCAGCGGCATCCTGGTGACCAATGTGCAGCTCGGCATCGTGGTCGGCATCGCCACGTTCGGCACGCTGTTCCTCGGGCTGGCCGGTGACACGACGTTGTCCGCGGCGCACGCGCTCGGCGGCACCGCGATCGCGGAGGGCGTGACGGTGCTCGTCGCCGCGGCACTGTCGGTCCGCGCGGCCCGGTAGGAGCGGGTGCGAATCCCGGGATCCGCACGGCGGGCCCGGGATTCGTGCGGTCACCCTTCGAATCAGGGCGAGGGAAACCATCGCGCCGGGCGGTCGTCGGGAGCAGGCTCGAGGGGGCTGCTTCGCCCGGTCACGGGCGGCCGCGGAACTCTCGGAGATGGAAGTAGGTGTCGGATGGGCGTTTTCGCGCTCGGCGTAGAACTCGACGGCGAAGGCTTCCATCCCGAGGCATGGCGTCGCGCCGCGCACACACCGGATCGGCTGCTCACCGGCGCCACGGTCCGCGAACGGGTCGCCACCGCCGAGAACGCAGGCTTCACGCTGGCGACCTTCGCCGATTCCATTCTGCCGCCCGAGCAGGTCGCGGGCCGGATCGACGCGGTCACCCGCGCGTCGTTCGTGGCGGCGACCACCAGCACGATCGGCCTGGTGCCCACCGTCGCCACCACCTATGCCGAGCCGTTCCACACGTCTTCGCAGATCGCCACGCTCGATTACGCCTCCCGCGGCCGGGCGGGCTGGATCGCCGAACGCGTCGACGACCCGCGCGCCGCACGCGCGTGGGGCCGCGCTCCGGTAACCGGCGCCGCCGAATTGGCCAGGGAGCAAGAGGATTCCATCGAGGTCGCACGACGACTCTGGGACTCCTGGGAGGACGACGCGGTGATCCGCGACCACCCGAACGGCCGCTTCCTGGACCGGAACAGGCTGCACTACATCGACTTCCGCGGCAGGACCTTCTCGGTGAAAGGCCCGGCGATCGTGCCGCGACCGCCGCAGGGTCAACCGGTGGTCTTCGGTGCGGACGGCGAGGTGGACGTGCGGCTGGTCGCCGCCGATTCCGTCGCGGCCGCGATCGACGCGGCGCAACGGTCACGGTCGGCCGGCACGCCGCTGGCCTTCGCCGAGATCGACGTCACGCTGGACACCCCCACCGCGACCGCCGAGCAGCGCTTCGGCGCCGCACCGTCCAGTTCCCCTGCCCGGCTGGCTTTTTCCGGTACGGCGGCGGCGCTGGTCGATCTGCTCACCCATCTCAGCGGCCATCTGGACGGCGTGCGCCTGCACCCGGCG
>NZ_BAUA01000123.1 GCF_000710915.1 Nocardia brasiliensis IFM 10847
TCCGGGGAGAGCCCGCGGCCGGGGTGATCGGGCGGTACCGTGCCCGCGGCCTGCCGATCCAGCTGGGAGTCGGCGGGATCACCGAGCCGCAGCTCGATCAGGGTGCCGATCGTTTCCGGCACGGCGAGCCGGGAACGGGTCCACGGCGGCAGCGTGACCACGAGGTGGATACCGCAGGGCGGCCCCTGCGTCGCCACGGTGACCAGCGTCTGCTCCAGGGCGGGGTAGTCCTGCTGCAGTACATCGAGTCCGTCGACGATCAGGAAGACATCGCCGTACTCGTCGGCGGACAGCGGATCCGCGGCGCGCTTGCCCGGCGGCAACTCGGCCAAGCGCGCTTTGTGCGAACGGAATTCGTGCATCGAAGTGAGCCCGAGCTCGCGGAACCGCTGTTCTCTGCGCCCCACCAGCGCCGCGACCTCGGCGACGGTGCGCCGTACGCGATCCGAATCACGGCGTCCGGCAACCGATCCCACGTGCGGGATATCGGCGAGCCCGGCCAGCACGCCGCCCAGATCCAAGCAGTAGAACTGCACCTGCTCCGGAGTGTGCGTGGCCGCGGCGGCCACGATGAGGGTCCGCAGCGCCGTCGACTTGCCCGAGCGCGGTCCGCCGACGATCGCCATCTGGCCCGAACTACTGGACAGGTCGGCGACCAGCACGTCCCGGCGGTGTTTACGCGGTACATCGACGATCCCGATCGGCAGCCGCAGCGCGCCGGACAGATCAGCGGACAGGGTGGTATTCCACTGCCGCAACAGCATGCCCACCGTCGTCGAATCGCTCAGCGGCTCGGGCCAGATCTGGTGCGCCACCGCGCCGTCGCGGCCGAGGGCGACGGCCAGCGATTCCGCCACCGGCCGGTCGACGCCGCCGCTGCCCGCGCTCGCCGGGCCCGGGCCGGATGCGTACGCGGCCCGGAAACGGGTGACGGTGCCCGCACCGATCCGCAGGTAGCCGTACCCGGGTATCCGGGGCAGGTGATAGGCATCGGTGGTGCCGAGCACCAGTCGCGACTCGGTGGGTGAAAAGGTGCGCAGCGCAATGCGATACGACAGATAGCTGTCCAGCGCGCGCAACCGCCACTCGTCCGGGCGTTGTGTGCCGAGCAGCAGATGCATGCCGAGCGAACGACCCAGCCTGCCGATCCGTACCAGCACGTCGACGAAGGTCGAAGTCCCGGAGAGCAATTCCACGAACTCCTCGATCACGATGACGAGTTCGGGCAGCGGCGGCAGCGCCTTGCCGGTGGCGCGGGCCTGCTCGTATTCGCCGATCGTGGCGTACGGCCCGGCGTCCTGCAGCAACTGCTGGCGTCGCTCGATCTCGCCCGCGAGCACCTGCTGCAGCCGTTCCCGCAGGTAGAGGTCCTGTTCTACATCGCGGACATGACCGGCCAAGTGCGGCAGGCAGCTCAGCGGCTGGAAGGTCGCGCCGCCCTTGAAATCTACGAGCAGGAAGTTCACCCGGCTCGGGGGGTGGTGCAGCGCCAGCCCGAGCACGATGGTGCGCAGCAGTTCGGACTTGCCCGCGCCGGTCGCACCGACCACCAGCCCATGCGGTCCCATGCCGCCGTCGCCGACGTGCTCGAGATCGATGAACACCGGCTCGCCGGGTCGCGTCGCGCCGATCGGAGTCCGCAACCCCTCGCGCGGCGTCCGATCCTGCCACCAGCGGGTGAGATCGGGCATCGACACGTCCTCGATGCCGTGCAGCGCCGCGAAATCGACGTCGACATCGGCGCTGGTCTGCCCGGCCCCGGCACCGGGCGCGCTGTGCCGGGCGCGCAGCCTGGCCACCAGATCCGCTGCGCCATCGGTCATATCGTCGACGAGCGTGGGGTCGGCCGGCGGCTCGCGAATATCGGGCACTGCGATCCGGAAAGGCTGCTGCTGGTGCAGGGCCCACCCCGGCCCCTCGGGCAGGCGCAACGCACGCTCCGGGTCGATCCGGGAATCGCCGGGCCGGTGCAAGCGTAGTTCGATCTGCACGGTCAGCAGCCGGGCCATCCAGTCCGGCACGTCGTTCCAGTCCCGGACGGTGGCGATCACGTGCACGCCGAACTCCGGTCCGGCATCGGCGATCCGCCGCACCATCTCCGGCACCCGGGGCAACTCCGCGAAATCGTCCCAACGGTCCAGGATCAGGAACAGGTCGGGCACCGGCCCCTCGGCCAGCGCGGCGCGAACCACCCGCAGATTGGCGGGGGAGTCGATGGTGTGCTTGCGGTACAGCCGCTTTCGACTGCCGATCTGCTCGAGTATGCGCCGTAACAACGCGTCCACCTGCTCGGGCTCGTCGTCACCGACCACGTCCGCGACATGCGGCAGGTCGCGCATGGAGCCCAGGCGATTACTCGATTCCAGGACATGGATCCGCGCTTCGTCCGCCGAGTGGGTCAGCACCAGCGCGGCGACCAGGGTGCGCAGCAGCGTGCTCTTGCCCGAACCCGCCCGGCCGACGACGAGCAGGCCGTCGTCCGCACCGGCGAACTCCAGCTGCACGATATCGCCCGCCGTGCCGTCGGGACGGCGCTGCCTACCGATCGGCACGGCCAATCGCGAAGTGCCCCACCAGTTCTCCGCGCGCAACCCGGCGTCGTCATCCACCTGCTCCAACCGGCCGAGCAGACTGCCGAGCAGCACCCGGTCGCCGCTGTCGCTGGCCCCGGGGGTTCGGCGCCGAGTGCGGGCGATGAACACCTCGTCGTTGAGAAAACCGTAGTGACTGGGTGTTTGGCGATCGGTGCGGCGGCGCACCTCCTCGCTGACATAGGTCCACAGGTCGTGCGTGCTGATCTGACCGGTGCCGTTGCCCACCGATCCCGCAGTGGTGATACCGCTGACGATGGCCGAGGTAAACATCGACAGCGGCACGGAATCCTCGGTGGCGGGCCGGATTCCGTCCTCGGCGATCTGCACGCCGGTGCAGGCGGTCATCACGCAGATGCCGTCGCCCGCGACGAGGTGCTGGCCGACCCCGTCATCGATGCCCCCGGCCGCCTTGATCACATCGCTGCCGAGGAAGGCTCCGCTGTAGCAGCAGTCCAGGAGAATGACCTTGGCCGCGGCGCTGGACTCACGGATCAGCTCCTTGATGAACGAGGACGACACCGCGGAACTGCTCGGCAGCGTCGGATCCGTATTGCAGGCGGCCAGATACAGATTGCGACTCGTGCGAAAGCCGTGCCCGGAGTAGTAGAACAGCACGAGATCTTCCGAACGCGCGGTGCGGAACAATCGTTCGATGCTGCGCTCGATCTCGGTCTTCGACTCGTTGACCAGGATCTCCGCCGGTTGGAACGCGCCGATACTGGGATCGTGCAACAGGTTTCGCAGCTCGCGGGCGTCCGAGACCGGTGCGTAGAGCTGCGAGATCGACGTCGAATGAAAGGTGTCGTTGGCGACGAACAGCGCGATCCGGCGGCCCCGGGGGCTAGTCATCGCCTAACAGACTCCGTAACTGATCGACGACGCCGTCGACCTGCCCATCGGTCGGCCGGACGATCGTGACGCCACGATTGCCCTTACGGACCGTGACGGATTCGGCCCGGTTCCGCGCGAGAAACCGGATGACGATATCGCGAACGGCCCAGGACGCGGCGCTGAGCGCACCCCCGGACACGAGCAACTGACCGAGCTCGACCGCGGTACCGGATTTCGTCCCGGAACTGCCGGCCTTGGTCACCGGCTCGACCGCCACGCCCGAGATCTCGCGCAGCTCCTCGGCCAGCTCCTCGGCCAGCCGGTCGAGCCGCTGTTCCTCCCGCGGATCGACGGTGACGATGAACAACACGTCGGCCATCGATATGCCTCCCCATTTCGACTGCCGCATCCCACGGCACACCGTCATTCTAGTGCGTGGGAAGCCAAATGAGCTGCGCTCTTGCACCTATGGGATAACAACAGTGTCCCCGGCGCGGCGGTGGTTTCACCCCGTGCGTGCTCACCAGTCGTGGCTGATGATCTTCGAATTGCGCAGTGCGCGCAGAGTCGCGGTGGTCATGCGGTCGCGCAACTGCCCCACCCGCGCGGTCCACTGCCGGGTGAAGCCGGGATCGGCTTCCAGCCCCTCCCACAACCGCCGCAACTGCGGCGCGGTGTGCGCGCCCGGCATCCAGAGCGGCACGAGCTGCTCCAGCACGGGCACGAGCTGCTCCAGCACCATCTCGGTCTCGTGGTCGGCCCTGGCGCCGCGGTCGGCTACCTGGCCGATGGTGGTGAGCAGCCAGTCATGGATCGCGAGGTCCTCGCAGAAGCGTTGTGCCACAGCGGCATCCTGCGGACCGAGGGTGAGTCGCACGGTGCGCAGCGTGTCGCCGGCCAGATGAAACGCGAAGTGGGGCCGGTACTCCGGTTCCGGCGACACCTCGACGGACCAGCGCAGTCGCGTGCTGCCCGCGCGGAAAGGCACCTTCTGGTCGAGTCGCGGGTCGACCCGGGTGAAGGTGGACATGCGCTGGCTGACCGAGGTCAGGTCGAGCTGCTCGGCGTCCTGCGCGTGCAGATGACCGTCCGCGATCCGGCAGGCCGGTCGCGCGCCGAGCGCGCTCACCGCGTCGACAGTGCCCGGCCTGCTCAGGTAGTACGACCACGGTTGCCGGTCCTGCGCCCGCATCACCCTGGTGTGGGACGAGCCCTGTAACACCCGGCCGCCGATCACCACCGTGCGCGAGGCGACGGTGCCGATCACGTGAATGTGCTTGCCCGACATCGGGATCAGGTCACAATCCACGCCTTCGAATCGATTCGGCGACACCACCAGGGGCATCGGCCGCGCCCGGGCGCTCACCGCGATACCGGGTTGCACCGCGCTCAGCAGCTCGACCCCGGCGGTCGTGTCCAGTGCGTTCCGGGACGGCAGCAGACAGGTGTGGATCTCGCCGAGCACGACCAGCGGCGGGTCGTCGGATGCCACGACGGCGTCGTTCATCTCACGCTCCGTCCGCGCGCGGGAGCTTGGCGACCTCGTCGACGAACATGTGGGACAACCGACCGGTGATCTCGCGCGGGATCGTGATCCGTTCGCCCGCAGCGCGTTTGACCGCCTTCGCCAGGACTTCCTGGTCGATGACGATATGGTCCAGAATGGTCTGCACCGCGTGTTCGATCTTCACGTACTCCCGCGGCAGAATGGACAGCGCGCGGTAGGCCTCGAACGCCGCCGCCTGCGGGTTCAATTTGACCACCGAGGGCATTTCCCACCAGCGCTCCGGCCACGGCCCGTCGTGCGGCTGCGGTTCGACCACCGCTTTGCCCTCGTAACGCACCATGCCCAGCCGCAGGAGCTGCCAGACCGCGGCCAGGAACGGGCACGACCACCGGGTGTGCTCTTCCCCGTCCTTGTTGATCTGGGTGTTCCACAGCTCGATGTCCAGGAAGATGGTGTGCTCGCGGGACGCGAACTCCTCCGGCGTGCGGTATTCCGCCACCTGCATCGCCTGCGCCGAATCGTGGTCGGAGGAGCGACGTCCGTTGCACAACCAACCGGATTCCACATCCGGCGGGCGCCGCCCCGTCGTCTGCTTCAACGGCTCGGCGACGACCCAGGACGCGATCATCTCGGCCAGCTCGATCTGCTGTCCGGTCATGCGGCCGTTGACATACAACGGTGTTTCCCAGCAGCCCGCCTCGCGCGCGAGATAGTCGATGCGCAGGTCGCAGTCCGCGGCGATACCGAGCACCTTGGGCAGGATCTCACTCGGTTTGGTATTCGCGCCGAAGTAGTCGTCGATCAGGAAACACGTACTCACCCTGGCGGATTCGCCGTACTCCGCCTTGGCGTCCATGGTGTACAGATCGACCAGCCGGGCCACCTGCCGGAAATGGGCGCGGATCTTGTCCTCGCCGTTCACCAGGCTCTTCATATAGAAATGCCCGGTTTCGATGGAGAGGTGCGCGAAATTCACGCCGGCCACCGGGACCTGCTCGGTCGCCTCGCTGTAGACGGTGACACCGTTCATCGTCAGTAGAGCCTCTCCCACGTCGCGACGTTCATGAGGCCATCGGCCAATTCCTCGAAAGCCTCGACCGTGCCTTTGTTCGCGATATTGCGGTCGACGTCGGAATCGAGGATCAGCTGCTCGCGCCACTGGAGCATAGGTTCCACCGGAGTGGTGCCCAGCGTGACACTCTCGCCGAGCTGATTTCTTTGCGCCAGATATTCCAGAGCCTTGTTCTGTTCACGTAACCAAGCCCACTGGGGCCCGCGGTCCTTGTCTCCTTCGCCCTCGTTCGTGTCCGGCACCGCGGTGCGGACGTAACGGACCGAGTCCAGCAGCCGGCCCGCGTCGTGCCCGCAATTCGTACCCGTCTCCAACAGGCCGTTCGGGCCGTGCACCAGCCCGTTCGCGGCCAGAATATGCTGGCGCGTCCAGCGGTGGAAAACCAGCCAGCGCGACTCGACCGACTGCAGCGGATCGGCTGCCGTGGCGCGCAACACGATCTCCAGGGCCGCCGACCGGCCCGCGCTGAGGTCCACGAATATCACATCGAATTCTTGCTGACAGATCACCATCAATTCGATGCATTTCTTCACCACCGGCTCGGTGGCCGCGAATTCGCCGCCCCCGCGATCGCCGGGGAACAGCGTGAGCTCGTACGGATGCCTTATGGCACGCAGGTTCTCGCGATTGGTCTGCGAACGGATATCGTAGCGGACCGGCGGATTCACCGCGCCGGTGAAATATTGGTGCAGGCCGTTTCCCTCGACCACGCCGCGATCCATCTTCTCGATTTCGAACAGCGCGCCCGAGGTGGGCGAGCCGAAATCGAAATCGAGATAGGCGACTCGATAATCCTTCGCGCTCAGCCGATAGGCGAGATTACAGCTGGTCACCGAGCGTCCGGTGCCGCCTTTGTCCGAGGTCGAGAAAACCAGGATGGAATCGCTCAAGCTACTCACCTCTCCTGGCATCGAGGCTGGCCACTTCCAGCGCGTCCAGCTCACGCAACGCCTGATCGCAGAGGCTGAACGCGGTCGCGGGCCGCTCGTCGATCAAAACGCTTGCGCGCAAAAGGTTTTTCTCGATGTTCTCCAGTGCCCGGCGATTCGGCGTGTTGTCCTTTTCGCTGAGGTCGAGGAAACGCTGATTGAGCAGGTGATCGGCTTCGTCGAGCAATTCCAGCGCCCG
>NZ_BAUA01000122.1 GCF_000710915.1 Nocardia brasiliensis IFM 10847
CGGTCGCCGGGAAGCGGCGCGGCACGAGGACGACGACGAGCCGGCGGAGGGCACCCGCCGCTCGCGTAGCGCGCAGCGCGGCAAGCGCTCCCGTGCGGCCTCGCGTAAAGCGCAGGAGCGTAAGCGGCGCAGGCGGACGATGTGGTTGGTCGCCGGTGTTTTCGTGGTGCTGTTCGCGGGCGCCGCGGTGTTCGCGGGCATGAAGCTGATCGAAAAGCTCGGCCCGCCCGAGGATTTCGCCGGGCCGGTCGGTCCGATCGCCGTGGTGCAGGTGCACGACGGGGACACCTCACAGCAGATCGCGGCGAGCATGAAGGAAAAAGGCATCGTCGCGAGCACCGGCGCGTTCATCGAAGCGGCCGTGCGCAATTCGAACATGCAGTCGGTGCAGCCGGGCTACTACGCGATCCCGACGCGCAGTCCGGCCGTGCAGGCGGTCGCGGCGCTGGTCGGCAAACAAGCCCGAGTCGGGAACCTGGTGATCCCCGAGGGACGGCTGCTGCACGACCAGTTCGAGGTCGGCACCAACCGGCGCACCGACGGCATCTATCGGATGATGGCCGAGGCCAGCTGCATCGGCATCGGCCCGAACCAGAAGTGCGCGACCTACGAACAACTCGAGGCCGCGGGCTCCAGCGTCGACCTGGCCGCGCTCGGTGTGCCGTCCTGGGCCGCGCAGGGCGTCAAGGACTGCCCGGACCGCACCAGGCAGCTGGAGGGTTTGATCGCCGCGGGCACTTTGGATTTCGATCCGAGCGGTACCCCGGAGCAGATGATCCGCCAGGTCGTCACCGCGAGTGCCAAGAGCTACGAATCCACCGGCCTGCTGCAGTCCGGCGGGGAGACCAAGCTGACGCCGTACCAGACCCTGATCGCCGCGTCGCTCGTCGAACGCGAGGCCAAGCCGCAGGACATGGGCAAGGTCGCGCGGGTGATCGTGAACCGGCTGCGGGTGCCGCAGATGCTGCAGTTCGACTCGACGGTGAACTACGCGCTGGACCGCACCGAGGTGCAGACCACCGACGCCGACCGGGCCGCGGAAACCCCGTGGAACACCTACGCGAAGACCGGTCTGCCCGCGACGCCGATCTCGGCGCCCTCGCTGAACGCGTTGCGCGCCATGGAGAATCCGGAAGTGGGTCCGTGGCTGTACTTCGTGACCGTCGACAAGCAGGGCACCACCCTGTTCACCGACGACTACAAGCAGCACCAGCGCTACATCCAGCAGGCCCAGGCGAGCGGAATCCTCGACAGTGGCCGCTGAACGCAAAGCGGCGGTGCTCGGCAAGCCCATCGCGCACTCCCGCTCGCCGCAACTGCATCTGGCCGCGTACCGCGCGCTCGGACTCGACTGGAGCTACGAGCGCATCGAGTGCACGGCCGAGCAGCTGCCCGGACTGGTCGACGGGCTCGGCCCCGAATGGGTCGGGTTGTCGGTGACCATGCCGGGCAAGGAGGCCGCGCTCGCGCGGGCCGATGAGCGCACCGAGCGGGCGGTGCTGGTCGGTTCGGCCAACACGCTCGTCCGGTGTGACGGTGGTTGGCGGGCCGACTGCACCGACGTGGACGGCGTGCTGGGCGCGTTGCGCGGGGGTGGGGTGGTCGACCTGGACGAGGCGGTGGTGCTCGGGGCCGGCGGCACCGCGCGGCCCGCGCTGCTCGCGTTGTCCGAACTCGGCGCGAAGGCCGTCACGGTGATCGCCCGCGACGCCGGACGGGCAAGTAGCGCACTGGATCTCGCGGAACGGCTCGGCATGAACGCGGCGGTGACCGCGTTCGATCCGGCAGCTCTCGTCGGCCTGTGCGAGCGCGCGGGCGTCGTGGTGAGCACGATTCCGGCCGAAGCCGCCGCCCAGGTGGCCGAAGCCGTCGCGACCGCGCCCGTGGTGCTCGACGCGATCTACAACCCGTGGCCGACGCCGCTCGCCGAGGCGGTCACCCGGGCCGGGCACACGGTGGTCAGCGGACTGCAGATGCTGTTGAACCAGGCCTACGGGCAGGTCGAGCAGTTCACCGGTCGCCCGGCGCCGCGCGCGGAAATGGCCGCGGCATTGGCCAGTCCCGCCGTGTAGACAGCACGCTCTCGGCTCCGACGTTCGGGGTGAGGATGGGTCGGCAGGACCCATCCGCGATGTCGAAGGAGCCTTGATGAAGTACGTGGTGATGATTCACTCCAACCCGCAGCCGTGGGGCCATCCGACGAGTGACTACCTGCCTGAGTACCAGTCGATGACGCAGCAGGAGCGGGATCGATGGGTTTCGGACTTCGAGAAGCTGCTCACCGAGATGCAGGAGAAGGGGGAGCTGATCACCGGGGAGGCGCTGGGTGCGCCCGAGTCGTCGCGGTTGTACCGGTGGGGCGACGGGGCGCCGCTGGCCACCGACGGGCCGTACTCCGAAGCCAAAGAGCACCTCGCCGGGTTCTTCCTGATCGATGTGGAGAGTCAGGCCCGGGCCGAGGAGATCGCCGCGCAGTTCGCCGGTCCGGGCGAGACGATCGAGCTGCGACCCACGATGTGGCCGGGCAGCGACACCGAATGAGCGTGCGGGTGGCGGACGTGTGGCGGCGAGAGTCGCCGTACGTCCTCACCGCTCTGCTGCGCAGGCACGGCGATCTCGGCGACTGCGAAGACGCCGCCCAGGAGGCGGCCGAGGCGGCCGCGGTGCAGTGGGAACGTGATGGTGTGCCGGACAATCCGCGCGGCTGGTTGATTCGCGTCGCGTCGCGGCGGTTGATCGATCGGGTGCGGGCCGACGCGGCGCGGGCCGGTCGGGAAACGGCGGTGGCCGTCGCGCAGCCGGGCGACGCGTACGTCGTGCCGTCGGCCGATCAGACGTGGATCGGCGACGAAGACGACACGATGCGGTTGCTGCTGCTCTGCTGCCATCCGAGTCTGAGCAGGCCCTCGCAGGTCGCGTTGACCTTGCACGCGGTGTGCGGCCTCGGCACCGGTCAGATCGCGGCCGCCTATCTGGTGCCGGAACGCACCATGGCGCAACGGCTCTCGCGAGCACGGTCCACCCTGCGCGGCGCGGGTGCGGTGTTCGAACTGCCCGGCGTGGCGGAGTTGCCCGCGCGCATCGCGTCCGTACTGGACGTGTGCCACCTGCTGTTCACCGAGGGGCATACGCGCTCGGCCGGGGGCGCGCTGGTGGATTCGAGCCTGACCGACGAGGCGATCCGCCTCACCCGGCAACTGCACGCCGCCATTCCGGAACACGACGAGGTCGCGGGGGCGCTCGCGTTGATGCTGCTCACGCACGCGCGTGTGGCGGCGCGGACCGACGACGGCAATCTGGTCCCACTCGCCGAGCAGGATCGTTCCCGCTGGGACCGGGCCTTGATCGCGGAGGGCGTCGCCATCCTGGAGCGGGTGCTGCCGCGCGGTCACGTCGGGCGGTTCCAGTTGCAGGCCGCCATCGCCGCGGTGCACGCGGAAGCGCCGACCTGGGTGAGCACCGACTGGCGGCAGATCAGCATCCTGTACGCCATGCTCGACCAGGTCGCGCCCAGTTCGATCGTCACGCTGAACCGCGCGGTGGCCGTCGGCATGGCTTTCGGCCCCGACCAGGGTCTGGCGCTGATCACGCCGTTGCTCGACGATCCGGCCATGCGTCGTCACCATCGGACGCACGCGGTACGCGCGCACCTGCTCGAAATGAGCGGTGACGAGACCGCGGCCCTGGAGAGCTATCGGCAGGCGGCACGACTGACCGTCAGCGTGCCCGAACAGCGCTACCTCAACGACCGGATGCGCCGCCTCGTTGCCGACCGGCCAGAAAACTGATACCGGTTCTAGTTTGGTTCGGTGAGACGCGGGGTTATGGTGGTGCGCATGAATGCTTGGGTGTTGCGGGCGATCGTGCTCGGCGCGCTGGTCGTCTTCCTGCGCGCGGTGCTCGGGTTCGCGATGGTGTACTGGCCGACCCACGGGGTCTGGATGCGGGCGCTCTGCCTGATCGTTCTGCTGGCGGCCATCGTGTACTGGGGTTTCCTGGACGGACGCAAGGACCGCACGGCCAACCCCAACCCCGAGTACGGCACCGACCTGACCCTCCTGTGGTTGAAGGCCGCGGTCGCGGCGGGCCTCGGCAGCGGCCTGAGCGCCTGGATCCTCGACTGGCTGCCGAAGTTCGACCTCGGCGACAACGGTCTGCTCTTCGAACTCACCGCCGGCGCGGCATTCATCGTGCTGCTGGTCTTCATCCCCGCCCTGATCGGCGTCGGGATCGGACGCGGGTTGGCCGATCGGCGGTCGGCGAAGGTATCGGCTGAGCCGACACCGGTGAGTACGGGCGTCTGACCGCCGCGGTCCGGCCGAAGCCCGCGGAAGTGCTCTCTCGTGTGCTCCACTCGAGCTGGACAGCTGATCACCAGGTAACGGTGGCGTGGACCTCTCGGCTGATGCCGCCACCATTTACCTCGTGATCGGTTGACCAAGACGTGAGTCCCTGATCGACCCCGCGTGAAGGCGCGGATGGGTCTGGCGCGATGTGCCGCTGGGGGATGAAGTCCTACGGGTACTGCGTTTGATGCACCGTGCTGCCAACTTTGTGACGTTCTGCCGCCGGTCATGGGTTGGCGGCGGTGGCCGTGCTGCGGGCTTCGTGACGTTTGCCGTCGGTCGCGGGTTGGCGGCGGGGGTGTGCTGCGGGCTTCGTGACGTTCTGCCGCCGGTCGCGGTTTGGCGGCGGTGGCGTGCTGCGACATCTTGACGTTCTGCCTCGACAGCTGTGGCGCGCTGCCACTGCCACCTTCGTGACGTTCTGCCATCGGTCGCCGGGCAGGTAGCGGCGGCATGCTGCCAACTTCGTGCCTCATCGTTGAGTGCGCCCCCTGCTTCTCTGACGTAAGCGATAACGTGTTGTCATTCAACGGATTTCACCTGGGGAGGACTTTCATGATCACTCGAATCGGGGTCGCCGCCGCGATGGCGATCGCTGCGTCCGCGGTCGTGCTGGGCGGACAGGCGAGCGCGCAAAACGGTTGTTCGTCCGCCGCGCCGCACTGGAACTGGGTGTGCGTGCCCGCCGGCTCGAACGTCACCCTGTCGTACTGTCTGAAGAACAAGGACGAGTGGGGGAAGCCGGGCGAGTGCGTCGCGCGGAACGACGGCAACGGACGGTACGACCTCTGGATCTCCAACTACTGAGTCCGCACAGAAGGGACGGCGCATCCCGGTCGATCGGGGTGCGCTGGTGCCAGCTGCTGTTGGATTCCGTTAGGGCTGTTCGGTTTTCAGCACGGCGTCGAGCACATCGCGGCAGTGTCGAGCCGAGTAAGACTGTCTCGGGTTGTCCGGCATACGGATCGGCGATGCGGCCCGTCGGCAGGCCGGGCCGGTAGGCCGCGTTGTGGCCGCATGCTCGGGCGACGGTGGCCGGCAGTGCGTCGATGGTATTGCGCTGGTTGACAGCAGTCAGCAGCACCAGTCGGTCGCGCTGCCGCGCACGGATTGGTGTGGCTGGGCATGATTGCCGCGCGCAGTTTGGCGCCCCGCGCATGGATTTGTCGGCGAATTTGTGCGCGGGACGCCAATGTGTGCGCGGGCTGCGGTTGTGTGCGCGGGACGCCATTGCGTGCGCGGACTGCGGTTGCGGGCGCGCCCTACAGCAGGATGCCGCCGGTGTTGGGCATGCCTTCGCGGGCGATCGCGGAGTAGGCGGCGGCGAGCAGGGTCGGGTCGGGGCCCTCGAGCCGGCCGGGTTTGGCGAGGCCGTCGAGAACGACGAAGCGCAGCACGCCCGAGCGGGTCTTCTTGTCGGTCTGCATCGAGTCCAGCAGTTGGGGCAGGGCGTCGGCGTCGTAGCTGACCGGGAGGCCGACACTTTCCAGGACCGCGCGATGCCGGTCCGCGGTGGCGTCGTCGAGGCGGCCCGCGAGACGGCCGAGTTCGGCGGCGAAGACCAGGCCGACGGACACCGCGGCCCCGTGCCGCCACCGGTAGCGCTCGCGACGCTCGATCGCGTGCCCGAGCGTGTGACCGTAGTTGAGGATCTCGCGGAGGCTGGACTCCTTCAGGTCGGCGGCGACGACATCGGCCTTGACTTGGATCGCGCGCCGGATCAGCTCGGGCAGTACGTCGCCCTTCGGGTCGAGCGCGGCCTCGGGATCGCGCTCCACCAGTTCGAGGATCACCGGATCGGCGATGAAACCGGCCTTGATGATCTCGGCCATGCCCGCGACGATCTCGTTGCGCGGCACCGTCTCCAGCGTCGCCAGGTCGACGAGCACCGCGGCGGGTTCGTGGAAGCAACCCACGAGGTTCTTGCCCGCCTCGGTGTTGATCCCGGTCTTACCGCCGACCGCCGCGTCCACCATCGCCAGCAGGGTGGTCGGCACGTGCACGATCTGGACGCCGCGCATCCAGGTGGCGGCGACGAAACCGGCCAGGTCGGTGGCCGCGCCACCGCCGAGGCTCACCACGACATCGTTGCGGGTCAAGCCGATCCGGCCGAGCACCTCCCAGCAGAACCCGGCGACCGCCAATTCCTTACCGGCCTCCGCGTCCGGAATCTCGATGCGGTGCGCGTCGAGACCGGTGTCGGCCAACGACTTACGCACCGCCTCGGCGGTTTCGGCGAGCGGCGGCTGGTGGAAGATCGCCACCGTCCGCACGCCCTTCGTCGCGCCGCTGACCGACTCGACGAGTTCACCGAGCAACCCGCGGCCGATGATCACCGGATACGGGTCGGCGGTACGAACTTCGATACGACTCGGCTCATTCACGACTACTGCTCCGATTCTGTAGTTGCTTGTTGCTGTTTCCGTGCCCGAACCCGCGCCCGGCGAGCCCGCGCCCGCCGCGCCCGCCCACTCGACCCACCGGCACCGGACTCCTCCGGGCTACCGGACTGCTCGTCCGATACGCCCCCTTCGGTCGCCCGGGCAGCGTTGCCCGCCCGGGCCGCATTGCCTGCTCTGGCTGTGTCGCCCGCCCCGCCCGCGTCGCGCGTGCCGCCCGCGTCGCGCGTGCCGCCCGCGTCGCGTGCACTACCCGCGCTGGGTGCGTCGGTCGTGCTGATCGTGGTGCCCGCGCCACTTGCGTTGCTGCCGCCGACCGCGCCGCGCGTGCCAGCTGGCTTGTTCACTCCGCCAACGCTGCCTGCACCACCCGCGCCACCCGCCCCGATCGCGTCGACTGAGTCGCTTGTGCTGCTCGCGCTATTCGTGCCAGTCGGCCGGTTCACTCCGTCGGCGTCGCTCAGGCTGCCCGCGCCGGTCGCGTTGGCCGTGTCGCCTGAGTTGCTCGCGCCACTCGGGCCACTCGCGCTGCCTGCGCCACTCCGGCGGCTTTCTTCGCTCGCGCCGGTCCGTTCGACGGTGCTCGTTGACGCTGTCGGGGGGCCGGCGGGGCGGCGTGCGCGCCATCGGCGGGTCAGTGGGCCTTCGGGCTTCGTGGGGGAGGTGTCGGTGGGTGAGTTTTGTTCTGGGGTGGCATTTTTCGATGATGTGGCGCGACGGGATCGCCAGCTGCGGGCGGTCGGGGTCGTGCCGGATTTGCCGGTGGGCGCCGACGGTGTGTCGGTGGTTTCGGGTTGGGTCAGGCCGGCTGCGCGGCGGGCCGCGGCTCGGGCGCGGGCGCGGCGGCGGGCGCGGGAGCGGCTGCTGCCCTGCGGTTTCGCGGTGTCTGTCGCGTTCTCGACCGGAGGCAGTGTGGCGGGGGCGGATGCGGTTCCGGTATCGGGGTGCACTGGTTCGAGGCCGAGCTTGGCGAGCACCATTTTGACCACTCGGCCGGGGCTGCGGCCATCGGTGCGCACCCGGACGGTGGCCACCTCGCGGTAGAGCGGGCGGCGCTTGCGCATCAGCTCGCGGTATTTGGCGGCGGGATCGGCGCCGTTGAGCAGCGGCCGGCTCGTGCTCGCGCCGGTCCGCCGAAGTCCTTCGCCCACACTGATTTCCAGGTAGACGACGGTGCGGTTGCGCAGCAGTGCCCTGGTGTCCTTGGACAGCACGGCACCGCCGCCGAGTGAGACGACACCGCGTTCGGCGAGGATGGCGCGCCGCACCACCCGTTCCTCGATGCGGCGGAACTCGGGCTCGCCGTCGGTCGCGAAGATCTCGGGGATGGTGCGTCCGGTCTCGCGTTCGATGCCCGCGTCGGTGTCGTAGAGTTCGACGCCGAGTTCTTTCGCGAGCTTGCGGCCGATCGTCGATTTCCCCGCGCCGGGCGGTCCGACCAGCACCACGCGCGGCGCGCGCGGATCGGTCTGCACGATCATTGTGGGCTGGTGTCGGCGGGGGTGAGGTGCGGGCGGGAGCTGATCCGCTTGACGTAACTGGTGATGTTCTCCAGGGTCTCGCTGATCGAGTCGCCGCCGAACTTCTCCAGCGCGGCCTGCGCGACCACGAGCGCGACCATGGATTCGGCGACTACACCCGCGGCGGGCACCGCGCACACGTCGGACCGCTGATGGATCGCGACGGCTTCCTCACCGGTGGTCATGTCGACGGTGGCCAGCGCCTTCGGCACGGTCGAGATCGGCTTCATCGCGGCACGCACGCGCAGCGCTTCGCCGTTGGTCATGCCGCCCTCGAGGCCGCCCGCGCGGTTGGTGGACCGCAGCACGCCGTCGGGGCCGGGCCGCATCTCGTCGTGCGCCTGGCTGCCCCGCCTGCGCGCGGTCTCGAAACCGTCGCCGACCTCGACGCCCTTGATGGCCTGAATGCCCATGAGCGCCGCGGCGAGTCGCGAGTCGAGGCGGTCCGCGCCGCTGATGAACGAGCCGAGTCCGACCGGCAGGCCGTCGACGACCACCTCGACGACGCCACCGAGGGTGTCGCCGTCCTTCTTCGCGGCTTCGATCTCGGCGATCATCGCGGCTTCGGCGTCCTTGTCGAACGCGCGCACCGGGCTCTCGTCGATGGCCGCGAGGTCGGCCGCGGTCGGGACCACGCCGGTGCTGTTCTGCGCCGTGCCGATCGAGACGACGTGCGAGACGACCTCGACGCCGAACGCCTGGCGTAGGAAGTTGCGTGCCACGGTGCCCGCGGCCACCCGCGCCGCGGTCTCCCGGGCGCTGGCGCGTTCGAGCACGTTGCGGGCGTCGTCGAAGCCGTACTTGAGCATGCCGGAGTAGTCGGCGTGCCCGGGGCGGGGGCGGGTGAGCGGGGCGTTGCGGGCCAGGTCGGCGAGTTCGGCCGGGTCGACCGGGTCGGCGGACATGACCGTCGTCCACTTCGGCCATTCCGAGTTGGCCACCTCGATCGCGACCGGTCCGCCCATGGTGCGCCCGTGCCGGACGCCGCCGATGATGGTCACCTTGTCGGCCTCGAACTTCATCCGGGCACCACGCCCATAGCCCAGCCGGCGGCGCGCCAACTGCGCGGAAATCTCGTCGGACGTCACCTCGACTCCGGCCACCATCCCTTCGAGGAGGGCGACGAGAGCGGGACCATGGGATTCTCCGGCAGTTATCCAGCGCAACACGTGCTCCATCTTCCCATGTGGACGCCCCAGGACCGGCACGCGGCCCGCCGTGATGGCAGGCACGTTCGCCCGGTGTCACACCGACCCGCAGTTGAACCCCGCGATTGGCATAGAGGTGCTGGGCGCGACAGGTGTCGTACCCGGCTGTAGGCGCGCGTCGGATGGACGGTGTCGACTTCCAGCGTGGTCATCTCGCCGTGGTGCCGTTTTCGGGAGTGATTCGCCGGGTCGTCAGCGGTAACGACCGGGCGGCGTTGCGCCTCGGCGTGTTTCACCGCACGAGTCGGGACCGCACAGACCTTCTACATGGTTCACAGGACCTACAACCCCTGTGAACCGTACGAACTCTCTGTGAACCCCCATCTATCGTCGCTTGGTCCACTCGCCCGTGCCCCAGTCGCGATCAAACGCACCCCTACTGCGTTCCCGCACCCGCTATGGCTGGCCGCAGCGGCACACCGGCCGCAGCGGGTGCGGGAGCACGAATCTGGTGCGGGAAACCAAGGACCCTGGTGGCCCGAGCCGGTGGCGGCTGGGTCCGGCACGGCGTGGTCAGGCGCAAGCCGGGAAATCCGGCCGTGCCTGCCCTTCGCGCGCGCCGATGCGAGCGCCCCGCTCGATGCCGGGTCCGCTCAGTTGACGTGGGCGACCGCCAGGGCGGTGAGTGTGGATAGGCACATTGCGGGGGCGTGCGGTAGGGGAGGGGGCCGGATGGCGGGTGTTCGGATGCGGCGGGTGACCAGCAGGGCGAGGCCGACAATGGCGGTGAGCACTGGCGCCCCCAGGGCGGCGAGTATCCAGGCTTGACCACCCCCGAGGGCGGCGGCCGCGCCGAGCGGGACCGCGAGCTTCACGTCCCCCGCGCCGAACGCTGCGGGGGCGAGTAGGTGGATCACGAGATACGGGAGTGCGAGTAGGCCTGCGCCCAGCAACGCGGCTGTGAATTGTGTTGTGGACAGGGCATATCCGAGGACCGCGAGGGCGCCCGAACCGGTCAGTTCGTTCGGCAGTCGCCGGTGCCGGAGATCGCTGACGCTCAGCACCGCACACCACGCGAGGAGGGCGGCGAACGCGAGGAAAGTCATGTCGTCCAGCCTTGTCCGATCGCGCCCCGGGATCACCCCTCGGGCACGGAATGGGGACAACTTTTCCGGATGTGAACACCCGGCACGTCGCATGCCGACCGGTATGTGTAAATCGATGAGCGGCAACGGAATTCCGGCACGCCGCGGCATCGAAACGGCGACGGGTCAGCGTCCGGGCAGCGCTCGGTACACGTGTTGTATATGGCCATTCGGCGTGTCGGCGGTAGCTTTGACACATGTGTGCTGATCACGTGGGCCATGCACCCGACTACGCCGCGCGGCGTGGCGCGCTGCGGAGTCTGCTGGTGGAGAACGGAGTGGACGGTCTGCTGGTCACCGATCTGGTGAACCTCAGGTACCTCACCGGCTTCACCGGCTCCAACGCGGCGCTGCTGGTGCACTCCTGGGATATGCGCAATGCCGAAGAACGCACGGTCATCGGCACCGACGGCCGCTATCGGACCCAGGTCGCCGAGCAGGTGCCCGATCTGCGCGCCGAAATCGCCAAGGCGACCGCCCGCCGGATCATCGAGCTGGCCGGGGAATGGCAGCTCGGCCGGATCGGCTACGAGAGCCACATCGTCACGGTGGATCAGCATCGCGGGTTCGTCGAGCAGCGCACCGGGCTCGAGTTCGTCGCCACCCCCGGCCTGGTCGAGCAGCTGCGGATGGTCAAGGACGCCTACGAGGTGGAGCAACTGCGCGCGGCCTGCACAGCGGGTGACGCGGGCCTGGCGACCCTGCTCGAGCGCGGCGGTCTGCGGCCGGGCCGCACCGAACGACAGGTCGCCCGGGATCTGGAATGGGCGATGTTCGAGCACGGCGCGGAGGCGGTGTCGTTCGAGACCATCGTCGCGGCGGGCGCGAATTCGGCAGTCCCGCACCATCGGCCCACCGAGGCGGTGCTGGCCGCCGGTGACTTCGTCAAGCTCGACTTCGGCGCGACGGTCGGCGGCTACCACTCGGATATGACCCGCACCTTCGTCCTCGGCGCGCCCAGTGACTGGCAGCGCGAGGTGTACGAGCTGGTGCGCGCCGCGCAGCAGGCCGGGTGCGCGGCGTTGCGGCCGGGCGCGAAGACCGCCGACGTGGACGCCGCGTCGCGGACTGTGATCGAGGCCGCGGGGCACGGGGCGCTGTTCGTGCACGGCCTCGGTCACGGGGTCGGGCTGCAGATCCATGAAGCGCCCGGACTCGCGAAAAACGGAACCGGTACACTTCTGTCTGGCGTGGCGGTGACCGTCGAACCTGGTGTGTACTTTCCCGGCCGCGGCGGGGTCCGGATCGAGGACACGCTCGTGGTGCGCGAAGGGGGCCCGGAGCTGCTCACCAACACCGGCAAAGACCTGACCGTCGTCGACTGACGCCGGTTCGACCCCCATGTTGTTTACGAACTAGGAGATCCGAGGACAGTGGCGGACACCAGCGACTTCAAGAACGGCCTTGTGCTGAAGATCGACGGTCAGCTTCAGCAGATCGTCGAATTCCAGCACGTCAAGCCGGGCAAGGGCCCCGCCTTCGTGCGGACCAAGCTGAAGAACGTGCTGTCCGGCAAGGTCGTCGACAAGACCTTCAACGCCGGCGTCAAGGTGGAGACCGCCACCGTCGATCGGCGGGACATGACCTACCTGTACCACGACGGTTCGGACTACGTCTTCATGGACGGCGACACCTTCGACCAGATCTCCATCTCCGAGCAGACCATCGGCCCCGGCGCCCGGTTCCTGCTGGAGAACATGACCGTGCAGGTCGCCACGCACGAGGGCGCCCCGCTCTACGTCGAGCTCCCGGTGACGGTCGAGCTCGAGGTGCAGCACACCGACATCGGCCTGCAGGGCGACCGCTCCACCGGCGGCACCAAGCCGGCCACCCTGGAGACCGGCGCCGAGGTGCAGGTCCCGCTGTTCATCAACACCGGCGACAAGCTGCGCATCGACTCGCGCGACGGCAGCTACCTCGGCCGGGTCAACGCCTGATCGCCGCGCGCGAGCAGGATAATGGTGACTGTGGCTGAACAGCCGTTGGACAAGAAGTCCACGTTCAAGAAGCTCGGCACGCGCCACAAGGCGCGGCGCCGGGCCGTCGACCTGCTCTTCGAGGCAGAGGCGCGCGACGTGGACCCGGCCGACCTGCTCGACGAGCGGACCGAGCTGGCGACGCGCGACCAGGCGGTCGCGCCGGTGCACGCTTACACCCACACGCTGGTAGAGGGCGTCGCCGACGACCTCGACCGGGTGGACGGCACCATCGAGTCGTATCTGAAGGATTGGGAGCTGTCCCGGCTGCCCGCCGTCGACCGCGCCATTCTGCGCATCGCGGTGTGGGAGTTGTTCCACGCCAACGATGTTCCGCCGGTCGTCGCGGTGGACGAGGCGGTGGAGCTGGCCAAGGAGCTGTCCACCGACGACTCGCCGTCGTTCGTCAACGGCGTGCTCGGCCAGGTGGTGCTGGTGGCGCCGCAGGTCCGGGCCGCGGCGGCGGCGACCCGCGCGCCGCGTCCGGAGCCCGAGGCGTGAAGAAGTTCCTCGTGCTGGCGATGCGCACGCCCCGTTTCGATCCGGCCGTGATCGCGCCGCACAAGCAGTTCCTGAAAGATCTGGGCGCGCAGCTGGTGGAGAGCGCCAAGTTCGGTGACGGGACCGGCGGCGCGTACTTCGTGACCGCCGAAAACCTCGACGCGGCAAAGGCGCTCGCGTTCGCCGATCCGGTGCACACCACCGGGTCCTCGAATGTGACCGTCTACGAGTGGGAACCGACGACCCCCGCGTAACGCGCTCCGCACGCACCCCTGCCGATTCTCCGCACCCGTTCCGGTCCACCGCAGCGGGCGCGGGAAACAGTAGGGGTGCGTTTGTGTTCGAGCCCGTACGCTCCCGCCGGGGGTGTACGGGAACCGGCGGGAGCGGGCCGCCCGGATCGCCGGGCATCCGGCCGCCGAGTGTTCTCTGCGGCCGGTTGCCATCCTGGTAGCTCAACCGCACTCGAGGTCAAGCAGGCGGACTGTGCCGTGGGCCACCCGTGCCGGTCAACCGCGGCCGTGCGACCATGCCATGGACGTCCGTTGGCGCGCACGACTTCTCGTTTCCCTCGTCCGGAGCGATTCGGGCCGCCTATTCTGGTGGAAACGCAGGGGAGCGCATGGCACGGTTTCTGATCTGGTTCCGCAACAACGTCGACGGTTCTTTCGCGGTGCTCCTCGCGATCACCGTGGGGTTGCTGCAGTTCCTCGACGTCATCGGCACCGACCAGGTGAACGCGGCGATGCTGCTGGTGCTCGGCTTGGTCGCGATCACGCTGCTGCGCGATCGGCATCTGTCGGCGAAGGCGGTGCGCGACGCGACCTCGGTGCATCTGCTGTACGGGCCCGAGATCGGCCACGCGCACACCCTCGCCCGGCGCGGCACCGAGCAGTGGATGTTCAAGGGCGGCACCGGAACCTACATTCGCGCGGTCACCTTGCGCGAATGCGTGGAGAACGCCCGGCGCGAACAGCGCCCGCTGCGTGTGCAATTGGAGATCCTGGACCCCACCGACGAGCAGCTGTGCAAGACCTACGCGCAGTTCCGTTCCTCGCTGCAGCCCGAGGCCGACCGCACCGGTGAGCTGTGGACCACCGAGCGCACCCGCAAGGAGGCGTACGCGACGGTGCTCGCGGGCTGCTGGTATCGGCAGCGGTTCACCTTCCTCACCATCGATATCGGGTTGTCGGCGGTGATGACGACTTTCCGCTGGGATCTGTCCTCCAGTTGCGTCATTGTCACGCAGGACAATCCGAACACGCCCGCCATGATGTTCGAGCGGGACAAGCCCTATTACCGCGATTTCAATCGCGAGCTGGTCGCCAGTTTCAAGCAGACCAAGCAGGTTCCGCTGAGCCGCACGGAGGAACTGCCGCTGTCCGACGAGCCGACCGTGGACCAGGTCCGGGGCGTGTTCCAGACGTTGGGTCTGGAGTTACCGGCCGCTTTCACCGATCGCGACGTCGCCGACATCGTGCGTCGCGCGCTGCAGCCCAGGAATCCGTACTGATGAACGAATACGCCCGACTACGCACGCTGCTCGCCGCGCAGGACGCCGCAAATGCGGTGCGCCGCTGGGCTCGTGACGTATTGGCGGGCGTCGTCGACGGTAGTTCCGCGCTGACCGCCGTGCGGCATCCGTTGGGGTTCTTGTGTTTTCCGGTGTGGCGCGGGGAGGGCCTCGGCGTGTGCGTGCACGTCTGGACCGAGGGCGGTCACGCCGAGCCGACCACCTCGCCGATGCACGCGCACAGCTGGGATCTGCTCAGCACCGTGCTGTACGGCACGGTGGGCAACGAGATCCTCGAAATCGACAGTGCCCCCGCACGTCCCACGCATCGCCTGTTCGAGATCCAGAGTGCCGCGGACGGTGACCTGGTGCGCGCGACCCAACGTCTGGTCACCTACCGCACTCGTTCCCGGGAGGAGTTCCGCGCGGGCGAGGTCTACACCCTGCCGCACGGCGCGTTCCACGTGTCCGATGTGCGCGGTGCGGCGGCGACCGTGGTATTGGGCGAGGACAACCGCGGCCACCCCGACCTGTCCCTCGGCACGCTCGCCACCCCCGACCACTGGGTGTACCGAACCCCCTGTACCCCAGCCGAATCCCGCAGCGCCGCACAAACCGTGCTCGATCATCTGCGCACTCGACCGAACCAACTGGAGAACCGATGCGAACAGGCGACGTGATGCATCAGGTGCTGCCCGGCACGCTGCTGGACGTGGCCGCGGACGTCGCGGTCACCGCCGCGGTCGAAGCGGGCCGTGCGATCCGGGACGGTCTGCTCGGGGCGCTGACCGTCAGCACCAAGGACGCCAGCGGTGACGTGGTGACAGACCTGGACCTGCGGGCCGAGCGGATCATCCTCGGTCACATCCGGCGCGTTTTCCCGCAGCATCGCATCCTCGCCGAGGAATCGGGCGTGCTCGACAGCGCCGACGATGCCTGGTGCTGGGTGGTCGATCCGCTGGACGGGACCAACAACATCACGATCGGGCTGCCCGTCTGCACGGTCGGTATCGCGCTGTGTCACAACGGGACTCCGGTCGTCGGGGTGGTGCACGAGCCGATCGCCGGGCGCACCTGGACGGCGGTGCGCGGGCGCGGCGCCACCGGGCCGAACGGGCCGCTCGTACCGTCGGCGCCCCGGCCCAGTGCGGCTCCGGTTTTCGCGTGGCTCCAGGGTTACCCCGTCACCCGCACCGATTCGACCGCCCGCGCACTGCGGCTGACGTTGGAATCGTCCTCGCGCCGCCTGATCCAGCTCTGGTCACCGCTGCTGTGCTGGGTCATGTTGAGCAGCGGCGATATCGACGGCTTCGTCGGCTATCGGGCGGGGCTGGTCGACCTTCCTGCCGGTGCGTTGCTCGCCCGCGAATCAGGAATGCACATCACCGATTTCGCGGGCACGGCGCTCGACGAGCGTCTGGACCTGCCGACGGGCGAGGTGGACTTCATCGCCGGTGGCCCTGCCGTGCTGCCCGAGCTGACCCTACTGGTCAAATCGGCCAGTGCGGTGCGGGTGACGGGGCTGCCGGGGCCGGGATAGGCTCGCGCCCACCGTCATCCGGCGACGAGCAGGGCCGCGACCGCGCCGACGGTACCGAGCAGGGCGAGCCCGAACCCGGTGAGCACGAAGCGCAGCATCGGGACGCGCACGTTGTGCGTGCGGCAGAATTCGAGGCAGAGCAGGGTGGCCAGGGACGCCCACGGCGTCACCACCGGCCCGATGTTGGTACCGATGAGCAGGGCCAGCAGCTGATCGTGATTCCCGGCGGGCACCACCGCCTCACCCGCGGTATACGCGGGCAGGTTGTTGGCGATATTCGACAGCGCCGCGCCCGCGCCTGCCGCGCGCAACGCGCCTGCCGCGCCCGAGTCGTCACCGATCAAGGTGTGCATCAGGTCCGAGAGCCCGAGCCTGCCGAGGGTGGGCACCACCAGGAACAGGCCGACGACGAAAACCAGCAGCTGCCAGGGAATCAGCGACCACCGCAGGGATCGGCGGTCGAATACCGCGAAGGCCAGTACCGCGATGGCGGCGGCGATGGTCGCGGCGATGCCGATGCTGTCGCCGACGAACGGGATCGCGAAGATGAAGAGCAAACAGGCGCCGGCCGTGGTGTACAGCAGCGCACGTTCTTTCGCGTTCGCGGGGCGCACCGGATCGGGCGGCAGGTACCGGTCGGTGTCGCGCCTGCCTCGCCGCCAGTACCACAGCCACAGGCACAGCATCGTCGCCGCGATCGAAATCAGCTGGGGCGCCCACATTTTCGCGGCGAATTCGGTCGCGGTCAGCGCGACCCGGTCGGCGGCGAGCAGGTTGGTGAGATTGGAGACCGGCAGCAGCAGACTGGCCGTGTTGGCGAGCCAGAGCGTGGTCATGGCCAGCGGGAGCGGCGGGATGCGGGCGGGCGCGGCCAGCGCAAGCATCACCGGGGTGATCAGCACGGCGGTCGTGTCGAGATTGAGCAGGATGGTGGTCGCCGAGGCGAACAGGACGCACAGCAGGAACAGCGCCGGATAATAGCCGCGCCCGAGAATGGCGAGCCGGTGCGCGATCACATCGAACACCTTGGCCTGCCGGGTGAGCTCGGCCAGCACGATCACGCTGCCGAGAAACAGCAGCAGCGGACCGATCCGGCGCATGTTGTCCGCGGCTTCGGCCCTGGGCAGCAGTCCGGTCAGCACGCAGAGCACACCGGCGACGAGCAGCGCGATCCGGACCCAATCCAGCACGCTGAGGCCCCAGCGGGGCCGCTGGGCGGCCGCCCGCGGGTGCGGCGGGATGTTGCGCTCGGGGGAGTCGACCTGTTCGGGCACGACTGCCATGCTATTGGCCTGGGCCATACTGGGTGCGTGACACAGCAGGGTGGGCGACCGCGGGACGTATTCATCAGCTACTCTCCGGCGGACGAGCGGTGGGCCACCTGGCTGGCCTGGCAGTTGGAGAGCGCCGGTTATCGCACGCTGATCCAGGCCTGGGACTTCGTGCCGGGCACCAACTTCATCGACTTCATGGACCGCGGCGTGCGGGATTCGGCGGTCGTGCTGCTCGTGCTCTCCGACAACTATCTCCAATCCCGTTACGGCACAATGGAATGGCAGGCGGCGTTCCGGACCGATCCGGGCAAGTTGATGCCGGTCCGGATCGCCGACTGCCAGTTGGAGGGGCTGCTGGCCACCCTCACCTACATCGATCTGGTGCCCGTCTCGGCCGCGGACGAGGCGCGCCGCATCCTGCTGGAGCGGGTGCGGCACCTGCTCGCGGGCCGGGCGAAACCGGCGACCGCACCGGGCTTCCCGAACGAACTCGGGGTGACGCAACCGGACCGCTACGCCGACGAGGAAGAGTCGGGCCCGGTCGCCTCGCCGACGAGCCGGCGCACACCCGTTGCGGCCCCGGCTTTTCCGGGTGGCACGCCGCATGCCGAACCGCGAACCGGAGTCAGCGTGCTGCATGTCGCGGGCCCGCGCTTCGGCCGGGGCCTGCTCGCACCGGACGAACCGAGCACGGCGCGCGAACTCCAGGCCCGGATCTGGTCGAATGTCACCCAGTCGATCGATCGCGGTGTGCCGAAACCGGATCTGATCGTGGTGACCGGCGATCTCACCGAATCCGGCAAGCCGCGCGAGGTCGACGAGGCGCTGAGCTTCCTGACGGGTTTGCGCGTGCTGCTCGGCCTCGAGCCGGACCGGTTGGTCGTGGTGCCGGGCAACCACGACGTGTCCAAGATCGCGTGTCACGCCTATTTCCTGAATTGTGAAGCGCGCGACCGGAAACCGCAGCCGCCGTACTTCCCGAAGCTGGAGCAGTACGCGCGCCTGTTCAGCGAGCTGTACCAGGGCCTGGATCATCTGGTGTTCGATGTGGGTCAGCCGTGGACGCTGTTCCCGATCCCCGAATTGCGGCTGGTGGTCGCGGGTTTGAACTCCACCATGGCCGCGACCCATCTGCCCGACGACGATTACGGCCGGATCGGCGAACCGCAGGCCGCGTGGTTCGCCGAGCGGCTGCGGCCGTTCGAGGAGAACGGCTGGCTGCGGCTCGGCGTGGTCCGGCACGATCCGTTGCCGGGCACGGCGGCGTCGCCCCGCGATCCGGCGCTGCTGCGCGATGTCGACACGCTGTCGCGGCTGCTCGGCGGGCGGCTGAACCTGCTGCTGCACGGCCCGGGACCCGGTGGGCCGCATCTGGATCGACTGGACGGCAGGCTGCCGGTGATCCCCGCCGCCGCGCCGGGCCGGGACGAGATCATCCATCTGACCGCCGAGGGGCTGGCCCGCTACAGCGCGACCTCGGGGGATCCGGGCGCACCGACCGCTCGTCTGGAACTGCCCTGGACGAACGCCGTCGCGGCGCTCTCCCCGCATGCCCTGCCCGAACTGGCCGGTCCCGACGACCCGGTGGACACCGCGCCGGAGGCCCCCGCCGTGCTCGACCCGCACGGCCGCCTGCTCGAGCGGCTGGCCGAGGTGTGCGCAACCCGTTATCCGGACGCGAAGATCCGCCGCGTCGAGTCCGAACCGCCGCATCTGATCATCACCCATCAGCGTGACGAAGTGACCGCCCAGTGGCGGATCGGCGCGCATGTCGGCGATATGACCAGGCAGGTGATCGAGGACTTCCTCGGCCACGACCCGGAATACGGGTCCGAACTGGTGTATCGCGGTGCGCCACCGCCACGTTCGCTGCGCGACGAGGCTGCCAGCCACGGCCTGCGGGTGCGCAGTTTCACCGAGTTCCAGGGTCTGCTCGACCTGGACGACTACCTGGCCAAACAGGTGGAACGGTTGCGCACGGACCGCCGGTATCCGCCGGAGCTCTATGTGCCGCAACGGTTCCGGATGCTCGAGCACGGCGATCAGGTGATCCAGGACGACCTGGTGGCCGAGCTGCTGCGCTTGGTCGCCGCCGACCACGGCCGATTCGTGCTGGTGCTCGGCGATTTCGGGCGCGGCAAGACCTTCGCGCTGCACGAGGTGGCGCGCCGGATCACCGAGACCATGCCTGCGCTGATCCCGATCCTGATCGAACTGCGGCATCTGGACAAGACGCATTCGGTGGACGGACTGGTCGCCGCGCATCTGGCCAACCACGGCGAAGAGCGGATCGACCTGAAGGCGTTGCGCTACATGCTGCGTGAGGGCCGGGTGGTGCTGCTGTTCGACGGCTTCGACGAACTCGTGACCCGGATCAGCTACGAGTTCGCCACCGACCACCTGGAAACGTTGCTGCAAGCCGCGGTCGGCAAGGCGAAAATCATTGTGGCGAGCCGTACTCAGCACTTCGCCTCGCGCGCCCAGGTGCTGACCGCGCTGGGGGAGCGGGTGGGGCTGCTGCAGGATCGCCACATCCTGTCCGTCGAGGATTTCGCGCCCGCGCAGGTGCACGCCTTCCTCACCAACCGTTACGGCGGGGACGTGGCCCGCGCCGACGCCAGGATGCGGTTGATCACCGGCATCCAGGATCTGCTCGGTTTGGCGCAGAATCCGCGCATGCTCAGCTTCATCGCCGATCTGGACGAGCGACGCCTGCGGGCGGCCGCGGGCGCCCAGCAGACCGTGGGCGCGGCCGGGCTGTATCGAGAGATCCTCGAATCCTGGCTGGCCTACGAGACCGATCGCACGGCGAGCGCCGCGGGTTCCCTACCCGGATTGCGGCTGCACGAATTGTGGCTGGCGGTCACGGCATTCGCGCTGCGCATCTGGGAGACCGGTGAGCCGTACCTACGTCTGTCCGAATTGACCGAGGTCGCACAGAGTCTGGTGGAGATGACCGGCTCGAACCGGATGTCGGTGCAGCAGTCCGCGCACGCCATCGGTTCCGGCAGCCTGCTGGTGCGCACCGAGGACAACCTGTTCGGGTTCATCCACTCCTCGGTCACCGAGTGGCTGGTCGCCAACCACATCGCCGAGCAGTTCGCCGCGGGTGTGACCGCGCCGCCCCAACTTTCGCATGTGCCGCTCTCGCAGCTGTCCATCGACTTCCTCTGCGACCTCGCCGACGTCCGGGCCGCGCGCGGCTGGGCCGACGGTGTGCTCGACGACCCGGCCGCCGACGAGGTGGCCAAGACCAACGCGGTCCGGCTCACCACCCGGTTGCGCACCGCGCCCTCCGCGGATCTGCGCGGCGCGGTGCTGGCCGGTGAAGATCTGTCGTATCGCGATATGCAGCAGGTCGATCTGACCGACGCGGACCTGACCGGGGCGCGATTGGTCGGAGTGAATCTGGACCGGGCGGTCCTCCGCGGCGCCCGCCTTGTCGGCGCGCGGTTGGACGAGGCGAGCCTGGTCGGCGCGGACCTGACCGGCGCCGACTTCACCAGGGCACGGTTGGCCCGTACCGATCTGACCGGGTCCCGTGCGCCGGACAGTCGCTGGAATCGGGCCGCGCTGCTGGATGTGATCGGTACGCCCGCGGGAACCGATCTGCACGGTGCGGCCTGGGTGCCCGGGTCGGTTGCGCGGACCGAGTTCGCCCCCGCCTCGATCGGTGTGCGGCACGGCTTCCACGCTCGGCACGGCAGGTTGCCGAAACCGTTGGCCTACAGCCCCGATGGCGGCATGCTGGCCGTCGGCAGCGACGACGGCGGCGTGCTGATCTGCGACACCGAGACCGGCCTGCCGCTGCGCACGCTGCAGGGCCATCGGAATCGTTCGTTCGCGGTGGCGTTCACCGACACGGTGCTGATCAGCGGCGCCGCCGACGGCGCGGTCGGCATCTGGGACGCGGTCACCGGCGAGTCGCGCCGGATCCTGCACGGGCACAGCGAATGGCCGTGGCCGGTCGAGCTGAACCGCGCCGGCAATCTGCTCGCCACCGGCGACGCCCAGGGCATGCTGCGGCTCTGGTCGCTGCCCAGCGGCGACCTGCTGCACGAGTGTGCGCCCGAGGGCCGCCGGGAGCTGATCTACAGCTTGGCTTTTCACGACGGCGTGCTCGCCGCCGCGTATCGCGACGGGGTGGTCCGGCTCTGGGACGTCGAGACCGGCACGCAGCGTGGTGAATTCGTCGGCGAGACGGGCTCGGTCTTCCGGATCGCGTTCGACCCCGCCGGTGCCGTGCTCGCGGTCGGCGGCGCGAACGGCACCGTGGCGCTGTGGGATCCGGTGCGGTGCGAGTTGATTCGCGCGCTGCCCGGTCACGACGGCCGCGTCTACACGCTGGCTTTCCATCCGCGCCTGCCGCTGCTGGCCAGCGGCGATACCAACGGTGGACTACGCGTCTGGGACGTGGACGCGGGTGTGGCGAAATACGTTCCCACCGAGCACAATGCGGCGATCTACTGGCTCGCCTTCGATCCGGCGGGCGAGGTGCTCGCGTCCGGCGACAGCGCGGGCCTGCTCTGCCTGCGCGACAGCGTCACCGGCGAGTTGCGGCATCGGATCACCGCGCACGCCGGTTCCATCTGGCCGTTCGCGTTCCGGCCGGACGGCGCCCAACTCGCCGTCACCGACGACCAATTCACCACCCGGCTCTGGGATCCCGCGACCGGTGTGTGCCGGCATGTCCTCACCGGCCACGGCAGGCAGGTCAAATCGGTCACCTTCAACGCGGACGGCACGATCCTGGCGGCGGGCGGTAACGACGGCGTGGTCCGGCTGTGGGATCCGGTGACCGGCAGGCTCATCCGGCGGCTGGTCGGCAGCGAGGACCGGCTGCTCACCTTCGAGACCGCGCTGTTCAGCGGGAAGCAACCCCAGCAGCTCGGCGTGGTCGGCAACGACGGCAGGCTGAGCCTGCTGAATCTAGACACCGGAGATTTCCAGCGGCACATCAATATCGAGGCCGCGCCGGTGTGGGCGATCGCGTTCGATCCCACCGATCAGTACGTGGCCACGGCGAACGACGATGACACGGTGATCATCTGGACGCGGACCACCGGCGCGCTGCACATGGTGTGCGGTGAACATCGCGGCCGGGTGCGGTCGATCGCCTTCAACGCCGACGGTTCGCTGATGGCCACCGGGTGCGACGACTCCGTGGTGCGGCTGTGGGATGTCGACTCCGGCAGGCTGCTGCGCGAGCTGCACGGCCACGGTGATCGCGTGTATGCCGTTGCGTTCCAAGGGGATCGGCTCGCGAGCGTCTCCTGGGATACCACGGCGCGGATCTGGGATGTCGAGGCCGGGGTGAGCCTGCACGAGCTGACCCGGCACAGCGGACGGCTCTGGTCGGCGGCCGTCGACCCGCGCACCGGCCTGCTGGCCACCGCGGGCGACGATCTCGTGATCCGGTTGTGGGACATGGCGACCGGGCGGCATCTGCACACCATGGAGGGGCACAAGCGCCGAGTCTGGGCGCTGGCGTTCCATCCGTCGGGCAAGTTGCTGGCCAGCGGCGGCGACGACGGCAACGCGATGCTGTGGACGGTGCCGGGCGGTGACGCCGCGCCCGCTGTCCGGGCGGAACTGCTGGGGCTGCCGGAGGGGTGGGCCGCGCTCGCGCCCGACGGCCGGTACAAGTCCGAAGGCAATACCGCCGGACAGTTCTGGCAGGTGATCGGAATGTCGCGATTCGAGTCAGGGGAGTTGGACCCGTATCTGCCGGAGGTCGGGCGGTTGCCGTCGGACGCGCCGTTCTGAGCGCCGACCGGCGGGCGAGCCGTCGTGAGAGATAGATACAGTGATTCTTGCAATGTTGCCGTGTTGAGGAGAGACGGATGGCTGCGAACAATGGACCGGCGGTCGACCTGGCGGCGCTGCGGGGCCGCCGCGCCACCGCGGCACAGGCGTGGGAGCTGTTCGACCGGCTGCCCGCCGCGCCCGTCGCGGAGGTCACCGTCGGGCGCTGGCAAGGCGACGAGGTCGACACCGGACATCCGTTCGCCGGCGTGCTCGTCGCGTCGGGCTGGTACGGCAAGCAGTTCGACGACGCGGACACCGTGCATCCGCTGCTGTTCGCCACCGCCGATGGCACCGTCTTTCCCGTCGACCCGCGCCGGGTGCCGCTGGGACTGGCCGGGCGGGTGCCGGTCGGTCTGGTGCAGGCCGGCCAGCGCGCGCTCCCGCTGCTGCGACCGGCGTTGCGCACGAGCAAGCCCACCGCGCGGCTGCGCGATATCGAGTACCGCGGTGTGACCAGTGCCGCCATGATCTACGACCACCTGCCGATCATCGACCACTTCCGGCGGGTCGACGAGCGCACACTGCTCGGCGTGATGGACATGCGCGGGCTGGCCGAACCGTACTTCTTCGTCCTGTACCGGTAATCGGCCGGGCGACACCCGGATCCGTTCCGCCGCAGTCCGGTTCGTGCACGGATTAGCATGGAGGCATCCGCGCGGGCGACCTGGGGGGAGGCAGTCGATGGAACGCACGACCTGTCTGGTGGTCGGTGGTGGACCCGCCGGAATGGTGCTGGGATTGCTGCTGGCCCGGGCCGGTGTCGAAGTGACCGTGCTGGAGAAGCACAAGGATTTCCTGCGCGACTTTCGCGGCGACACCGTACATCCCACCACCCTCGACCTGCTGGACGAGCTGGGTCTCGGCGGCGAATTCGCGAAACTGCCCGCGCGCAAGCTCGAACAGGTCGCGCTGCCGACCGCGGGCGGGTTGCAGACGCTCGCCTCGTTGAAAAACCTGCCCGGCAAACACAAATACATCGCCATGGTGCCGCAGTGGGATCTGCTCGATCTGCTGGCCCGTGCCGCGGCACAGGAGCCGACCTTCACGCTGCGGATGAATACCGAAGCGACAGCACCGGTGTGGTCGGACGGCAAGGTCGTCGGTGTGGGTTATCGGACCACCGACGGCGCCACCGGGGAGATCCGCGCCGACCTCACCGTCGCCTGTGACGGGCGCTCCTCGGTGCTGCGTGCCGCCGCGGATCTGCCGGCGCGCAGCTGGCCCACACCGATGGACGTGTGGTGGTTCCGGTTGCCGCGCAACGACACCGACCCCGCGGGCGCCATCCCGATCGTCACCGCGCGCCGGGCCGCCGTGCTGCTGGACCGCGGCGACTACTGGCAGTGCGCCACCCTCATCGCCAAGGGCACCGACGCCGCCGCGCGGGGCGGCCCGGTCGACGAGATCATGCGGCAGATGGCGGATGCGGTGCCGTGGTTGCGCGATCGGGTGGACGTGCTCACCGGCTGGGACGAGGTGAAGCTGCTCGACGTGAAACTGGATCGGCTCACCACCTGGTACACCGAGGGACTGCTGTGCATCGGCGACGCGGCGCACGCCATGTCCCCGGTCGCGGGCGTCGGCATCAACCTCGCCGTGCAGGATGCGGTCGCTGCCGCGAGAATTCTTGCCGCGCCGCTGCTTTCGGGCACCGTTGGGGTGCGCGAGCTGGCCGAGGTGCAACGCCGCCGCAGCCTGCCGACCGCGGTGACCCAGGGCATCCAGCGCTTCCTGCACGCCCGCGCCATCCGCCCCGCCCTGTCCGGCAGCATCGATATCGCCGGCACGCCCACCGCCCCGCTGCCCGTGCGCATCTTCCGCCGCATCCCCATCGTGCGCAGCATCCCGCCTTTCCTGGTCGCCCGCGGTATCCGCCCCGAACACGCGCCCGCCTTCGCTCGCCGGCCCTGAGTAGGGCTGTGCGCCAGCCTGTCCCACGCCGTGTCGGGGGCGTGCCTGCGGGTCGGGCTCGCGCGCTCGGCCGAAGCTGCGGGGCGACGTTCATGCTCGGCCAGTGGTTCAGGGGCGCAGGATGATTCGGCCCAGCGGAATGCCGTCTTCCAGCAGTTGGTGCGCCTTGCTTGCCTGGTCCAGCGGGAGAACCGAGTCGACCGAGGGGTCGATGCCGCCTGCTGCACGAGATGGTGGCCGAGAGCGCGCTCACCCTGATGGACGCCATCGCCACCGGCCCGCCACCGCTCGGGCCGGGCGCGCCGGCGGCAGAGCGGCTGCTCGCGTACTTCGACGCGATGACCCGGCTGGTGATCGCGAACTCCGAGCTCATCGTGGCCTACCGCACGGTGCCGCCGCATCCGCGCACCGGTGAGTTCCATGCGTTCTGGGACAACCACATCACCACGCTGCTGCGCGCGGCCCGGCCCGATATCGACGCCGAAACGGTCGGGCGGCTACTGCTGGCGGCGATCGGCGGCGAACTGGTGCAGGCGATGATCCGGGCGGGCGAGACCGAGCGGCTGCTGGACGCGGTGCGCGAACTCGTCGAATCGGTGCTGCGCCGCGCCTGACTCCCGAAACATGCGTTGGTCAGAACATCGCGGCGAGCATGCCCACCGACGCATTGGTCACCCCGTGCACCACGAACAGCAACCACGGGTTCCGATACCGCGACCACAGGTAGCCGAAGAACAACCCCTCGGCGCCGAGTCGTGCGACCACGGTGGCCAAGTCGATGCCGAAACCGTTGCCGCCCTGGATCGCCACATGCCAACCGGCCCACAGCAGAGACGTCAGCAGGATGGCCGGCCAGCGCCCGTACCGGGCTTCCAGTCGTGTCTGCAACCAGATCCTGTAGAAGATTTCCTCCAGCACCGCGTTCAGCAAGAAGAGGAAAACGACGAGCGCGATCGGCGGCGGCGTGCCGGTGAAGCTCGGATGGAACACGGTGACCAGCACGAGGAAGGTCAGCACGGCGGGTGCGGGCCGCAGCCAGCGGCCTCGGGTGTCGATGCGGTACCACTCGCGCCAGGACACGAGCCGCAGCAGCAGGGGAACCGCAAGCAGCAGTGCGCATTTCAGTCCGAGGAACCACAGGTCGGCACCCCCCGACAGGTAGCAGCCGACCGCGAAAAGTGCGCCGAGCGCGTACAGCCACCAACCCTGGCGAGCGAGTACGCGCGTATCCAGGGCCGGGCCCTCGGCACGCTGCTTCGGCGGTACCAGCCGCGCCGCGGCGAGCGCGGCGCCGACCGTCACCCAGACGGTCCACAACGGCACTGTGTCGTCGCTGTCGGCGGAATAGCGCAGGGCGGTATGGCCGGTCACGATCAGCGTCAGCGGCGCGGCTAGAAACGCCGCCACACCCGCCACCAGCAGTACCTTGTCGATGCGCCGAGTGCCCATGACCGGCAACCCTGCCATCGACGGGCCGGTCTCCGCCTCCGCCGAACGGAGGATTCGACCGGTCAGTCCCGCGCGAGGATCGCGTCGAAGCGTTCGTCGGCGCTGTCGAGCTGATCGAGGATGTACTGCTTGACGTCGTCGGACAACGGGGTGTCGGCGCGGGTGACGAGATCGCGATACACCGCGGTGAGCGGGCGGTATTTGACGGCGAGCTTGTGCATCGCCGAACCCGTCGCGTAGAGGATGCCGACACCGTTGTCGGTGAAATCGGAGAGTTTGACGATGCGCGCCCACGGTGCGTCCGCCAGATTCGCCGCAACGTGCTCGCGGTATTGCACGTGCCGGTCGATCGACGGGTCCGGGGCGGGATTGGTGACGGCGGCGACGATATCGGCGACCCGGTCGCCGAATCGCTCGGCCAGGACGGTGAGCGCCGCGGCGGTCGGCGGGCCCGGTCGGTCGCCGGCGAGTTCGGCGGGATGGTCCTCGACCGCATCGTGGAGCAGGCCCGCGATCGCCAGCTCGCTGTCGCGGACCTTGTAGTGGCTGATGATCCGAATCGACACGCGCAGCAGATGATTCAGGTACGGCTCGCGGCCGTAGCGGTCGTCGCGGTGTAATTCGGCGGCCAATTCCAGCGCCGCAGTGAGCCGATCGGTGTCCGGTAGATCGGCGATTTCCAACAAGAAACGTTCGCGCAGTCCGGATTCGCCGTAGACCTCGCTGATCGTGTGCAGCGGCATCACGGCCAAAACTCCCGCCCCAGGATTGCTCATGCTGTCAATCTAACGGGGTCGCGTGCTTCTCGCCCGCGCGAAAATCCGTTGCCGCGTGCGTCGGGTCGTGGTGTCCTGAATATCGCGATTTCCGCTTCGCCACCAACCGTTTTCACGACACCTGGCATGTGCTCTCCGATTGGCGCGGCGCGCGGGTGCTCGCGCGACTGCTGTGGGGACTGGCCTATCAGCGCAGGCCCGGCACGCTGGTCGTGATCGATCCGGCGCACCTCGATCCCAACCCGTTCGACGGCGCGCCCTCGGATCCGATCGTGCTGGTGCCGTCGGAGCTGACCGTGCTCACCAAGGATGCCGCCACCGCGCTGCGGCGTCGGCTGCCGTGGCGCGATCGGTCCGAGGGGACCGTGCGCTGGCAGACGTTCGGCCTGGCGGGCGCGGTGGCCGCCGACGCCGCGTGGCGTGCGCTGAGCTGGGGCGAGCGGTCGTCGGACTACCACCCGCGGCCGAGCGGATGGCTGCGGGTCGACCGCATCGGCGGTCTGATCACGATCTTCGGCGCGCCCGACCAGTTGCGGGACATGGCCGAGCATCTCGCCACCCTGGGCACGTACGCCTACTGTGGCATGGACTACCACTACCTCGATGACGCCGACCGCAACGGCGAGGTCCAGATCTTCCGCCAGTACCGCAACCAGGTCGCCGCCGCCCGGCGCGCCCGCACCGACCTGCTGGGCCCCGCGCACCGCGGCCCGATCACCGAGGAAACCGAACGCGCCCTCTGGTCCCACGCCGCCGCGTACCGCCGCAGCCGGCTCCCACGCCTCGGCGACCCGCACCCCGAGACAACTGCCTGATCAGTTCCTGGGTGTCCAGGTGAGTTCGCCGCTGCCCGGCCGGCTCGGCTAATCGGGTTGCGGGATGAGGGTGTTCTGCCGGGCGGCGGTCCACCAGCGGCCGTTCTCCTTGACCAGCACGTAGAGCGCGATCATCGCGGGGTCGGTGTCGATCAGTTCGCCGGTGGCGGTCCTCGCGCGGGCGACCTTGTGGGCGAGGGCGACGTCCGGGCGCAGGAACGTGATGTCGGTGACCTCGTAGCGGACGTACTGGTCCCGCAGGAAACCGGTCAGGCCTGCGCGATTCGCGGCCAGCAGGTCGGCGCGACCGGTCAGCAACGCGCCCATCGCGTTGACCACCATGGCATTCGCCGCGAAGTCGGCGGTCATCAACTCGGCGTCGTTGGTGTTGTAGGCGGTCTCCACAGAGGCGACGATCTGCTCGATGGCGGCGATGTCGGCGCTGTGGTCGGTACCCGTGTCGCCGAGGACCGGCGGCGCAAAAGTCTTCGCGTTCATGGGAATCAGCTTCCAACCTGAACACAGGTTCAGGTCAAACGCGTGTCGTACGGCTTACACGTCAGCGCACGCCGCGCGGACGGAACTGGATGCTGATCCGCGGACCGGCGGAACGCCGGGTTTTGGGGACGGCGTGTTCCCAGGTGCGCTGGCAGGAGCCGCCCATCACGAGCAGATCGCCGTGACCCACCTGATAGCGCAGACTTTCGCCGCCGCCACGGGGGCGCAGCAGCAGCGCGCGGGGCGCGCCGACGGAGACGATCGCGACCATGGTGTCGTGGGTGGCGCCGCGGCCGAAAGTATCGCCGTG
>NZ_BAUA01000121.1 GCF_000710915.1 Nocardia brasiliensis IFM 10847
CTCGAGCCGGAAGTGCCTGCGCCAGCGCGGTTGCCGCCACGCGAGCACCCGGCCGATATCCGGGCGGGGGGTGAGGGCACTGCCGGACGGATACTCGGCGAGCAGGCCGAGGATGGCGTGGCGGTCGCGCGGCGCGTGCGGGTTACGCAGCTCCAGCGCTAGCGCCGCGAGCGGTTTGTCGTTGGCGTCGCGCATGCCGATCATCCATGGCATCCGGTCCAATTCGAGCCAGGCGATGGCCAGGGCCGCCCAGCGCCGGGCGAGCGGAGCCTCCAGCCAGGCCTCGACGGCGGGGGTCGGCGCCCAGAAATCGTCGGTCGAATCGAGCTCCGGCGGCGGGTCCGGCAACCCCTTTTCGATCAGTTTCGCGGCGGCCAGCAGTTCGACCAGCAAACCGGCGCGCGGCTCGTCGATCCCGGTTTGCTTGGCGACACGGCGCAATTCGCGCACGCCGAGTCCGCCCGCGCGCAACGCGGGCGCGGGCGCCTGCCCGAGCGCCTCGATGATCGCGGCGCAGTGCCGCAGCAGCTCGCCCACCTCACCCGCGGCCACCGCGTTCACCTCGGCGGAGGTGTGCTTCTTGGCTTTCGGCTTGGGCGGGGTCAACGCGTGCGGGTGCGTCACGGGTTCGTTGCGCAGCACCTGGCCGACCGTGACCGGCAATTCCACCGTCTCGTCATCGATGCGGTGCACCAGTCTGCGGGCGAGTAGCTGCTGGATCGGCCGGTCCGCTGGAGTGCCCGGTGCGGCGTCCTTCGTGCGCCCCCGCGGGCCGGTGGTGGCCAGCTTGTCCAGCAGCGCTCTGGCGGCGGCGGGGAGCTCGGGCAGCGCCGCGCGCACTTCGGGTTCGGTGAGGGCGTCGGGGATCTCGGTGGTGCTGCCGATCGGCCACGGCAGCGCCTCTACGGCCGCGGTGACCAGATGCAGCTCGTCCTCGACGAGCCAGACCAGCGCCCGATCGGTCAATCGGGTGAGCGCCGCGTCGATCGCCGCGGCGCTCACGCGTTCGTTCAGCTGCACGTGCAACTCGGCGCGACGCAGCGGGGCGCCGTTGCGCTCGGTGCGCGTCACCCCGTGCACGGCAAGGGTTTCCAGGATCGCGAAATCGAGGGTGTCCAGGTCGTCGGTGGCGCGCAGCACCGAGGCACGCTGCTCGGCGCGCGCGGCGAGCACCGCCATCGAGGACGGCAGCGGCACGGCCAGATCGGGCCGGAGTTCGAGCAGCGTCACCAATTGGGCATCACTACGTGCGCCGAGCCACCCGGCAAGGGAGGTCGAGGGCTTGCCCGCCTCCCCGCGACTTCTGCCGGTCGTGGGTGCTCCGGGACTTGCGCTGCGGGCCGGTGGTTCGGTGCTTGGCTTGGTTTCGGGCGTGCCCGACGAGTTACCCATGTGCTCCCGAGATCAGTCGTTTCGTCTCCTGCCGATCCTTACCAGCCTAATAGGCAGCGGCGAAGTTGCTCGGCGAGCGGGACATGCCAGAATGGGGCGGTGGTGAACAAATCGAAGAAACCGTATGTCGACAACGGTTGGCCCAAGGTCGCCGACGGTGACCACGCGGTCACCGAACTCTCGTCGACCCGTTCCGGTGGGCTCTCGCCGTACGGTGAGGACACCGAGTTTCCGGTCCCGGCGGATCAGCTGCCTTACATGCACCCGAACACGGTGATCAACCGCTGATTTCCGGACGGAAAGTCCGAAGATACGAAGAAGGGCCCCACATCCTCGGATGCGGGGCCCTTCTTCATGAGTACCTCAGGAGGGAAGCAGTCCCTTGTTGGCCTCGTAGAAGTTCACGATGTTCGGGTCGAGCTTGGTGCCACTGGCCTTGGCGGCGTTGAAGAAGTCGAAGGCTTCCTTGGGCACCTGAATGCCCTGGCCCTGCACGACCGCGAGGGCGCGGTCGACCGCGTTGAAGACTTCCTGAGTGCTGTCCGGCGCGGCCTGAGCGGCCTGCGGCGCGGGCTCGGGGTTCCAGCGCGGGGTTTCGCTGGTGGTGGGGGCGGAGCGCGGCGTGGGCGCGCTGCTGAGGCCGAGGTTGGCCGAGCAGCTGGGCCAGGCGCCCCAACCCTGCGAGGCGAGCACCTTCTCGGCGACCGCGATCTGCTGTTCGCGGGTGGCCTGGTTGGCGCTGGCCGCGTACTCGCCGCCGCCGTGGGCCTTCCAGGTGCTGGGCGAGAACTGAAGTCCGCCTTGGAAACCGTTGCCGGTGTTGATGCCCCAGTTACCGCCGGCCTCACACTGTGCGAGGCGATCCCAGTCGGAGTCGGGTGCCGCGCTGGCGTTGCCTGCGAGGGCCACACCTGCGGTGCCCATGATCGCGCCGGTCACGGCGACCTTGGCTACCGTGCGACCGGTCGAGCTTGGCTTGCGATGGCGTCCACTCATATCGGGTTCGTCTTCCTCTCGGCGCACCTGCGAGGTCATCGATCGGGCTGGACTGAGAGGTCGTCATGCCCGCCCTCGCCCCTACGTTTCCGTCGGGGGTCCGGTACCCGCGGGGCGAGGTTCGGTGCGGCGGGCCGGTGGTAGCCGGTTGTCCCGGCTGGGTAAGACCGTACGTCGATCCCGGAGAAAAATCACCATTTGGTAACCGGCGTGTACGAGCGGGTCTCGGTGCGGTATCAGAGCGGGCGAAAGACCTTCTCCGCAGCTAGAAGCGGTGCCGTTCGGTCAGTGTCGGGCCGTCACCGGTCCGTGACCTTCCCGTTATGTGACGAGGATCACAACTGGGATTCGGTAACGAAAGGCTCGGGTAACCGGTTCGTACCTCGGCGGTCGGACGCGGTCGGTCAGCGCGAACGCCGGCCGGCGCGCAGCGCGTAGACCACCGCGACCAGCAGGCCGAGCGGCACGAGCATCGCGCCGAAGTAGAGCCACAGCCCCGGCGTCGCGTCGGACAGCACCGGGATCAGGAAGATCGCGAAGATCGCCAGCAATCCCAGCGCGAACAGGCCCAGCGCGACCTGTAGCAACCAGTCACCCGGCTTGCGCGGCGGGGGCGGAGCGGAAGGGTTCGTCACCGCACGACCGTAAAACTGATGTGCTTGCGTTATTCGCACCGGGGTAGACTCGTAGGCACTCGCGTCCCGCATCCCTGCAGGGCGCGTTCTTTTCGCAAAGAGAAAAGAACCTGCTCGTGGCGCTGTGCCACAGCGGGTTCCGTGGACCAGTGTGCTCGGGCCGTCGGGGTCCGAGTTTTCGATGATGAACGGGTGAGCGCAGTGCCGACCGGCAGGGTTAAGTGGTACGACGTCGAAAAGGGCTTCGGCTTCCTTTCCCAGGACGAGGGGGAGGACGTCTACGTCCGGTCGTCCGCGCTGCCCGATGGCGTCGAAGGACTGAAGCCCGGGCAGCGCGTCGAGTTCGGCATGGCCGCGGGTCGTCGTGGCCCCCAGGCGCTGAGCCTGAAGCTGCTGGAGGCGCCGCCCTCGGTCCGGCAGGGCCAGGAACGTGAGCGCGCCCGCAAGGAGCCCGTCGCGCGCCGCCACACGCCGGACGAACTGCACGGCATGGTCGAGGACATGATCACCCTGCTCGAGGCGACGGTGCAGCCGGACCTGCGCAAGGGCCGCTACCCCGATCGCAAGACCGCGCAACGCATCTCAGAGGTCGTCCGCGCCGTGGCGCGCGAACTCGATCACTGAAATATTGGCCGCGTGGCCGCGGCGTTGTTCGCGGCCCCTTTTGTCTCGCGTCTCAGCTGTCGAGACTTGCGCCTGCGGCGCGTGCTCTTCGACAGCTGAGACGCGAGACGGCCGCGAACGGTCGCTCGTAAGACTCGCTCCGTGCTGGTTCCGTTCGGCGGCGTGTGGGCGGTCGCTTGTCAAGACTCGCTCCGCCGGGGTTCTTTCGGCGGTGAGTGGGGTCGCGCGAAGCTCGCTCCGTGGTGGTGCTGTCGGCGACGAATGTTGCGGCGCTGGCGCCTGAGTCGGCCGTTTACGGGGCCGTGCTGATGGACCAGGCGGCGTGCGGGAGGTAAAACTCCTTGCCGGTGTCCTTGTCCTTGGCCAGGATCGGCAGTTGCAGTTCGAGGCCGACGAGGCGCAGGTCCGGTTCGGGGCGGGACTCGATGGTGACGGCCATGGCGCCCTGCGGGTAGTTGGTGTGGCTGATCACGCGATCGACCCGTTCCCCGTTGGGCAGCGCGTAGACGACCTGGGCCAGCCACGGCGCTTCGGCGATCTTCTTCGGCAGCGAGAGCTGCAGCGGGTAGTTCGGCGGCACCAGGAGCTGCACGGTCTCGCCGTAACGGCAATCCTGCATTTGCACCGAGCAATACACGTACGGCTCGACGGTGACGGTCTTGCCGTGCGCGTACGCGGTGATCACCGGATCCTTCTCGTCCGCGTTGCGCACCAGCACGACGAGCACGCCGACGAAGGCGACGGTGACGACGAGCAGTCCGGCGACGAGCAGAGCCACGACGGTGCGCGCGTTGAGCCGCTTCACGCCGCTGCCTCGCCGCGGCGCGGGCCTGCCGTCGGCACAGCCGCTGGCTCGAAGTTTCGCTCGCTCACTGGCTGGGATCTCCTATCCCTCGTTGGATATGTGTCGTCTCGCCCCCGGTGGTCCCCGGCTTGCGGTACGCGTTCGAAGTCTGTGGCATCGGCCTGGTCGCGGGAACTTCCTGTTCCGCGTGTTGCGGACGATTTCCGCCGAGACCGGGCAGCAGTGAATGGCCACGGTAGCTGACGAAGGTCTGCACCAACCCGACCACGAGCACCGCGGTGATCACCGCGAAGCCCTTCCAATAGTCCGTCGGCAGCAGCACGCCGGCCGCGCCGCCGACCACCCAGCTGAGCTGCAGCACGGTTTCGGATCGGCCGAAGCCGGACGCGATCGACTCCGGCGGCAGGTCGTCCTGGATCAGCGCGTCCAGCGATACCTTCGCCAGCGCGCTCGTGCCCGCCGCGACCAGGGTGGCCAACCCCGCGCCGAGCAGATTGTTGGTGAACGTCGCGAACAGCGCGACCAGGGCGCAAGCCGCCGTGCAGCCGAGCACGATCAGCGACGGCCTGCCCAGCTTGATCCGGGCGCCGGTCGCGTTGCCCGCGAAGTTGCCGATCGCGGCGGCGGCGCCGACCACGCCCAGCATCGCGGCCTGCTGCACCGGCCGGTGCTCGGTGGCCTTGGCGACGAAGGCGATGTAGAAGGTGAGGAACCCGGTCAGCACGCGGATGGCGCTGTTGCCCCACAGGCCGGTCACCACCGAACGGCCCAGCGGCTGCCTGCGTTTGCGCGGCGGCACCGCGGATTCCTTGTCCGGCGAAAGCACTTCGGTGTGCGCGTCGGGGCCGTGGTAGCTCAGTGTGGCGGGCACCTCGCCCTCGGTGACCTCCACCCAGGACGGGATGCGCAGGCTCAGATAGGTTCCGGCACAGGCGATCAGCGTGGCGAAGATCAACGCGCCGTTGGACCCGGCGGCCATCGCGGCGATGCCCGCGATCGCACCCGCACCGATCGTGCCGCCGACCAAGCCGAACACGGTGAGCCGAGAGTTGGTGCGCACCAAGTCGATATCGGGCGGTAGCACGCGCGGCGTCACCGCGCTCTTGAGCACCGAGAACGACTTACTGCCGACCATCATGCACAGGGCCAGCGGATACAGTGCCCAGCTGTCGAATTCGAGCACCAGCACCACCGCGACGACGGCGCGCAACGCGAACGAGGTGGCCAGCGCCACCCGCCGACCGTGCTGCAGCCGGTCGAGCATCGGCCCGATCAGCGGCGCGATCACCGCGAACGGCGCGATCGTGATCAGCAGGTACAGCGCGACTTTCGTCTTGCTCTCGGCGGTCGCGCTGGCGAAGAACAGGGTGTTGGCGAGGGCGACCGCGACCGCCGCGTCGAGGGCGAAGTTGGCCATCGTCGCGTAGGTGAGCGCGGTCAGGCCGGACTTGTCGGCGCCGTCGGCCTTCGCCGCGCGCTGGAAGGTGGCGATGCCCTTCTCGGTGAGTTCGCGGCCGCGCATCGCGGCGACCCGGGTGACCGTCAGCTTGCGCGGCACCCGCTGCGGACCGGGCTGGGTGGATTCGGCGCCGGCCTCGTCGGCCGCCGGTTGTTCGGAAAGCGGCTTGGTCGGCGGGGGCGGCGCGGCGAGCTCCGGCTCGGGGCCGTGCGGCGGTTGCGGACGATTCGGGAAGACGCGGCGCGGTGTCCGCCCGGGCGGATCCTGCCGCCCCGGTAGCCCTGCCCCCGCTGCCGGATGCCGCCGGGTCTCGGCCTGCGACCCGCCGAACCGATCGGGATCCAACGGCGGCAACGGGCCACGGCGCGTCGGCGAGTTCGGCGGCGGATACCGGTCGAAACCGGGATGCCGTTCGATCGGCGGATACTCCCCACCGTCCCACCGATCACGGTCGGGACCGGAAGGTTCGCGGGGAGTAGTCACGTCTTCAATTCTGTCGTACTTCGCTACCGGGCGTTCACTCGCGCTCGAAGGTGTCGGCGGAAGGTGACGTTTGTCGCGTCGCGGACGACGGTGCATACCCGCAGGCTGCCCGATCCGGCGAAGCACAACCGAAATCGTGGTGAACTCGTCGCACCGCCGGACTCAGGCGGGCACGAAGCGGACCTCGAACATGCTCGGCCATTTCTTGCCCGCGAGCAGGAAGCGGTCGGTGCCGGGCAGCTGTGCGATACCGTTCAGCGCGTCGCTGCCGGTGAGCACCCGGGCGGCCGGCGGGTACAGCGCGCTCGCATCGATGCGCGCGAGCACCTGACCGGAGTCCGGATCGATCCGCAGGATGGTGTCGGTCGGCCAATCGTTGGCGTAGACCGAACCGTCCTCGGCGCAATCGAGCTCGTTGAGCCGGGCGCTCTGGTGGCTGGTCAGCCGGATCGAGCCGGTCGGCGCGAAGGTGACCGGATCACGGAAGGTCAGCGTGTCGGAGCCGTCGCTCATCACCAGCCGGCCGTTCCTGGTGCACAGCCCCCAGCCCTCGCCCTCGTACGGCACCCGGGTGCGTTCGGCCAAGGTGACCGGATCGCGCGCGAAAGCCGTGTGCTCCTGCCAGGTCAGCTGCCACAGTGTGTCCCCGGCGACGGTGAGGCCCTCGCCGAAGAAGGGCGCGGGCAGGTCGGTCCTGGCCAGTTGCTCGCCGGTGCGCACATCCGTCGCGCGCACACTCGACGCGCCCGAGAGTCCGGTGCCTTCGTAGAGCACGTTGCCGTCGATCTCGAGGCCCTGGGTGAAGGCGGTCGGGTCATGCGGTCTGACGGCGACGACCTCGATCTTCAGCTCGGGTGCGGCTTCCTGCGCGGCGCCACAGCCACTGAAGATGACCAGACCGACCAGCAGACCGACAGCCAACGAACGCCGATTGCGTTTCATACGGCAAAATGTAGGCGGTGAGCGCAGTTTCTGTTTCTGAGTCCGGCGTCCGGCCGATTCTGGCCGACGCCGTCGATCTGGCCCGCCGTGCGCTCCTGGAGTTGGAACCAGCCGGCGTCGGGGCGCATCTCGGCGTGGCTGCCGAGGACGAGAGCGCGGCGACCCATCGCTTCGAAGCCACCCTGCCCGGCTATCGCGGCTGGCAGTGGGCGGTCGTGGTGGCCGCACCGCCGGAGGCCGAGTACGCGACGGTGAGCGAGTCGGCGCTGCTGCCCGGTCCGGACGCGCTGGTCGCGCCCGACTTCGTGCCGTGGGACCAGCGAATCCGGCCCGGCGACCTGGCCCCGGGCGACCTGCTGGCCCCGCCGCCGAACGATCCGCGGCTCGTGCCCGGCTACGTCGCCAACGGTGACCCGGTCGTCGACGAGGTCGCCCTCGAGATCGGCCTCGGCCGCACCCAGGTGATGAGCCTGGAGGGGCGCGCGGACGCCGCCGAACGCTGGCACGCCGAATACGGCCCCGACACCGAGATGGCCAAGGCCGCCCCCTCCACCTGCGGACTGTGCGGTTTCTACCTCCCGCTCGCCGGTTCCCTGCGCGCCGCCTTCGGCGTCTGCGGAAACGCGATGGGCGCCGACGGACGGGTCGTGCACGCCGCCTACGGTTGCGGCGCCCACTCCGACACCGTCGCCCCCACCGGCGGCGGCTCCCCCCTCTACGAGGCCTACGACGATGCCGCAGTCGAACTGATCCCGACCGCGGACCTGCGCCAAGCCCCTGCGGACGAAACACCGGCTGCGCAATCCGCGGAAGACGCTGCCGGAACGGCAGACTCGGCCGCAACGACCGTAGACGCCGGTGCACACGAACCGGACGCAGTTGCCGCTGCGACCGTCGAGGTCGCCGCCGTGCCGCCGCTCGCGGCTGCCGAATCCGCGGCTACGGCAACAGCTCCGAACGATGCGTCGTCCGTCGACCCTGCAGCCGATGAGAGCGGCACAGCCCCGGCCGCCGGTATGCACGAACCGGCTGACGCGACTGCCGTGACGGCGGGAGCCGCCATCGGCACCAACGAATCGGCTGACCCTGCTGCCGCGACGACCGTCGAGGTCGCTGCGGTGCCGTCGCGCGCGGCCGCTGAATCCGCGGCTACGGCAACGGCTCCGAACGAGGCGTCGAGCGTCGATGCCGCGACTGGCGAACGCGGCCCGGCTCCGGCCGACGGGGCCGCAGCAGCGGCTGTCGCCGAGGGCGCTCCGGCTGAGGAAGCGGCGATCTCTGACGCCGCGCCGGGTACTCCGGACACCGAGCCCGGTGGGGCGCCCGTCCCGAACGGCGAACCGACCGTCGAGGTGCCCGTGGCCGCGCCGCGTGGTGACGCGGAATCCGCTGGTACGGACGTTGTTTCGGCCGGCGGATCCGAATCGCCCGCACCCGCGCAGCAGGCCGAGGCGGCACCGGCTGCCGACGAGCCGACCACGTCGGATGTCGAGGCCGTCGCGCCGTCTGAAACCGTGGCCGCACAGCCCACGGCTGATGTTGTGGCAGCAGTCGCCGACGACGGCACGGCCGCGGCGGTGGCGTCCGAGTCGGCGCGTGTGTACGCCGAATCCGCTGGTGCGGAGATCATTTCGGCCGGGGCGGCGGACTCGGCTCGCGCTGCGGAGCGCACTGAAGCCGCGTCCGATGCGTCACCGGAGGCCACGAACCCGCTCACGCCTGTGGGCGAAACGCAACCTGCGGTCGCTGCTGCCGCCCAGGGGGCTGAAGCCGCAGCTGCCGAGGCGACGGTCGCCGCGGAGCCGGAAGCGCCGGTCAGCGAGGTACCGCCTGCGATCGGTGTTCCCGCCGCGGAGCCGACTGCGCCGGAGGCAGGGAATGCGCCGGAGGCGGTGGCCGGTGCCGCGGACGCGCCGGCCGCGAACGCTGCCGGTATCGCGGAATCGGTGTCGGCTGTCGAGAGTGGTGCCGCCGCTTCGGGCTTCGAGCAGCTTGGTGACGAAGGTCGTTCTGCCGGTGCTGGTTTCGAGGCGCAGGTATCGGATGCTGAGCGCCGGGGTGACGCGGCTGAGGGTGGGGCGGACGAGTCATCGCGACAGGAGTGAGCGGGGCGGTCGATCCGTTCGGTACTGCCGCGTTACGGGCGGGGGTGCTTGCCGCCTGGCGTGATTCGCCGACGCGGCTGCGCGAAGATGCGGCGACCGAGGCGGACCTGGTTCGCGCCGGCTACCGCGACCGGCTGCTGACCGAGTTGGCGCAGAACGCCGCGGACGCCGCGGCCAAGGCAGGCGTGTCCGGTCGGTTGCGGGTATGGGTCGACGGCTCGGCGCTGCATGTCGCGAATACCGGTGCACCGCTGGACGTTTCGGGTGTGCACGCGCTCACGGCACTGCGTGCGTCCGGGAAGTCCGATGCCGCGGATGTCGGACGTTTCGGTGTGGGTTTCACCGCGGTGCTCGCGGTGAGCGACGAGATCGAACTGCGCTCCACCACGGGCTCGCTCCTGTTCTCCCGCGCGCGCACCCGGGACGCGCTGCGGTCCGATGAACTCGCCGGTACCGCAGATCAACTGGCGCAGGGCGAACCCGACGCGGCGGCGTCGGCCCCGCCCGCCTTGCGGCTGACCTGGCCGAGCGAGGCGCAACCGGCCGACGGTTTCGACTCCGAGGTGGTGCTCGCGCTGCGCCCGGACGTGGACGCCGCCGCACTGCTCACAGGGATGCATGCCGAAGCGGCCGATCTACTGCTGGAACTGCCTGCGCTGCAGAGCATTACCGTCGAAGACGCGGAATTCACCAGTCGCACGGCTGATCTCGACGACGGACTCCAAGAGGTCCGCGTCGACGGCCCGGCCGACGAACACCGGATCTGGTGGTCCTACCGCACGCCGCGCGCCCGCTGGCTGCTGCCGATCCGCAACGGCAGGCCGGTCGCCGTCGCCCCCGATGTGCTGCGCGCCCCGACCCGCTCCGACGAGGAGCTGTCGTTGCCCGCGCTGCTCATCGCGGACATCCCGATGCAGCCGGATCGCCGCCGCCTGCTGCCCGGCGCACGCCTCGCCGAATTGGCCGTCGGCTATGCCGATTTCGCTCGCGCACTGCCACCACGCGACCGACTGGTGCTCGTCCCCAGTCCCGCCTTCGCCCGCAGCGAAGCCGACGCCCTCCTGCGCGAAGCGGTGATCCGCGAACTCCGAACCAACCCCTGGCTCCCCGTCCTCCCCACGAACACCGAGGGCCCCGCCGTCCCATTCGACTCCTTCCCGCCGGACGCCTCGAGCCTCGCCGCCGAGGAACACCCGGACACCGGAACTAACACCGATTCAGCGTTTTTCGACCTGCTCAGTACCACCACCGCCGATATCGCGGTACCTACGCGGGCGAGTGCGTTCACCGGGCTCACGGGGGAATTGGCGGGGTTGCTCAGTGATGTGATCGGGCCCTTGGTGATTCCCGAGCTGTCGGGGCGAGAGCACGCGGAGGCGCTGGGTGTGCTCGATGTGCATCGGGTCGGCTTGGCTCGATTGGCGGAATTGTCCAGCGGTCTGGAGCGGGCGCCGCAGTGGTGGCACGCGCTGTATGCGGCGCTGGAGCTGTTCGTGGCGGACCCGCTGGCCGCCGAGGAACTGGGCGCGCTCGCCGTGCCGCTGGCCGACGGACGCTTGGTCACCGGACCGCGCACGACGGTGCTCGACGATCAGCTCGAGGTCGCGATCCCGGTGCACTGGGCCAGGTTGGTGCATCCGGAGGCCGCACACCCGCTGCTGGCCCGGCTGGGTGCGCGGTCGGCCACCGTCGAGGATCTGCTGCGCGAGCCCGCCCTGCGCGCCGAACTCGAGGATCACCCGGACGACCCGGATACGGTCGACGCCGTGCTGCGCCTGGCCGCGCACGCCGACGCCGCGGCACTGCCGACCTGGCTCGGCCTGCTCGAATTGCCCGACGCCGACGGTGTGCTGCACCCCGCGGACGAATTGCTGCTGCCCGACGCACCGCTGCACGAACTGCTGGTGGCGGATTCGCCGTTCCATACGATCGACCCCGCCATGGTGGAACACTATGGTGCGCAGGCGCTTCGGGCCGTGCGGGTGGGCTGGGGCTTCAGCTTGGTCGTCGAGTCCGATCCGACCGGGCCCGATCACAACCTGGACGACGAGGACAGCTGGTGGTCGACGCTGGCGCAGGAGCCGCGGGAGCTGGCCGCGGTCCGTGACCTCGACTTGATCGACGACGACGCCTGGCCGGAAGCGTTGTGGCAGCTGGCGTCCGCGCCGCGCACCCGGCGACTGCTCACCGACCACGACGGTTACACCGCCTGGTGGTTGCGTACCCATGCCCGGATCTCGGGCACCCCGCTCGGGCTGCTCCGGCACCCCGAGGACACCGAATTCGACGGCCTGCTGCCGACTTTCGCCGTCCCCGGCCTCGCGGACGACGCGGCCGCGATCCGTTCTCTGCTGGCCGATCCGGCGGTGATCACCCTCGAATTGGCCGCGGCCTTGCTCGACGCGCTCGCCGACCCGGCGAATACGCCTACGCCCGAGGTCATTTCGCGGACCCACGCCCGATTGGCCGCCGCGGTGGCGGCGGATCGGCTCGAGCTCACCGACCTCGAGCTGCCCGACCGGGTGCGCGCCTTGTCCGGCGCTGTCATCGATCCGGCCGACGCGCTGGTGCTCGATCAGCCGTGGTTCGGCCTCGCGCTGCCGCCGGACCGCTTGGTGGTAGGTGCCGCCGAGACCGCGCCCGCGCTGGCTGCGCTGCTCGATCTGCCGTTGGTCTCGGGGTCGGTCACCGCCGAGGTGGTGAGTGCCGGCCTGCGCACCACATGGTCCGCGGAGCCGCTCGGAGTCGTCCTGCGTCAACTTCTTTCGTTGCCGCCGCAGGACGGTGAGTTGGTGCTGCACGACGAGCTGACCGTGCGGCTGCACGGCGCGATCGAGCGCACGACAACGGTCCCGTGGTGGCGCGAGGGCACTACGGTGCACGCGAACGCGCCGCGATAGTGCACGCACGATCCGAGCTCCCGCACCCGGCTCCACGCGATGTGCGGGAACTCAGATGCGCGAGAACTGTTGTGCCGCACGAGGTTCAGGACGCGTACTCCGCGATCATCTGGCTGAGCAGATCCAGCTGGGCGCGGACGGCCTCGCTGTCGTTGTCCACCAGCCAGCGCAGCACCACCCCGTCGATCACGTTGAGGGTGAACCGGCTCAGTGACGGCAGTGGCACCGACCAGGTGTTGGCGGTCGCGTCGCGCGCGTGCTCGAGGATGTCGGCGACGGTGGAGTCGTTGAAGTTGTACTGCTCGCGCGCGATCGCGAGTTTGGCGGGAGTTTGCTCGCCTTCGCGCAGTGCGTAAGTTGTTGTTTCGTAAGTGAGTAGCTGACGTTCCGGGGTTGCCTCAATGTTGAGCCACATGAGTTCCAGTCCCGCGCGGATCAATTTTTGAAGCGCTTCTTTTCCACTTCCGACGTCTTGCCACACTGTTTCATTGGCGTCGACGGAATCTCGTAATTCCATCGACAACGCCTTGACCAGCTCGGTCATCAGCGCGTCCTTGTTTTCGAAACAGTAATGGACCACACCAAGCGAGACGCCCGCCGCCTGGGCGACATCGCGCGTGGTCACGCCCGCAACGCCCTTTTTTTCGGCAAGACCGATCGCGGCCTCGATAAGGTGGGCCCGTCTTTCTTCGACGCTCAATCGGGAGGACACCTCAGGGAGTTAAGCGCTCTAGGCGCGTGCAGTCAATTCGCTGGTCGAAAAATCTGGACTGGACGAGTGACCAGTTGTGTGGTTCGCTGCCATCAGGATCGAAGGAGACGTGTATGCCGCTGTCGCGCAGAACCGTTCTGGCCCGAACCGTAGTCGGTTCGGCGACGCTGGCCGCCGCGGCCACGGTGCCTGTCCTGGCCGAGCGCTCGGGCGCGCGGGCCGCCGCGGCGCCGGATTCCGGCGGCTACGAGATCGGTGTCGGCCTCTCCGACATCACCGGTCCGGCGGCCGAATGCGGAATGATGGGCTATTCCCAGTTCGAGCAGCAGACCGCCGGCATCCACCTGCGTCCGCGAGCCAGAGCGTTCATCATCGGCGCGGGCGGCCGGCGAATCGTGTTCGTGGTGGCCGAGAACGGCATGATTTTCCAGTCCGTGCACCGCGGCGTCCTGGCCGAACTCGCGCGCCGCTTCGGCGATCAATACACCGAACAGAACGTGTTGCTCACCTCGACGCATTCGCACGCGACCTGTGGCGGCTCCAGCAACGATTACGCATACAACCTGTCCATCATGGGTTTTCAGCAGCAGGTGTACGACGCGGAGGTGAACGGCATCGTCGAGGCCGTAGCGGCCGCGCACGCCGATCTCGGTCCCGGCGCGCTGGCGTTGGGGCACGGCGAACTGCACGACGCGAGCGTCAATCGGTCGCGGGTGGCCTGGGAACTCAATCCGATTGCCGACAAACAACATTTTCCCGAGGCCATCGACCCGGCGGTCACGGTGCTGTCCCTCGTCAAGGGCGGTCGACAGGTCGGCGCGATCACCTGGTTCGCCACCCACAACACCTCGATGACCAACCAGAATCGGCTGATCAGCGCGGACAACAAGGGTTACGCGGCGTTCTCCTACGAGCACCTCGAGCACGGCGTCCGCTACCTCGACGGCGACCCCGGCTTCGTCGCGGCATTCGCGCAGACCAACGCGGGCGATATGTCGCCGAACCTGAACCTGCGCCCCGGCTCCGGGCCCACCGAGGACGAGTTCGAGAACACCCGGATCATCGGCGAGCGGCAGTACCGGGCGTCGAAAGACGCGCTGGCCCAAGCCCGCCCGACCAGCGGACCGGTCGACGCACTGCTCTGCTACATCGACCTCGCCGATATCGCCGTCGACGGCCGTTTCACCCCGGACGGGCAGCCCAGGCACACCGCGCCGGCCGCGGCGGGCGTCTCGCTCATCGCGGGCAGCATCGAGGACGGTCCGGGGCTGCCGGGTGTGCCCATCCCGGAAGGCGTGCGCAATCCGTTCCTGCAGGCGCTGGGCGACCCGAACGCGCCCGCGCCCGCCTGGCTCGCGGATGCCCAGGCGCCCAAGGCGATCGCCGCGCCGCTCGGCCTGCTGCCACCGGTGGCCTGGGTGCCGAACGTGCTACCGATCCAGCTGGTCCGGATCGGCGAACTCTATTTGGCCGCCGCCGGTGGGGAATTCACCATCACCGCCGGGCTGCGGGTGCGCCGGGCGGTCGCGGACGCGCTGGGCGTGCCACTCGAACAGGTCCTCATGCAGGGCTACGCGAACGCCTACCACGAATACGTCACCACCCCTGAGGAATACGACGCGCAGCAGTACGAGGGCGCCTCGACGCTGTTCGGCCGTTACACCCTCGGTGCGTATCAGCAGGAGTTCACCAGGCTGGCAACGGCGTTCGCGGCCAGGCAGCAGGTGCCGCGCGGGCCCGCCCCGCGTGACGTGTCCCACCTGCAACCCAACTTCCAGCCGGGCGCCGGACCGGACACCACCCCGCCGGGCCGGACCTTCGGCGACGTATTGACCCAGCCCGCACCGGTTTACGCCGCGGGCGCTCAGGTCGTCGCCGAATTCGTCTCCGCCCACCCGAAACACAACCCGCGCCGCAACGGCACCTTCCTGGAGGTGCAGCGGCAGAATTCCGCGGGCGAGTGGATCCGGGTGGCCAACGAGGGCGAGTGGGCGGTGAAATTCCACTGGAGCAAGCGCGGCGCCGCGGATTCCGTCGCGCGGTTCACCTGGGATATCCCGGCCGATGCCACGCCGGGCCGCTACCGGCTGCAGCACTACGCCGACAGCCTGAGCGCCGACGGCGCGCTGCACCCGTTCACGGGCACCAGCAACGACTTCGAGGTGCGCTGACGCTCAGAGCCCGGTCTGCGCGCCCTTGTCGCCGCGCCGCGCACCGCGCCGCTGGATCAGGAAGATCCCGAGCGCGAGCCCGCCGACCACCAGCCCCATCAGACAGACCGGCAGCACCGACGCCCACCGATCGCCACCGGCCCACACCACCACGGTGGCGATCAGCCAGAGCGCGCAGCCGACCGCGAGCACGGGCCGCGGATCGGTCAGCCGCGGCGGGATCTGCGGCACGTTCTGAGTCACGCCACCCAGCATAACGGCGGCGTGCCGGGCGGCCCGCGCACCGCCGATGTGGCTGCGGCTGTGCGCGTACCGGCGAGAACGCCGGTCCGTCGGCCACCGGTCCCGTATCGTTCACCTCTGTGACAACGCCATCCGATGTTCGAACCCTCGCCGGTGAACTCTCGCTGGCGGTGGTCCGGCTGACGCGTCATCTGCGTGGTCGACGTGCCGACGCGCAGATTTCGCTGACCCAGCTGTCCGCCCTCGCGACCCTTTCTCGGGACGGTGCGATGACTCCGGGTGCGCTTGCCGCGAAGGAGCGCGTCCAGCCGCCGTCGATGACCAGGGTCATCGCCTCGCTCACCGATCTCGGTCTGGTCGAGCGTAAACCGCACCCCACCGACGGCCGCCAGATCATCGTCTCGCTGTCCGAGGCGGGCCGTGCGTTGATCGCCGACGAGACCAACGCCAGGGAAGTCTGGATGACCGAGCAGCTTTCCGGCCTGACCGAGGATCAGATCGTGGTGCTGACCCGTGCGGTCGGCATCATGAAGCAGATCGTCGACGAATCCGAATAACTCAGCGCGCGCCGAACGGCTGGTCGCTGTCGACGATGTCGCGGCCGAGTGGGAACAGCGACAGCGGAATCAGCTTGAGGTTGGCCCAGCCGAACGGGATTCCGATGATCGAGATGAACAGCGGGATGCTGGTCAGCAGGTGGCCGAGCGCGAGCCACCAGCCCGCGACGATGAACCAGATGACATTGCCGACCAGCGAGCCCGCGCCCGAACCCGGCTTCTCCACGGTGGTGCGGCCGAACGGCCACAGCGCGTACGCGGCGATCCGGAACGACGCGATGCCCCACGGGATCGTGATGATCAGGATGCAGCAGATGACGCCGGCCAGGATGTAGCCCAATGCCATCCAGAAACCGACGAACACCAACCAGAGGATGTTGAGGACGAGCTGAATCGGCTTCACACCCACCAGCATGCCAGCACTCGGCCCGGAGCACACGTGGCCGTGTGCTCCGGCCGGGTTCAGAAGAACCAGCCGAGCACCGCGTCGCGGTCGGTGCCGAAGGCTTCCTGCAGGGCGGCCAGGTCGGCAGGGTCCTTGGCCTGGAGCCGGTTGGCGGCGGCGAAGACTCGGGCCGGATAGGCGCCGAGGTACATGCTCGCTAGCACGTCGATGCCGAGTTCGATCTCCGGGGTGCGGGTGGTGGGCGCGCATTCGGCGACGCCGTTGCGCACGCGCAGGGCGAACGTGCCGCCCGCATCGCGGAACGGATCCTGTACCGCCAGTACGAGTTCCAGGTCTCGCTGGTACGTGCGCGCGGTCAAGGCCGCGGGAATGTCCATGAGCCGCAACCACAGTCCGTCCTCGCGGGCCGTGGTGCGCACCAGCCGGGGATCGGTCAGCAGGTAGGGGAGCGGATCATTGTCGCCCAGTACGGCTTTCACCCGCTGCGCCAGATCCAGTCCGAGCAGCGCCCGCCACAGCGCGGCGTGGGCTTCTACGGTGACCGCGCGCAGCTCCAGCACGTCGACGGTGCGCTCGGACTCGGTGAAGTGATTCCGGTACAGCGCATAGCCATCCGGGTGGGTGAACGCGAAAAGCTCTGAGCCACCGTTGCGGACCGGTTCCGGATCGGCGAACAGCATGGCCCACGAGGCCGCAGGCCGCACCTGCACGCCGGGGGTGAGCCTGCGCCACCGGTCGTAGACGGCCTCGACGTGCTCGGTGACCTCGGCGGCTTCGGCGAGCAGCACCCCGCCCGGATCCGGTGTGGTGGGACGGAATTCGGCGAAGCGCCGATCGATGGAGACCGCGTTCTCCCGCACCGCCGGTCCGTAGCCGAACCGCCCGTAGATGCTGCCCTCGCTGGCCGTGAACAGCGTCAGCGCCAGCCCCGCCGCCTCGGTGCGCCGATGCTGCTCGGTGTACATCGCCCGCAGGATCCCGCGCCGCCGATGCGTCGGCGCCACACCGACCGCGGCGATCCCGCAGCCGTCCACTGCCCGCTCGCCCGGCACGGTCACCGTCATCCGCCGGGACTTCACATGCCCGACCACCACGCCGTCGTCGACCGCGACGATCGCGTCGGCCGGCGGGAACAGCTGCCGGCTGTATTCGCGCAAGCCCGCGGGTCCGTAGGCGCCGAACGAGGTCGCCACCAGCGTCCTGATCGAACTCAGATCGTCCTCGGTGGCAGACCGGATAGTGATGCCGTCAGTCAACGTCATCGTTGCACCCTCCCACGCCCCCAGCGCGCCACGCACTCGATTTTCGCCCGGGTCGCGCGCAGCGCACGGCAACCGCGTTCGTGCCGCGCCGCGAGCGACGGGCGCACCCGCTTCCGGCGCACCGGGTAGCGGGGATCGGACACCGGTCGCGCCACGCGGCAGCCCTGGCGGGCAGGATGTAGCCGTGGCCGAAGTGATCGATATCGATGACCCCACCGACCCGCGGGTGGATGACTTCCGCGACCTCAACTCCGCCGACCGCCGGCCCGATCTGCCCGGGCGGCGTGGACTGGTGATCGCCGAAGGGGTGGTGGTGGTCCAGCGGATGCTGGCTTCGCGGTTCACCCCGACTGCGTTGTTCGGGGTGGACAAGCGCCGGGTGGAGCTCGCCGGCGATCTGGCCGATGTCGCGGTGCCCTACTACCGGACCTCGGCCGAGGTGATGGCGGAGGTGGTCGGGTTCCACCTCAACCGCGGCGTGCTGGCGGTCGCGCACCGGCCGGCGCCGCTGAGCCTCGACGAGGTCACGGCACACGCGCGCACGGTGGCGGTGCTGGAGGGCGTCAACGACCACGAGAACCTCGGCGCGATGTTCCGCAACGCCGCCGGGCTCGGCGCGGAGGCGATCCTGTTCGGCGATCGATGCGCCGACCCGCTGTACCGGCGCGCGGTGCGGGTCTCCATGGGGCACGTGCTTCGGGTGCCGTTCGCTTCGGTGCCGAATTGGCCGGATGGTCTGGATATACTGCGGCGCAAAGGGTTCCAGATCATCGCACTCACACCCGACGCGAAGGCGATGACGCTGGCCGCCGCGATGACAGGGGAGCGTGTGGCACTGTTGCTCGGCGCCGAGGGACCGGGGCTGACCGAGGAAGCGATGCGGGCCACCGATGTGCGCGCGCGAATTCCCATGTCGCCGGGCACCGATTCGCTCAATGTCGCTACCGCCGCGGCCATGGCCTTCTACGAGCGGGTACGCACGTGACCTATCCGCCTACCCAGAGCCCGGCGCCGTGGGGCGCCGGGCTGACCGTCACGATCATGGTCGCGCTGCTGAGCGCTATCGCGGTGTATTCGTTCGGGCGGGCGCTCGCCGAGGTGCATCCCCTGCTCGCGGTCGCGGTGAACGTGGTCGCGGCCGGCGGGGCCGCGCCGACCGCTTGGCGGTTGCGCGAGGCGCCGGTGACCAGATGGGTGGTGCTCGGCGGTGTCGCCGGGGTAGGGCTCGGCTGGTTGGTGCTGCTGCTCGGTGGCCTCGCGAGCTGATCAGGACACGCGGTCGGAGCCGCGCAGCCAGCCGAACAGGCCGCGCCGGGGGCGCACGCTCTCCGGTTCTTCCTCGGGCGGTACCAGGGTGGCCGGGTCGGGCGCCTGTCCTTTCGGGTAGAGCGTGAATCCGCACACCGCCACGTCGCCGGGCACCAGCGCGCCCGCCGGGGCCGGTGCGCGGTAGTGGAAGCCGAGCCACTCGTTGTTCGCGGCGTCGGCGAAGTCGGGCGGATCGAAGGGCAGGGTCTGCGGGTCGGGGAGTTCACCGGCCTGCCAGCGCACCGGGTGCTCACCCGCCCAGTACGGGCGTTCCCACACCAGTGGAAGTCCCTCGTCCTCCAGGATGTTGACCCGGCTGGAGCTGAACGCCCGGCGGAATTCGCCACGCTCCCAATGCGCGAACGCGCCCCACCCATGCGCGGTGTCGAACGACACCAGGTAGGTGTGCTCCGAGGCCAGCGGCCGCACCAGCAGTTCCGGCAGCTCGGTCGGGTGGATGCGGGCGGCCTGCGCCGAGCACACCACGGTCACCCCGGGGTAGCAGCCGATGTAGACCTCGTCGAGGTCCGGCCCGGCGCATCCGGCCAGCGTGCCGACCATGATCGGCAGGACGTCGCGATCGCTGTGCAACTGTTTGGCAAGTGCCAGTGCGGCATCGGGATCCGGGTCGTGATTGGCGCGCAGTACCGTCAACGGGTCGGATGCGTCGACGTACCAGAGCGACGAAGCTTTCGATAGCATTTCCGGCACCTCCCGATGGTTGCACGAATCAGCTCCGCGAACTTCGAGCAACGCACTGGGGTGTCGAACAATTCACCGCGTCGGTGTCTCGTCCGATGCCTGGCACGCCGTCGATCCCACCCTGAAAATCTACCTGCCGTGCGCGGTTCCGGGCCGTCCTTCGGTCCCGGAACACGCCCGCGCGCCGCGAAATATGTTGCTACGCGGGGCTCAGCAAATCGGCTCCAGCCGCAGCAAACCGATTCCGGCCAACGCGCGACCTACGCACTGAGCGCGAGTGCGGCGGACCACCCGCCGCGCGCATCCCGTCGCCCCGCGCGCGTTTCAGCCGAACGAAACGCGCGCGGAGTGCGAAACATTGCGCGGCAGTCTCCGAACGGAAGTGCCAGGCGCTCCCGAGCGGCGGTGCGGAGGTGAACGTCCGCGCATCGAACACGCGATCGGGGACGGGTGAGCGCTAGTGACCTGAGCTGCGCACGCCGAGCAGCACGTCCTCCCAGGACGGCATGGGCGCCTTGCCGCGCTTGGTGCGGGCCGTCTTGGCCGGAGCCTTGGCGGGCTTGGCCGGTGCTTCCTCGGCGGCCGGTGCCTTCGCCGCCGGAGCCTTCGGCGCGGCGGGTGCGGGCGGAGCGGTATCCGCTGTACTTTCCGCGGTGGACGCGGCGGGGCTCGGCGCAGGCGTGCTCGGAGCGGGGCTCGCGGCGGCGGGCGTAGTGGTGCTCGCCGCGGCAGGAGCCGTGTTCGCACCCGCCGTGATGGCGGGCGTGCTGCTGCCGCCGGCCGCGACCGCACGCTGCTCGAAGTATTCGTCGAGCGTCGGCTGGCCCTGCTGGCGGGCGGCAGGGCGGGCGGGCGGCGCCGCCGGGGCCGGGCGCGGTTCGGCGACCGGCTCGGGCTGCGGTTCGGGGGTCTCGGCCTCGGCGGGCAGGATCGTCGCGAGACCGCGTAGCGCGCGGCCGAAGTCGGGATCGATCAGGTCCGAGGCCGGGTCGTCGAGCGGGGAGACCGAGCCGCCGTGCGCGTCCGGCTGGTAGCGCCAGTGCGCGGCGATTTCGGAACGCCCGTTCTGCCACTGCAATTGGGCGACCCAGAAGCCCTTCTCGTCCTTCCAGGCGTCCCATTCGGCGCCTTCGATGTTGTGCCCGCGCTCGGTGAAGGCCGCGGTGACGACGTCGATGAGGGTTTCCACGGCGGGCCCGTCGGGGCGGACGGGGTGCGCCTTCTGGGCGAGTTCGGCGGCACGGGCGCGTTCCAGCAGCACCGGGTAGGCGAACCGCTCGACACGGCTGGCGGGCATGCCGGACTCGGCGGTGACCTGTTCGACGGAGGCGCCGGCGCGGATTCGAGCCTGGATATCGCGAGGACGCATAGTTGCTTCCATTTCGATCTCTATCTGGCCGAATCGGGCAAGGTCTCCGCGTGCTGCGGCTCGTAGCTTGTCGTCGGCGGGCAGCCGGTACTTCGCGCCGGACTCGGTGTCGATACACACGATGTGCGTGGAGTCGGGCGTCACCCCGATCACTCGAAGTTCACGCACCGTTACCTCCTTACCGCGTCGACTCGCGACACCGCCCACTTTCCGAAACAGTAGTGCACTTCTGGGATCCGTGGGGCAGGACACGCGGGGCGGAAATCTCCGCGGAGACCTCCGCACCCCGCTAATCTGCTCTGTTCGAGTTGAAGCTTCGCGCTCCACGGCGTGTCATGTGTGGCGTGTCACGTGGGTGGAGCGCAGTCGAATCCGGTGTGTCAGCCCAGATTCTGCACGACCCAGTCGATGCTGCGGGTGAGCTGGCTGATGTCCTCGGGGTCGATCGCCGGGAACATGCCGACGCGCAGCTGGTTGCGGCCCAGCTTGCGGTAGGGCTCGGTGTCGACGATCCCGTTGGCCCGCAGCACCTTCGCCACCGCGGCCGCGTCGACCGAGTCGGCGAAGTCGATGGTGCCGACGACCTGCGAACGATGCGCCGGGTCGGTGACGTACGGCGTGGCGAATTCGCTCGACTCGGCCCAGTTGTACAGCCGCGACGAGGAATCCAGCGTCCGCTTGACCGCCCAGTCCAGGCCGCCGTTGCCGTTGAGCCATTCGATCTGGTCGGCGAACAGCAGCAGCGTGGCCAGCGCCGGAGTGTTGTAGGTCTGGTCCTTGGTGCTGTTGTCGATCGCGACGGGCAGCGAGAGGAACTCCGGCGTCCAGCGACCCGAGGCCTTGATCTCCTCGACTCGAGCCAGCGCCGCGGGGCTCATCAGCGCGACCCAGAGCCCGCCGTCGGCGGCGAAGCACTTCTGCGGTGCGAAGTAGTAGACGTCGGCGTCGGCGATGTTCACCGGCAGGCCGCCCGCGCCCGAGGTCGCGTCGATGGCGATCAGCGCGTGCTCCGAGCCGACCGGGCGCTGCACCGGAATGGCGACACCGGTGGAGGTTTCGTTGTGTGCCCAGCCGATCAGGTCGGCCGAGGGGTCCGACACCGGTTCGGGGGCGCTGCCCGGCTCGGACGAGACCACGATGGGATCGCCGATGAACGGGTTGCCCTTGGCGACCGAGGCGAACTTCGAGCTGAACTCACCGTTGGTGAGGTGCAGCGAGCGCTCCCGGATCAGGCCGAACGCGGCGGCGTCCCAAAAGGCCGTGGTGCCGCCGTTGCCGAGCACCACCTCGTAGCCGTCGGGCAGCGTGAACAGTTCGCGCAGCCCCGAACGGACCCGCGCGACCACATCTTTCACCGGCTTCTGCCGGTGGCTCGTTCCGAACACCGAGGCGCCGACACTCACCAGAGACTGCAACTGCTCCGGTCGCACCTTGGAGGGGCCGCAACCGAACCGTCCGTCGGCGGGCTTGAGGTCGTCGGGAATCGTCGGGAACGCAGTGGTCATGCCGAACAGGGTAAAGCGTGTCGGACCAGCTCTGTCAGTGCGGGTGGGCTGCTGTGCTCGAAGCCACGGACCGGGCTCGGCCCGGCCGGGCACGCGCGGCTGCCGGATTTCCCCGCGGCGTGCTCGAGTTGCGGTGGTATTGCTGTGTCGCCGGGCACACTCCAGCTAACCTTTGCGCCCATGAACATGGCGTCGGCGAGCTCGGGGTGGCGACTGCGCGGTCGCCGGTCACGCACCTTCGGGGTACGGGCGGGGGCGATCTCGGACGCGGCGCGGCGCGAGTTGCTGATGCGCGGAGCGCTCGGTTCGGCAACGATCTTGGGCGTGCGGCCGAGTTCGAAGGCGGGCGAACCGGACTCGCGCACGGCCTCGCGGCGCGAACCGGGGCATGTGTTCTGGGTCCGAGTGCTGGTGGACGGCACGGCACCGTATGAGACCAGGGTGCGCCAGCGGGTGTCCGCGGCCGATCTCGAATGGATGCAGCCCGGAGATGTGGTGTGCTGCCGCATAGATCCGGGTGACCGGGACCGATTGGTGCTCTACGTACCGGATTTCGCGGAAACCGGGCGGGCCGGCATCGCCAAGATCCTCGCCGACGGACGCCGCGCCGACGCGACCGTGCTGGCGGCGACCCCGGTGGCAGCGGACTACTCCGGGCGCGACGACCCGGTGCTGCGGCTGGATCTGGAGGTGCGCGCCTGGGACGAGCCGACGCCCTGGCTGGTCCGGCTGGTGCAGCCGGTGCCGCTGGCCGCGATCGGTCTGGTCGATCTCGGCGAGCATCTCGAGGTCGCCTTCTTCACTGTCGACCACGGCGAGTCCGTCGCCGTCGACTGGGCCGCCTCGCTCGGCGAGGACTGACCGCGTGCGTCAGGGCAGGTGGACGAAGGTGAAGCCCATCGCGCGGATGGTGGGCAGCGCCGCGATCATGCCCGCGCCGGTGCCCGACTGCGGCCGGTGCATGTGCGCGAGCGAGATCGCCCCCGGCGCCGCGGCGTTCATCGCGGTCGCGACGTGGTTGGCGGAGGCGGTGGCGCCGTAGTCGGCGTTGATGCTGAAACCGAGGGGGGTCTCGCCGATTTCCCGCACGATCCGCACGGCGACGTCGTCGTAGTGCGCGGTGCCGGCGCGGAAGAAGCGCGGCGGGCGGCCGAGCAGGCCGGACAGCCGCTCGTGGTTGGCCCAGACCTCGTCGGCCGCCTCCTGTGCCGAGCCGGTGCCCGCGATGCCGTAGGCCGCCCGGCCGGTCACCGACAGTGGTTTGTGCGCCACACCATGATTGGCCAGTTCGAACAGGGGGTTCGCGGCCAAATGAGCGGCCCGCTCCTGATTGGCGTCGATCCAGCGCTTGTTCAGGAACAACGTGGCCGGAATCCGCTGAGCGACCAGGAAATCGATCAACGATTGATCGATGTCGTTGTTGCCCGGACCGCCGCAGGCGTCGAAGGTCAACGCCATCTGCTTGCCCGCGGCAGCGAAAGTGCTTGTGATGCCTGCCATCTCCACGCCCCACTGCTGCGGCTGAACACCGGCATAGCGAGCGGCGACCGCGGCGGGGGAGTTGTCCGGCGGCGGGGGAGCGGCTTTCGAGACGACGACTCGGTCGCTCGGCGGTGCTTCGGCCTCGGTGGAACTCGGCGGCGCGGTCGTATCACGCTGGGCGGTAAAGCATCCGGTGGCGATGAAACCGGCGGCCATCGCGGTGCCCAAGCCGAGCATCCGCCGCCGCGACATTCCCTCTTCCACCATCCGTCAGCTCTCTCTCGACGTCAGGGGGATGCTACTCGAGCCGAACGCCCCACTGGTGTAGGGCATTCGGCTCGTGTCGTGTTCGTTCGATCACCACGGCCATGCGCGTGGCGACGGCCGCGGGACTACGCGTGCCGGACCGAGCTCCAGCCCGCGACGTCTTCGGGGCGGCGCGGTCCGGGGCCGGTGTAGATGGCGGCGGGCCGGACCAGCTTGCCGAGCTGCTTCTGCTCGAGGATGTGTGCACACCACCCGGCGGTGCGGCCACAGGTGAACATGGCGGGCATCATGTGCGCGGGCACCTCGGCGAAGTCCAAGATCACCGCGGCCCAGAACTCCACGTTGGTCTCGATGGCGCGATCCGGGCGACGCTCGCGCAGTTCGGCCAGCGCGGCCTGCTCCAGCGCGGCGGCCACCTCGTAGCGCGGGGCGCCGAGTCGTTTCGCCGTGGCGCGCAGCACGCGGGCCCGCGGGTCTTCGGCCCGGTAGACCCGGTGCCCGAAGCCCATCAGCTTTTCCTTGCGATCCAGGATGCCCTTGACCAGAGCCCTTGCGTCGCCGGACTTTTCGACGCCCTCGATCATCGGCAGCACACGCGCGGGCGCGCCGCCGTGCAGCGGGCCGGACATGGCGCCGATCGCGCCGGACAGCGAGGCCGCGACGTCGGCGCCGGTGGAGGCGATGACGCGGGCGGTGAAGGTGGAGGCGTTCATGCCGTGCTCGGCCGCGGACACCCAGTAGGCGTCGATCGCCTCGGTGTGCTTCGGGTCCGGGTCGCCCTTCCAGCGGGTCATGAAGCGCTCGGTGACCGTGGTGCACTCGTCGATCTGCTTCTGCGGCACCGCGGGCTGGTAGATGCCGCGCGCGGACTGCGCGACGTAGGACAGTGCCATTACCGAGGCGCGGGCCAGGTTGTCCCGCGCGGTCTCGTCGTCGATGTCGAGCAGCGGCTGGTAACCCCAGATCGGCGCGAGCATCGCCAGGCCGGCCTGCACGTCGACGCGCACGTCACCGGTGTGCACGGGCAGCGGGAAGGGCTCGGCGGGCGGCAGACCGCGACCGAACTCGCCGTCGACCAGCAGGGCCCACACGTCACCGAAGGTCACTCGGCCCTCGACCAGGTCCTCGATATCGACGCCGCGGTAGCGCAGCGCACCACCGTCCTTGTCGGGTTCGGCGATATCGGTGGTGAAAGCCACCACGCCCTCCAGGCCGCTGACGAAATCACTGGGTACGGCGGTCTGCCCAGTAGGCACCGCGGGGGTGGTGGTCATGTTGTGACTTCTCCTTGCACTTCGGGCCGCATGATGCTCGTCGAAGAGGGGTAGCAAGGCTCGCCGAGTACATGCCGATCACTAAAACCTTAGCTCCTTGCTACTGCGGAGTAACGTCTGCCCCATGCGTGACCTGGACAATTCATCTGGCGGACAGGAAGCGGCCGGATTCGGGCCGACCCCCGATCTCGCGGCGATGCGAGTCGACTACGGCGGTGCTCCGTTCGGCAGTGGCGAAGACGTCGATCTGGACGAAACCTGGCTGGCCGGCGGCTGGGAACCGTTGTTACGCCACTGGATCGAGCAAGCGACCGCGGTCGGTGTCGCGGAGCCCAATGCCATGGTGCTCGCCACCGTGTCACTGGCGAGCGGCACGCCACGGCCCGTCGCCCGGACGGTCCTCTGCAAGGGGCTTTCGCCCGAGGGTGTGACTTTTTACACCAATTACGACTCGGCCAAGGGCAGCCAGCTCGCCGCCGTCCCGTTCGCCGCGGCCACCTTCGTCTGGCCCGCGCTCGGCAGGCAGGTGCACGTGCGCGGGGCGATCGAACGGGTCGGCGCCGAGACCACCGGCGTGTACTGGCGTTCCCGCCCGCGCGACTCGCAGCTCGGCGCATGGGCCTCGCATCAGTCCAGGACCATCGGCTCGCGCGCCGAACTGGATCGGATCATGGCCGAGACGGTCGAGCGGTTCGCCGACGTCGACGACATCCCGGTGCCACCGCACTGGGGCGGATTCCTGCTGCGTCCCGACGAGGTGGAGTTCTGGCAGGGGCGCCGCGGCAGGCTGCACAACCGCATCCGGGTGCTCATTCGCGACGCGACGATGACGGTCGACCGACTACAGCCGTGATTATTCCCGTTGCGCGGGTGATCAATATCCAGTCGTGACAACCGGGTTCGACTCGCTATTGTGCGCCCGGTGAAGCTGCTCGCCGACACCGCGCCCCTGCGCCACAGCGATTTTCGGCGTCTGTGGACCTCGGGCATCGTCACCATGATCGGCGCCCAGCTGACCGTCGTCGCGGTGCCGCAGCAGATCTTCCAGATCACCGGCAGCTCCGGCTACGTCGGTCTGGCCGGGCTGTTCGGCCTGGTGCCGCTGATCGTGTTCGGCCTGTGGGGCGGCGCGCTGGCCGACGTGATGGACCGGCGCAAGCTGATGCTCATCACCAACACCGGTACCGGGCTCACCGCGCTGGCCTTCTGGTTGCAGGCCGCCGCGGGCTTGGACAACGTCTGGGTGGTGCTCGGCCTGTTCGCGGTGCAGCAGGCATTCTTCGCGGTGAACCAGCCGACGCGCAGCGCGACCATTCCCCGCCTGCTGCCCGAAGACCAACTGGCGGCGGCGAATTCGCTCAGCATGACGGTGATGCAGTTCGGCGCGATCGCCGGACCGGTGCTCGCGGGCGCGTTGATCCCGCTCATCGGGCTGTCCATGCTCTATCTGATCGACGCCGTCTTCCTGCTGGCCACGCTGTGGGCGGTCTGGCGGCTGCCGGCGCTGCCGCCGACCGGATCGGTGCGCAAGGCCGGGTTCCGCACGGTGCTGGACGGTTTCGGATATCTGGCGACGCAGCGGGTGCTGCTCGCGTCGTTCGCCGTCGACGTGATCGCGATGGTGTTCGGCATGCCGCGCGCGCTGTTCCCGCAGATCGCGCACGAGACCTTCGGCGATCCGACCACCGGCGGCGTCGCGCTCGGGCTGCTGTTCGCGTCCATGTCGGCGGGTGCGGTGCTGGGCGGGGTGTTCTCGGGCTGGATCCCGCGGATCCGGCGGCAGGGACTCGCCGTGCTCATCTGCATCGCCCTGTGGGGCCTGGCCATGGTCGGCTTCGGCCTCGCCGTCGGTTTCACCGGACACGGCCTGAGCCTGGGCGTCGGCCTGTGGATCGCGCTGCTCTGCTCGGCGTTCGGCGGCGCGGTCGACATGGTCTCGGCGGCGTTGCGGGTCACCATGCTGCAGCAGGTCGCCACCGACGAGATGCGTGGCCGGCTGCAGGGCGTGTTCATCGTGGTTGTCGCAGGTGGGCCCCGCATCGGTGATGTTGCCCACGGTTTCGCGGCCGCGAGTCTGGGTACTGCTGTGGCGGCCGCCGGCGGCGGCGGACTGGTCGTGGTCGGCGTAGTGATCGCGGCGGTGGCGTTCCCGGCATTCGTCCGATACCGGGTGGGCCGCGCACATGCGGAAACAGTGGCGTGAAGCGCCCTGCGAATTCCTGGCAACTGTGGTGCGATGTGCTGTGCCGACCTCACGTGGCCGGGAAGTGATTGTGAGCCTCCCCAGGACTACCCTCCGTGGTTGTCCGGGTCGGTGAACGTCTAGCGTTGAGACAAGTGCATCGTGCGCCGACCGCGACGATGCCTACGGTTCTAGCCTGAGAGGGATCCTTCCGTGCCCGCTGAGAACATCATCAACGTCGACGAAGACGCCAAGCCGGTACTCACCTATCCCGGCGGGGAATTCCCGATGACGGTCACCAAGGCCGCCGAGGGCAACGACGGGATCGAGCTGGGAAAGCTGCTCGCCAGCACCGGGTACGTCACCTACGACCCGGGGTTCATGAACACCGCCCCCACCAAGTCGGCGATCACCTACATCGACGGTGAAGCGGGCATCCTGCGCTACCGCGGGTACCCGATCGACCAGCTCGCCGCGTCCTCGACCTTCATCGAGGTGAGCTACCTGCTGATCTACGGCGAGCTGCCGTCGCAGGCCCAGCTGGAGGACTTCACCGACCGGATCCGCCGGCACACCCTGCTGCACGAGGATCTGAAGCGATTCTTCGACGGCTTCCCGCGCAACGCGCACCCGATGCCGGTGCTCTCGTCCGCGGTGAACGCGCTGTCGGCGTACTACCAGGATTCGCTGGACCCGCGCGACCCCGAGCAGGTCGAGCTGTCCACCATCCGGCTGCTGGCCAAGCTGCCCACCATCGCGGCCTACTCGTACAAGAAGTCGGTCGGCCAGCCGTTCCTCTACCCGGACAACTCGCTGAGCCTGGTGGAGAACTTCCTGCGGATGACCTTCGGCTTCCCGGCCGAGCCCTACGAGGTCGACCCCGAGGTCGCGGCGGCGCTGGACATGCTGCTCATCCTGCACGCCGACCACGAGCAGAACTGCTCCACCTCGACCGTGCGGCTCGTCGGTTCCTCCGATGCCAACCTGTTCACCTCGGTGTCCGGCGGTATCAACGCGCTGTGGGGCCCGCTGCACGGTGGCGCGAACCAGGCTGTGCTGGAGATGCTCGACGGCATCAAGGCCGAGGGCGGCGATGTCCGCGAGTTCATCCGCAAGGTCAAGAACAAGGAAGACGGCGTGAAGCTGATGGGCTTCGGGCACCGCGTCTACCGCAACTACGACCCGCGCGCCGCGATCGCCAAGAAGCACGCCGACGCGATCCTGAACAAGCTCGGCAACGACGAGCTGTTCGACATCGCCCAGGCGCTGGAGGAAGCCGCGCTCACCGACGACTACTTCGTCGAGCGTCGCCTGTACCCGAACGTCGACTTCTACACCGGCGTCATCTACAAGGCCATGGGCTTCCCCACCCGGATGTTCACCGTGCTGTTCGCCATGGGCCGGCTGCCGGGCTGGATCGCGCACTGGCGCGAAATGCACAGCGAGCCGCTGAAGATCGGCCGTCCGCGGCAGATCTACACCGGTTACGGTGCGCGCGACTACCGCGAGATCACCAATCGTCAGTAGTACCGAGTAATACCCACCATCCACCAACGAAGGGGATAACCCGAATGACCAAGCCGGAGATCGAGTTCCAGGGCGGCCCCGCGCCTTCCGAGCTGGTGATCAAGGACATCATCGAGGGTGAAGGCAAGCAAGCCGTGCCCGGCGGCAACGTCGAGGTGCACTACGTCGGCGTCGAATTCGACACCGGCGAGGAATTCGACTCCTCCTGGAACCGCGGCGAATCCATCACATTCCCGCTGCGCGGCCTGATCCAGGGCTGGCAGGACGGTATCCCGGGCATGAAGGTCGGCGGCCGCAGGCAGCTCACCATTCCGCCGGAGCTGGCCTACGGCGGCGCCGGTGCCGGGCACCCCCTCGCGGGCAAGACCCTGGTCTTCGTGATCGATCTGCTCGACGCCAACTGACCCGTCGCGCCCGGTGGCCCATATCCCGTCAAGGGGTATGGGCCACCGCCTTTTCCTGCCCTGACCAGGGCAGGTGCCCGAGGGATCGGACACCCCGGCTGACCGGCGGATGGCCTCGAACGCAAGGTAGCGGATCTACGATCTCACCTGATTCGCAAGCTCTGTCGACCGAATTCCTGCGGTGTCCGAAGCTGAGGGAGGCTTTCGATGGGTTCGACGAACGTGGCCGGGTTCGCACTGGTTTCGCTGGTGGCTGCCGCGGGCTGGGGGCTTACTCTGCCGGGTCACGGCGATGCGGACCGCCGGGCCGCCGGTGCGCCCGAAGTCGTCCTGGTGCGCGATGACGGTGATATGGCCGCGGACAACCCGGCCGATGCGATCACCGACGAGCAATTGCGCGACGTGCGGCTGTGCACTTCGGCGGAGGAGGAAGCCGCGCAAACCCCCGAGGCCGTCGAGGCCTGTGCGGCGAAGCGGGCCACCAGCGCGGCGGGACGGTTCGAGAGCGCCCCGCTGGAGAAGTATCGAGAATTCGAAGCGACCGTCCCGTTCGAGATGAAGGGCGATGTCGGGGCGGCCCCCGATACCCGTAAGGAAACATTCGGTCTCGGCTCCTCCTACCTCGACAACACCAAGGCCGCGCTGGTGGCGGTGTGTGCGCACACCGCTGCGACCGGCGGTCCGTGCGGGGAGCCCGAGGACGACATCTGCCGAGATAGCGAACCATCGTCCTCGGAGGCCATGTCCAAAAAGGGGCTGTCGGATTATCTGGCCGAGAAGCGGCGACGGCTCTGTGGCACCGGTGCGGACAGTGATCTGACCACCGAACTCAGGGAGGCGAAGCATGCCGCGCTCAACGCTTTCCGCGGCGCCCGGACCCTGGGCGGTTCGCTCGCCGACCGGGTCGCGGCCGACAAAGCCGAGGCCTTCGCCGTGTTGAAATGGCGTGCGGCGGGCTGGCTGTAGCGATTACTGCCGGACGATCTCGACCGGGTCGGTCAGGGCGAGGGCCAGGGCGGACTGCTGGGTGCTGCTGCGCTGTGGGAGGGCGGCGACGGCCTTGTCGGTTTGGGTGCCGAGGTTGTTCACGATGGTCTGCAACTGACTGACGCCGCCGGTGAGTTGGCTGATGGCGCTGACCAATTGGGCGCCGCCCTCGTCGGCCAGCTTGGGCAGGCCCTCGGCCAGCTTCGCGCCCTCGTTCAATTGCGCACTGGCGCTGGTCAATCGGTCGACCACGGTGCGAAGCAGGGTGCCGAGATCGGTGTTCGGGTCCACCGCGCCGCCGACGAGCGAGCCGAGGCCGGTCAGCTGGGCGCCCGCCTGGCCCGAAATGCTCTGCAGGCCTTCCAGTTTCTTGATGATGTCGGCCAGCGCCGGATCGTTCGCGAAGGGGAGTGCGCGCAGCAGCGGGATGATCTGATCCAGGCCGGAGTTCACCGTGTTCGCGGTCTGCTCCACCTGTGCGATCGTGATGCCGGTCGAATCCAGTGCGGTGGCCAGTTCGTTCGCCTGTTTCGCGGCCCCGTCCACGGTCGAGTTCAGCAGTGCGATGGCCGAAGTGAGCTGTGCGGAGCCCTCTTTGGCGAAGTCGAGGAAGCCGAGGAGCTGGTCGGCGCCCGAACTGAACTGGTCGGCGCCGGAGGCCGCGGCGTTCACCCCGGCCTTCAGCAGTTGGGTGGTGAACTGCACCTGGGTCATCTGTGAACGCGCCTGCGCGACGGCCGCCAACGCGGCGTCGACCCCGAGCGCGCCGACCCGGTGGGTCACCTCGGTCACCGCGCCCTGCACCAGCTCGCCGTCGGCGTTCTTGTGCGTGGCAACGGTGACCTTGGCCCGGCGCGGCTGCGCACCGGCCAGGGTGCCCATCGATTCGGTGAGGTCGGCGGGCAGGGTGATCACCGCCGCGTAGTCGTCGGTGCTCGCTTCGCCCTCCTTCGCCGCGGTCCATTCGTAGCCGCCCGCGTCCTCGAGCGCTTTCACCACCTTTGCGCCCGTCGGCCCGGTATCGGCGTTGACCAGTGCGATCCCGGTCGGGCCACGGTCGGAACTACCGCAGGCGGTGACACCGGCGCCGAGCGCGCCAGCGCTGACGAGAGCAACGGCGAGAAGAGCCCAGCGGGCGCGTTTTCCGATCACAGCCCGACCCTAGAACTCGGATCCGTCCGCGCCCATGGCTGTTCTATGAGAGTTCGCTAAGGACCGCGGACCGCTCAGTTCGCGGTGCGTTCGGGCAGGTCGAGCACGAGGCGGACGCCGCCGAGCGCGCCGTCGTCGAAATAGGCGCGCCCGCCGTGCAATTGGGCCTGCTGCGCGACGAGGGCGAGGCCGAGGCCGGAACCGCCCTTGCTCGCCTGGCTGCCGCGGAAGAACCGGTCGAACACGGCCTGCCGCTCGTGCTCGGGGATTCCGCGCCCGTTGTCGTCGATGCTGATGACGATATGTCCGTTCGGCGTCCGATGCGCGGTGACCAGGGCCTGGGTGGCACGGCCGTGTTTGGCCGAGTTGGCCAGCGCGTTGTCCACCGCGAGGCGCAGTCCGGCGGGCAGGCCCCGGGTCACCAGCTCGGCGTCGCTGTCGATGCGCACGGTGAGGCCGGGGAAGTGCCGCATGGCGTCGTGGGCGGCCTGGTCGCACAGGTCGCCCACATCGGTGGCGACGTGATCGCGGTCATGGGTCAGGTCGCCGGTGGCCAGACGCTCCAGGGCCGCGAGCGTGGTCTCCACCCGGCCCTGGCTGCGTTGCAGGTCGCCGAGGATCTCCGCGCGCTGGGCCTCGTCCAGGTCCAGGGTGCGCAGCACCTCTAGATCGGTGCGCATGGCGGTGAGCGGGGTGCGCAGCTCGTGCGCGGAGACTGCCGCGAAATCCCGTGCGGTCTCCAGTGCCGCGGCGGTCGCGGACTGCGCCTCGTCGACCCGCTCGAGCATCGTATTCACCGCGTCCGCCAGCTTTTCCGCCTCGCGCACGCCCGAGCCGTCCACCGGTGTCTGCGGGTTGTGCGGGTCGGGCAGCGCGCTGCGCGCGTCGACCTGACGGGTGAGCCGCACGATCGGGCGCACCGCGCGCCCGGCGAGCAGCCAGCCGAGTGCGGCCGCGGCGGCGATGGCGAGCAGCGCGCCCGCCAGCACCCAG
>NZ_BAUA01000120.1 GCF_000710915.1 Nocardia brasiliensis IFM 10847
CGCGGCGCTGCCCCGAGCCGGGCGACGCGAATGGATCGGGCTCGGTGTACTCGCCCTGGCCTGTCTCGTCTACGCGATGGACCTCACGGTGCTGCACCTGGCCGTGCCGATGATCAGCGCCGACCTGCACCCCACCAGCTCGCAGCTGCTGTGGATCATCGACATCTACGGCTTCATGGTGGCCGGGCTGCTGATCACGATGGGCACGCTCGGTGATCGCATCGGACGCCGCCGGTTACTGCTCGCCGGCGCGGCGGCCTTCGCGGCGGTCTCGGTGATCGCCGCCTTCGCGCCCACCGCCGAGACCTTGATCCTGTGCCGGGCGCTGCTCGGCATCGCGGGCGCGACCCTGGCGCCGTCCACTTTGTCGTTGATCTTCAACATGTTTCGCGATATGCGGCAGCGCTCGGTGGCGGTCGGCGTGTGGATCGGCGCGTTCTCCGCGGGCGGCGCAGTGGGCCCGCTGTTCGGCGGCGTGCTGCTCGAATACTTCTGGTGGGGTTCGGTTTTCCTGCTCGCGGTGCCGGTGATGGCACTGCTGCTGGTGATCGGGCCGAAGGTGCTGCCGGAGTTTCGCGACGATGCCGCCGCCACACTCGATCCGGTGAGCGCGGCGCTGTGTGTCGCGACCATGATCGCGCTGGTGTTCGGCATGAAGAAGATCGCGCAGGACGGCGTCGGCGGCACCGCACTGCTCGCGCTGGCGGCAGGCGTCGCGGCGGGAATCGTGTTCGTGCGCAGGCAGTTGCACCGGCCCGACCCGATGCTGGACCTGCGGCTGTTCCGCCTCGGCACGTTCCGGATCGCGTTGCTGATCAACGTGGTCGGCATCTTCGTCGCGTTCGGCTACTTCCTGTTCGTCGCGCAGTACTTCCAGCTGGTGCTCGGGCTCTCCCCGCTCGGCACCGGTATCGCGATGGCGCCCTCGGGCCTGGGCTTCATCGTCGGTTCCCAGCTCGCGCCGCGCATCGTGCGAATGGTGCGGCCCGCGTACGTGATCGGCGTCGGTATGGCCGCGACCGCGGTCGGCATGGTGCTGATGACGCAGCTCGCCGTGACAGGCGGCCTCTGGCTCGCCGTCGCGGCGTCGATCGTCAGCTCGCTCGGGATGGCGCCGGTGTTCGGCATCACCACCGAACTGATCGTCGGCTCCGCGCCGCCGGAGCAGGCCGGGGCAGCCTCGGGCGTGTCCGAGACCGGCGCGGAACTCGGCGGCGCACTGGGCATTTCGATCCTCGGCAGCATCAGCATCGCGCTGTACCGCGGCGATCTGGCCGAGACCTTGCCCGCCGGACTGCCCGCCGAAGCCGGCCACTCGGTGCGCGACACCCTGGGCGCCGCGGTGGAAACGAGCGCGGGGCTGCCCGGCGAACTCGGCGAGGCGGTGCTGCTCGCGGCGCGGGAGGCGTTCCTGCACGGCGTGCACGTCACGGCGGGGATCACCGCGGTCGCGGCCGTCGCCCTTGCGGTGATCGCGGTGCTGCGGCTGCGGCACGTCCCGGCGGGCGTGCTGAACGAAGAGCACTGAGCAGCAACGGGTTCCGGTTGGTCATTCGCCTCCGGTGCGGTCGCCCGCGATCGCCGTCAGGGCCTGCGCCAGCCGGTTCCCGTCCGGCAGTGCGCCGTTCGGTGCGATGACCCAGAGCACGCCGAGTCCCTGCGCCAGCACGAAATACAACTGGGCGATCGACTCGGCCTGCTCTTCGGTGAGGTTCGGGTGGGCCGTACGCAGCGCCGCGCCCATCTCGCGGTAGATCGTCGGCAGGCTCTCGGCGTAGAAATCCTTCGCCTCGCTCGACCGCGCGACCCGCACGATGTTCTCCATGCTGGCGACCATGCTGTCCCGGTTCTGCGCGAACACCTCGGGCATGCCGTTCCACAGCTGCGCGAATCCGGTGAGCAGCGCAACACCGCTGGTCTCGCGGATCATCGACTCCATGGTGTCGCCGATCGCCGTGCCGAGCGCGTCGGCGAGCGCCTCGGTGATCAACTGTTCCTTGGAACCGAAGTGGTAGCCGATCGCGGCCAGGCTCACGCCCGCGGCGGCCGCGATATCCCTGGCCGTGGTCTTGGCGACGCCGCGCTCGACGATGGCTTTGCGCGCACCCGCCAGCAGATCTTCCCGGTTTCCCATCCGGCCAGGTTACAACGTGATCAGACATCTGTGCCAGACGCCTGTGCCACACCGGTCCCGGGCGGCGCGGGTGCGGCGCACCGCGGCTAGTCTCGTGGCGTGCGGCAGAAGATCATCATGGACGTCGATACCGGGGTCGACGATTCCCTCGCGCTGCTCTACCTGCTCGCCTCCCCCGAGGCGCAGATCATCGGCATCGCGTCGACCGCGGGCAACGTGCCCGCGCCGCAGGTCGCGGCGAACAACCTCGCCTGGCTCGACGTGTGCGGCGCACCCGAGATCGAGGTCGCGCTGGGTGCGCTCGCACCGCTCGCGGTCCCGCTGCGCACCACCGAGGACACCCACGGCCCGCAAGGTGTCGGCTATGCCGAACTGCCCGTGTCGAATCGCGCGCTGTCGCCGCGCAGCGCCGCGCAGATGTGGGTCGATCTGGTGCGCGCCCACCCCGGCGAGATCGTCGGGCTGTGCACCGGACCGCTCACCAACCTGGCGCTCGCGCTGCGGTTGGAGCCCGGCCTGCCGACCTTGCTGCACCGCCTGGTGATCATGGGCGGCGCGTTCAATCACCCCGGCAACACCACGCCGACCAACGAATGGAACGTGCACGTCGACCCCGAGGCCGCCAAGGAGGTGTTCGACGCGTTCTCCGCCGCCCCCGCCGACCGCAGGCCGATCGTGTGCGCGCTGGACATCACCGAAACCATCGAGATGCGCCCGAAGCATCTGGCGTTGCTCGCCGAACGGGCGGGCAGCCTTCCGGTCGAAACGGTGTCACCGGCCGATCCGGTCGAGACCAGGTCGGCGGCGAGCAATCCGATCGTCCGGCACGTCACCGACGCGGTGCGGTTCTACTTCGACTTCCACCAGCTCTACGACCTCGGCTATCTCGCGCACATGCACGATCCGTTCGCGGCGGCGGTCGCGCTCGACCCCGCCTCGGCCCTCACCCGGCCCGCGACCGTCGACGTCGAGCTGGCCGGAACGCTGACCCGCGCGACGACGGTGGCCGACTGGGCGGGCATGTGGGGCCGCAAACCCAACGCGGACATCGTGATCGGCACCGACCAGGACTTGTTCTTCGATCGCCTGATCAGCCGGATCGGCGATTTCGCGCGGGCCGTGCACCCGCCCGCGCCCGAACAGCGACAGGAGCGACTGTGAGCGGCGACCAGGACGACACCGCATATCTCGCCGAGTTCCGCGCCCGCCTCGGCCTGCCCGGGATCATCGACGTGCACACCCATTTCATGCCCGAACCGGTGATGCAGAAGGTGTGGGCCTACTTCGACGCCGCCGGTCCGCTCACCGCCCGGGCCTGGCCCATCGCCTACCGCGACGACGAGCAGGTGCGGTTGAAGACGTTGCGCGGCTTCGGTGTGCGCGCGTTCAGCTCGTTGGTCTACCCGCACAAGCCGGAGATGGCGGCCTGGCTCAACGAGTGGACCGCCGAATTCGCCGAGCGCACACCGGATTGCCTGCACACCGCCACGTTCTACCCGGAGCCCGGCGCCGAGGTCTACGTGCGCACGGCACTGGCACGTGGTGCGCGACTGTTCAAAGTGCACATCCAGGTCGGCCGCTTCCATCCAGGCGATTCCTTGCTCGATCCGGTGTGGGCATTGCTGCAAGAGTCCGCGACGCCGGTACTGATCCATTGCGGATCCGGGCCTGTCCCGGGCGAATTCACCGGGCCCGCGCCCATTGCCGCACTGCTGCGCCGCTTTCCGCGACTGCGGCTCATCGTCGCGCACATGGGCGCACCGGAGTACACCGAATTCTTCGATCTGGCCGAGGAATACCCGCAGCTCCGGTTGGACACGACCATGACTTTCACCGACTTCTTCGAAGAAGTGGATCCGTTTCCCGCCGCCGAGCGCGGCCGGATGCAGGCTCTCGGCGACCGTATTCTTTTCGGCAGCGATTTCCCGAACATTCCCTACACCTACGACCACGCCGTGTACGCGCTGGAACGACTGGATATGGGCGATGATTGGCTGCGCCGGGTCTGCTACCACAATGCCGCGGAGCTGTTCGATCTCGAATAGCGGTCAGACGGCGGAGACGGTGAACCGGGCACGCCGGTGTGCGGGACGTTCCGCCTCGTCGAGCAGAGCGACCGCGAAGTCCTCCATCGAAATGGTCGACACGCCATCGGCGCGGGCGATCAGCTCGTCTGCGCCGAGCCGATAGACGCCGGTGCGCTCCCCCGGCACGAGTTCCGCGGGCGGGCTCAGATAGGTCCAGTCCGCTACCTCTTCGGCGCACACCAGCATGAACTGCTCGGCGCAGGCCTGCGCGATCGGTCGCAATTCGGCTGGGAAATCCGGGGTTTCGTGCAGCGTGACACCATCGGCGCCGGGGACGCGCAGCGTCGAGGCGCCCCCGACCACGAGGAGCCGGACGCCGACGTGCGCCAGCGCTGTCAACAGCACCGAGGTGAGCGCGGGCAACTCGTGCTCCTGCCCCGCCGGCGGGCGGGTCGCGGTGATCACCAGATCCCTTCCGGCGCTGAGCGATACGACGTCGTCCGGGTTGCTCGCGTCACCCACCCGCACCTCGGCCGCCGCAGGCACGGCGGCCGCCTTCGCGGGGTCGCGGACGACCGCGAGCACCTCATGGCCTCTGGTCAAAGCCTCGGCCACCACCCGGCTGCCGACGTCACCGGTCGCGCCGAACACCGTGATGCGCATGATCCCTCCTCCACTCGGATTACTTAGCTCTAAGCAATCTAGCTTAGAGCTAAGTAATCGGAGCTATGAAGTATCTCACCGCTGAGGTATTCGCTAGAGTGCGAGAGTGACCGATCACGTCGACCGAGTGCTCGCGCAGTGGCAGGCTCAGCGTCCCGACCTGGACGTATCCCCCATGTCCGTGTTCGGGCGACTGTCCAGGCTGACCCAGCTCACCGGCGTCGAACTGCGCCGGACCTTCGCCACCCACGACCTGGACCCGGCATCGTTCGATGTCCTGGCCACCTTGCGCCGCAGCGAGCCGCCGCACACCCTGACCCCTACCGAGCTGATGCACTCCGCCATGGTCACCTCCGGTGCCATCACCCAGCGCCTCGACCGGCTCGAGGAACGCGGCCTGGTCCGCCGCTCCCGCAACGAGTCCGACGGCCGCGGCGTCCACGTCACCCTCACCGCCGCCGGCCACACTCTCATCGACGCAGCACTCCCTGACCACATCGCCACCGAAGAACGCCTGCTTGCACCCCTTTCCGCCGCACAGCGCGACCAGCTGGCCACCACCTTGCGCGTCCTTCTCGAATCCCTGGGCGACGCAAGCTGATTCGCCCGCCGGGTGTCGAGCAGTGCGCGGACGCACTGCTCGACCTCGATCGATCAGCCCTCGATGCGATCCCAATGGAACGGGCAATGCGTGCCGCCCAGGCCGAGAGTGGTCGCCCGCTCGAAGGTGAATCCGTGCCGTTCGGGGTCCATCGCGACGATCCAGTTGGTGTCGAACGCACACATCACCGGCGTCAACTCCGGTACCGAATGCGCTGTCAGCACATCGTGATAGAAGCAACGGGCGACATCGACGTGATAGCTCCGCTCGTCGTCCACCGTGCGTACGAAGGTGAAACCAGCACCGAAGGAATGCTTTTCACGCGCCTTCGAGGCGGCGACGATCGTCGCGAACGGATCGCCGGTCTCGAGCATCGCCCGAGTGCTTTCGCCGACAGCCACACTGAGCGGTTCGACGAACGCCGCCCGCACCGCCGCCAGCGCCGATTCCCGGCCGAGCCGCGGCACCAGTGCGCGATACGCGACCACGAGCGCAAGGGTCATGTGCAGGTTGTAGCGGGCGGGTTCATCGACGATGCGATGCGCGTCCGCCGCCACCAACTCGGCGATGTTGCCGCGCATGCCCTCGAAAAACCCGTCGGGTAGATCCTCTGTCCGGAGGTGCATGGCGAGGTGTGCGAAGAATCCCTCGACAACGGCAATCGAATCGGCTTCCGCGCCAGGCACATACGCGTCGTCGCCGAGGTCGGAACGGTCGGTGGTCATACTGTGTCCTTTCGAGACGTCGCCGGCCTCGAACACAGCCCACCACGAAACAGTGAGCGCGCCGTGCTCGCACCGACGAGCACGCCAACACGCTCCACCGACCTACCAGGCGTTGACGACAAGTGGATGGCCCTCACAATCGAGGCACCAGCCGAGCCCGACATCACGCCGACTCGGCCCCCGCAGTCTCCCACGCCGACCCACCCTGTTCAATACCCCAGCCACCGAGCATATTCGGACGAGCGCCCCGGGGTTCGCGCAGCATCGACAAAGGATGGTGCTCGATTGGTTTCGTCCGACGCGACAAGCCGACCAGTGGCTCAGCGTGATCACCCTCGGCGAACTACGCCGCGGCGTCACCCTGTTGCGCCGTCGCGGCGACAATCCACGCGCCGACAGATTGGACGCCGCCATCTCCGATATCGAATCCCGCTACAGCGACTGCATTCTCCCCGTCACCGCCGACGTCGCCCGCACTTGGTCCCGCCTCAGCGCCCCCTCGATCGACATGGCCGACGGCCTCATCGCCGCCACCGCCCTGACCCACGGCCTCGCCGTAGTAACACGCAACATCGAAGATTTCGAAGACACTGCGGCACTCATCGTCAACCCGTTCGCAATACGCTCAGCGGGTGTCGAAGGCGCGCAGGAGTTGTTCGGCGGCCAGGGCGGCGGTGAGGGTTCCTTCGCGGACCTGGGATTCGACTTGGGTCCGGATGGCTTTCACGTGGGGGTTGTCGGCTAGGCGGCGCAGGAGTTGGTCGTGGACCATGGTCCAGGTCCAGTCGATCTGCTGGCGGCGGCGCTTTTCATCGAATTCGCCTGCGTCGGTGAGGACGCGGCGGTGCTGCAGGACGGTGTCCCAGAACTTGTCCAGCCCAACGCCTTCCAGGCCGCTCATGGTGAGTACCGGTGGGCGCCACAGCGCGTCGTGCGGGTGAATGAGGCGCAGTGCGCCGGTCAGTTCGCGGGCGGCGGCCTTCGCCTCCATCTCGTGTTTGCCGTCGGCCTTGTTCACCGCCACCAGATCGGCCAGCTCCAGCACACCTTTTTTGATGCCCTGCAACTGATCTCCGGTGCGGGCCAGGGTGAGAAAGCAGAACACGTCGACCATGTTGGCGACGGTCACCTCGGACTGGCCGACGCCGACGGTCTCGACCAGGATGACGTCGTAACCGGCGGCCTCGAGCAGCACGATGGTCTCGCGGGTCGCCTTCGCCACGCCACCGAGCGTGCCCGCGGTGGGCGAGGGACGGATATAGGCGTTGCGCTCCACCGACAATCGCGCCATCCGGGTTTTGTCACCGAGGATGGAGCCGCCGGTGCGGGTCGAGGACGGATCGACCGCGAGCACCGCGACGCGGTGCCCCTTGCCGATCAGGTCCATGCCGAGCGCGTCGATGAAGGTCGACTTGCCGACGCCCGGAACGCCGGTGATACCAACCCGATTCGACACGTTCGCGGTCGCCGAACTGTGCGTGTCCGGCGTCAGCCGCAGCAGCAGCTGCTGGGCGAGGTCGCGGTGATCCGAACGGGTCGATTCGACCAGGGTGATCGCCCGCGCCAGCGCGGCCCGCTCGCCGGCCCGGATCGACTTCGCCAGCGCGTCGACATCTATCGCCCGGCCGCGCGACGGGCGGCGACCTTCGGGGGGCGTGCCCGCCCGAAGGTCACCAGCGGTCGCGGGAGTGTCCCGACCGGTCATTCGGCGGCGGCGGATTCGCCGGCGCCGCTGCCGATTTCGTGGCCGAGCTCATGCGCGAGCTTCTTCAGCAGGTCGATCGCGGCTTCGGCGATGACGGTGCCCGGCGGGAAGATCGCCGCCGCGCCCGCCTCGTACAGCGCGGCGAAATCGTCCGGCGGAATCACGCCGCCGACGATGACCATGATGTCGGGTCGCCCCGCCTCGGCCAGTGCCTGCCGCAGGGCGGGCACCAGCGTGAGGTGGCCGGCCGCCAGCGACGACACACCGACGACGTGCACGTCGTTGTCGGCCGCCTGCTGCGCCACCTCTTCGGGGGTCTGGAACAGCGGGCCCACGTCGACGTCGAAGCCGAGGTCGGCGAAGGCGGTGGCGATCACCTTCTGGCCGCGGTCGTGGCCGTCCTGTCCCATCTTCGCGACCAGGATGCGCGGACGACGACCTTCCGCCTCGGCGAACTCCTCGACCAGATCGCTCGCGGTGGTGATGTTGGTGACCTTGCCTGCCTCGTCGCGGTACACACCGGAAAGCGTACGGATCTCCGCCTGGTGCCTGCCGTACACCTGCTCCAGCGCGTCGGAGATCTCACCGACGGTGGCCTTGGCGCGGGCGGCGTCGATGGCCAGGGCGAGCAGGTTGTTCGCCATGCCGCCCTCGGACGAGGCCGCGGCCCTGGTCAATTCGGCGAGCGCCCGCTCCACCTCGGCCGAATCCCGTTCGGCGCGCAGTCGGCGCAGCTTCTCGATCTGCTCGGCGCGCACCCGCGAGTTCTCCACCTTGAGGACCTCGACCTGCTGATCCTCTTCGGCCTGATACTTGTTGACCCCGATCACCGGCTGCTGACCGGTGTCGATCCGGGCCTGGGTGCGGGCCGCGGCCTCTTCGATGCGCAGCTTCGGGATGCCCTCGCCGATCGCCTGGGCCATGCCGCCGTGCGCTTCCACCTCTTCGATGTGCGCGCGGGCCCGGTTGGCCAGCTGATGGGTCAGCCATTCGACGTAATACGAACCGCCCCACGGGTCGACCGGACGGGTGGTATTGGACTCCTGCTGGATCAGCAGCTGGGTGTTGCGCGCGATGCGGGCGGAGAAGTCCGTCGGCAGGGCCAGCGCCTCGTCGAGCGCGTTGGTGTGCAGCGACTGGGTGTGGCCCTGGGTCGCGGCCATCGCCTCGATGCAGGTGCGGGCCACATTGTTGTAGGCGTCCTGCGCGGTGAGCGACCAGCCCGAGGTCTGCGAATGCGTGCGCAACGACAGCGATTTCGCGCTCTTCGGCTCGAACTTCGCAACCAGTTCGCTCCACAGCAGCCGTCCGGCCCGCAGCTTGGCGACCTCCATGAAGAAGTTCATGCCGATCGCCCAGAAGAACGACAGCCGCGGCGCGAACTTGTCCACCTCCATGCCCGCGTCGATACCCGCCCGGATGTACTCCACCCCGTCGGCGAGGGTGTAGGCCAACTCCAGGTCGGCGGTCGCGCCCGCTTCCTGAATGTGGTAGCCGGAGATGGAGATCGAGTTGAACTTCGGCATCTTGGCGCTGGTGTAGGCGAAGATGTCGGAGATGATCCGCATCGAGGGCTTCGGCGGATAGATGTAGGTGTTGCGGACCATGAACTCTTTCAGAATGTCGTTCTGAATGGTTCCGGCCAGCTGCTCAGGCGCGACGCCTTGTTCTTCTGCCGCAACGACATACAGCGCGAGGATGGGCAGCACCGCGCCGTTCATCGTCATCGACACGCTGACCTGATCCAGCGGGATGTGATCGAAGAGCTGACGCATGTCGAGGATCGAGTCGATGGCGACACCGGCCATGCCGACGTCACCCTGCACACGCGGGTGGTCGGAGTCGTAACCGCGGTGCGTCGCGAGGTCGAACGCGACCGAGAGGCCTTTCTGCCCGGCCTGAAGGTTGCGGCGGTAGAAGGCGTTCGAGTCCGCCGCGGTGGAGAAGCCGGCGTACTGGCGGATGGTCCACGGCTGATTGACGTACATCGTCGGGTAGGGCCCGCGCACGAACGGCGCGACGCCCGGCACGGTGTCGAGCGGATACCCCTCGGCCACAACGGCATCCCGGTCGGCCCTGGTGAACACCGGTGGCACGTCGATGCCTTCGGGCGTCGACCAGGTCAACTGCTCGGGCGCGTAGTGGTTCGCGGCGGCGGCCGCACGCACGTAGGCGTCGACCTGCGCGGCGTCCACCGCCGCGGGTGCGGCGGCCGGGTCCGTCAACGGGACCTCGGCGAAACTGCCTACCACGTGTTTGATTTCCCTGGTCGTCATCAGGCTCCCACCTTCTCCAGCAGGCCGGACAGCGCCGCGACCGCATCGATCTTCGCCGCGAGGAATCCGTCGGGTCGTTGCGCGTCACTCAATTCGGCGACCGCCTTCGCGGCACCGGCCAGCAACACCGTTTCCACCCCGGCTGCGCGCAATTGCTCTACTGCCGCACCGGCTTCGACGCCGTACCGCTTGTCCGCACCACAGAGCACCGCGATCGGCGCACCGGCTTCGGTTGCGGCGGCGGCGATTCCGTCGATCGCCAACGGACCCGGATTCATCGATTCGATCCCGCCGGAGGCCAGCAGGTTCGCGATGAAGGTCACCCGCACGTTGTGCTCGGCGACCGAACCCAGCGGCACCAGTAGCGCTTTCGGCCGGGCGCCATGTGCGGCCAAATAGGCGTCGGAGCGGTTGCGCAACTCCTCGAACGCCGCGCCGTAACGGGCGACGCGACCGGCCTGCCGGGCGGCCTCGGACAGCGGCTGCTCGGCCAGGTTCGGGAATTCGTTGACCCCGGTGACGGCGGTCTTCCGGTGTGCGACATCGGCGTCGCGGGCCGCCTTGGTGGCCGCGATGCGCTCGCCCAGCAGCCCGGAGTCCAGCGCGGCGAGATAACCGCCGGCGGCCTCGATCTCCTGCATGAATTCCCATGCCTTCGCGGCGAGTTCGCTCGTGTAGTCCTCTACGTACCAGGAGCCCGCCGCGGGGTCCTGCACGAACCCGAGCCGCGACTCCTCGAGCAGCAGCAGCTGGGTGTTGCGCGCCATGCGGTCCGCGAACGACTTCGAGACGCCGAGTTCCCCCGCGGGCAACGCCGAATCGAACGGCAGCACGGTCACCGAGTCCGCGCCGCCGACCCCGGCGCCGAAGGCCGCGAGGGTGGTGCGCAGCAGGTTCACCCACGGGTCGCGCTGAGTCATCATGGCTGCGGAGGTCACCGCGTGCTGTGGCGCACCACCGAAATCGGGCGCGCCGCACACGTGTGCGACCCGGGCCCAGAGTTGCCGCGCGGCACGGAACTTCACGATCGTGGCGAACTGGTCGTCGGTGGCGGCGAACCGGAAGGCCAACTGCTCCAGCGCATCCGCGATGTCCAGACGCTCGGTGAGCGCACGCAGATACGCCAGGCCCGCGGCGACGGCGGCACCCAGTTCCTGTGCGTCCGAGGCGCCCGCGTCGTGGAAGGCGGTGCCGTCCACGGTGATCGCGCGCACCGTCTCCGCACGGGCGGCCGCGGTCTCGGCCAGCGTGATCGTCTCGGTCAGGCCGAGATCGCCGCGCTCGGCGAAGCGACTGGTCAGCGGTGCGGCGCCGAGCGAGACCCGGATGTCCGGGCGGGCGGTCGCGTCGTAAGCGTCCAGCGCCGCGAACACTTGCGCGGCCGCCTCGGCGGTAACCTCGCCTGCGTCCAGAGTGAGCGGCGCGAGATCGAACAGCACGCCGGAAAGAGCGGCGGGCAGGTCCGCGACCGCGACGCCACGCTCGCCCACGCCGAGCCACAGCGCGCTGATCCCGCTCTCCAACCCGGCCATGATCTCGCGGTTGACCGCTGCCGCATCGGAACCGCCGAAGTAGGCGCTCACATGCCAGCCGCGGTGCACGTCGCGGGTGGCGTCGCTGCCCCGCACGAACGGGAACGTGCCGGGCAGCGGCTGTTCCGGCCGTTCGTTCCGGCGCGTGTACAACGGCGCTATCGTCAGCCCGTCGTAGGTGGTTTCGTCGAGGAGCTGCTCGGGCTCCTCGGGCAGATCGGCGATTTCGACGCGCCGGACCTTCGCCAGCACCCCCGCCACACCCTTGCGCCACGCGGCATACTCGGGCACCGGTTCCGTCCCGGGCTCTGAAGCAATCGGCATAGCTTGCTGTTCCTCTTCCACTCGACTGCAGGCGCACCCGTGGTTTGTGCCGAAAACCTCCGCATTCGCCCTGTTCAGCGACCACTTTGGTTAACGAGCATTCGTCCCGTTTCTTCTGATGCTAGCGGCACCCGCCGCACGCGTTGCTCCCTAGTACCACTACCACCCGGTAATCTGGCCCCGGTGACCAGGCTGATCCGTGACCCGCGAGTGCTCGCGCTGCTCGTCGGCGTGGCGGCGCTTTTCGTCGCGGCGCTGCTGGTTCCGCTGCCGAGTCCGCAGCAGATCCAGGACTGGGCGGGCTCGGTCGGACCGATCTTTCCGTTGCTGTTCTTCGTGGTGCACGCGTTGGTGACGGTCGCGCCGATACCGCGCACCGTGTTCACGGTCAGCGCCGGGCTGCTGTTCGGCCCTGCGCTAGGCATCGCGCTCGCGGTCGGCGCGACGACGGTCAGTGCCGCACTGGCCATCCTGCTGGTGCGGGCGCTGGATCGCGAACAGGTCGCATCCCGGCTCACCCATCCTGCGGTCCGTGCCGTCGACGACCGGCTGCGGCGGCGGGGCTGGCTCGCGGTCGGCTCGCTGCGGCTGATCGCCGCCGTACCGTTCTCGGTGATCAACTACTGCGCCGGATTGTCCTCGATCCGCTTCTGGCCGTACATGATCGCCACCCTGCTCGGCGTGCTGCCCGGCACCGTCGGCACGGTGATCCTCGGTGACGCGCTCACCGGCAACACCCACCCGGCGATGATCGTGTTCTCCTGCGTCCTCATCGCGATCGGTATCGCGGGTCTGGTCATCGATGCCCGGATGACCACCGCGCCCGCGCCGGAACCGGAACCGGTCGCTGCCGCCGCCGAATAGCGGGCACCCCTTCCGTGTTCACGCACCCGCTGTGGCGGGCCGATGAGGATGCGGGAGCACCGAACCCGTGCGTCAGTCGACGGTCAGCTCGATCGGCACCGCGATCACGTCGACCATCGCACCGTTGCGCAGCACCGTGACGGGGAGCTCGGCGCCGATCGCGTCGGCGAACAGCTGGCGTTGAATACCTTGCGCGTCACGGACTTCCGCTCGTGCGACGCTCAACACCAGATCGCCGCGACGCAAGCCCGCGGCATCGGCGGGGCCACCGCGCACCACCTCCATGATGCGCACCCCGGCGGCCTGGCCGGTCCGCTCCGCCACCGGCCCCGGCAGCGGTGCGGGCATCCCGACGAGTCCGAGATACGCGCGGCGCACCCGGCCTTCGGTGTGCAAGGTGCCGATGATGCGGCGAGTCGTCGCGTTGATCGGAATGGCAAGGCCCAGACCGATACCGGCGACCGCGGTGTTGATGCCGACCACGCGGCCCGCTGAATCGGACAGCGCCCCACCGGAATTGCCGGGATTGAGCGCGGCATCGGTCTGGATGACGTCTTCGATCACCCGCCCGGCGCGCCGGGACGCCACCGGCACGGCCCGTCCGAGCGCGCTCACCACACCCGCGGTGACCGATCCCGCCAGGCCGAGCGGGCTGCCCACCGCGACCACCAGCTGCCCGACGACGAGTTCGTCCGCGTCACCGAGTTTCACCGCGCCGGGCGCGCCGTTGCGCGAGCGCAGCACGGCCAGGTCGGACAGCGGATCGATGCCGACCACCTCGAATTTCGACTCCACACCGTCGGCGAAGACCACCTCACCACCGCCGGCCGACCCGATCACGTGCGCGTTGGTCAGCATGAACCCGTCGTCGGTGAACACCACCGCCGATCCGCTCCCCCGGCGCGTCCGCACGCTCGCCACGTGTGGCGTGACCGACGCGGCCACCGAGATCACCGTGCGTGAATAGGCATCCATCGCGGCATCGTCGTCCACGGCACCAACCACCCCTGTTCAGGTCTGCATCAACCCTTACAGGATGCCCGCAGATCGCCGCGGCCGCACCGACTTCGGGCGCGATCCTAGGTGCGCGGAGCTACCGTCGCGCCTTCGAAGAACTCTGCCTGAGTGATGGCGAGGCGGTTGGTCACCAGCTCCAGGGCCAGCTCCAGCACCTCATGGGCGGTGGGCGCGACCACCTGGGACTGTTCGAGGCGGCTCGTTCCGCATTCGACGCGGACCCGGCAGCGCCAGCCCGCCCCGGCGGGATAGGGCTGCGGCCGGCCGATCGTCACGCCGAAGCGCACGCCGTCGCGTAGGAATTCATTGGTGGCCAGCAGGTCATCCTGCGGCGTGATCATCATGGTCATGCCGTTCACGCCCTGCCATGGAGCAATGTTGCAGCTACAAGTCGGTTCCTCATCAGATGCTCCCGGGACTTCTCGAAAAGCTAGGGCACTTACGACTATCCGTCCTGGACGAACGTAACCCGTTTTCCGGAACTCTGCAACCTCTCAGCAAACATTTGGCCGCGGCCGTACCGCTCGGCGATTCCCGGCGGCGGACAGTCGTTCCCGAACACCTCTTGCCCCAACCGTCTGAGACGGTATCGTACTAGTAGTACCGCATACTGACGGTACCGAGCTCAATGAGGTGCGAAATGACCGACCAACGGGTGCGCACAGCGCAACGCACGGGCAGCGGCTATCCGAAAGCGCGGCGGATCAGATTCCGCTTCGGCGAGCCGGTTCCGATGGCCAAGTACTACGCGGGCGGCGACAGGGTGTTCAGCCATTTCATCGCCGGGCTCTCCGCGGGCTTCCCGCCCGGCGAGGAGTCGTTCATCCGCTCGGTACGGCGGTTCGCCGACCAGATCACCGATCCGGTGCTGAAAGAGCGGGTGTCCGGATTCATCGGGCAAGAGGCGACCCACGGCCGGGAACATCGCCGGCTCAACGACCGGTTGGTCGAAATGGGTTATCCGATCGAATGGCTCGATGCCCCGAGCGTGATCGAACGGCAGAAGCGCTTCGAACAGCGCATCCCCGCGCACCTGCACCTGGCCGCCACCGCAGCGGCCGAGCACTACACAGCCGTGCTCGCCGAACGGGTGCTGTCCAGCCCGGAGATCCAGGCCCTGGCCGGTGACGAAGAAGTGCGAAACCTGTTGAACTGGCACGCCTTCGAAGAGTTGGAGCACAAGTCGGTGGCCTTCGACGTCTACCGCGCGGTGGGCGGCACCGAGACGATGCGCATCCTCACCATGGCCACCCTGGTCGCGCTCACCGTCCCGTTCACCGCGGTCAGCCTGACCATATCGCTCAGTCGCGATCCGGACGCCCGGCGGTATCCGCTGAGCCTGGCCAAAGAGGCGTTCACGCTCTTCCGCGGCCCGGTGTTCCGCGGTCTCGGCCGGGAACTGGTGCTGTATCTGCGGCCCGGTTTCCATCCCGACGACATCGACTCGCGCGAGCTCTTGCAGCGCTGGCAGCAGGAGCTGTTCGGCGCCGAAGGCTCCCTCGTCGGCCACCTCCGATGAGCGCGGTAGGTCCCGACCACGAGGTGATCGTGGTCGGCGCGGGCTTCGGCGGCATCGGCGCCGGTATCGCTCTGCAGCGCAAGGGCATTCACGACTTCGTCATCGTGGACAAATGGGATCGGGTCGGCGGCACCTGGCACGCCAACACCTATCCGGGTGTGGCGGTGGACATCCCCTCGTTCATCTACAGCTTCTCCTATGAGCAGCGCGGCGACTGGTCGCGAATCTTCGCGCCCGGCACAGAGTTACGCGACTACGCCGAAGCGATGGTGGACAAATACGGGCTGCGGCCCAAGCTGCGGCTGAATACCACCGTCGTGTCCGCGGTGTACGACGAGGGCGACCGCCTGTGGCTGCTCGGCACCGACGGCGGGCGCACGCTCACCGCCCGGCACGTGGTGATGGCGATCGGCGGGCTGGAACGGCCGAAGATGCCGGATATCCCCGGCCTGCACGACTTCGGCGGCACGCTGATGCACACCGCGCTGTGGGACGACGACGTGGCATTGGCGGGCAAGCGGGTGGCGGTGATCGGCACCGGCGCGACTGCTCTGCAACTGATACCCGCGATCGTCGACGAGGTGGCCCATCTGAGCGTGTTCCAGCGCACGCCGATCTGGGTCTTCCCGAAAACCGATGCGGCGGTGGGCCCGCTCGGTCGTGCGATCCTCGGGCGCCCCTGGCTGCGCTCGGGTATCCGCATGCTCGGCACGGTCGCCACCGAGGTGGGCATGGGCGGGATGGTCGTCGGACCCACTTGGCTCTCGGACGCGGGACGCAGGCTGGCCGAGATTCCGGCCCGCCGCTGGATGCGCGCCCAGGTGCACGATCCGGTCATCCGGGAGAAGCTGATTCCGGCCTACGGCCTGGGCTGCAAGCGCCCGTCGATGTCGAACGAGTACCTCGCCACGTTCAATCGACCCGACGTCAGTCTGGTCACCGAGCCGATCGGTTTCATCGGCGAGCGCGGCATCACCACCGTCGACGGCAACGAACACGCGATCGATGTGCTGATCTGCGCCACGGGATTCAAACTGTGGGAAAAGGATTCGGTTCCGCCCTTCCCGGTGACCGGCCGCGACGGGCGCGATCTCGGCGAATTCTGGGACCGGCACCGGTTCCAGGCCTACCAGGGCGTCTCGGTGCCCGGGTTCCCGAACATGTTCACCATCACCGGACCCTACGGTTTCGTGCTCGGCTCCTACATCTGGATGATCGAGGCCACCGCGGCGCACCTGAGCCGTGCGATCGCCGAGACCAAACGGCGCGGCGCCACCGAGTGCGAGATCAGTCAGCAGGCCCACGACGCGTACTTCGCCAAATGTCTGCAACGACAGGAGAAGAACTTCTTGTTCACCTCGGCCTGCGCAGGATCGAACACCTATTACATCAACAGTCACGGCGATTCGCCGTTCCGCCCGTCCACGCACGGCGAGATGTACTGGCACAACCGGTATTTCGATCTCGACAACTACCACTATCGGCAACCCGCCCCGGCCCGCCGCACGGGCGCGATCCTCGAGGAATCCGCATGAGACGCACCAATATCCGGCCCGAACTGGTCGTGGTGACCGGGGCGGGCAGCGGCATCGGCCGGGCGATCGCGCTCCGTTTCGCCAAGGCGGGTGCCCACGTAGTGGTCTCCGACCTCGACCCAGATTCCGCGCACGCCACAGCGGCCATGATCCACGCGCAGGGCAGGCGAGCCAGTGCGGCCGAACTCGACGTGACGGATCCGGACGCCTGGGAAGCGTTCGCCCGCAACGTCTTGGCCGATCACGGCGTGCCCGATGTGCTGGTCAACAATGCGGGCATGCTGGTCAGCGGCGCGTTCGTGGACCTGTCCCCCGCCGACTGGGAGCGCCAGCTGAGCGTGAACCTGTTCGGCGTGGTGTACGGCTGCCGGGTGTTCGGCAAGCAGATGATCGACAACGGCACCCGCGGCCACATCGTGAACATCGCCTCGGCGGCCGCGTTCACGCCCACGCCGGTGATGTCGGCCTACTCGGTGTCCAAGGCCGGGGTGAAGATGCTCACCGAATGTCTGCGACTCGAGTTCGGGCCCAAGGGCATCGGCGTCAGCGCGATCTGTCCCGGGGTGATCAACACCAATATCGGCGAACACGCCGTGACGGTCGGCGTCGATCAGGAACTCGTCACGCGCGGAAAGGAACTGGCCAGGCAGGTCCAGGAGGTGGTCGCCAAGCTGCCCTTCTCGCCGCTGAGTCCGGATCTGGTGGCGCGGGCGGCCCAGCGGGCGGTGCGCTACGACCTCGCGGTCGTACCGGTCCGGGCCGAGGCGTGGCTGGGCTACTTCCTGCTGCGCATCGCGCCGGGCGTGAATCGGCGGATCGCCCAGCCTCTGGATATCGCGCGGATGGAGCGGATCGGCCGCCGGGCGTTGCGCTTGCTCGACCCGGGTCGCCCGATTCCGACTGCCCCGCAGCAGGTTTCGGCACAGGTCGAGGTGTCGTGACTCACTCCGTCCGGAACGCGAGGTGGACCGGCTGATCGACATCGATCGGCAGGTTGTTCAACCGGGCGACGCCGTCGAGCATGCCCTCGGCGATGACGCTGACGTGCTCGGCGAACCGCTCGGTGGACATCACCTCGGTGCGGGCCCGGTTGGCGCCGAGCCACCAGTCGGTGGCCGAGCCGACCGCGCCGAAGATGGCGTACGCGGTCAGCTCCAGGCTGCCGGTGTCGACGTCCTGCCCCGCCAGGCGCTCCTCGATCAGCTGAGCGGCCAGCAGGGCCGAACGCTGCGCCACCTCGATCGCGCGCTCGGGCTGCTCGGCCTGCTGGGCCATCCTGCTGTGCACCAGGAAGCGGAAGACGTCGGGCTGTTCCTCGACCACCGCGACGTACTCGGCGATCGCGGTGTGCAGCAGATGGGCGAGGGTATCGGTGGTCAGGCTGATCCGGGCCAGCACGCGCTCCCACAGCGTGCTCTGCACCCGTTCGAGGATCGCCAGGTACAGATCCGTCTTGTCCGCGAAATGCCGGTACAGCTTGGGTTTGGCACAGCCGGCGGCCCGCGCGATATCGTCCATGCTCACATCGGGCCCGTGCTCGGCGAGCGCCCGGAACGCGGCATCGACGAACTCGCCGCGCACCTGCTCCCGGTGCGCACGCCAGCGTTCGGTCCTGGCGTCCGGGCGCGGTGCCGTGGGCGAGCTGCTACCGGCGGCCGTCATGCTTGTCATGATATTGAACGGCCCGCCGGGCCACGGCATTCAGGCCGGGAGCCGCGCTCAGCGCAGCCAGCCCTTCCGTTTGATGTAGGCGAGCGGGATCACGGCCGCCACCAGGGTCATCAGCGTGGTCGCCAGGAAGCCGTGCTGCCACTCCAGCTCCGGCATCCAGGTGAAATTCATGCCGTAGAAGGTGGCGATCAGCGTCGGCGGCAGAAACACCGCGGTGATGATGGTGAACACCTTCACGATCTGGTTCTGTTTGACGTCGAGCCAGGTCATCACCGACTGCTGTAGATAGCGCACCTTGTCGTGCTCGAAGCCGGCATGCTGCTTCACACCGTCGATATCGGCGATCAGGATGGCGATCAGGCTCTCCAGCTCGGCACTGTGCACGGCGATATCGGCCATCAGATGCCGTGCCGCACGGGCCAATTGGAGCTGGGTCTCCTGCGTGCGCGAGACGATCTCCTCGGCCGCGTTCATCCGGGACATGGTGCCGCGCATGTCGGCGACGCCGATCTCGCGGCCGCGCTGGTCGTAACCGTTGGTGGCCATCTCGATCTCGTCGTTCATCGCCTCCAGCGCGTCGCTGGCGTAGTAGATGACCCGCTCGGACGCCTCGTTGAGCGCCCACAGCAGCGCGTACATGACACCGTGCGCCGAACCGGTGAGCGCCGGGTTGCGGCGCATCTTCGCAATGGCCTTGTCGAACGGCACGAAATGCTCGTCCGGTTGCAAGGTCACCAGGAACTCGGCGCCGAGTGCGAACACGATCGTCTCGCGTTCGATCGCGTCGCCGCGTTTGTAGTTCGCCACCACCGGCAGATAGAGGAAGTTGTCGGTTTCCCAGACCCGTTGGCGCGCGGCGGCGAAATCGACGCCGAGCCGCTCGCGCAGCACCGCGGCGGTATCCGCGTCGGCGGCCGCCAGCGGAATCCAATGTTGTTGCAGGACTTCGGTATCGAAACGGTCGGCGGCCGCGACGCCGCTGGTGGGCCGCATCGGTCAGCGTCCGTAGGAGGAGTGGGCGGGCGAGACCGACGACGAACCGACCGGCCCCTGCGGGTGCGCGTAGTGCATGGTCAGCAATCCGACGCTGATCAGCGGGTAGAGCCCGATCGTGAACCAGATCGCCTGACGCTCCAGATTCGGTGCGCGGTGCGGTGTTTCGGCCCTCTTGAACATGGTCGCCATGGCGAACTCCAATACTTCGTGACGTCTGGTGAGGCTGCGGCCCGCTGCGTGCGAGCCCGGCGCCCGCGCGCACGCGGCATCGAGTCGCGCCCGGGCCTCGGCGCGGCCGCCGGAGACGGACGCGCCTACTGCACAGGTCCGCGCCTCGTGCGCCGACCTGTCGGTCGAAGAATGTCGAAATCCGGTGCCGCGTCGGGCGATCGGCGGGCCGCTACCGGCCCGGATCGCGCGGGCAGATCAACGACGAACCGGCACAACCCGTTTCGCCGAGGCGGTCCGGCTGGAGACGTCGATACTGTCAACCGGCATCAGCCGCTCACCCCGCTTCGTTGGTTGCTCATCCACGCAGAATTGCGCACCCATAATTAGAAACCCGGTGACCGGTGTTCGTCAATCAGTTGCGCAAGTATTCGACTCCGTGCCACGCTACGGTCAGGTTGGAGGCGGACGTGACCGAACACGGCGAGCCGGACCTCATCCCGGCGGCGGAACTACAGGACGCGGCAGCGGTTTTCGGCATGCTCGCGGCTACCGCCCGGCTGCAGATCCTGTGGCTGCTGAGTCAGGACGAACGCGATGTCGGCACCCTCGCGGCCGAGATCGGTCAAACCGTACCCGCGGTCAGTCAGCATCTCGCAAAACTCCGACTGGCCGGTTTGGTGAAGATGCGCAAAGCGGGCAGACGCAATGTCTATTCGATCGCCGATTCCGGTATCGCGGATATCGTGCGCCTCGCGTTCCGGCATCACCGGCTGCGCGGCGGTGCGCTGCCGGGCTCCACCGCTGAGCGCTGACCGACCTGGAGTGAGCAAGATCGCCCCTGCTCAGGTGGCCTCGCTCGGCGTGTCTCGATATCGTCGCCTGGTCTGACCCGAGATCGATCCAGAAAAGGGGCGGTGATGAAGCCGTTCGCTGCCCGCATCGCCGGACTCGCCGCGTTCGCCGCCGTCCTGGCCGGATGCGGAACTCCCCCGCCCGATGCCGCCCCTGCCGTCGCCGCCCATCCCTACGCCGACTGCGCCCCGGTCACCACGGATCAGATCCGCGACGCCGTGCGGGCCACCGCGCTGCTCGCCCATCACACGCCGCAGGCCTGCCTCTGGGACGCCCAGATCGGCGACGGCGACGCCGGTGTCAGCTTCACCTTCTCGGCCCGGGATTCGCTCCAGCAGATCTGGGACCGCGCCCGCGCCGACGGCTTCGAGACCGAGCACATGGTGATCACCAAGCACGTGCTCGGCACAGTGACCGCCACCGCCTTCTACATCCGCAACCCGCACGACACCGGCGATTGCGCCGTCGCCGCAGCCGCCAACGGCTCCATCATCTGGCGCATCCAGAACCGCACCCAGACCACCCAGCTGAACCCCTGCGCCGCCGCCCTCCAACTGGCCACCCTCATGGTCGACCTCTCTCCTTAGCCTGATGCCGACCACACCGCTCACGGACGAAGGTGGCCCAGCAACTCGTCCGTAGCCGGGTACGGACGCTCCTGCGGCAACAGCCGGGCAGCAGAGTCGAATTCACCGGCGCCGACCAGTGCGTGGATCTCGTGGGCGAGCGGCGTCACATCATCGATGGCGACCGTCCACTCGTCCGCGTAAAGTCGTGCGGCTTGCCCGCTCAGCCCGAGTTGCAGCGATCGATGCGGCAGAGCACGCATGGCGAGATCCCGCTCGGGATCCCATTGCACCCGAGCGGGAGCTCGCTTCAGCTGACTTCGCCAGGCATCGCGGTCGGGATACCGGCCCGGCTGATAGCTCGACAGACAAGCGTGCCGTAACGCCCATTCGAAGCCGCTACGCGAGATCTGCACGGCGAGAACGGTTTCCTGGTCCGGCTTGGTACCCCAGCCGCAGCGGTACATCATCCACAGGAACGACGGCTTGATCCAGGTCATCCGATCCCGCTGCCACGCCGCGGGGAAACGCCCGTCGCGGGCAGCGGGACGGCCGATGGCCGGCGAGTACGCCTGATAGACAGTGATGGTGGATTCGGTATGAAGCGCGCGGATCTCACGCTGTGGTACTTCCATGCCGTAGAGCGTGCCGCCGGACAGCCCTGACCGCGAGCGATTTTCGGTGGGTGCGCTCAGAAGAGGAAATAGCGTTGGGCCATGGGGAGTTCGGTGGCGGGTTGTTCGGTCCAGACTTCGCCGTCGATGCGGACGGTGAAGGTGTCGGGGTCCACTTCGATGCGGGGCATGGCGTCGTTGTGCGGCATGTCGGTCTTTGTGCGGGCGCGAACGTTCTTGACCGGGGCCAGTTTTCGGTGCACGCGCAGGCGGTCGGCGAGGCCGTCCTCGATCGCCTGCTCGGAGACGAAATGCAGGGAGGTGGCGGCGGCGGCCAGCGGGGCGGCGCCGAACATGGGGCGCGGGAGCACGGGCTGCGGGGTCGGGATGGACGCGTTCGCGTCACCCATCGCGGCCCAGGCGATCGCGCCGCCCTTGAGCACGGCGTGCGGGCGCACCCCGAAGAAGGCGGGCTCCCACAGCACCAGATCGGCCAGCTTGCCGACCTCGACCGAGCCGATCTCGTGGTCCAGGCCGTGCGCGACGGCCGGGCAGATGGTGTATTTCGCGATGTAGCGCTGCACCCGGGCATTGTCGGCGGCGCCGTCGCCGGGCAGCGCGCCGCGGCGGCGTTTCATCACGTGCGCCGTCTGCCAGGTGCGCAGCACCACTTCGCCGATGCGTCCCATCGCCTGGGAATCGCTGCCGATCATGGAGATCGCCCCGAGATCGTGCAACAGATCCTCGGCGGCGATGGTGGACGGCCGGATCCGGCTCTCCGCGAACGCCAGATCCTCCGGGATGGACGCGCTGAGATGATGGCACACCATGAGCATGTCGAGATGCTCGTCGAGGGTGTTGACCGTGTGCGGGCGGGTCGGATTGGTCGAGCTGGGCAGCACGTTGAGATGCGCTGCGACCGTGATGATGTCGGGCGCGTGCCCGCCGCCCGCGCCTTCGGTGTGATAGGCGTGGATGCCGCGGCCGGCGATGGCGCCGAGGGTGTCCTCGACGAAACCGGCCTCGTTCAAGGTGTCCGAGTGCAACGCCACCTGCACCCCGGCGGCGTCGGCGACCCGCAGGCAGGCGTCGATCGCGGCCGGGGTGGACCCCCAGTCCTCGTGCAGCTTGAAACCGGCCGCGCCGGCGCGCAATTGTTCCCACATGGCGTCGGCGCTGACCGTGTTGCCCTTGCCGAGCAGCACGATGTTCAGCGGCCACCCGTCGGTGGCCTCCAGCATGCGGGCCAGATGCCACGCGCCGGGCGTGACCGTGGTGGCCTTGCTTCCTTCGGCCGGGCCGGTGCCGCCGCCGATCAGGGTGGTGATGCCGCCGCCGAGCGCCTCGTCCATCAGCTGCGGGCAGATGAAGTGCACATGGCAGTCGATCGCACCCGCGGTGAGGATACGACCGTTGCCGGAGATGATCTCGGTGGACGGGCCGACGACGAGGTCGGGATGCACACCGCTCATCGTGTCGGGATTGCCCGCCTTGCCGATGCCGCAGATGCGTCCGTCACGGATGCCGATGTCGGCCTTGATGATTCCCCAGTGGTCGATGATCACCGCACCGGTGATCACGGTGTCCGGCGCGCCGTCGGCGCGGGTGGCGCGTGACTGCCCCATCGACTCGCGCAGTACCTTGCCGCCGCCGAAGACGGCCTCCTCACCCGCGAGACCAGGCCCGCCGCTGCGGTCTTCGGTGATCTCGATCAACAGATCGGTGTCGGCCAACCGGATCCGGTCACCGGTGGTCGGGCCGAAGAGCTCCGCGTACCGGGCCCGGCTCAGTTCGGTCACGATGCCTCCTCGGTCCGGCGCGCATCCGAGTCGACGGACGAATCCTGGTGCGGCACAGCTTCGATGTCGTTGCTCACTGGACGTCCAACCGGCCCGGCGGGTTCGCGCTGATGCCGTGCACCTCGCGGGTGCCACCCAGCGGCACCAGTGAAACACGCTGCCCGAGACCGGGTTCGAAGCGCACCGCGGTACCCGCAGGAATATCGAGCCGGTGGCCGTGCGCCGCCACCCGGTCGAAGCGCAGCGCGGCGTTCGCCTGCGGGAAATGCACATGGCTGCCGACCTGCACCGGCCGGTCGCCGGTATTGACCACGTCGAGTTCGATTCGGGTCGCACCCGCGTTCAACGCGATAGTCCCCGCCGCGCAGAGGTATTCACCGGGAATCATGCTGCGCGTCCTTCTAGGCGATCGGGTGGTGGACGGTGACGAGCTTGGTGCCGTCCGGAAAGGTGGCCTCGACCTGGACGTCGTGGATCATCTCCGGCACGCCGTCCATCACATCCGCGCGCGCGAGCACCGTGCGCCCGGACGACATCAGTTCGGCGACCGAGCGACCGTCGCGCGCGCCCTCGAGCACGTGATCGGTGATCAGCGCGACGGCCTCGGGATGGTTGAGCTTGAGTCCGCGCGCCTGCCTGCGCCGGGCCAGTTCGGCCGCATAGCTCAGCAGCAGCCGTTCCTGCTCGTGCGGGGACAGGCGCATCCGGGCTCCTCACCGGGTCGGGTTGTCAGGGTGACGGTTATTCTGGCACGCCCGTTCCGGCGGCGCGGCGCGAGCGCCCGCTCAACGCTCGGCGGGCAGGTTCTGCAACCGCACCTGACCCCGGGCCACCACGCGCTGCTGGTCGTCGGTGATCACCACGACCCACAGCTGTTGCAGCCGGCCGCGATGGATCGGCGTCGCTTCGCCATAGAGCACGCCCTCGCGCACCGCCCGCAGGAAATCGGTGTTGTTGTTGATGCCGACGACAGTGCCGCGCCCGCCGTACCAGATGCCGCCACCGACGCTGGCCAGCGTTTCGATGACGGTGCAGTACACGCCGCCGTTCTGGATGCCGGCGGGCTGGTGCAGCCGCGGCGCGACAGACCACTCGCCACGCACCCGATCAGGGGTGGTCTCGGTGTAGCGCAGGCCGATCAGGTCGGTGAAGGTTCCCTCGCTCGCCTTCGTCATCAACTCGGGGGTGATGTCCGCCATGAACTCACCCATGGTGGTCTGCTGCTCTGTCATGCCGTCCACTTTTGCACAGCGTTAGCCGAGGATCTCCGCTGGCTCAACTGCCCGCCAGCGTGACCGCCCGGCCGTGCAGCGGCTGCGTCGGACGGTTGCTGTGCGCGAACAACGTCCGATAGTGATCGACACCGGCGGACCCCACCGCGACCGGATGCTCGAGCACGGTCCAGGAGACGCCTTCACTACAGGGCGGCGTGGTGAGCGAGCCGCGATACCGGAACTGGTCCAGATCGGCGGGCAGCAGGGCTGGCAGATCGAGACCGGCGGCCGCGACCGGAGCACCCGTCGCCGCCGGTGCGGCCGCGAGGATCGGGTCGAGGGGCGAGGGTCCGGCGGCGGCCTGCAGCAGCACGCCCAGCACCGCCAGGGCGCCCGCACCGTTCTTGTGCACGAGGTGCAACTCCATCGCGGTGCCCGCGCCGTCGACGGTGTGTTCGCTCGGCAGGTGGAAGTGGAACTGGGCCAGTTCGAACTCCGCGCCCCCGATGACGAGCCGATTCCCGTTGCCTGCGGGCAGATTCGCCTGCACGGTGTGCCCGTTGTTCACCAGTTCGAGCGCGGGCACCGTCGTGTAGTCGATGTCGATGTGGTCGTCCGGTTCGAGCCGGGTGTGGCTCGGCAGGTCGATCGGCGACTGTTCGTGGCCGTTCTGACAGGTCAGGTAAGCGTGGTCGAGGTCGGCCCAGTGGTCGGGGCCTTCGGCGTCGTAATCCCAGTGCGGGCCGCTCGGTGCCGCCACGTGACCGCGTAATTGCGGATCGTGGCCACCGCACGCGGATACGAGCAGCAGCGCCGCCGCGGCGGTGAGGCCTGCGAGACAACGACGACGCGAGAATTCTCGGACGAGCACCCGGCACACTCCTCGGCACGCGATGAGTAGCCGAGAAGGTTTGCGGGACAGCGCAAACGGACGGTCGGCGACTCGAAATCGGACGAATCCCCCAGGGGTTCAGGAGGATTCACGTCCGTGACGGCGTCCGACACTAGACCCGGAAATTCGCGCCACGCCAGAGGCGAACCGAGCGACATAGGTCACAGCAGACAGAGCTGAGGGCCCCACCCGGAGGTGAGGCCCTCAGCGGCACTGGATCGGGGGTCACCGCAGCCCTCGGGACTCTCGCTCAATCCTTACGCCGGTTATGAGTATAGGTCAGGCTTACCTAAGTAAGCAAGCCCGTCGTGCGACGCACCGGCAATCCCCGGCGCTCCAGCGCCGCCAACAGGCCTTGACCACGCCGGGTGCCGACCACCGCGTCGGTCCGCGCCAGATCCGGCACGTAAGTCGAAGCGCCCGCGATGGATTCGCCGACGAGCTGCCAGAAGCGCCGCGGGTTCAGACCCGAGTACCGAGCCATGCTCGACTGGATGAGCGTCAGCGAGGGTTCGCACCGATGCGCGAGCCAGACGTACATCGCCCCCTCGCACGGCAGCGCCACCACACCCGGCTCACGCGCCAGCGCATCGCCGTCGACCACGCGAATCGTGGTGTCGCCCAGGCCCGCCCAATCGATGCCGCCGTCGTTGTCGGTGTGGATCCACAGGTTCTCCAGTCCCGGATCCCAGGCTCGCCCTTCCGAGACCAGCAGCGCGGTCACCCGGCCGACCACCGCGTGGATGAGCGCGGTGGCCACCACCTCCGCCGCCACGTCGGCGCGGATCATCTCGGCCGCGTGCCGCCGATACATCAGCTCGATGCGCCCCTCACGCACCCCGTCGGCCAATCGCCACCAGCGCCGCTTGCCCTGCTCCGCCATCGCCGCCACCGCGTACACGCGCGGATGTTCAGGTTGCAACGCGCGCAACCTGGCACCGGCATGATCGAACGCCATGGTCGTATGGCGTGGCGGGCAGGTGGTCATGAGCTCGGGCATTGCGCGAACCTCCTGAGGGGTTGGCCGTCGCGGTGGGTACAGCAAGATAGGTTAGGCTTACCAGACCAACCAGTACTGTGCCAGACCGAATCAGGAGTAGTTCGTCACCGTGACCACGCTTGGGACCGCACGGCGGCGGCGACTGACCGGACTCCTCGTCCTGACCGCCCTGCTCCTGCTCACCGTGATCGCGAGCGTCGCGATCGGGACCAGGTCGCTCTCGCCCGGCACCGTCTACGACGCCGTGCAGCACGCCGTCACCTGCGCGGGCGGGCCGTTCAACTGCTCCGCCGGATCCACCGCCGAGGAAATCGTACGAGGGCTCCGGCTGCCTCGCACGGCACTGGCCCTCGTCACGGGCGTGGCGCTCGGCATGGCGGGCGCGCTGATCCAGGGCTACACCCGCAACCCGCTCGCCGACGCCGGCCTGCTCGGATTGAACGCGGGCGCTGGGTTTTTCGCCGCGCTCAGCATCTACCTCTTCGGCCTCACCACGCCCAACCAGTACATCTGGTTCGCGTTCGTCGGGGCGTTGCTGGCCGGGGTCGTCGTGTTCGGCGCCTCGGCCGTCGGCGGCGGCAAGGCCAGCCCGCTCAGCCTGGTACTGGCCGGCGCGGCCGTCACCGCCTTCCTGCAAGCCATGACCCAGGCCGTGGTCCTGCTGGACGCCACGGCGCTGGACACCTACCGCTTCTGGGTGGTCGGCACCATCGCGGGCCGCGACGCCACGGTGCTGTGGCAGGTGCTGCCGTTCCTGGCGTTCGGCGTCCTGCTCGCCGTGCTCGCCTCGCCCGGATTGAACCTGTTGAGTCTCGGCGACGAGGTGGCACGCGGACTGGGCGTGAACATCGGCCGCAGCCGCGCCCTCGGGCTGGCCGCGGTGGTGCTGCTGTCCGGCGCGGCCACCGCGGCGGTCGGGCCGATCGCTTTTCTCGGTTTGATCGTGCCGCATATCGCCCGCGTCGTGACCGGACCCGACTTCCGTTGGATGATCCCCTATTCCGGGTTGATCGGCGCGATCCTGCTGATGGTCGCCGATATCGTCGGGCGGGTGGTCGCCCGCCCCGGTGAACTCCAGGTCGGCGTCATGCTCGCCGTGATCGGCGCGCCCTGCTTCATCGCGTTCGTGCGCCGTCGAAAGCTGGTGAGCCTGTGACCGTCTCGTTGAAAACCCGGAGCGCGAGACCGGCCCTGCGGGTCGGACCGGTCTCGCTGGTGCTGCGCCCGGCCATGGTGCTGATCGTCGTCGCGCTGGCCGCGGCGATGCTGGTGCTGTTCTGCCTCGACATCGCCACCGGCGACTCGCATATCCCGCTCGGCCGGGTGCTCGACGTGTTGTCCGGCGGCGGCACCCGATCGCAGCGCTTCATCGTCCTGGACTCGCGCCTGCCCCGGGCGCTGACCGCCCTGGTCGTCGGTGCGGCCCTTGGCCTTTCGGGCGCGATCACGCAGTCGATCCTGCACAACCCGCTGGCCGCGCCGGACATGCTCGGCATCACCACGGGCGCCAGCCTCGGCGCGGTGACGGTGATCGTCGGCGCGGGCGGCACCGGCCTGGCCGCGACCATCGGCGCACCACTGGCCGCGCTGGCCGGTGGCCTGCTCACCGCCGCGGCCATCTATCTACTGGCCTGGGGACGCAGCGCGACCGGTGATCAGGGCGTCACCGGACTGCGGCTGGTCCTGGTCGGCGTCGGCCTCAATGCCGTGCTGCTGGCGGGCATCAGCTGGTTGATCACCCGGGCCACGCTGCAGGACGCGCAGCTGGTCCAGTTGTGGCTCAACGGATCTCTCAACAACGCCGATCGATCCCGTGTGGTCCCAGCGGCATTGGCGCTCGCGGTGGTGGTACTGGTTGCGCTCGGCTCGGCCCGCACGCTGGCGGCGCTGCGGCTCGGCACCGACACGACCCGATCGCTCGGCGTGCGCATCCAGACCCAGCAGGCGATCCTGATCGGCGCGGCGGTGGTCAGCTCCTCGGTGGCGACCGCGGCCGTCGGGCCGGTGGCCTTCGTCGCGCTGGCCGCCCCGCAGATCGCCCGCCGACTGCTGCGCACCCCCGGCGAACCGCTGATCGGGTCGGCGCTCGTCGGTGCCATCCTGGTGGTCGGCGCGGATATCGCGTCCCGCTCGGTGTTCCCCGCCGACCTGCCGGTGGGCATCGTCACCGCCGGGCTCGGCGGCCCGTTCTTGCTCTATCTGCTCGTGCGAATGAATCGGAAGGCGACGCTGTCATGACCACAGATGCCGCGGACGGCAGGCAGCCGGCTCGGCTCGCCGCCGTCGACGTCAGCCTCGGCTACGGCGACCGGGTGATCGTCGACGGACTCACCCTCGACATCGCCCCCGGCGTGATCACCACCGTGATCGGCCCGAACGGATGCGGCAAGTCGACCCTGCTGCGTTCGCTCGGCCGGCTGCTGCGCCCGCAGCAGGGCCGAGTGCTGTTGGACGGCAAGGCTATTTCGACGATGAAGACCAAGGACGTGGCCCGGGTGATCGGCATGCTGCCGCAGTCGCCGGTCGCACCCGAGGGCCTCACCGTCGCCGATCTCGTCGCGCGCGGCCGGCACCCGCACCAGTCCTGGTTCCGGCAGTGGTCGGTGGACGACGAGGCCGAGGTGATGACCGCGCTCGAGCAGACCGGCATCGCCGATCTCGCCGATCGCGCGCTCGACGAGTTGTCCGGCGGCCAGCGCCAGCGCGCCTGGATCTCGATGGCGCTCGCGCAGGGCACCGACATCCTGCTGCTCGACGAGCCGACCACCTACCTCGACCTCGCGCACGCGGTGGACGTGCTCGACCTGGTCGACCGGCTGCACGCCGAGCTGGGCCGCACGGTGGTGATGGTGCTGCACGATCTGAATCTGGCGATCCGCTACAGCGACGAGCTGATCGTCATGCGCGACGGCCGGATCCTCGCGCAGGGCCGTCCCGCCGACATCATCGACGTGCAGTTGCTGCGCGAGGTCTTCGATCTGGATGCCTCGGTGCTGCCGGATCCGGTGTCCGGCCGGCCCATGATCGTGCCGATCGGCACCCGGCATGTGGTGGGTAAAGCAGGTGGGCCTGCTATGTCCAAATCCGCCGCATATGACAAATGACACACCAGCTATTCCATAGTTACGACACCGTGTAGTACGCATCGGCGTCGTTGAGTCCCTAAAATTGTGGGATGGCAGGACTTGGTGAACTCGAGAAAGCGGTCATGGACCAATTGTGGTCAACCGACGAACCGCAGACCGTCCGGCAGGTGCACGAGGCACTGGCCGCACGCCGCGAGCTCGCGTACACCACGGTGATGACAGTGCTGCAGCGACTCGCGAAGAAGAACCTCGTGGTCCAGCAGCGCGACGACCGCGCGCACCGGTACGCGCCGGTGCACACCCGCGACGAGCTCGTGGCCAGTTTGATGGTCGACGCGCTGCAGCAGGCCGACGCCGCGGGCAGCCGCGCCGCGGCCCTGGTGCACTTCGTCGAACAGGTCGGCAAGGACGAGGCTGCCGCACTGCGGGAGGCACTCGCTAAGCTCGAAGCATCCGAGGACACACCGCCACCGCAGTAGACTCCTCGCGACCTTGCCCCCAACGCAGTGAGCTGAGTCGATGAACGCAACCGCGCCGGTATTCGCCGGTCTCGCATTGCTTCTCGCGGGGCCTGCCCCGGCCCTGCTCAGCCGGGCGACCTGGACATACCGGACGCCCCGCGCAGCAGTCGTGCTCTGGCAGGCGATCGCGCTGGCCGCCGTGCTCAGCGCGTTCGGCTCCGGCTTGGCCATCGCGGCCGAACTGCTCGTGCCGGGTTCGGACGGGCGGCCCACCACCTCCCCCACCCGAGAGATCGACGCGCTGGGTCTGCCGCTGTGGCTCGCCTACGTTTTCGTGTTCATGCTCACACTGCTGGTCGGCGCGCGGCTCATCTACGCGATCGTCCGGGTCGGCGTGCACACCCGTCGGCGCCGCGCCCGGCACCGGATGCTCGTCGACCTGCTCGACCAGAGCGGCCCGCACCGGCGCGCCGCCGATATCCGCGTGCTCGCCGCCACCGAGCCGATCGCCTACTGCCTGCCCGGCCTGCGCCAGCGCGTGGTGATCAGCGAGGGCACGCTGACCAACCTGGACGACGCCGAGATCACCGCGATCGTCAGCCACGAGCGTTCGCACCTGCGCGCCCGGCACGACCTGGTGCTCGAGGCGTTCACCGCGGTGCACGAGGCATTTCCCCGGGTGGTGCGCAGCAAGGCCGCGCTCGGTTCGGTGAAACTGCTGATCGAACTACTCGCCGACGATTCCGCGGTGAAGGTGACCGGCCCAAACCGCTGGCCCGCGCCCTGGTCGCCTGTTCCAAGTCGACCGCCCCGCAGGCGCGCTCGCCGCGGGCGGACCCACCACGCTCATCCGCATCCAGCGGCTCACCGGCCGGATCGGGGACGTGCGTGTGGCCAGCGCCGCCTACCTCGGTTCCGCGGCCATTCTGGTCGTGCCGACCCTGGCCGTCGCGGTACCTTGGCTGGTCGAATTGAGTCGGCTGTTCCGCGGCTGAACTCATAGGACGTATCCTGGACACTTGGCCTACCGAACGGTCGGCCGCATCGCCCCTTCGCGCTGCACCCCGAAACCCTCTGTCCGCAGCGCGCGCTGCACCGTAGCGTGCACCGCCCCGACCCACTCTGCACAGCGTGTTCTGCTCTGCGAACACGCCGTCTTACGAAAGGCACACACCACTCGTGACCCCCTCGACCACCGTCGCCGCGGCGCCCACCGTGTCATTTACGGACCTGGGCCTGCCCGCCGTGCTCGTACAGGCACTGCGGCGCGACGGCATCGAGGCACCGTTCCCCATTCAGGCCGCAACGGTGCCGGACGCCCTGGCGGGCAAGGATGTGCTCGGCCGCGGCCCGACCGGATCCGGCAAGACCCTCGCCTTCGGACTGCCCATGCTGGCCCGCCTCGCCGGCGCCGCATCCCAGCCGGGCCGCCCCCGCGGTCTGGTGCTGGTGCCCACCCGTGAGCTGGCCGCGCAGATCGAACGTTCGCTGGACGCACCGGCTCTCGCTCTCGGCCTGCGGGTCGCCTCGGTGGTCGGCGGCGCGCCGATCAAGCGGCAGGCCGACCGCCTCGCCCGCGGCGTCGATCTGCTGATCGCCACCCCGGGCCGGCTCGCCGATCTGGTGACGCAACGCTGCGCCTCGCTCGCCGACGTGCGGATCACCGCGCTCGACGAGGCCGATCACATGGCCGACATGGGCTTCCTGCCGCAGGTCACCAAGCTGCTCGACCAGACCCCGAAAGACGGTCAGCGCCTGCTGTTCTCGGCGACGCTGGACGGCGAGGTGGACAAGCTCGTCAAGCGCTACCTGCGCTCCCCCGTCACGCATTCGACCGCACCGCCCGCCGCGTCGGTCGCGACGATGACCCACCATCTGCTCTTCGTGCGCGACAAGCTCGTCAAGCGCGCCGTCGCGTCCGAGATCGCCGCGCGCGAGGGCCTGACCATCATGTTCGTCCGCACCAAGCACGGCGCGGACCGGCTGGCCAAGCAGCTGCGCGGGGTCGGCATCCCGGCCGGTGCGCTGCACGGCGGCAAGGCGCAGAACAACCGGACCCGCACGCTCGCGGCCTTCGCCGACGGCTCGGTACCGGTGCTGGTCACCACCGACGTCGCCGCGCGCGGCATCCACGTCGACGGCATTTCCCTTGTGGTGCACGTCGATCCGCCCGCGGAGTCGAAGGCCTACCTGCATCGCGCGGGCCGCACCGCACGGGCCGGTGAGGACGGCGTGGTCGTCACGCTGGTGATGGACGAGGAGCGGCGCGACGTCGAGTCGATGACCCGCAAAGCCGGCGTCGACATCAAGGGCGTCGCGGTGCGCCCCGGCGACCGCACCCTGATCGAGATCACCGGCGCGCGTCAGCCCTCCGGCGTTCCGGTCGCCGCGCCCACACCGCCGAAGCAGGTTGCGGCCGAGGGTGGTTCGAAGACCGGGACCGGCCGTCGCCGTGCCGGGTCCGCCGGCCGCGGCGCGGCCGCCGCCGGGTCCACGGGCCGTCCGGCCCGTGCCGGTCGCTCAGGAGCCGCCTCAGGGCGTGGCACGGACGGCCGCAGCGCCGGTACCGGCAAGGGTCTCGGCGACGACGCGACGACCGCACGGACGAACAGCGGCCGGGGCGAAGGCTCCGGCAAGGGCTTCGCGCGACGCGACGACGGCGCCACCCGTTCCGGCGCGGGGGCCACCGGGCGCGGCGAAGGCTCGGGAAGGTCAGGCATCGGCCGCAGCGGGTCCGCCGGCCGTGGCGCGGCCTCGGCCAAGATCGGCGCAGGTCGCGGCGCCGCGCCGGCGAGCGCGAACCGAAACGCCGCGGGCGCGGCCGGATTCGCGGGTACCGGTGCCCGGTCCGGCACGAACAGCGGCGGCGACACGCCCGGCAGGGCACGGCGACGCGCCGTGCGCCCGGAACGTGCGCCGAGCACCCGCAACCGCGGGGCAAACTAGCGGTCGTGACCGGCCATCCGGTGGGCGCCGTCGCCTGCGCACTGCTCGCCGCGCTGTTCTTCGCCGTGGCGGCGGTGGCGCAGCAGCGGGCGGCCGCGGCGGTGCCCGACGATGTGCCGCTCGTCCGGGCGCTGTTGAGCAATCCGCGGTGGTGGGCCGGTGTGGTCGGCGATATCGGCGGCTACGCGATGCAGGTGGCCGCGCTCGCACTGGGCGCGGTCCTGCTCGTACAACCGATCCTGGTGAGCGCCTTGGTGTTCGCGCTACCGCTGGCCGCGCGGCTGAACGAACGCCGAATCTCGGCCCGCACCTGGGCGATCGCGCTCGCACTGGTGGCCGCACTGGTCGTGTTTCTGGTCGTCGGTAACCCGTCCGAGGGGAATACCACTGCACCGCTGCATGATTGGCTGATCCCGCTGGTCGTCCTGGTGGCCCTGGCAGGTATCGCGGTCGCGGTCGGCCTCCGATCCGCCGATACCGGCCGGCGCGCACTGCTGCTCGGCGCCGCGAGTGGTTCGCTCTACGGCTTGGCCGCCGCGCTCACCTCTTACGTCACGGATCTGTTCGAACACGGCCCGCTCGAGGTGCTGACCAGCTGGCAGACCTGGGCGCTGATCGCCGCCGGGATAGCCGGGGTCTACCTGCAGCAGAAGGCATTCCAAGCCGGTTCGCTCGCGGCATCGCTGCCCGCGGTCACCATCGCCGAGCCACTCGCGGCGGCCTTCGTCGGCGTCACCGTGCTCGACGAGCGCTTCCGCACCAACGGTTTCGGGTTGCTGGTCACCGTGCTGGCCGTGCTCGTCATGTGCGGCGCCACGATCAGCCTGTCGCGCTCGCAGGCCGCGGCCTGACTCAGCACAGCTCACACCGTCCGGGCGCACCGCGACACGCCCGAGGCGCGGGTTGTGAGGTTCGTCTCGGCCGAATGCCGGCGGATTGCGCACCACCGCCCGGACTTGGTTATCATCGGTTAAGTGCAGTTTCTCCCTGGCCATCAGCCGCCGTATGACCTGACCTACGACGACATCTTTCTCGTCCCCAACCGGACGGATGTCGCCTCCAGGTTCGATGTCGACCTCTCCACCGTCGACGGCACCGGCACCACCATTCCCATCGTCGTGGCCAATATGACCGCGGTCGCGGGACGCCGCATGGCCGAGACCGTCGCCCGTCGCGGCGGCATCGTCGTGTTGCCGCAGGATCTGCCGATCAGCGCGGCCGCCGACACCATCGCCTTCGTCAAGAGCCGCTCGCTCACCGCCGACACCCCGGTCACCCTCGATCCGGAGCGCTCGGTGTCCGAGGCCGTCGCCCTGATGCACAAGCGCGCCCACGGCGCCGTCGTCGTGGTCGAGGCGGGCCGCCCGGTCGGCGTCGTCACCGAGGCCTCGTGCACCGATGTCGACCGCTTCGCCCGGCTGCGCGACGTCGCGATCACCGATTTCGTCCAGGCTCCGGCCAGCACCTCACCGCGCGAAATCTTCGAGCTGCTCGAGGCCGGGCACGCCCAGCTCGCGGTGCTCACTGCCGCGGACGGCACCCTGGCCGGCGTGATGACCCGCACCGGTTCGGTGCGCGCCGGGATCTACCAACCCGCCGTCGACGACCGCAACCAGCTGCGCGTCGCCGCCGCGGTGGGCATCAACGGCGACGTGGTCGCCAAGGCCAAGGCCCTCGTCGACGCCGGCGCCGACGTGCTGGTCATGGACACCGCGCACGGCCACCAGGCCAAGATGCTCGAATCCCTCAGCGCCGTGCGCGATCTCGCCCTCGGCGTGCCGCTGGTTGCGGGCAATGTGGTCTCCGCGCAGGGCACCCGTGACCTCGCCGCCGCAGGCGCCGACATCATCAAGGTCGGAGTCGGCCCCGGCGCCATGTGCACCACCCGCATGATGACCGGCGTCGGCCGCCCGCAGTTCTCCGCGGTGGCCGAATGCGCTGCCGCCGCAAAGGAACTCGGCGTGCACATCTGGGCGGACGGCGGCGTGCGGCACCCGCGCGACGTCGCCCTCGCGCTGGCCGCGGGCGCGTCCAACGTGATGATCGGCTCCTGGTTCGCCGGCACTTACGAGTCCCCGGGCGACCTGCGCGTCGACCGCGACGGCAACGCGTACAAGGAAAGCTTCGGCATGGCCTCCAAGCGCGCCGTCGCCGCGCGTACCGCCTCCGACAGCGGCTTCGACCGCGCCCGCAAGGCCCTGTTCGAGGAGGGCATCTCCAGCTCGCGTATGCGGCTGGACCCCGAACGCCCGGGCGTCGAGGACCTCATCGACCACATTTGCTCCGGCGTGCGCAGCGCGTGCACCTACGCGGGTGCGCGCAGTCTCGCGGAACTGCACGACAAGGCAGTGCTCGGTGTGCAGTCGGCCGCCGGATTCGCCGAGGGCCGGCCGCTGCCCAGCGGTTGGTGAGCACCGTTCCCTGAGACACCCGCCCGGCACGGCGTCCGACACGCCCGTGCCGGGACACCCACCGGCCCACGCGTTCCACGACGTGGGCCGGTAACATGGGAGTTGCCGGCCTCCGGCAGCACATCACCGGCTTCGCGAAAGGATCCAGTTGTCACCCGCGTCCAAGGGCGCAGCACAGGAGGGCTCCTCTACCGAGCCGGGTGACAAACCCGGCGTCCTCCTACTCCCCCGCGTCCTCCGAGTCCGAGCTCCATTCCCGATCGGCGGGTCTCCGGCCATCAGGTGGTGCCGACGATGACCGTCGCGCTCACCGTGCTCAGTTTGCTCGGATTCATCGCTCTCACGGCAGGCACCGCGCTCTTCGTCGCCGCCGAATTCTCCCTCACCGCCCTGGAACGCAGCACCGTCGAAGCGCACGCGCGCGAGGGTGACGTCCGGGCTCGCATGGTCCGCCAAGCGCATCGCACGCTTTCGTTCCAGTTGTCCGGCGCCCAGCTCGGCATCACGATCACCACGCTGATCACCGGTTATATCGCCGAACCAGTGCTCGCCCGGCTGCTCGATCCGCTGTTCACCGGCCTCGGGCTCAGCGACGGCGCCGCCCGCGGTCTCTCGCTCGCGCTGGCGCTCGTACTGGCCACGTCGCTGTCGATGATCTACGGCGAACTGGTGCCCAAGAACATCGCCATCTCCAAACCGCTGGCCACCGCACGCGTCACCGCCGCGCCCATGGTCGCGTTCTCGGTGGTGTTCAAATGGCTGATCCACTTCCTCAACAACACCGCCAACTGGGTGGTGCGCCGCTTCGGCGTCGAACCCGCCGAGGAATTGCGTTCCGCGCGTTCGCCGCAGGAACTCGGCTCGCTGGTCCGCACGTCCGCACTGCGCGGCGCGCTGGACTCGCGCACGGCGCAGGTCATCGACCGCTCGCTGCAATTCGGTGAGCGCAGCGCCGAGGAACTGATGACCCCGCGGGTGAAGATCGAATCGCTGGACAAACTCGATACCATCGCCGACCTCATCGAGGCCGCCGGCCGCACGGGCTACTCGCGGTTCCCGGTGATCGACGGCGATCTGGACAACACGCTCGGCGTGGTGCACGTCAAACAGGCGTTCACCCATCCGGCGGGGGTCCGGCGGACCGTCCCGTTGCAGATGCTGGCCCATCCCGTGCCGATCGTGCCCGCGAGCCTGGACGGCGACGAGGTGCTCGAACGCATCCGCGCCGACGGCATGCAGGTCGCGCTGGTGGTCGACGAATACGGCGGCACCGCGGGCATCGTCACCATGGAGGACATCATCGAGGAGATCCTCGGCGACGTCCGCGACGAGCACGACGAGGAAGAACTCGACGTGCGCCGCGTCTCCGACGGCTGGGACTGCTCGGGTCTGCTGCGCATCGACGAGGTGTCCAGAGCCACCGGATACGACGCGCCCGAGGGCGAATACGAAACACTCGGCGGCCTGGTGCTCACCCGTCTCGGCCGCATCCCGGAGCCGGGCGACGAGGTGCTGTTGCCCAATCCCCGTTCCCAGCAATGGTCTTCAGAGGATTCACCGGCTTCCGGTGGCTGGATCGCGCGGGTGGAACGCATGGACGGCCGCCGCATCGACCGGGTCCGGTTGATCCCGGTCGCCCCGGAGGAGCTCGCGCTGCGGCGCTTCCAGCACGAGGAGACCGCCCCGGCCGAGTCCGGCCCGACGGCAGATCGCGAACAGGAGCACAGTCATGGGTGACCTGTTCGGCGTGCTGCTCACCGTGGTGCTGCTCGCCAGTAACGCCTTCTTCGTCGCCGCCGAATTCGCCTTGATCTCGGCCCGCCGGGACCGGCTCGAAGCGCTGGCCGCGCAAGGAAAACGTAATGCCGACACCGTAATTCGGGCAGGCGAGAACCTGTCGATGATGCTCGCCGCGGCGCAGCTCGGCATCACCATCTGCTCCATCCTGCTCGGCCGGGTCGGCGAGCCCGCGGTGGCGCATCTGCTGGAGGGCCCGTTCGAGTTCCTCGGCTTGCCCGAACAGCTGCTGCACCCGGTGGCTTTCGCGATCGCGCTCGCCATCGTGGTGATCCTGCACATCCTGTTCGGCGAGATGATTCCGAAGAACATCGCGCTGGCGGGCCCGGAACGCAGTGCGCTGCTGCTGGTTCCGGTGCACCTGATGTGGTTGCGTTTGGCGCGTCCGCTCATCGCGGTCTACAACCTGGCCGCGAACCTCACGCTGCGCATGGTCCGGATCGAGCCCAAGGACGAACTGGAAGCGACCGTCTCTTCCGTCGAACTCGCCGAGATGATCGGCGAATCCCGCTCGGAGGGCCTGCTCGACGAGGAGGAGCACCGCCGGCTCACCCAGGCGCTCGGTACCAGCGACCGCGTGGTCACCGATGTGATGGTGTCGCTGGCGACCACCCGCACGGTGCCGTTGCGGGGCAGCGGAACCACGCTGGGCGATATCGAATCCGCCGTCGCCGAAACCGGTTTCTCCCGCTATCCGGTGCAGGCGAGCGACGGTTCGCTGGTCGGCTACCTGCACGTCAAGGACGTGCTGGACAAGGTCGCCGACGAGACGGCGGGGCCGGAGACGCCGATACCCCGCACCGATATCCGGCCGTTGCCGACCGTCAGCATGCACACGCCGCTGTACGAGGCGCTGGCCCGGTTACGGCGCACCAACAGTCACCTGGGGCGCGTCGTGGACACCCGCGGCAACACCACCGGCATCGTGGCGTTGGAGGATCTGGTGGAGGAGTTCGTCGGCACGGTCCGCGACGGAACGCACCGGATCATCGAATGAGTTCTCGGTACGGCGTTTTCGCCAGTTCGGCGATGAGCACGGGTGCGACGACGGTGCTCCCCGAGCACGAGTGGCGCGCTGCGGCGGCCGCGCACCTCGACCGCCTCGATGCGCTCGTCGGCCCGTATCTCGAACGGCGCGCGTCGGGTTCGACGCATCCGGTGATCGATTTTCTGTTCACCTACTACGGGCACAAACCCGCGCAGTTGCGACGCTGGCATCCCGGCTTCGGCATCGCGCTGGCGGGTGCCCGCGAATACGACGGCGCCCGCGGCTATCACCGGGTCGGTGCGGCGCACACCGCCGACCCGGCGTACCTCACGCGCCGCCGCGACACCCTCGGATTCATCGCGAAGTTGTTGCGCGCCACCGCGGCTCGCCCCGCGCAGCTGTCCTGCTTCGGGCTGCACGAGTGGGCGATGGTGTACCGCACCGACGATATCCGGCACCAGCAGGTGCCGCTGCGGCTGGGCCACGCGGGCACCGATGCCGTCGTCGAGTCGATGTCGTTGCGCTGCACCCATTTCGACGCGTTCCGCTTCTTCACCCCGGCGGCGGTGGGCCGCAACGCCGAACCGCTCACCCGCGCCGACCAAGTGCGCCGCGAGCAGCCCGGCTGCCTGCACGCGAACATGGATCTCTACAAGTGGAGTTTCAAGCTGGCCCCGCTGGTCTCGTCCCGGCTGATGCTGGACTGCTTCGAGCTGGCCTGCGCCGCGCGCGAACTCGATATGCGGGCCAGTCCCTACGATCTGTCTGAGTACGGCTACGCGCCGGTGCGCATCGAGACCCCGGCCGGGCGCGCGGAGTACGCCAGGGCCCAGTCTGCGCTGGCTGACCGTTCAGCCGAGTTACGCGGCGTTCTGCTCGGGGTCTGCGATGAGCTGCTGACCCAGGAAACGCAGCTCACCAGCAACTGAACGCCCGTACCAGATCCCACGTCACGGGACGGCACGCCGCGTGCACTGCCAATTTCCGCGAAACCCTTCCCATAAGTTAACGGTAGTTACTACCATTCAGTCAGTTCGGTCGGCTGTCCCAGTCAGTTTGGGCGACCATGTATCAACTTGCTGAAGGTTGGGGAGTTCGACGATGCGCTCACTGACACGCCTGCGCGGCACCAAACCACTGGTGCTCGTCATGGTCGGTCTCGCGGCCGCACTGATGGTGCCGAGCAGTGCGTCGGCCGATCTGCAGTCCGATATCCAGACGGCCGTGCAAGAGTTCCTCGACGTCGGCCGCACCGCGGTCCCGCGCGCCGACTGCGGACCGGGTTCGGCGCCGGAGAACGGCATGCAGGGCGACGTGACCGCCGCCGACCGGGACAGCGGACGCAGCACGCAGGGTTATCGCTGCAACATGTCGTTCGTCGGCGGCTTCGCCGGCCGCGGTGCGGGCATCACCTCGACCAGCTTCGAGCACTGCGCCTATATGGGCTCGTTCTTCCCCGGCGACCTGATCAGCGAGGGGCGCGGCGTCCAGGTGCTCGACGTGTCCGACCCGGCGCACCCGCGCCCGACCGCCACCCTCACCGAACCCGCCATGCTCGCGGGCACCTGGGAGAGCCTGAAGGTCAACACCGCACGAAAACTGCTGGTGGGCACGGGCGTCCCGGTGGGTACCGGCGTCGGCTACCTCTCGGTCTACGACATCTCCGACTGCGCGCATCCGCGCCTGCTCAACCCGGGCCCCGGCACGAACATGCTGATGCCGCTGCCGATCACCACGCACGAGGGTGGCTTCTCCCCGGACGGCAACACCTATTGGGCCTCAGGCATCGTCCCCGGTTTCGTCAGCGCGGTCGACCTCACCGATCCGGCGAATCCGCGCGTCGTCTGGCAGGGGCTCACCGGTATCGAAGCGCACGGCTTCGGGATCAGCGCCGACGGCAACCGGATGTATCTGTCCGCGCTCGGCGGCTTCACCGTGCTCGATATCAGCGCGGTGCAGCGCCGCGACCCGAACCCGCAGGTGCACCACATCGGCCGGGTGTTCTGGACCGACGGCTGGGCCACCCAGCACAGCATTCCCGTGACCTATGGCGGCAAGCCGTATCTGTACACGGTCGACGAAGGCGGTTCCGGCGGTGTGAAACTCATCGATATCGCCGACGACACCGCGCCCAAGGTCGCCGCGAAGATCAAGCTGGAAATCAACCTGCCGCAGAATATCGACGCCAATATCGGTTCCTCCATGGGCGGTTCGGCGTTCGCCTACGAATCGCACTACTGCACCGCCGATCGCCGTGACGATCCCACGGCGCTGGCGTGTGGTTGGATCTCCTCGGGCATCAGGGTTTTCGATATCCGGAATCCGCGCGACATCCGCGAGATCGCCTACTACAACCCGCCCGCCCGCACCGGGCAGAACCTCAGCCTGTGGAACTCGCCGCACGCGCTGGCGTCGATCATCGGTGTGCCGCTGATGAGTACCCCGCCGGCGCTGCGCGCCGTACTGGAGGGCCAGTTCAATCCGCTGGACGCGCTGACCCCGCGCACCGGCAGGCTGGCCTTCGGCGACGTGTCCACCGACTGGTGCCTCTCGCCACCGGAATGGCGTGGCTCGCAACTGTATGTCACCTGCTCCGACAACGGGTTCATGGTGTTGCAGCTCGACAACGACGTGTATTCGCCGCCGGCGGACCAAGAGTCGATCGTCGGGTCCTAGCCGTGCCGCGCTGGATCCGGGGTGCCGCGTTCGTCTCCGCCGCGTTCGCCCTGCTCGTGCTCGGCGCCGCGTTGCGGCCCCTCGTGCTGCCGGAGAAGCACACGGCGACACCGATTCTCAGCGCGGTGGAGATCGGCTTCACCCAGGACATGACCGCCCACCACCAGCAGGCGCTGATCATGGTGCAGCGGCTCGACCCCGGCGTCGATCCGACCGTCCTGCGCCTGGCCCAACAGCTCGACAGCACCCAGCGACTCGAGATCGGCACCATGCTGGGCTGGCTGCGGCTGGCGAACGCCGCACCCATGTCGGCCCGTCCGATGGCCTGGATGCACACGGACGAGACTGCTACACACCAACATTCGCTGCCGGTCGCGCAGACCGAACCGAAAGCGCCGCCCGGCACCGGGATGCCGGGAATGGCGACCACCACCGAGTTGGACGCGCTCGCCGCGGCGCGCGGGCGCGACGCCGAAATCCAGTTCCTGCAGTTGATGTATCGCCATCATCGCGGCGGCATCGCCATGGCGCAGGCGGCCGACCAGCTGCTCACCGCGGGCCCGGTGAAAGAAACCGCGCGCTCGATGGTCCACGGGCAGGCGCAGGAGGCAGGCTTGATGGGGATGCTGCTCGCCGAGCGCGGAGCCGCTCCCCTGCCCTGATCGGTGCACCAGGACACGAGCCGCAGCGCCGCCGGCCGCGGCACAGGTCAGTGCGCGGCGCAGGTGCAGCCGCCACACAGGGCCGATCGCGGTACGAGTCAGTGCGCGATGTGCAATTCGAATCCGCTGGCGCCGCGCGGCTCCCGCCCCGGCTCGAGCCGCAGCCTGCGGTCGTAGTCCCCGCCGCCCTGCGGCCGGAACCCGATCGGTTCGATCTTCGGCAACTCCGTCATGCGGGCGCGCAGATCCGCGGCGACGGTGTCGAAACGCTCGGAGTCGAGCCGGATGGCGCCGTGCACCAGGAACGGCGGCAGCACGTCCATCCCCGGGTAGTAGAGAATGCCGTGCTGGATCGGGAACAGCAGGTCCTCGACGGGGCCGTTGATACCGCGATCGGAATACGACGGTGCTTTGCCGCCGATCGATACCACGAGCATCGCGCGGCGTCCCGCGAGCACGCCCGCACCGTACCGCGGCAACGCCGTGCCACCGGCTCCATAGGCGAAGCCACACGTGAAGACCCGGTCCACCCACCCTTTCAGGATCGCGGGCATGCTGAACCACCACAGCGGAAAGTGCAGCAGAACGGCATCGGCCCAGAGCAGTTTCTGCTGCTCGGCCTGGATATCGGCACTCAATGTGCCTTCCTGATACGCCGCACCCGAGGCGAGCATGAAATTCGTTTCGGACACCGCGCCGAAATCCTCGGTGTCCGCGTGCGCTTTCCAGCCCATCGCGTACAGATCGCTGATCCGGACCTCGTGCCCGTCCGCCCGTAACTGGTCGACTGCTACGTCTTTCAACGCACCCGTCAGTGAGTCCGGCTTCGGGTGCGCGTACACGACAAGTACGTTCATTCCTGCTTTCGTCACGTTCCGTGGCAACACGCGGGCATCCGGGGGAATTCCGGCGCACCACTGCGCCGCAGTTCACGACAGGCACGCACAATGAACCGACGCGGCGCCGGTATCGTCTACTCGGCAGCACGACGGAGGGGCGGAGATCGCATGATTCGAACAGACACGATCGTCGTGCCCGAACACGTACACGGATATCCCGGCGTCGCGTTCGGCGGATATGTCGCCGGTGTGCTCGCGGCACAGTCGGGCGCGTCCGCGGTGCGGGTCGACTTCCGCCGCCGCGTCCCGGTCGAGACGCCGGTGACCCTGCGGCGCAACGACTCCGACGGATTGGTCTTGACCGATCTGGAAGGCCTGCCCCTCGTCGAAGCCGTGCCCGCCACGCTGGCACTCACCGCGCCGCCCGCACCGTCCTGGGACGAGGCGCTCGCCGTCACCGAGTCCTCGGCTCCGCTGCGGCACGAATCCGATTGCTACGGCTGCGGTTCGCTGTGCGCGCCGGGGCGGGGTTTGCGGCTGTTCCCGTGGCCGCAACGCGCGCAGAACCGCGTCGTCGCCGCCTGGACACCGGACGAAAGCCTCGCCGCCGACACCGGTGACCTACCCACCGAACTGGTTTGGGCGGCACTGGACTGCCCCGGCGGGTGGGTGGCGATGGCGCTGCACACGTTGCGCCACGGCACCGTCACCGCCGCGCTCACCGCCACCCAGCTCGCGCCGGTCCGGGCGGGCCGAGACTACGTCTCCTACGCCTGGCCGATCGCCGAGGCGGGCCGCAAATCCACGGTGGGTGTGGCTCTGGCCACTCGCGACGGCGCGGTGTGCGCCCTCGCCGAAGCCCTGTGGATCCATCCGAAACCCGCACCCGGTCACAATGATCGACGTCGGCTCAACGACCCTGCAGCGACTTGACGTTGTCGCCGAAGGTCCAGCCGCGCGATCCGTCCCAGTTGATGGACCACGTCATCAAGCCCTTCAAGCTGTTCGCCGCACCGGTGCCGTAGTGCTTCCACGCCTGGGACACCAGGCTCGGTGACATGTAACCGCCGCCGGCGCCGGGCTGCGCGGGCAGACCGGGGACCTGCTTGTCGTAAGGCACGGTGATCGTGGTGCCCTGGATGTTCAAACCCTTTGCCAAGCAATCGGTTTGCGCGGTGAAGCCCTGCACCGTCCCGGCCTGATACGAATCACCGGCGCAGCCGTACATGCTGCCGTTGTAGTACTGCATGTTCAACCACCACAGGCGGCCGTTGTCCGCGTACTTCTTGATGATCGGCAGGTAGGCGCCCCAAATGGAGCCGTAGGTGACGCTGCCGCCGGTGACGTAGGCGGTCTCGGGCGCCATGGTCAAGCCGAAACCCGCCGGCATCTGCGCCAGTACGCCGTCGATGATCCGGATCAGGTTGGACTGCGAGGCGGACAGGGTCTTGATGTTGCCCGAGCCGGTGAGTCCGGTCTCCAGATCGATGTCGATGCCGTCGAAGTTGTACCGCTTCAGGATCGGCACGATGGTCGCGACGAAACGGTCGGCGACCGCGCTCGAACTCAGATCGATACCCGCCGCCGCGCCGCCGATCGACATCAAGATGGTCGCCCCCGCGGCCTTGGCCTGGCACATCTCGGCCGGTGTCGCGACCTTCACGGTCCGATCCATACCGTCCTCCCAGCGGGCGGTGCCGTTCGATTCGATCACCGGGAACGCCGCGTTGATCACGTTGTGGCCGTGCGCCGCGATGCGCGGATCGGTGATCGGGATCCACCCCATGCCCGGATGCACGCCGTTCGACGCGCCGTCCCAGTTCTCCCAATATCCCTGCAGCACTTTGCCGGTCGGCTTCGGCTTGGTCGCACACGTGTCCTCCGCCGGCGCCGCGTGCGCCGCCGGGCCGACCCCCACCGCCAGCGCGCTCACCACCCCCACCACAGCCAGCAAACTCCGCACCACAACCGACCGACGCCCCCCACCTGAACCTTTTGTCCTTTTCATACCCAAGTAGAACCACACCCACGAGATCGAACTCGACCACCGACAACTGGGGACGCAACCCGCCCTACCTGAACAGCCCCGCCACCACCGATGGGGAGATCGACTCCACCGAAAACCACGGCGCGGCACAGCAACACCGCACATCCTGCACGGCGACACTCCGGCGCGAAAACGCCGCCCAACTCACTCCCCGGCCCCTACATGAGCGACTACTTCAACGAAATGCACTTCAAGGCCGAGGCGGAAGGCCGTGCCAAAGGTGAGGCAGAAGGCCGCGCCGAGGGCAAGGCCGAAGCGCTGCTCACGGTGCTGGGAGCCAAGCACCTGGAAGTGCCGCCCGCGCTCGAGGCAAGAGTCGTCAATGGCACGGACGTGGATCAACTCGATACCTGGATTGTTCGCGCCGCGAAGTACGACTCGATCGATGAGGTTTTCGCGGACTGATCTGCGGCGCGCCGTACCGAGGTCCGTCCGCTCGCGCGGGCGGACCCTGGCTGCTATCAGTCGACGTCCACGGCGGGGACTTCGATACGGCCGGTCAGACGACAGATGAAGGGTGGATCCTCGGCGCATGTGACGGTGAGGTCGTACCAACCGTCGTCGGTCGGCCAATCGACGGATTCCGTGGTGCCGGGCGGCAGGATCACTTCGCGCCGGGTCGTGGTGAAGCGGCGGGCGGAGAGGGTCAGCGTGACCTGGTCGTTCCCGCCGTTGGCCAGGTCGACCGAGAGGCGCCCGCGCCGAATCAGTTGGCGGACAACGATATCGGCCGCGGCGCCCGAGGTGTTCCCCCGCAGTTCGTGCCAGAAACGGTTCGGCCCCTGTACGGCGATATCGTAAGCACCTGCGACGGTGACGATTTCGGTCGCTTCGTGCGCGACATCGAGGTGGACCGGGAAGCTGGGTTCGCCCGCATAGCTGTAGAGGGTGAAGTGCGCGGGTCGCGCACCGCTGTTGCGCAGTGTGACCGCCAGCCGGGTGGGCGAACGCAGCACGGCCGACACCGTCGGCTGGTAGGGCAACGTCCGAGCCGGTCGGCGGCCGGGCTCCTGTTCCGGAACCGATTGCGCGGGTGGCGGATTCGGCATCCACCGGGTGACGGGCGCGGGCACCGGTCCGGGACGGTGCAGCGTCGGCGGCCTGCCGGGGTTCATGAAGTCGAAGGCCGAGGTCAGGTCGCCACAGGCGGTGCGGCGCCACTCGCTGATATTCGGTTCGGCGACGCCGGTCCAGGTTTCCAGGAATCGCAGCACCGAGGTGTGGTCGAACACCTCGGAGTCGACGAAACCACCGATGGTCCAGGGCGATACCACCACCATCGGCACCCGCGGTCCGAGCCCGATCGCCCGTCCCTCATACCAGTCGTCGCCCTCTCCGTCCGCGGGTCGCGGCGGCACGGGCGGCGGCACGTGGTCGAAGAAGCCGTCGTTCTCGTCGAAGTTGATGAACAGCGCTGTCTTCGACCAGGTCCCGGGATCCGACGCGATGATGTCGAGCAATTCGTAGATGAGGTTCGCGCTGGCCACCGGCGTCGAACCGGACGGATGCTCGCTCAGCGCCTGGGGCGGCACCAGCCACGTCACCGCGGGCAGGGTGCCCGCCGCGACGTCGGCGCGGAAGCGTTGCAGCAACGTTCCCGGCGCGCTGCGGTACATGGCACGGTCGAACAACCTGCGCTGCTGCGCCGTCAGCCCGCCGAGTGCCGCGTCGAGCTGTCCGAGCAGCCGCTGCCGGTCGGCCTCGGGCAGGGTCAGCAGCGCGGTGTACAGCTGTTCGGTGGTCCGGTATCCCCCGTCGACTTCGGCCAGCAGCCGGGTGCCGATGCGTTTGAACGGCAGGAAGTATTCGACCGGGTTGTCGGTGAAGTTGTCCCACTCCTGATAGATCTGCCAGGACACGCCCGCAGGCTCCAGCCGCTCCGGATATGTCGTCCACGCATAGCCGGGGTGATCGATCTCGTAGGCATCGTTGGCGACAGCCCGTTTCCGGGTGCCGGGCTCGAATCCGGTAGTGCCGGTGAAGAAATAGTTCCGATTCGGGTTGGTCCCGCCGAACAGTGAGCAGTGGTAGGCGTCGCAGATGGTGAACGTCTCGGCCAGCTCGTATTGCAGTGGGATGTCGCGGCGCTCGTAGTAGGTCATCGTGGCGGGCGTCTTCGCCGGAATCCAGCCGTCGTACCAACCCTGCGCCCACGCCGCGGTACTGCCGTACCACTCGTGGTTCAGGGCGTCGAGATATTGGATGTCGCTGTCCGGGCGACCGGCCCTGGCCGCCGCGGCGCGCAGGGAGAACGGCAGCACCTCGGTGGCCGGTGCGGGGAGCTGTCCGGGCGGCGCCGGCTGCGGTTGATGGAACACCGAACGCCCGGTGCGCAGCCGCAACGGTGACTCGTCGCCGAATCCGCGCACCCCGCGCAGCGTCCCGTAGTAGTGGTCGAACGAGCGGTTCTCCTGCATCAACAGCACCACGTGCTCGATCTCCGCGAGCCCGCCGCGTCGCATGGGCGCGGCCATGGCGCGGTGTAGCGAAGGCGGCAGCAGCGACGCAGCCGCAGCTGTCGCCAGGGAGCCGAACAGGTGTCGACGTGACATCGGGACCATCTCGGGGATGCTAGTGACCGCGGTTTGCCAGGGGATGAACAGAGCAAACGCTACCGCGACGACGGGTCATTCGGTCCAAGGCCGCAGCTTGTCCGGATTCCGGATCACCCAGATACGAGTGATCCGCCGATCCGCGATGTCGAAGGCGTACACCGAGACGATGACGCCGGCGACGAGCGCCACCAATCCGGGCTGACCGTTCACCGTGCGTTCGATCAGCGTCACCTCCGGAGCCCGGGCGGCGATCTCGAGCCAGGCGGCGGCGATCCGCGCACCGCCGCTGATCGGCTCCCGGAAGGCCGGGGCCAGGCCGCCGCTGTCGGCGGTCGCGATCGCCTGCGGGTCCAGCAGGCCGATCAACGCTTCGATATCGCTGGTCTCCCAAGCCTTCTTGAAATCCCTCACGACCTCCGCGCGTTCGGAGAGGGTGACGTCACGGGAGGTGCGGATCCGGCGACGCGCGGAGGACGCCAGCTGCCGACAGGCCGCCGGGGTGCGCCCGACCACGTCGGCGACCTCAGCGAAGGAGTAGCGGAACACGTCGTGCAAGACGAACGCCACCCGCTCGGCCGGTGTCATGGATTCCAGGACCACGAGAAACGCCATGCTGATCGACTCGTCCAGGGTGATCCGGTCCGCGGGATCCGCGGGCATCGGCCCGCCCAGCCATTCGGAGCGTCCCGGCACCGGTTCCGGAATCCATTCGCCCACATACCGTTCCCGACGGGCGCGGGCCGAACCGAGCAGATCGAGGCAGATGCGCCCGGCGACGGTGGTCAGCCACGCGCCCGGCTCGGCCACGGCCTCGCGTTGCGCGTCGGACATCGCGTACCAGCGCGCGTACGCCTCCTGCACCACGTCCTCGGCCTCGGCCAACGAGCCGAGCAGCCGGTAGGCCAGGTTGATCAGCTGACGACGTTCGCTGAGCACCGGCCGCGGTTGCGGATCGGTCATGGTGGTCGGCTCCTTCGGTCGATACGTTCCTTACCCAGACTGACGAAACAGCGACCCGGTATGTGAGCCGGCCTGACATTTCCCCCGGGTGCGTCGTCGGTAGGGCATGACCATCAGAATCGGCATCATCCTCGGCAGCACCCGCCCGAACCGGAACGGCCCACAGGTCGCGCAATGGGTGCTGGACACGGCGGCGACTCGCGGCGACGCCGAGTTCGACCTCATCGACCTGCGCGCGCACCCGCTGCCCCACCTCGACGAGCCGGTGGCGCCCATGTTCGGCCCCTCGGTGCACGCGCACACCCGCGCCTGGGCCGAGCGAATCGCCCCGTTCGACGGCTTCGTCATCGTGACGCCCGAATACAACCACGGCGCACCGGGTGTGCTGAAGAACGCCATCGATCACCTGTTCGCGCAGTGGACCGACAAGGCGGTCGGCTTCGTGTCCTACGGAGCCGGGGGCGGCGTGCTCGCGGTGGAGCAGCTGCGTCAGGTGTGCAGTGCGCTCGGCATGGCCGACGTGAGCCCGCAGGTCACCGTCTCGGTGCTCACCGATTTCGAGAACTACACCGCTTTCCGTCCGAACGAACGGCACGCCGCCGCACTGGACAAACTGCTGGAGAAGGTCGTCGCGTGGAGCACCGCGCTCGCCCCGCTCCGCCGGTCCGCCCTCGTCACCTCCTGAGGAGTCGAACATGCTGATACCGAACGACTTTCGCGCACTCACCGACCGCATCGAGATCGCGGCGCTCGGTGCCGAGTTCAGCGACGCCGTGATGATGCGCGACCCGGATCGCCTGCTCACCCTGTTCACCGACGACGCTGTGCTCCGCATCCCGGACGCGGAGATCGAACTCACCGGTCGCGCCGAGTTGCAGCACGCGCTCCCGCGCATGCAGGAGGCCTGGGAGTACTTCGTCCAGCACACCCATACCGGTGTCATCGAACTCGACGGCGACACCGCCTCGGGCCGTGCCTACATCCACGAACTCGGTCGATTGAGAAGCGGCAGTACGCATTCCAACTACGCGATCTACCACGATCGCTACCGGCGCACGGCAGCGGGCTGGAAGTTCACCGAGCGGGTCTACGAGATCCGCTATCTCGACAACTCACCGCTGCCGGGTGCACCGCCCGGCGAGCACGGGCTGGGTATCGATGTCTCCGCGGCCCGGCTGCACGGTTGAGCGGGCCGACGCACTCCACCGCAGCCCGCGTTCATCTCCCGGCGAGCCCGGCCGGGTCCCGATGGGCGCCGCCGCTATCCGGCAGATCCGGCGGTTCGGCTGCCGAAATAGCAGGCAGCCCAACAGCGCTCAGTTACGGCTCGCGTTGCGCGCCGTCCCGCGATGGGCGGGCACCGTGGCAGGATCCTCCGGCCAAGCGTGTTTGGGATAGCGACCGCGCAGATCCGCGCGCACCTGCAGCCAGCCGGCGCGCCAAAAGGAGGCCAGGTCCGCGGTAACGGCGACCGGGCGCTGCGCGGGTGACAGCAGGTGCAGGACGATCGGGACGCGTCCGCCGGCCAGGCGCGGCGCGTCCGCCCAACCGAAAACCTCCTGCACCTTGACCGCGAGCACGGGCGGGTCGGCCGAGTAGTCGAGGCGGGGACGACTACCGGACGGGACCGTCAGCCGTTCCGGAGCCAATTCGTCCAGCTGGGCGGCCTCCGGCCAAGGCAGTAGCCGACGCAGTGCCGTTGCGGCGTCGATGCGGGCGAGGTCGGCGCGATTGCGGGCGGCGGCGAGTTCCGGGCCGAGCCAGCGTTCGGTGTCGGCGAGCAACGATTCATCGTCGACCGCGGGCCACGGCGCGCCGAGGGTGCGATGCAGGAAGTCGAGGCGCTGGCGCAGCGAGACCGCCTCGGCATCCCAGCGCAGCACCTCGATGCCGCTCTCCTGCACGCCGCGACGCACTGCGGCACCGAGCAATTCACGGTCCGGGTCGCGAATCGGCCGCTCCGACAGCACGATCGCACCGAGGCGCTCGACCCGCCGGGCCACCACGTCGCCATCCACCCAGGCGACCTCGTCCACGGTGCTCAGCAGGTTCGCCGCCGCGCGGCGCGCCAACTGTTCGTCGGCGACGGCCGCCAGCCGGACCTGCCCGTCGGAACGCCCTGGATCGCGCGTCGCCACGCCGACCGCCAACCACTCCGCATCGCCTAACCCGGAACCCGGCGGCAATGCGACCGCGGTGCCACCGGCCATGAGGTAGCTGGTCGAGCCCGGCGCGCGGCGCCGCGCGAGCCGTTCCGGATAGGCCAGTGCCACAACGAAAGCCGGATCGTCGCGACCGTCCGGCGCAGCCACCGCGCGGGCGAGCCGTGCGACTTCACGCTGCCAGCGACCGGGCCGCTCGCGGCGCAGCGCGCGCAGACCGGACACGAGATCGACACCGGACAGCAGGGTGTCGTCGTCGAGCACGGTCACCACCTCCGCCGCCGCCCGCGCGCCCACCTCGGCCGCACCGTCGAGCAACGCGCGCGCCAACCGGGGATGCAGACCGATCCCGGCGATGCGCCGCCCACGGTCGGTGACCGTGCCGTCGTCGTGCACAGCGCCCAACGCGCGCAACACTTCCCGGCCCGCCGCCAGGCCGCCGGGCGGTGGTGCGTCCCACCAGGCCAGGCCGTGACCGTCGGCCGTACCCCAGCATGCCAATTCCAACGCCAGCCGCGTGAGATCCGCCGTCCGGATCTCCGGCTCCGGATACGCGGGAAGGGTGGCGTGCTCGTATTCCGGCCAGCACCGCCACACGTGGCCGGGGCCTTCGCGGCCGGCGCGGCCCGCGCGCTGTTCGGCGACCGCCGCCGAAACCCGCACGGTCGCAAGCCCGGACAGTCCGCGCCCCCGATCGATGCGCGGCACCCGGGCCAGCCCGGAGTCCACCACGGCCCGAACGCCCGGCACCGTCAGACTCGATTCCGCCACGGCCGTGGACAGCACTATGCGCCGCCGAACGCCAGGGCGCAGCGCCGTATCCTGACCCGCCGCGGCGAGCCTGCCGTGCAACGGGACAACATCCACCTCAGCCAGATCGGCGAGAAGCGCTGTCGTCCGGCGGATCTCGGCGGCACCGGGCAGAAAAACCAGGACATCGCCATCGGTGCCGGCCAGCGCCGCCCGGGTCGCCCGCGCGACCTGAGCTTCGACCCGCTCCCGGGGCAACTGCGGCACATAGGTCGTCCGCACCGGGTACGTCCGCCCCTCGACCTGCACCACCGGCGCACCGTGCGCCGGGTCGAGCAGTGCCGAAAGCCGTTCGGCTGCCACGGTTGCCGAGGTGGCCAGCACTCGCAGGTCCGGCCGCAACCCCGCCCTGGCGTCGAGCAGCAGCGCCAGCAGCAGATCCGCGTCGAGGTGCCGCTCGTGGCACTCGTCGAGCATCACCACACCGACCCCCGCCAATTCGGGGTCGCCTTGCAACCGTCGCACCAGCAGTCCGGAGGTGACCACCTCGATCCGGGTGCCCGGGCCGACACGCCGGTCTCCGCGCACCGAGTACCCGACAGTCTCCCCCACCGACTCGCCGAGCAACGCCGCCATCCGCGCCGCCGCCGCCCGCGCGGCCAGCCGCCGCGGCTCGGCCACCAGCACCCGCCCGGTGCCCGCCGCCGCCAAGGCCAGCGGCACCAGCGTCGTCTTTCCCGTCCCCGGCGGCGCGACCAGCACAGCGGTCGCCCGCTCGGCCAACGTCTCGACGAGACCATCGAGTGCGGGGCGGACCGGTAGCTCGGGCAGTTCGGGCAGTTTCATCGGCAACCAGTCTGCCGTCGCCGCGCCCCGGCGGCGCAACCACCCACCCGGCCAGCCCGCCCGCGACCGTTCAAGGCTCGATCAGCCCGGCCCCGAACGGCGTAGCGAGTCACGAATCCGACACCCCCGCGCATTTTCCTGCGAACTAACGTCGTTGCAGACCGCGCTTAAATACGTTGTCCTGAGACCTTTTTCGCGTGTTTAGCTGCGGCTTATAGTTTGCGCATCGGGGCGTTTCGACCAGTACTGTCGACGCCGCCGGGCCGTGTGACGGAGGCGGTTCGCTGATATTCGGAGGTGTTCAGGTCATGCCTGATGTGGGCGGTCGTCGTCGTTATCGGGGGAAGCATCGGGTTGTGCCGGGGCCGGGGCATGGGCGGCCTCGGTTGTTTGCCACGTTGGTGGCGGGAGCGCTGCTCACGCCTGCGGCGTTGAGTTCGGTCGCGACCGCTGCGGGGGTCGCGCAGGCGGCGAGTTTCGACTTTCGGGCGAAGGTGCAGGGGTATGACAAAGATGGGCGGGCGATCATTCACTATAACAACAAGATTCATGATCCCGGGATCGAGAACGCGGTAAAGCATCTGAATGCGACGCCCGGTCTGAACATCGTGCTCAAACCGGGAACGGGTAATGGCGCGATCGATATCAGCAATGAACATTTTCAAGGCGATGTCGCGGGCTTGGGCGGCTGGGACAACGGTCCGTTCGTCAAACTCGACCCCAAGAACAGCAGTTTCGACCCGGCCGACCGCACCGAGATCGCCGGACACGAACTGCTGCACGCCATCGGCCTCGATCACAACGACAGCGGGTGCAGCATCATGGCCAGCGTCGTCAACCGGTGCGGTGACGGCCCCAGCCCACTGGGTAAAAGCGAAGTCGGCGAACTCAACAAGATGTACCAGCGCGGAAAGCCGAACAACGCGGAGTCGCCCGCCGACAGCACCCCGCAGAAGGGCGACCCCGACGATCGGCCGACCCGTCCCGGCGCACCCCGGCCGAAACCGGAGAAACCGAGCGGCGACGATCAGCAAACCCCGCCCGCCGACGGGTCGGATCGGTTCGGCGACGACCAGAGCGGCGATACTTCACAGCCCGGCGATCCGTTCGGCGACAATCCTTTCGACGATGCAGACCCGCTCAGCGGCGACTACACCGACCTGTTCGGCGATGGTAGCGACGCGTCAGGCCCGGACGATGCGGGCGGCGGATTCGACTGGCTCGGCGACGGTCGAGACGACGCCCCAGGCGACCCCTTCGGCGATCTGTTCGGCACCGACCCCGGCGACCGCTACGGCAGCGACCCGTACGGCAGCGACGACAGCTTCGATTGGTTCGGCGACAGCGGCTGGGACAACGCCTCCGACTTCACCGACATGTTCGGTGACGACAGCGGCCAGTCCTTCGATTGGTTCGGCGACAGCGGCACCCGCTCGTCCGACACCGGCACCCGCATGTTCGACCTCGGCGACACGCTCGACACCGCCGATTGGTCCGGCGGCGGCAACCAGTTCGCCGACCTCGTCGGTGCAGGACTTTTCTGACACCGCGATCCCGGTCCGCGACTCTCGGCCCACAGCAGTGGACACAAGTCACATCCGTCCATGTTTGACCCTCGCGCAACAGGGAATCGCAGCAATACACCACGCCCGATTTACCGGAGGTCGATCCCATGGCAGTATCGCGCACCGACCGCAACGAACCGGCCCTCATCGACAACGTGCCCGGCATGCTGTTGGCGCTGCTACTGATAGTGGTGATCGCCGCGCTCGGGCTGAGTTACTCGCTGACCGCGGCGATCCCTGCGTGACGCGCGCACGCGTCGCGTCCGGCTACGACAGTTCGGCCGCGGCCAATTCGATGTCCGGCGCGTCGACCGGATCGTCGCGGCGCGCCGGACCGCGGTAGCTGTAATCTTCGCGGTCGAAACGCGTTGCCTTGCGATAGGTCTTCAGCAACGACCACGGCCGCAGATACGGGGATTTGCCCTGCGAATTGATGAAGTAACTATTGGATCCCGCGCACCGAGTTTCCAAGTAGTAGGACAGGTTTCGTCCGCTGCGCAGCATCTGCTGATGGAAGCGCTCCTGGGCCTGCGGCCGCACTTCCACCACGGTCGCCCCGCGTCGGCGGGTTTCCTCGATGACCGTCGCGATATGCCGCATCGCGTTCTCCACGAAGTAGTGGAACGCGGTGCCGGTCCATGAGTACGGGCCGATCATGATGAACCGATTCGGCACACCGGCCACCGAGGTGCTGTAGTAGGCCTTGAGTTCCTCGGTGTTGTAGAACACCCCGAGGTCGAACCCGTCGCGGCCGAGCACGGTGCCAGGCTTGTAGCTTTCCGGATCGGAGAACACCTCGTAGCCGGTGGCCAG